>CAVWDB010000001.1:0-59912 GCA_963753655.1 uncultured Chloroflexia bacterium
TAACAATTGCAGTTATTCGTTTGTTTAAAGGTACGAAAATTCAAATAGCATTCGGTGCAAAACGCTGATTTAATCCAGCCCTTCAACGTCATTTCTGAGTTTTGCACCAGAAACTAATTACTTTAGGTATTCTGCTATCGATTACGAAAAAACGAAATAGGCACAGAATAAAAGACATTAGAATTTAAGTCAACATTGGCATTAAATTTCCAGTAATTATTATTAAGATTTCTTAGTCGATAGTATGTCGCTAATTCAGTATAGGACAGATGCATTGATATATGATCTCATGAAGTACATTTAACATAGTATATATGACATTCTTTTTGGTATTTCAATTATATCATTTTTCCAAGAAGTTTATATTGGACATTGTTTCGGTTGCAGAAAGGACAATTGTATACTTCAGTATCAATAAAGTACTTTCGGTCAAGATGGGAATGATCATCCATAAATTGCTTTTCTTTCTCTTTCAGGAATTTTCGGTGGATTTAGTTGCTTATCCCTTTGATTACTTTGTTTGAAATAATACCTATTATATAACTCATCAATCATTCAGTCAGCCCCTTATTATTCGTAAATCTAATTATTTACAATTCCACAACCGGGGCTCTACCCCCGTCACCACCACAGACTTGCCAATTTTTCACACGCACGGACGTTAACGTCCATGCTAATCATACGAACCAGCCCGATTACCAGCAGTTTTCCATCGGGCGGGGATATGGAAGGCTGCCCGTAGACTGAAATTCTGGTCAATCATGTTTCACTCTTTCTCTAAAAAAGGAAAAGTTCCACTGCTTTTTATAGGCATGGAGCTTATTTCATCCTATTTTTGTTCAACCCTTGACACTGCTGTTTATCGGTACGCACGGTTTTATTTAGTACTCATTTTCTAAAAAAGATTAACTATCACCTGCTCTCAATTTATTCAGTAAATTTTTACCTACGGATTGATTAACATTAAATCGTTGTTTGGAAAGTTGTATGATTCGTTTCGAAGAATACTACATAGTTATCAACTTCGCTTTGTGATAGTTTTGCAATCGGTTTTCCTTCGGTTGTTTCAATCTCTTGGATTATGCGTTTTGCGAGTTCCGCTTGCGTTGGGGTTAAATTTCTAAGGTATTATTAATTCCATTATGCAAAGCGGTTGAAGCCCATTGTTTTCTTATAAACTGAATGGAATGATGCCCAGCGGGAAAGGCGTTCTGAACAGTTGCGTAAATTAAATACTCAAACATATTATCTCCCATCAAAATCAATCACATCAAAGCAGGCGCGGGTAATCGATCTATAATAAATTCATTTGAAAAAAGGATGCGCCCGTTGACTGACAGGAACTTTTCGAATTGATTTTGACCAAGTTGAAGGGAACAACAAATATCAAAGGCTTAAATCTGAATCATTCGGCGGGCG
Source organism: uncultured Chloroflexia bacterium (assembly GCA_963753655.1). Classification (GTDB taxonomy): domain Bacteria; phylum Chloroflexota; class Anaerolineae; order Anaerolineales; family Villigracilaceae; genus Defluviilinea. The sequence continues at coordinate 1,420 of CAVWDB010000001.1, forward strand.
GCACAATTTATGGAATTTCACTCGCTTGATCTGTTGTGATTTCTCCAGCAGCCATTTTTTTATATTCTACACCACGTAAAATCCCCGCTTTGTTTGCAGCAATTTTGGAACTATGATGGTCTCTATTCTTTACATCTTCTCGTAGGTTGCGATAGATTTCGACTGGGCTTGATGGTGGGGACAGTGTAACTTATTGACGGAACAGAAGAAGGGTCAAAGTGGGGCGTACACCAGATGTAATGGCATCCACCATAATATTGTTCGGCAATAATATAAGCCAACCAACTGTTTGCTGAATAGAGAACGATTGGTGTATCTGTTTTTTCTTTCATCGCAACTTCCAGTTTTATGATGTTACTATTTGGTTAATACCAAGTGCCTAACTATGTGTTTAGCTGCAAGTCATATAACAGCTTATCTATTACATACAACCTAATCCCCTAATGACTTCGGAAAATAGAAATTTAGGCTGCACTGAATTGAAATCAGATAAGTGGATTATATACCTCTTATCCTTTACAGCCCAACGACCGTGGACTCTATCCCCCTCACCCCGATTGTGACGAATTTTCGGCGGGACGGTTTCCCCCTCACTCGATTGCAACGATTATTTGAGGATCCCTGAATCATCCCATAATGATGGCATTTCCAGAACTTGTGCAAATTGTTTAACCCACTGCGCAATACGTGAAGATCCAGATTTGGATACTTGTCAGCCAGAATGCGAATATCTTCCATATCTTTTGGACGATGTGCAATTGCCTTGAGAATAATCAAGTCTTCAGGCGTGGGAGTCGAAATTCCGCATGTTGTGGTCAATTCGATGAATTGCACTGCGCTCGACCATCTCCTGCTCAAAAGGCAGAATGCCAAGAGAAATATCAATATTCGTATTTGAAAGCACATGCTTCAAGAGCATAACGCGGGCTTTCTGGGCGAATCGGAAGGGCATTTTCAAGACGCGGCTCAATCCCCTCTTCACTTGCCGCTTCCAGCAAACGAGGAATATCCTCGATCGAAAGCAGGAACATGGCATTCCAGGTCTTCCGTGTACCGTGCCTTTCCCAAAACACTGACAGCGGCTCCGCCAATAATGACACCGCGATCATCAAAGCGGAAAAGAAGCCTTTGAGATTTCGAAGGCTTGAAGAACGGTTCAATCCCTTCAGGCCGATTTATAGTGTTTTCGTAAAACGTTCCAGCGATTAAACATTTTCCATTTCCCCGTCATCGTCTCGCGGCTTAATCCAAGACGTATGGAACGCCGTAAAATGGAATTGAGTTGCCGCCAGTTGGTTTGGACTGTGGGAGGCGCGGATCCTGCCGTTCGATTTCCTCAACGGCTTTCCAACGTTCGGCGATAGAACTTCATATCGGAATTGGCATCCATGGTTTAAATTATAGCACCTGGCTCAACAATCCAAACGGGCGTGGTTGGTATCTTTACAACTCAACCACCGTGGAGTCTATCCCCCTCATCCCGATTGTGACAATTTTTCGGCGGGACGAATCCCCCCTCTCCCGCCGGGAGCCCTAAAGGATGCTGTCGCGAAGGGCAGGGTGAGGGCTTTCCATCTGCAATTCGGGCAAATTCAAATTATCGAATCATTGTGCAAACTTATAAAAGTGATTTCCAATAATCTGTTATTGGCATTTTTTGTTTTACAACTCCACCACCATGGAGTATATCCCCGTCACCACAGAATTGGCATTTGTAACACGCATGGACATTCACGTCCATGCTGTCCGACTGAAGGGGATGCGAGTCCGCTTGAGCGGACTTTGTAGAAATAGCCCTGACGTTTAAGTCGGGGCGGGCAATAGGATGCGCTCCCTCACCCCGATTGTGACGATTTATTGGCGGGACGGTTTCCGCCTCTCCCGCTGGAGCCCTAAAGGATGCTGTCGCGAAGGGCAGGCGCTGCATTGAGCTTGTCGAAATGGTGAGGGTTGCCTTTTGTGGTAACGAAAATTTGAGAGGCGGATTTTTTTACTTGGGTAACAACAAGCTTTCCCCCAATTGATACAACTGTGAAATAAAAGTTTCTGCTGGCGGCGCTTGTATCCAGCGAACGGATTCCCAGTCTTCTTTCTGAACGGAACACAGCGCCCGTCCCAAGTCAGCGGGAAAAACACCTGCGGCTTTGCTTTGCGAGTCCGTGATCGCGGCTTGCAGGGACAGATCCTTTTGGCAACAGAATCCCCAGATATCTGCCAGGTCTTTGGGTTCTTCGCGGTCGAGCAGGGCGGTCACTTTGTTGGCAAGGATATTTTCAGCGCTGTCCAATCTTCCAAGAATGGAATGGTTTTGAACGTCGCCAACACGAGCGGGTACATCATTAATCATTTCGATTTTTAGAACGACATCTTTTTGAACAAGATTGAGTTTGGCAAATCGTTCTTCTTTCATCAGGACATCGCAATGCCAGTCCTTGTTGAGCGCTTGAATAATTCGTTCCACCCACAGCCCAAACCGGCTATCGTCATTGACAAAGTAATCCAGATCGTCAGAAAAGCGATGCTGAAGATAACCACGCGATGCGGCAGTCCCGCCTGTGAGATAAAAACCTGTGTCTGCTGAATCGAGGATATTTATCACATCGTCTTGAAAGGGATATAAAACATCAAAATAAAAAGCGGGATTGTTAGCCACGGAGCAACTCCGGATGTTTTTCGGGAATCCACTCCACAAGAAAGTCAAACCCACGGACGCGGCTCTTCGAACGGATTCGTCCGCGCCAGAGAGACCAGTTCTCCACAAGTCTTTTATAACCGATCAATTTTATGATCTCATCGTATGGCGCATACTCCAACAGGCGACGCGTTGCCCAGTCCTGATTAAGCCGTCCCTTTGTAAGATGACCATTAAGGATTTCCTGGAATTGAGTTTGGCTTAGATCATAATCCCATACGTAAGGGATTTGCTGGGCTACTTGCATATTTTGATTATACGTGAAAACTCAAACGAGTGTCGTCGAATCTTTACAACTCAACCACCGTGGACTCTATCCCCGTCACCACCACAGACTTGCCATTCGCAAAGACAACTTCCGTTTTATTTGTCCCCCGAATCACTTTCAAGCCCTTTGTATTAAATCGTCACATCCCACGGGAAGGGATTATCACCTTCGAGTTTCACGCGGGTGGAGGAAAGAATCTCCACGCCTAATACTTTCATGAACAAGCCAACGGGAGCCAATCCGCTCAGCGCGTTGCGCTCGCCCAGCCCTACGCCTTTTTCGGCGTGATAGCGCGCGTAGAAGGCGCGGTTCTGTTTCAGGTTTTGGATGATGCCCGTCATAAAGTGCGCCACCAAACGCGCCGCATCCGAACGGAATCCGTATCTCAGCAAGCCTTCGCAGATCAACAAGTTCCACGGCAAATGAACAGCCTGCGAAATCGATTCCGCCTCGCGCTTATCCTGAGCGGAGACGAAGGACAACGACGGGCAGGCAGGCACACCGAACGGACGATTGAATCGTTTCGAGTCCAACAACGCCCGCCCGATCATCGTCTGCGCGTGTCCCTCGTCTGGCACGCCCGCCCACAACGGCGTGAAGAGCGTGTGGTCTTCGGTCGTGAAATCGAGCGTGCTGATCGTCACCGTATCTTCCTTGTCCAGCCCCTTCACCACGATCTTCGCCAGCTTCGGATACACCTTCTGCGTGGTGTAGATCGACCCTCCGTTATGCCAGTGATAATCACTGCTGGAGATGACTTCGTCCGCGGCTTTTGTGGCGAATTGATGGATGCGGACTTCGGGTCGCTTCGCGGCGGGACTTTGGGTCTGCACCTCGATCAACAAGCGGATCGGCGCCTCGAACTTTGACTTCATCGCGATCGTCCCTGAACCGGTCTGCTTGACCAACACTTTGCCTGCCAAACTCGAACCTGTCTCGCGGTCGCGATAATGATACAACCCCGTCCGCGCCTGCCACGTGGATTCAATGGACTTGCGCAAGATGGATGCCTGCTCATGGAGCAATGCCAGTATGTCGTTCTGTTCAAGCTGTTCCGCCATTTTGATGAGGCAGGCGGCTTCGTGATACAACATCGCTTCGAGCGCGGGGCTATGGACTTGTGTGATGTTCACACCCAACGACCATTCATGCCACGCATCGAACAGCGGATTATCTTCAAATCCCGTTTGCAGGACATGTTTCCATTGAGGTAGTCCGTCGCGGTCTTCATCGTATTCGGGCAGGAACCATGCCTGGAAAAATTTCAACAAATAAGGAAAGACTTCCTTGATGAATTCCGTACCTTCCTTTAACTCGTGGATTTTCCACGCCAAACTTGTCAACATCGGCGCGGCAAGATAACGTCCGCGCTGACCGGCGAGTCCGGGTTTGCCGTCTATGCTTCCGTCTTCTTTTTGAATGGAGAGAAAGTTCTTCAATAACATCCTGCGCAACTTGTGATACCGGTAATACACTTGCAAGATAATACGGATTCAAGCGGCGTCTGTCCATTCCACGAAGATGGATAGTCCATGCCATCGCCTTTGGGAGAATATCCGTTATCGGGCTGTCGCGCAGAGACGAATGACGGGTTGGACAAATATCCATTGGACGGAAAGAATAACCCGAACCCCGCGCATTGACTCAATGCAAACGCCGCGTCCCAATCCTTGTCGCCGGTGTGAATGTCAATGGTTTGCCCCGCGTTGAGCAGTTCCAGTTTGGCGCGCTCCGCTTCCCAGGGACGCGCCGCAGTCTGGCGCGCGAGATCAAACGAGGCTTGCAGTGAATCCGTCGCGGCTTGTGCCCAGGTGAGTTGACGCGTCGCCCCAGGACCCAGCTCGAGGTCCAGAAAGAGCGAGGGATGAGGTCCAGCACCGTGCGCGGGTCCACCGGTCAAAAAGAGGACGGGGAAGAGTCCGCCTGTTTGACCGGCAAGTACGTTGACCATTTGCATCTGTGTGGCGGTCATGCTTTGCCCGTCAATGGGTGTCAGCAACGAATAGACTTCCAGACGGATCTTGCGTATGGCGTTGGATTTGTTTGCAACGTTCACGCGTCCGCAAACGGCGTTCGATGCTGGAACCCAGTACTCGGTGGAAACGTCTATGTTGGGTAATGGAGAATAATCAAGGATGAGGAAGTTCGGGTAAAAACGCCGCACTGTTGGCGGCAGTGTAAAAGCGGAAGGGTTGCTGACGCTGGTTTTTCCTTCGCTGAAACGCAGGAAAACGCGCATGGCTTTTGCCCGCAATCCGTAGGTGGTGCGAAGCGAGAGGGCGGCTGGCTCTCCGCCGCCGAGTGCGAGTTCCCAGATTTGGTCGTTGAGGTAATCAGGATCGGAGAGGCGTGAATCCGCCGCGAGGGTGAGGGAAAGCGGATCGCCGGGCGCTAATGACCAGTCACGCATAGTGGTGTATTGTACGGGCAGAACGTCAAGAGGTCAAAGGGTATAATTTAGCAGTAGGTTACATTGATGGTTGAGTAGCCCTGCATGTTTTTCGCAGGGCGTATCGAAACCATCAATAATAGGCAGACAAGAAATTTTAAATATACTTGAAATTGGTGATTTCGAGACGGGGCGGAAACTCGCCCCTACTCAACCACCGGAGTATAGAGGAGAAATCATGGGACGTTACTTTGAAGAATTTGTTGTTGGAGAGAAAATCATCACCGAAAAGCGGACGATCACCGAAGCGGACATCATGGAATTTGCGCGGCTTTCGGGTGATGACAACCGCATCCACACCGATCCTGAATTCAGCAAGACAACGCCGTTCGGCAAACAGATCGCACATGGATTGCTGGGCATGGCTATCGCTTCCGGTCTCGCCTGGCAGACGGGTATTCTTGATGGAACAGTGATCGCATTCCGCGAAGTGAAGGAATGGAAGTTCGTCAAACCCGTTTTTATCGGTGATACCATTCATACAGAATTGGAAACCATTGAAACCAAAGCCCTGCCGCGCATCGGCGGTGGTTCAGTGACAATCACATTGGAAGTGAAAAATCAAAATGATGAAGTGTGTCATCGCGGCACATGGGTCGTTTTGATGATGAGTAAACCAAAGGAAGGATAAAGTAGGGGCGGGGTCTCCCCGCTCAATTGTGACCTCCACGAAACGGGGCGAGACGCTACGCAGCCTCGCCCCTACAGGACCTATATGACCCACGAAGAAGATGAAGATCGCCTCCAAAAAATAAGACGTTTACTGGACTCCGAAGCAGAGACTCACGCTGAGCCTGCTTTTGATCCAAAAAAAGATGAGCCTGATGAACAGGCAGCTACCACGCGTGCAAGCACGCCGCGTACACCTCCTCACATTCCACTGGACAAAGATAACATGCCCCTGCCGCGCCGTGTCGATCAGGTGGATATGGGGAGCACACGCGTTTCCCCTGCAGCATATGAATCCGCAAGTCACCCTAGAAACAGCACGCCACAAACACGTCGGGTGTCATCACAAATTCCAAGCCAGCCGCTGAGGCAGACACCGCCGCCAGTCCCTCCCGTTTCGCGCCCCGTTACGTTTGACTGGAAGAATGGCTGGGGCAGTTGTCTTGTGCGTGGGTTTATCTTCTCTTTGTTCGGATTGGTTATCCTTGCCATTATTGGCGGTTCAATTTTGTTATATTCCTACTACCGAATCGCACGCACACTTCCCAGTGTGGGCGACTTGAAAAACAATGCCTCCCAGTTCGAGACCACTCGTATTCTGGACCGCAATGGCAATTCCCTGTATGAGATCCTCGACCCGAACGCCGGACGCCGGACCTATGTGACCATTGACCGGATCTCCCCGGCTCTCGTCGCAGCGACAATTGCCACGGAAGACAAGGACTTTTACACCCATCCAGGCTTTGACCCGGCGGCGATCATTCGTGCGTTGTGGGAAAACTATCGCACCAACTGGACAGGGCGGAGGCGCCTCGACGATCACACAACAACTGGCGCGCGCACTGTTACTGACGCCCGAGGAACGCGCCCAACGGACATATTCGCGCAAGGCGCGTGAGATCATCCTTGCCTCCGAAATTACGCGCCGTTACACCAAGGATGAGATCCTTGAGTTATATCTCAATGAAATTTATTATGGCAATCTGGCGTATGGCGTGGAAGCCGCATCGGAGACCTACTTTGGCAAGACCGCCAACCAGTTGACTTTGGCAGAAGCGTCCTTCCTCGCCGGGCTTCCGCAGTCTCCCTCCGTATACGATATTTACACAAACCGCGATATAACGCTGGCTCGTCAACAGCAGGTGCTTGTGCTGATGTATGGCTTGAGTCAAGTGCAGGGATGTATCAAGGTCAGCAACAGTGAAGTGCCCATCTGTGTGGACCAGGCAACTGCCCTGAATGCGGCAGATGACATAAAAAATCGCACATTCAACTCTCCGAACGTTAATACTCGCTACCCGCATTGGGTCAACTTCGTTCGTTCACAGCTCGAAGCCCAATACGACGCGCAGACCATCTATCGCTCCGGCTTCATCGTCTATACTACGCTTGACCCGCAGCTTCAGGATGAAGCCCAGAGAATCGTGACCGAACAGGTTGCCCTGCTGGCAGACAAGAACGCTCACAACGGCGCGCTTGTTTCCATCAAGCCAGTCACGGGCGAGATCATGGCAATGGTTGGTTCCCCTGATTTCAATAACGACGCCATCTCTGGTCAGGTCAACATGGCGGATAGTCCCACGCGTCAACCGGGATCATCCATCAAACCGATCACCTACGTTGCCGCCTTTGAAAAAGGCTGGACGCCCTCTACATGGATCTGGGATGTGCCTACTGAATTCCCTGATGGAGCCAACCCACCTTATGTCCCCCGGAATTATGATGACAGATTCCACGGAGGGATGACCGTCCGCACTGCGCTGTCAAACTCGTTCAACATTCCTGCGGTTAAAACATTGCAATTTGTCGGTGTCTACGATGACCCCGCCACTCCGGAAAAAGACGGCATGATCGCAATGGCTGAAAGGCTGGGGATCACCAGTTTGACGCAACCGGATTACGGTCTAGCCCTGACGCTGGGCGGGGGTGATGTCAGTTTATTGGAGATGACATCCGCTTTCTCTGTATTTGCAGATGGAGGCAAAAAAGTTCCGCCTGTTGCCATTTTGAAGATTGTTGATTTTCAAGGCAACGTCATTTACGAATACAAACCACCCGAAGGCGAACAAGTCATCCGCCCGGAACATGCCTTCCTGATCTCGTCCATTCTTTCCGATAATCAGGCGCGCTCCCTGATGTTCGGTTCCAACTCCGCGCTCAACCTTTCATTCCAGGTTGCCGCAAAGACAGGCACCTCCAACGACTTCCGTGATAACTGGACGCTGGGCTATACCCCCGATCTGGTGACAGGCGTCTGGGTGGGCAATGCCGACTACACCCCTATGATCAATACATCCGGTCTCTCAGGCGCCGCGCCCATCTGGTCACAGTTTATGCAATATGCAGTACCTTACGTTACCAACAACAATCCTACGTCTTTCAAAATTCCCCCGGGCATTATCGAAAAGATTGTCTGCAATACATCTGGTACAGAACCCTCCAATTGGTGCAGAGGCGGGCAACGCAGTGAGTTCTATGCCAGTGACCAGCCTCCCTTGCCGCCCTCGAAGGACCTTTTGACCCAGACCACCATTGATACATGGACGGGCTTGATCGCGGGCAATGCCTGTGAAGAGTTCGCAAAAAAAGACCTTGTCATGAATGTCACCGACGAGTGGGCCCGCAAATGGTTGAAAACAGGCGATGGACGGAACTGGCTCGAGGCGCATGACCTGCCGCGCAACCCAACCTACGCGCCGAACCGCGAATGTAGCTCGAGCGACCCGCGCCCGGTCATTGAATTCAGTAACCTCGACAATGGCAGTGTCATCACCGGCACCACCCTCCCCGTAGGAGGCGTCATCGATGTCAAGAACGGCGACTTCACATCCTGGCGGCTCGAATATGGGATTGGGGATGATCCCTCCAATTGGACTTTGCTTGCCGAGGGCAAGAACGCCTTCAAGAACCCGTCGCTTATCTATACATGGAATTTGCAGGACTTCAAAGAGAATAAGGTCACACTGCGGATCTATCTTTCCAATGGAGAGGATCGCCACGCTGAAAAACGCGTCACTCTGACCTTCAACCTGCCTACTCCAACCCCCGAGCCTACTTTCACTGTGACACCGTTCCCGCCAACAGATATACCAACGGATACTCCCATGCCCGCGACATCCACCTCCCTCCCTACAGTGACACCTTTCCCCTCTGCCACACTCACCTCAACAGAGACCGCGACGCCTACGCCAACATTTACATTGCCGCCATAATGAATATCACGGTTAACGAATTAATCCCCATTCTGCAAGTCGCGGTTGGGCCGGTTGTTTTAATTTCGGGCGTTGGACTTCTTATCCTTTCACTGACCAACCGTCTTGGGCGCGTGATCGACCGCGGGCGCAGTCTCGTGCGCGAGATGCCCAAAAATTCGGAAGATATTCGTTCCAACGCGCTCCAACAACTTCACATTCTTTCCCGCCGGGCAGGTCTGTTGCAGCGGGCGATCGTCTTTGCGGTCATTTGTGTTTTGTTATCGGCTATGCTGGTCATTACATTGTTTTTTACCGCCGCTTTTAGAATGGAAAACGTCTGGTTTCCCGGTATCCTATTTGTCAGCGCCATGGCGTCGCTGATCATTTCGCTGATTGCTTTTTTGCAGGAATTGAACCAGTCTTTGATCGCTTATAGGCTTGATGTGGGCGAAAGTTTAAAATGAACTCCATGAATGGTCAAACCCGTTCCAATATCAAACCCGGCATGACTGTGTTGATCGTCTTGAAACAGGATCAGCGCACAGGTAAATTGACCCAGGGAATTGTAAAAGACATTCTCACCAAATCCGCCAATCACCCGCATGGCATCAAAGTCCGTTTGCAGGATGGGCAGGTGGGACGCGTCAAGGAGGTTCTTGGATAGGTATGAAGTTGCGCTTGTTATGTAGTGTTAGTCTTTTGTTTATACTCACTTCCTGTATCTCCAAAACATCAGAACCACAACTGACCTATTACCGTGTCAAACATGACAGCCAGCTTGAAATCCATGACTATAAGTCCCGCACCGCGGATAGCGCTTGGGGCGGCGTTGGTCCTCAAACGCCTGAAGTTGTGCCGTTGTTTACACAGCCCAAGTCAACCTCCGGGACGTCCCGAACGAAAATGAACGGTGAGTGGGAGATCTATATCAATGCGTTGAACAATGATGACGAATCGAAATTGAGATACCTGAAAGCGGATAATACTGCCTTGTTTAACTCGGCAGGCTTTCCTCAATTGGAAAGTCTGACCATGGGCGGTAATATCGTCATATTGGATGAAATATCGGGAGCTTGGGGCAGGGTACATACCCTGGATTATCTTCAGCCGCCCGAAATCGAAAAAATAAACTATATAACCAAACCTGATCTGATCCACAAGTTTGTAGTGGTTGGGTGGAGGGAAGAGACTCAGGAAACCTACTGGACCAATCCACCAAAGGGAGATATGTATTGGCCTTTGGTTTCGGGTCGTTCTGTCTGGATCTCGTTGGAACTGCTTGAAAAATTTCCTGAATTGCCCATGAAAATTACTGCCACTACAGCAGTACCCATCCAACAAAGCCCCGACCTGGTAAATGCCACAGGCACGTCGGCATTGGCGGCGGGCCAATCTGCAACGGTGGTCGAATATTATCCATCCGGCTCCAACGTGTGGGGAAGATTAAAAAGCGGCGGTTGGATCGCATTATTATGGTATCCTGCAATGAATGACCTCCAATATCCTACATCGTGGAAAATGGAAACTTTGCCCCCTCCACCTCCCCAATAAATTCATCTCAAACATAGGCGAAAAATAATGGCCATACCAGTTAAAAAAATATTTATCTGGCTGATGACTTTTATATTAATTATGGCATGTGCCCCTGTCATGGTGACACCCGTTCCCACACTTGACCCGAATGCGATCAATCTGTTCATCGCGCAAACCGCCAACGCCGCATCCACACAAACGATTGCAGCCATCCCTCCCACCGCGACTTTTACATCAACGCCCAGAAATACCTTTACTCCTGAACCCACAAACACTCCCTTTCAAACCTATATTTTCCCCACACCCACGCCTCTGATACGCTCCCAGTTTTTCCGTGTCAAACACGACAGCCAGCTTGCGCTGTACAACTACAAATCACGCACCGCTGAAAACTGGGGTGGCGGCCGGCAAACGCCTGAGATTGTGCCGATGTTTATCTCACCCAGTGATAAATCAGGTACCAACAGAACAACCCTGAACGGTAATTGGGAAACATATATCAATGCTTTGAATGATAATAATGAAAAAAAACTGAGGTATCTAAAAGCGGATAATACCGCATTGTTTAACGGAGCTGGGTTTCCGCAATTGGAAAGCCTCACCATGGGCGGAAATGTAGTCTCGATCAGCCAGTTGCAGGGTGGGTGGGGGATGGTCTATACGATGGACCCCGGTGCCTCAGGGTCGCTCAAGGAAATTAACTACATAACAAGGCCCGACCTGGTTCAAAAATTTGTTGTTGTTGGGTGGCGGAAAGAGACAAAAACAACCTTCTGGACGAATACGCCGCAGGGAGCGTTATATTGGCCCTGGTATCCAGCCGTCCAGTTTGGATACCGCTGGAGCGACTTGAACCATTTCCTACCCTGCCCATGAGCGTAACTGCGAATACTATACGAAGCCATCAGAACCGAGCCGAAATTAGACAGCTCCCTAACCGGATTTGAATTGGCAGAGAATGTACCGACGACAATCGTTGAATACTATCCGTCCGGTTCCAATGTGTGGGGAAGAACGCAAAGCGGCGGTTGGATCGCCCTGCTTTTATATCAAGGCGGCGGACCGAAATACCTCACCGATTGGCGTATGGCAACTGTACCCCCGCCGCCTTGATGCTGACAAGTAAATAAACAATACACAGGAGCAAGCATGTCATCAGTTCGTTACGTGGTCTTTCACACGCCCGGTCCCAAATGGCAACAAAACATTGACTTTAGAGAGCAGGAAGGTGTTGGTGAACACGTTCAGCATTATTTGAAACTTCATGAACAAGGGAAACTTGAACTTGGTGGTCCATTTCTGTTGCCGGATGCAGGAGGAATGATGGTCGCAACAAAAGAGGTTTCACAAGATGAATTGGACGCTTTCGCCGCCTCCGACCCTGCGGTGGAAGCTGGCCTGCTGATCTATGAAATCCGTCCGTGGCTGACAGCCATGGAGCATGAATAAAAAAACAGGCATCTATGATTCGACAACTTGCACATCTTAACTTTGTAACAAACGATCTTTCCAAAATCATTGATTTCTATGTGAACAAATTTGGCATGAAGGTCAAGTTCACCTTGAACAACAAACAGGAACACCTTCGGTTATTACTTTGAATGCGGCAATTCCACCTTCCTTGAATTCTTCGATCAGGCAATGGCAGTGGAAGTATGGGGCGGCAAAGATGGAGGAACTAAATATCGGCACTCGCTACAAGCATTTCTGCCTTGAGGTCACTGGTTTGGATGAGTATTGCAAAGACCTCAAAAACAAAGGCGTGGACGTGACGGACATCAAAACCGGCATGGATAATTCCCGTCAGGCATGGATCGCCGACCCGGATGGCAATCAGATCGAGTTGATGGAATATAGTCATTCGAGTTTGCAATTGACGGGTCAATAAAGAAACAAAAAGAGCCTCCCAAAATTTTGGGAGGCTCTTTTACGATTTACCAATTACTTTTCTGCTGAAGGTGTTGCTGGCGCTCTTTTCGATTGTTCTTCCTGCACCGTGCGAATCCCGTTGGAGACCTGATTGGAGATCCGTTCCAGTTCAGCCTGAAGTTGGGTGAGGCTATCCACCACGTAATCATCTGCATCGGCACGAATGCCTTCGGCTTCGTTACGTGCCTGTGCGAGGATCTGTTCTGAGCGTTTCGAAGCCTCCTGTGTGACCATATCCTTCGTCACCATCTGATCGGCTTTTTGGCGGGCAAGTTCGAGGGTGCGATTCGCTTCCTCTTGCGCCTGGGCAAGCACACGGTCGCGTTGACCGAGTAATTGCTGTGCTTTCTTCACCTCTTCAGGGATGGCGATGCGCATCTGGTCAATAATATCCAGCATGCGATCTTCATCCACCATCACATTGCGGGTGAGGGGAATGTTTTTACTCTCGTTGAAGAGTTCTTCGAGTCGGTCGATGAGTTGCAGGATGTCCATAAGGGTCTCCTTCATGTGAAGGAATGATAACGGCAATTCTAGCACAAATTAATCTCGAAGCGAGTTGGGAAAGGAGTTTTGATCGTCGGGTTCGGTGATCTTTTCCTTGAACGCCTTTTCCACAAAAGGCGGCACCATACTGGAGACATCCCCGTTCAATGTGGCGATCTCACGGACGGTCGTTGACGAGAGGAAGGTATGCTCCTCGGCAGTGATGAGCGCCACGATCTCGATATCCTCCGCAAGGCGGTGATTTGCCAGTGCCATGCGGAACTCGAACTCAAAATCTGAGAAGACGCGCAAGCCGCGCACGATGACCTGCGCTTCGATCTTGCGGGCAAACTCAACGGTCAGACCGCTGTAACCTGTGACCTTGATCTTGGGGTTATCCTTGAATGCTTCGTTCACAAGGGCAATGCGTTCTTCAGGTGAGAACATCAACGACTTCAACGGCTTGTCATAGACAGCCATCACCACTTCGTCGAAGAGACGTGTGGCACGCGTGGCAATGTCAATGTGGCCGTAATGGATGGGGTCGAATGTTCCGGGGAATAATGCACGAACCATGAATTCTCCTCATTATTCGTCATTGCGAGGGCGTCTAGCCGACGAAGCAATCTCCCCACTTGACGTAGGGGATTGCTTCGGGCGGAAGTCACCGCCCTCGCAATGACGGGGTTTGTGTTTAACTAACATCTCCCTTACCCTCACCCCAGAATCTTCCAAAGGCTTCGGCGAGGAGGGAATTTTCGGGCTTGGATAGATCGGCATCCTGCTCAAATAAAGTCTGGGCTTGGGCGCGGGCTTTTTCGATCAACTTGACATCGGTGATGCTTGCCATGCGCAGACCGGATGCGTAGCCTGATTGACGCGTGCCCAAGAATTCACCGGGACCGCGAATCTCCAAGTCTTTTTCTGCCAGCACAAAGCCGTCATTGGATTCAGCCATCGCCTGCAAACGTTCGTTCTCGGCTTTATCTTCATGCGTGGGGATCAACAAACAATAGGATTGATCCGCGCCGCGCCCGACACGACCGCGCAGTTGATGTAACTGCGCCAGACCAAATCTGTCCGCGCCTTCGATGAGCATGACGGTGGCATTGGGGACATCCACGCCCACTTCGACGACGGTTGTCGAAACGAGGATGTCATATTTTTTGTCGCGGAACTTGAGCATGGTCTCGTCTTTTTCGGCGGGACGCATCTTTCCATGCAATAAGCCAAGTTTCAAATTGGGGAAGACTTCCTTGGAGAGAGTCTCGTAATCGTCCACGGCGGCGCGGGCTTCGATCTTTTCGCTTTCTTCGATGAGCGGATAGATGATGAAGGCTTGTTTGCCGTCTGTGATCTGCCCACGTAATAATACAAATGCACGCTCGCGTTCCTGCGGGCGAAGCACGAAGGTATTGATCGGTATTCGTCCTGCGGGCATTTCGTCCATGATGGAGAGGTCGAGGTCGCCGTATAAGGTGAGGGCGAGGGAACGCGGGATCGGTGTGGCAGTCATCACCAACAGATGTGGATTGGTGCCTTTGCTTCGCAACTCTGCACGTTGATCCACGCCAAAGCGATGTTGTTCGTCAATGACGGCGAATTGCAGATCAGCGAATTGAACGTTCGGTTCGATAACCGCGTGTGTGCCGATGGCGATCTTGATGGTGTTGTTCGCAAGCCCGACCCGAATTTCTTCTTTTTCGGCTTCGGGTGTATCGCCAACCAATAAACGAATCTCTTCGGGCTTGAGAACATCCTTGAGAAGATTTGTGAAATTATGATAGTGCTGGTCTGCCAGAAGAGATGTGGGAGCCATGATGGCGGCTTGCGAGCCATTGGATGCAATCATGGCGGCGGCTAACGCGGCAACGACTGTTTTACCTGAACCCACATCGCCTTGCAGGAGTCGGTTCATGGGTTTACCAGAGTCGAGGTCGGCGCGGATGTCTGTGATGGCGCGTTGTTGAGCAGAGGTCAGGGTGAAGGGAAGGCTTGTTAAGCGCGCGCCCAGCCACTCGTCTGAGATGGAGAAGCGGCGGGCTTCCACGGATTTCCAATCCCGTTTCTGGCGAAGCACTCCCATTTGCAGATAAAAGATTTCGTCGAAGGCGAGTCGCTCACGCGCGGCTTGGAGTTTTTCCTGCGTGGTCGGGAAATGCACTTGCAACAACGCTTCGCCGAGCGGCATGAGATGTGCCGAGTTGCGGACGCTTTCGGGCATGGCATCGGCGACGGCGGGCGCCCAATAGGTGACGACCTGGTTCATCAAATTGCGAAGCCACTTTTGCGTGATGCGTTCGGTGAGCGAATAGACCGGCACGATGCGATTGGTGTGCAGGCTTTCGACCTCGATGGGTTCCCAATCGGGGCTGTTCATGACGAGGCGACCGAGATATTGATCGACCTTGCCCGAGACGGAAATGGCATCACCCTGTTTGAAACGGTTCGCAAGCCAGGGCTGGTTGAAGAACGACAAACGCAATCCGCCCGTGGTATCGCTGATGACGACTTCAATGATCGAAGCCTTGCCGCCGCGTATCGGGCGTGAATGCACACTTTGAATGGTGCCGATCACCGTGACCTGCTCGCTATAAAACAGATCCTTGATGGGCTTGAGTTGCGAGTAATCGTCGTAGCGGCGCGGGAAGTAATAGAGCATGTCGCCGAGCGTTTGCATACCGAGCTTGGTGAGCGTCTCGGCATGGCGCGCTCCCACGCCTTGCAGGACGGTCAGCTTGGCATCCAGCGCGGCGGGCGTGGCAGAGGTCTTTGCGCCTGCGACGGCTTCAGAACGCGGCTGGGCAGGCGGGCGCGGTTGCCCCCCTGTAGTCCCCCCACGTGGGGAGGACGGTGGAGTCTGACGACTTTGTTGATCGTTTCTCGGCGCAGACTTAGGCGATTTATCAAGTCCCCTGCCTGTCGGGGGGATTTAGGGGGGCTGGTCTTTTGCTGGGTATCTGGATACGTGTCCCCGATCCTTTTCCACAACCCTTTCAGCGCGTCGGCGCGTGACTGGGGGCTGAGTCCGTCATACGAGCGGAGTCTCTGCACGACAGCCTGGATGACCTCTTCCTTGAGTTCATCGGCGCGGGCTTCGCCTTCCCAATAATCGAGCATTTTGGCAAGTCCGCCAATAATGGCGGTGTTTTGGTATCCGTTCTCGTGTTCAAGACGGAAGAATTTACGTAGTTTTTCCAGTGATTGTTGCATAGGAAGTATTTTATCATGGGGGAGGAGATTATCTCAGCCATACTATTCAAGGTAAGAAACCTAGCTTTTAGACACTCTGACATAACGAAAACCTATGTCAGAATACTATTGACATAACAGAACTTTTCTGTATAATACTCCGCATAACAACATGAAAAGGAGCATAAAATGGAATCCACAGGAAAGCAATTTGCTGAGTTTTGGACTTGGGCAGCACAGAAAGGATTGATGAATGAGAATACCGCGTATGGGTTCTCATCCCCCGTCCGAAAAATTCTAAGCGTGGATGAAGGTTGGGAAAATATGAATGTCACTAAGTTGGATGTAGATGACATTCTACAACGCTTTCAAAATATACACGGAAAGGAGTTTAAACCAGAAAGTCTGAATGCATATTTTCGCAGATTTCGTCAGGCACTCTCACTGTATTTACAGTATGTAGATAACCCTACGGCTTGGAAATATAAGGGACAACAATCAAGCACACGTAAGCAAAAGCCCAAAAAAGCCGATAAGAACCAACATACCGATGATGCATTTGAGATGCCAATCACGCAAGGCAGTGCTTCTACACAAATGGTAGATTATCCATTCCCTTTGCGAGAAAATTGTATTGTTCGCTTGAAATTGCCCACCGACTTAAAAACAAATGAGGTGGAACGCCTTGCAACCTTCATGCGTACATTAGTAACTGATTTCGATTTAAAAAGGAGCCCAAAATGTCTATAGAATTTGAAAACAATATTACTTGGGAAGAGTACGCTTCCTCGCTAACTCGAAATGCAACAGATACTGAGCGTCTAATGTTAGCGGTTTGTTACCGTTTTGAAGTAGAAAACATGGATATATCAGATGTTAGGATTGTTGCCAATGATTATTTCCGTCGTGCACGCTGGTCACGCCCAGTGAATTTATCAGCAACTGCAAACTATTGCGCTAGCAAAGGTTGGTTGACCGAAACTAGCGTAACGGTTGTGCAATCACAAGTCAAATCGTGAAAAATGATGAAAAATTGAGCCGCCATATATGGATATATTTTGCGAGTCGGACGAAAAACGCCCATATATGGAAGTCCTATGATGGCTGGTTTTCCCTGTTACTCATCTTGTGCATGCGCAGACTTGAAAACTAGTTTCTGTACAGGTATTTTTAGCCTTTTGAAGGACGCCGACAATCAAAAAAATAGCGTTTTCCACGATACTTGCGATGGTTGCGCAAAAGTTACGCTAGCAAAGCCAAAAATCACAAAGATTGGCGTATTACCCGAAAGGGTTTCGATGCAATCAAAAATAAAGTAGCCATCAATTAGATCAGGAGAACCAATGAAAGACAATAAAAACCTGAGGTTTCCGTCTTCTCGACTAAAAGGCTTAGATGAGTTTATGAACTTTGTCCACGAGCCTGAATGGAAACCCGATAAGGTAGATACTGATTTGTTGAGGAAACTTGATATGGCAAAGGGAAAAGAAGGTTTAGCAATCCACGCTATTAAATTTCTCGGCATAATAGACTCTGAAGGAATACCAACAGTTGAGTTTGATAATTTGAAACAAGATTATCAAGGCACGATGAAAAGGCTGGTCGAAGACAAATATGCGAGCCTCTTTAAAATCCTTCCTTCTCGTAATGATTAACCAGGTAAAGTTGGTGAAGTTTTTTGGTCCACCCATTGAAACAGCTGAATACCAATCAAAATTATTTGTTTGGTTTTGTCAACAGGCTAACATTGATCTACCAAACGTGGAAGACAAATTTCATCGGGCACGTTTTGACAAGAAAAAAGAGATAAGAATAAACCTCAGTAAATTGCTAATAATATTCTAGCCCAACATCGCCCGTGTAAGCTTAACTGAAAGTTTTACAAGAGCGATGTTTGCGTAGCTCATGAACGATTTTATAATAATAAATCAGTTTCTTGAGTACGGCTTGTGTGGAATTATTTTATCATTTAGAGACAATCAAGACCTCCAAGTTCTGTTTTGCACATCAAAATGCTTGCTTAAACATAATCTTCCGCCGCCTTGACAAACTCTTTTGCCCAAGCCAACATTTCTTTAACTTCTTCTTGAGTTAAATGGCTGCCAATTGCGTAATCACCAATGTTCCGCCTATCCTGTGACTTGATCAGATAGTTATGAAATTTGGGATTGAGCAGTTTCGTTTTGGCAAATTCTTTTCCATAGTTGGCAATGATGGCAGAGTGACTTGAAAATGCAAGCCCGCGTTCCAGCAATAACGCTTCTGCAACATAGAACATAGCGTAATAAGCGCGGGAACCTGCAAAATCAACTTCGCCGTCTTTCAAAATTTTCCCAGCCGTTTTTATACTACGTTTGGCTTTATCGAATAATTCGCTAACTTCTGGATTCATACCGCTATCCCATCGCGACGAATGTTTATCAGGAAAGGAGACTGCTTCTCTGTGTATTCCTTTTTGGAAACAAAGGCACGTGAAATGACCACATCGTTCTCAAGGGATAGGGAGACAACCTGATCGTCTGAGCGTTTGAGCATTTCAAGATAATTGAAGTCGTCTTTCAAGACCAGCAAGACATCAATATCTGAGTCTTCACGGGCATCGCCGTGTGCTTGTGAACCATAGAGAATAATGCTGTCAACCTGCCTGCCATAGATTCGAAGCAGTTCTCTTTTTAGTTCCTTGAGTATTTTCTGAGTTTTTAACGACATCTCTTATTCCTACCCATATCTTACCGTTTTTCCTTCTTGTGTGCAACCATACTTAATTTCGCCGCCACAGATTTGGGAGAATCAATGTCGTTTATACTTGGCTATTGAAGGTACTTAAACGCGTGCAGAATTGGTAAACTCTAATATGAACCCATCTCGTGAACTCGATATCGACACCCTCTTAACCCTCATGGGCGAAGCGGGAAAACATCTTTTTGAATCCGGCGCTTGTGAAGGCGCGGCTGGGAATATTTCCGTTTGTGTGCGCGGGGAGTTGGACATCTCGAAGCGCTTCCCTTTGCAGGAGCAGATCATTCTGCCCAAGCCTGCCCCTGAATTGGCAGGAGCGACTTTTCTTGCATCGGGTTCAGGCACGCGTCTACGGGATATATTGGATGAATCGACTGCCAACATTGGCTGTCTGGTGGTGGACGAGGGTGGGGAAACGGGTCAATTGTTTACTGCACATGACCGATCGTTTACGCGGTTGACGAGTGAATTCAATTCCCATTTGGCGGTTCATTATGACCGTGTTCTCAGCGAGGATGTTCAGTTCAATGCGATTATTCATGTCCAGCCGCCGTATCTGACGTATCTCAGTCACATCGAAGCCTATCAGGATGAGATCTATCTCAACAGGCATCTGCTACGCTGGGAGCCAGAGACGATCATAGAGTTTCCACAAGGGATTGGAATCTTGAAATACCAAACGCCGGGTTCATCCGCGCTGGCGGAGGTCACGGCGAAGTCTCTGCATGATCACGTCCTTACGATCTGGGCGCGGCATGGTGTAATCTGTCGCTCGGATAAGTCGCTTTCAAAGGCGTACGACAAGATCGAATACGCTGAAGCCGCGGCTCGTTTTGAGTATCTCAATTTGTTGACTGGGGAAAAGAGTTCAGGGCTTTCAGCGGAGGAGATCCGTGAAATATGTGAGAGTTCTGAATATTCAACAGGAGATCTTTTAACTTCGTATCCCACTATCGTCAAACTCCAAAAGAGGATTATGAATTTGTCAGATAAGCTTGTACTTTATCCAAAAACTGCCCTGTCTGATCGATCCATTCTTGAACTTCATCATCTTCAAATTCGGTTCGAATAGCATAATCACCAACCAAACGGCTGTTAAAAGCAGCCACCAGCCAGTGATAATACTTCCGTTCAAAGATGTCTGTCTTGATAAAATGCTCTGAAAAAGAACGATGAACACCCACATGTTTTTTTTTAATTTTAGTTCTTTTTCCGCAAGCAGGGCTTCGGCAGTATAGAACATCGCGTAATAGGCGTGGCCTGCAGCGAAATCTCGATATTTATCGCGCAATAAACTTTTTGCTGCACCGATAGCGCTTTCTGCTTTCTCCAGGAGAAATTGGGTATCTTCTTTCATACTGCGACACCTTCAGCATGGATATTCATCCACAATGGCAGTTTATTGACTTTCCACTCCTGCTCACGTGAAAATACCACACTTACTGTTGTTCCATAATCGAAGGATAACCCTCCCACCAGTTCACTGGTACGCTTTAGTTCCGCCCCATACTTCTCGAAATTGGAAAGCACGATTAACACGTCAATATCGGAATCGACATCGTAATCACCCCGCGCGTAGGAGCCAAACAGATAGGCTTGTCTAAACTGTTCACCATAAATCTGCTTTAAACCAGATTTCAATTTCTCTAAAAGGGTTCTGATCTCTTTCGGCATACCTTTATCTTACCGTATTTTTACTCCCATTGCACATTGTTTTTACTTCCTCACCGCCGCGAAGCCCAAGCCATTGGGACCCACATGCGTGCCAATCACTGTAGTGACATTGACCATGAGAATATCACGCGGCACGGATTGGCTGGCTTTTTGCATGAGTTCATTCAATAACTCACGCGCACGGGATTCGGCGTTGGTGTGGAGGATCGCCAGTCGTTCCATTTTTCCACCTGCGAGCAGGAAGTTCAACATTCGTTGGGTGCCTTGTTTTGTTGTGCGGACTGCGCCGATGGCTTTGACTTCCCCATTCGTGAGTTCGATCAATGGCTTGATACGCAAGATACTTCCGAGCGCGGCGACCGCGCTGGGGACGCGTCCACTGCGTTTGAGGTATTCCATCGTGTCCAGTACGGCATAGACTTTGAGTCGCTTGCGTGTGGATTCGATAGCGTTGAGTGCGGCTTGTAGTCCATCCTCTGCGGCTTCGGCGGCGGCGAGGACTTGAAAGCCTAGTCCGAGAGAGAGGGAGGTGCTGTCTATGACGGTGATCTTATCGGGGAAATCCTGCGCGGCTTGGCGTGCGGAGTTAATGATGGTGGTCAACTGTGAGGCGGCGTGGACGGAGAGGATGTGGTCACAGCCGCGGGCGAGGAGTGAGTTGTATGGGGTTGAGAAATCGCCAATGGACGGCGCGGCAGTTGTCGGCTGACTCTGAAGCGAGGGCAGTCGGCTGTAGAAATCTTCGCGGGTGACTCCTTTTCCGTCCGCGTATTCTTTTCCTTCAAGAATCAAAATGGACGGGACAACTTCGATCTCATGTTGTTCTGCGATGTGCGCGGGGATGTCGCAGGTGGAGTCGGTGACGATGCCAATTTTCATGGGTTATCAATCCAGGTTGCGAATCGCCGGGTGAATTAATCCTATCAATATCAAAACCATTGTTCCGATCCCGCCAACCAAAAACACATTCGTTGCGCCGAATGAATCCGTCGCCCATCCTGAAAGGCTGAACCCAATCGGCAATAAAACGAAAGAGCCTAATGCATCGATGGAATACACGCGTCCCAATAACTTTGCAGGAACCATCTCCTGTAACGTGTGCGTCCAAACCAGCGCAAAAACAGACATGGAAATTCCGCTGATAAATGATGACGCCACCAAAACAGGGATAGGCAAAGTAAACGCAAAAGGCAGTAGCGTTGCCCCCGACACCACAACAGATAAATACCCCAGCAAACCTCGGCGATGAAGCCGTACATATTGTCCGAGCCAGATCATGCCAACGACAAACCCTAATGATGCCGCTGAACCAAATATCCCCAGTAACCCGACGTCCGCGCCAAGGTCCTGCTTGATCAGAAATGGCATCGCCACTGCACGCGGTCCCGCCTCCGTGATGTTGACGAACCCAAAGACCAGGATGGTGACCCAGATCCATGGGACTGTGATGACGAACTTGAAGCCCTCGCGCAGGTCAACAAATCCCTGCTGGAGCGCTTCTTTCATGGACTTCTGTCTGCCCGTTGCTTCGAGCGCATTTTCCTCCCTTTGAACTTTATCGAGATTCAAACGCAGTATGGGGAAAACAAAAACAGCCGACATGAAAAAGGAGAGTGCATCCAGGCCGAACGTCACGGATGTGCCGCCTGCCGCAACCAAAGCCGCGCCCAGCGCCGGGCCAATGATTCCAGTGATGCGCTGGCTTAATCCATTCAATGAGTTTGCGCTTGTCAACACGTCAGAAGGTGTGATCTGTGGAATGACCGCCTGATATGCCGGGAAGAAGAACGCCTCCACGAAACCAAAGATCATGCTGGCAATGTAGATATGCCAGACCTGAAGAAGATCGAACCATGAAAATACAGCGACGAACATAATAACCAGTCCGCTTAATATGTCCGAGGCGAACATCACACGCAGACGCGGCAGGCGATCCACCACTACGCCGCCGATCAGTAGAAAGATTAACATGGGCACCTGGGCAAAGACCAGCACTGTTCCCATCGCCGTCGCGGAACCTGTCTTCTCCAACACCCACCAGGCAAGCGCAATACGATACAAACTGTCGCCCAGCCGGGAAACGGTTTGACCCGTCCACAACAGGGCGAAAGGGCGATGCTTTAACGACCGCAATACATTCACAGATTTGCGAGTATAGCACGGCAAAAAGAAAATGCCCGATGATTTCTCATCGGGCATAAGCGGTAATTAGTATCCATCAATTGGGTTTGTATCCCAAAAACATCTTGACTTGAATATCGGAAACGAAAACGATCTGTTCGTTTTTGGCTTCCGCCTCTTCGATGGCTGTCTTTATCTTTTGAACCCCAGCTTGATATTGGCTTACACTCAACAAAGCCAGTTGGGAAGTGGCATTATGCTTGATGAAGGGTTCTTTTAAGACGCTCCCGCCCATATAAATATTCTGAATATGCTCCACAGTTTTGGATGAAACGTCTTCAAAACCTTCTGCCTCGATCCACTTAAGCAGGGAACTTCCAGCCGGGTAACGGCGCAGGTCAGCATCATAGACGCCATCGAAATAGTTATAGATATACCAGTTGGTTGTTCCGCCGTGCGGGTCGTGTCCGATGGTTGCCAGCGCACCGCCTGGTTTCAATACACGGAAGGCTTCCTTAATGAAAGCGCGATGATCGACAAAGTGATGGATGGCGTCTACGGAATAAAGCAAGTTGAAGGTATTGTCATGATAAGGGAGTTGAACCGCGGAGCCGCGCGTCAGTTCCAACGGGGCGGGCTGTCCCTGTGACTGTTGGAGCATACCCAGCGAATAATCCAAGCCGAACAGGTTTGCAGCATGTTGATGGAGCAGGTTGAGCCAGTAGCCAGTGCCGCTGCCCACTTCGAGAATAAGACCATTCTTGAAATGGTTTGCCAGGTCGAGTAAAGCCCCTCCACGCTCCCAGCTTTGGGTGGAGGGATAGCGCTGGTTATAATCACCGGCAATTTGGTCATAGTTGAGGGTCGATGTTTTCATGCCTATTTGAAACGATAATCCAGAGATTTCTTACACAGTTGTCTGATTTGTTGTTCCCCATTCAAAACTTCATATTTCCAGTAAAATCAGACACATGTTAAAAACAAAACCGCCTTTCGATTCTGCAGGTCAGGACTACCAACAAACTCGAATCTCACACTGGGACTCCATTGCCAATAAACGTGACACATGGCAGGGACTTGGCATCTGGTATCACCGCCGTTTGGCAGAGATCTATCGCTTTTATGTAAGCTCAAACTTACGGGTTCTTGAAATAGGCTGTGCAGATGGACGCCTGCTGGCCAACCTCAAACCAGCGCGTGGCGTTGGAGTAGACTTTTCTGAAGAAATGATCCGCCGCGCAAAGGAACACCACCCTGATCTCGAATTCATCCACGCTGATGCACACGACCTTTCTGCGATCAATGAGACGTTCGATGTCATCATCCTGTCCGATCTTGTCAATGACCTGTGGGATGTGCAACGGGTTTTGGAAGAGGTCAAAAAGCTCAGCACGCCGCGTACGCGCATCATTCTGAATTTTCACAGCAGGCTGTGGCAATTGGCGCTCAGTACTGCCCAAAAACTAAACCTTGCCACGCCCAACATGTTTCAAAATTGGTTAACTCGTGAAGATGTTTATTCGCTCCTGCAACTGGCTGGTTTTGAAACCATTCGTACCTCGCAGGAAATTCTCTTTCCCCTCCCACTGGGCGGTTTAGCAAACCGGTTTCTTGTCCGTTTGTGGCCCTTCAACCAACTTGCACTTTCCAACCTTGTGGTGGCACGTCCCCAGCCGGAACGGGCGAAGGAAGCGACAGTGTCTGTCGTTATTGCGGCGCGCAATGAAGCGGGAAATATCAAATCCATTTTTGAACGAGTCCCTCAAATGGGAGGCGGGACCGAGATCGTCTTTGTCGAGGGACATTCAAAGGATGATACCTACGCCGCGATCGAACGGGAGACCGCCTCTCATCGTTTCGACAACGCTCAACGCAAGCCTTCGACCCCCAGCCTGCTTCTCAAACAACCGGGCGTTGGCAAAGCAGACGCCATTCGCGCCGGCTTCGAGAAAGCCACCGGCGACATCCTGATGATCCTCGACGCAGATCTCACTGTCCCGCCTGAAGACCTGCCGCGCTTCTACGATGCACTGGTTTCCGGGAAGGGCGAGTTCATCAATGGCGTGCGTCTCGTCTACCCGATGGAAAAGGAAGCCATGCGAACATTGAACTTCCTCGGTAACAAGTTCTTCAGCATGGCGTTCTCGTGGCTGTTGGGTCAACCCATCAAGGATACGTTGTGCGGTACAAAGGTTTTATATAAAAAGGATTATGAGTTGATCGCGGCGAACCGCTCCTATTTTGGCGACTTCGACCCCTTCGGTGACTTCGACCTGATCTTTGGCGCGGCAAAACTCAACTTGAAGATCATTGACTTGCCCATCCGTTACCGCGAACGGACGTATGGCACCACCAACATTTCACGCTGGAAACATGGATTATTGTTGTTCCGCATGGTCGCTTTTGCGGCGC
The DNA here is from genome assembly GCA_963753655.1 of uncultured Chloroflexia bacterium. Lineage (GTDB taxonomy): Bacteria > Chloroflexota > Anaerolineae > Anaerolineales > Villigracilaceae > Defluviilinea. Next base: position 26,778 of record CAVWDB010000001.1, read on the forward strand.
GGCGTATAAAATTTGTGTAGGGAAGAATAAGCATGACAATCAGGAATTTTGGACGAGGTCTTACCATCCTGGGAATATTGGGCGTGGCGTTATCCCTGCTCGTTGACCTGCTCCCGGGTGCAAAGAGGGGTATTCAATCTACTCAAATATTAGGCATCGAAATCTCGATCATTGTTTTTCTGCTTGGGGCATGGATACTATTATCCGAGTCGGAAGATAAATTTGCAATAAAAAACCTGTTCAACAGTCTTGTAGAACAGATCATCAACCCGCCGATTATCATCTGGGTGCTGGTTGGTTTTCTTATTTGTTATATTTTGTTCTTTATTTTCCCTATCTTTCTGAATGAAACCCTTAGAATGAAATATTTCTTCAACTATCTGCCCGATCGCTTCCCAATCGGCAATGACTTGCGCGCAGTCCTTGGTTTAGCCAAAGGATGGTTTTTCGAGGGCAAATCCCCATTTTCAGTACAGTTCTATCCACCTTTTACATATATATTCTTTGCACCACTGTTGCTTGCTGGCAATTACCCTGCACTGTTCACAACTTTTACTCTATTTTCCATTGTTTGTTACTTCATACTGACTTTTATTCTTCCAGTAAAAATAGCAGGAATGAAAAACCTTTCCATGATTCTCTTGTTCTTTCTCACTGGGCTGGTTTCATATGGATTTCAATTTGAATTGGAGAGAGGACAATATAACGTTTTTACGTTCCTATTGTGCCTGCTTGCAATTTATATTTTTCACAACCATAAAAAACATCGCATCATTGCGTATTTACTCTTCTCCATCTCTGTTCAACTGAAAATATACCCTGCAATATTTATTGTCATGTTGGTGGACGATTGGCGGGATTGGAAAACTGTTGTCCGCAGGTTTGCAGGTATTGGAATATTCAATTTTCTTCTCCTGTTTATCATGGGTGGAAAAATGTTCCTGGAATTTATAAACTCGGTTGCAACTCAAATTGCCACTCCTGGCTGGGGGTGGAATGGGAATCATTCCATCAAGGCATTTGCCGGGTTATTTACGAACGATGGCTTGGGAATGATCTCACTGAATGCTTTGGGAAAATTGCAGGGTAATCCGGGTCCAATTTCCACACTTTTGCTGTTGTTGTTTTTAGCTGCCTTTATCTTCGCAATTGTGATGTTCCATCTGAAGAGAGAGCCCGGGATCGACATGTATCTACTTCTCACATGCATGATCGGAGCGTTAATCATCCCGGTCAGCAATGATTACACTCTCTCCATACTTACAGCGCCCATGGCTCTCTTCCTCGGGAATCTTCCTGAAATTAAAAACTCTCGATACAAGTTCGCTTCGATCCTGCTGATTTTGGGTATTGCCGTCTCGTATTCGTCACTATTAATCCCGTTTAAATACAAGCCCTATTTTTTGAGTAATGCCTTTCCACCCTTATTCCTTATTTTAATTTTCACTACAGTTCTAAATCTTTTGCGATATGGGGATATTAAAGCAAATCTCGCTGCAGAATAACCATTACCCTCCTTATTTTATGGGCATTGCCTTGCGCCTGTTTGCGGCACGTACAAGGCAATATCATCCTGTGGGAATACCGCCTCTTCGCGGTAATTGCACAGGATTTGTTTAATGATCTTTCTTACCCATACATTGTTTTCTTCTGCGAAACTGCGGTTGCTCGTCATGATATTAAAGTTCAATGGGTCTACAACGATCAAGGCGAAACGCTGGGATTCCATGTCACTGCGGAATTTTCCAAGATATTGAGTATTATTTCCCATAGCTGCTTCCATCAAGTCCTCCCGCTCATATTCAGGGACAAGGGTTACATTTTTCAGCATATCCATTGAAACGAGATGTCTCTGCGTGATGAAAAGAATCTCGCCGCCTTGTGCATTTACTTGATCTATATAGCTTTGCAAAGTTGTTTCTGCCGCTTGCGTTCTATTTGAATCGTACGTTATAAACGCCGGGCTGGATTTTAACTGTGACCAGGCGGGCATGATGATTAACAAGACGATCATGCCCCAATGCAGCGATATAGGCTGATCTGTTTCTCCATCCTCCCGTTGATAACATCCAAACATCAAGTAGGTAAAAACAACGAGCAGCAAAACGAAGTAGGCGTCCATGTTGTGTAAGTCGGCTCCGCCGCCAATCTTCAAGCTCACTATAATTCCACCAAGAAATAAAACAAACAACGCGGCAAAGATAAAAACCAATCTTGCGGGATGAATACGCTCTTTTATGGGAACGTAGGAATATATAGATTGCGAGCCATATGGGCAGGGATACTAGCAATGCCCCGGGCAGGATGCCAAGAAAATAGGATGCATTCGGTAACAGCCGATACCATAATAGGGATGAAGACAGGCTTGTATAAAAATATGCGCTATCTACACCTGAGAGAATTAATATAAATCCGTTGAAACAGGAATGCTGTCAATGTGCCTATAATGAACCAAAGCGCGGGCTTAAGCAAATAACGCCAAACATTTTTCCCGCTTATCGGTGCTTCCATAAAATAAAAAACCGCCGCCATCATCCCGGGCACCGGGTACCAGTTCACGCGGCTCCATCCGCACCAGATGGATGCCACAATCACTGCGAGCCATGTCTTCCATTCATTTTCTTTTGAATAGCCAATCAATATGATGATGACTGGGACGGCAAGGTGAAAATAAATGGGACCCATGAATAGGAAAAGCAACATCCATGAGGCGATCAACCAACGAGCGGCTTTTCCTTGAATGGACAAACGCTTCATCAATGCCGGGACGATGGCTCCCACTAAAATGAGTCTCATTGCAACCTGCCACAGTCTATGCACCCAAAGAGGCGCGTGGAACAGATAGGGTGGCGCAAGGAGCAGGTGCAATGTGGGGTGAAGTACGGGCCAGGAAAATTTTTGACCATAGACTTCTTCAGATAGAAAGAGGGATGGATAATAATAGCGGCTGGTCTCGGACCATCCCATTGCAAAAGGATAATCTGTGACTTGGGAAAGATTAACAATAAGCAGGTGAAATATGGATTGGCATAAAGTAACAACAAGCAAGGCAGTGAACCAATGTATATCGCGCCGGATTGATTTCAGAGAGAACATTCCAGTTATGGCAAAAAGCCAGTAGATCAGAACAGGAACCCAGCCTTCTCCTCCAAAAAGGTTGCGAACGAAAGGTTGCATGAATACAACGGTGTATCCAACAACTGAAACAATGAGAAACAATATGCCGAGCCAGCGCAGTTTTATAGAAACACGCTCAGGAGATTCCATAAGGAACAGGATACGCTCTTTGTAACGGGACCAGGTCAAAGTCAGGAAAAGAAGCGGGAGTATAGCTGTCAGGGCAAGTCCAGCAATTAATCCAATCCATGCCGAACGGGATGGGATATCGATTCCAAGTGTATTTGCCAGCCCGAACATTTGCCAAATGCATAAAACGGGTAATGTGGCGCTGATTGCAAGAATCGATTGCCAGAATCTGATGCGTGAAGGATATTTCATTTGCATTTAGAGATATCAGCAAGTTGTCGAAAGTCAGGTACCAACGCGCCGTGCGACAGACTTGCACCTTCTATTGTTCGAAGAATTTTTACACATGCCTGATCGAGTTGGGATGAGTGGTCTCTCCAATAGCTTTTTTCCGCGTACACATGGGTGTACCCCGCGGCATTCAGGGCATAAGGGTCGGGGGTTTCGATGAATGCTTCATATTCAGGGGTATGTACACCCCAATTGATGATCGAGTGAGCCTGCCTGCCAAAGAGTGAGGATGCACACGACGAATCAGGGTCGAATACCCAGCCTGATGGTGGAGAGAGGCGATCCCAATATTCCTGTTGGAATTGTGCATCCATGCCTGTAATAAATTCCGCATAGACCGGACGCGGTACTGCAATCAGTTCGATGGAGAAAAGAACAACTCCGCCAAGCATGGCAACAGCCCCAATTCCATAAACGACTCGATGCTTCCATTCTGCCTGATTCTGAAGCCATAACCAAAGCAACGGGACAGCCAATATTTTGCACATGAAGAATAGGTTTGAAAGCAGGCGGGTGGTGGCTGTTATGCCTGCATTGCCTGAGTACTCAATAAAAAGGGACAACAAGCTTGGCACAGTGGACGCAGCGAGAGCGGCTTGCATCCACTTCTCTTCGCGCATGGATTGGTATCCCCAGCGCAGGATGAAGGGGAGGGCAAGAACGATGGGTCCGATTTCGAATATAGCGGCAAGCAGTTGAAGGGGATTAAAAAGAGACAGTTTTCCCAGGTGAGATGAGATAAGTGTAGGAGGTACGATGGAAAAACCAACCTTGAAATATGAGGCTGCTGCATTTGTGTCTGGTTGCAAGTGTCCGCGCAGAACCTCTGTGATCAAGCCTCCCTGCAGGGTTGTACATATGCCTGCCACAATGATAATAACACCCCAGCCCCACATGGATGGAGTCAGGCGAATAGTTTTGTTTTGAACTGCCCATAGCACGGCAATTATGAAAATACCGATATAGAGGAGGGCAAAGTTAACTTCATTGGCAAGTGCGAGAGATGCGAGCAATATCGTAAAAAGAATACCCGTCTTCCATGTTTTTTGACGCCCCGCCAACAATACCAGTAAAAGCATGATCAGCCCTGCTGAGACGCCATATCCGTTATGCGCCATGATCGAAGGGCTGTCCACACCGTTGGCAAACGCAAAAGGGAATGGAATAGGTCCACTTCCCTCCACCCTCCACGGAAGAGCGAGTGCATCAAGAAGGTTGGCGGCTGTATCGCGCCCCGAACCGATCAATGTAAGGGATGCAGAAATATTCTTTAATAGCGAGACCGGTAGAAGAAGTAACAGCCAGCGTGTTCCACCTGCAAATGTAAAAAACAAAGCGGATAGATAGGAAATGGTTTTGTTGAGGGTAAGGCGGAACGCCAATAATGCAGTCAGGGTGACGGCTAATGCCAATGTGAGTCCACGTGCCAGGTCGAGGGCTGTCCAGGGGGCGGCGTGCGCAACACGCATAAATTGAACACCGAGCAGAATCAAGAAGTAATGATAGCCATAACGCACATCAGGAGAGCCGGGCAAATGAGGCGGAATATCGCCAGTGGCCATGATGGAAACCGTGGGAAGGTTTTGATACTCATCCAGCATCCCCAGCCCACGGCCGATGAGGGTGAACAGCAGCGCTGCCGCGATAAATAAAAGCCACTTTGTCCAATTGGATTTAAAATGCCCCACAATAAATTCATGATTGAACGGGAGAACGGAAATCACACCCAATGCCAGTGTTAAAATCCCCGCGACCCAAAAAGCAAATTGCATGGGCAGGATGCGCGCTGTGAAATTTCCGATCCAGTTTGCGATCACCAATCCCAAAGCGAAGCCAATAAAACCGCGTTCGTATGATTCAAGCTCAAACCAACGAAGGGTCATCAACCAGCCGCCGATACCCCACAGAAGGAATAAAAATATCAATGGGACGATCTGGAATTCATTGAATAGATACATAACGAGTTCGTCTTTCGATAGTTGCGCAGCAGGTATTCAGGGAAATTATTCCAGGTATTGTTCACACCCAACGGGATTTTTCTTGGGGACCAGTAATTCTACGTTGGTCTTTTTTGAGAGGTAAATGGGTTCATAATAACATAAGGTAGGGTTTGAAACCCACGTAACCCACGCATCGTTTTCCTCTGCAAACGCGCCGCCCATTTCATCTTTTAATTCAGAGCGCAAGGGTTCAGTGACGATCAACGTAAAACGTTTCGCCGCCAAATCCTCGTAGTAGGAATGGAAATATTGCGCGTTGTTCCCCATGGCTTGATCCATCATATATTTTTTCTCGTACTCAGGCACAAAAGGGACATCAGTGACAAAACCAAATGTAAGTAACTGTCTCTGGTCCATAAACAAGACTTCTCCCTTTTCGGTATACGCTTTCACCCTTTTTTGGATTTTGGTAAGCGCTTCTTTGACCTGATTCTGATTTGCGAGATCCAGACGCGGATCGTAAGTAGAGACAGGGTTAAAGGGTGTGAATGGATATACCATTAGATAAACAAGATAAAGAACCAATCCCAGCGCCCATACAGGCAGGTTCTTTTTTTTCGTAGTGACCGTCAATCCAAGCACAGACAGGGTAAGTACGGTGACAAGGTACATATCCAGGTTATGCAGGTCGCCGCCGCCGCCAATCTTTGCGCTGATGACCAACCCAATGACAAAGAACCCGGTCAGCGCGCCGCCCATGGCTGTAATTTGCACCCGGTCCAACTGCCATTGCTTGGACTTTATCCACCACCCGAGTATGAGAAGTAATGGCAGGGTATACAGCAAAGCTAAAAACAACACGCCCAGCCCCAAAATTTCATTTGGAAAGAGACGATACAAAAGCAGAGGCTGGTTGGACGTAACCGATTCTCCTTGCACAAGAGATGAGTACAGTCCCGCACTGGGAAGCAGTCCCGGCAGGACGCCCAGCAGGGTCAACGCCGCTGTTGGCGCGAGGCGCTTCCACCAGGGACCCGTTCGAGCTGGATAATACAATAACAGGTCGATCAATGCGCCGATGGCTCCGGGCGCAAACGCCCAAGTCCAGCGGCTAAGCCCGGCATAAAAACCGGCAACTGCCAATGATGCGCCGCGTTTGACAAAAGAGTTGTCAAACGCGAAAAGAACTGTGATAATGGAAACAACGATAAAGGGAGGATGAAGCGGGGCGCGTATCGTCAGAAAAAGCGCGATCCAAAGCAACATCCCATAACGCAATGCTGGCGGCTTTAACTTCCGTGTAAGTAAAGCGGAAAAGATCAATACAGGGACGGTCAAGAGGATTAAATTCCATAGACGATGCACCCAGATCGGCAGTCCCTTCAACAAAAATAAGATGCCCCATAATCCATAACGACCCGGCAATTCATAGGGATTGGCGATCTTTCCGACATGGTTATAGAGTGATTGTCCAAAAACCAGCGAATAATCATAAAAGCGATTGCCTTCCGACCATGAGAGCGAAAATGGATAATTGATCACCTCAAGAGAATACTGTGCCAGGACTGATGTAAATAGGAGAACGCCCAGGCTGATCCCCAATGCCTCCCGCGTGACGAGAGGGTCTGATCCGGTTAAAGCAAGATACGCGACATTCCAAACCGCTGCAAGCAAAATCGCAAACCGGATGTCATCGTAAAGGATATAGGTTTCAGGAGCTACAAGATAGCGATGAAGGATGGGAGCCAGGCACAATACTGCCATCAATGGTAAACGCGCCGCTCCTATTTTTTCGCGCCATGCAATCAGGGAGAAGCGTATTCTTTCACTATATGGTGAATACAAGGCAAAGATAATGAATACAACAACAGCAAAGCCAGTTATTGTTACGATCCTATAGGACAAAGTATCAGTGGTAAGGCTCCGGGTTTCCTGGACGATACGCGGGTAAAGGAACAGGCTGAGCGCAAGCGCAAGTTCACTCCATCCAAAACGTTGTGCACGATTTTGCCCGACAAGAAATAAGGCGACCTGGGCAAAACTCATCGCAAACATGAACTGTATCCAGGGGTTGACAAGGATATTCTGCCATTCAGAATAAAGATAGACGTACTGGGGAATCAAAATAACGACTACAAGCATGAGCCAGCCCATTTGTTTCAGTTTAAGCGTAAGCGTTGCACGGTTAAGTGTTTCCACACGCCATAAGCCCATGAATAGAAAAGAAAAGCCTACAAGAAAAAGCAGGATATAAGCAGATATAGCCAATATCTCGACTGGTGAAAAAAGTTTTCCCCAATTCACTTGAACGGTTGAGATCATGGAAGTTTCACGCCATACTTTGATCAGCCCCCCGAGTAATCCAATGGACATCAAGATACTATAGTTTTTGCTGTTCATTTTCCATTTGTTCTTTTTGTTTATGGCGCACTGCATAGACGGGCAAGTATATCAAGGGAATCAAGTTGGAAAGATAAAAAAGTATTCGAATGCCGATCAACGCCGGAGCTAATACATCCTGCGGAATTTGAAAAAAACTCCAGAAATACAGGGCGCTTGTTTCGGTAATGCCGATCCCGCCAAACACATATACCGGAAAGTAGGAGACCAGCTGCATCAGGTTACTCACAAACACAACCGGCGCGGCATCCATTTGCAGGTGGAAAGCTGCCAGGTTGGAGTAAAACCAGATCATGGTCACCGCCAGGTACAGGATTGAGCATAAGAGCAACAGGACAAACGATCCCATGACCTTTTCCTGCTTCATGTTTGCCAGGTTTTGAAGAAAAAGCGCGCCTCTTTCAACAAGCTGGATTTGTGATATACCAAGCCGATCCAAAACCCTATTGAGCGTGGAGACAAATCTCTGGCGGAACACAACGGTAAAAACAAAGATCAGGAGGATAAGCCCAATCCCTAGAAGCAGGAAAACCATTGGGGTTTGAATGACGCGTATCTGCGTCCAGACCAGACTACTGGATATCAAAAGCGCCAGCCAGATGGCGGTCAAATCCCCGACTTTAATCAGCAGAAAAATAACTAGGGATTGACCAACTCTTATCTTATGCTCCACGCGTGACAAGGTAATGTAGGTGGCTATCCCCGCGCCTGCCAAAAAGAAATTGGTAACAGCATTTTGCCAGATGATCACATTCAACACCTGCCAGTACGTTAATTCATCCCGCATAAGAATGTAGTACTGAAGCGCCTTGAGAAGTGTCAAAAGGAGGAAAAGCGTGCCTGAAATCGCCAGCCAGAAAAGGGAAACGCTTTTGAGGGTGGCAACGATACTGGCTCGATCCGTCTTTGAAAAAATGAATAGTGCCAACCCCAACGCCAGGATCAGTTTTAAAATATTCCAGGTTGAAAATACGCCTTTCTCATTGCTAGGCATATCTGTCATGGGAGGCTTATTGAACAGAAAACTCTTTCAAAGCTTCAATCACGCGTGTTTGATCCTCGCCTGTCATATTTGTGTAAAAAGGCAAACGCAGGAGCTGGTCGGTGATCTGCTCAGTAACAGGGCAGTCTCCGGCGCTGCCTCCATATTTTTCACCCATTGGCGAAAGATGCAAGGGCAGGTAATGGAAGACCGCCTGAATACCGCGCTCCTTCAAATGTGCGATGGCGGCTTGGCGTTTCTCCAGAGTTGGAAAGAGCAGGTAAAACATGTGATAGGTCTGCTCACAGTGCGCAGGGACAAAAGGCATTCGTACCTGATTTTCCTCCGCCCATGCTTCCAGTTCCTTGTAATACGTTTCCCAGATACGCTGGCGGGAGGATTGAATCTTCTCACGTTCCTCCAATTGAGCAAGCAGGAATGCAGCAAGCATATCAGATGGCAGGTAACTGGAACCAACGTTGACCCACGTGTATTTATCCACCTGCCCGCGAAAGAAGCGGCTGCGGTTGGTTCCTTTCTCGCGCAGGATCTCGGCTTCTTCGATGAACTTTTGATCATTGATCAAGAGCGCGCCGCCCTCCCCGGAGGTGAAGTTCTTCGTCTCATGGAAACTTTGGGTTGCCATCACGCCGAATGTGCCGAGATTCTTCCCCTTATATTTTCCGAAGAGTCCATGAGCGTTATCTTCGACAACTGGAATTTTGTGACGATTTGCGATCTCCATGATCGCGTCCATTTCACAGCCGACGCCTGCATAGTGGACGACGACAATGGCGCGTGTCTGGGGTGTGATCAAAGCCTCCAGTTTGGATTCGTCCAAATTGAGAGTATCCGGTCGAACGTCCGCGAAGACCGGTTTAGCTCCCCGCAACGCAAAGGCATTGACTGTGGAAACAAACGTAAAGGAGGGCACGATGACCTCATCTCCATCCTTTAAATCCAAAAGCAGGGCGGACATTTCCAGCGCGTGCGTGCAGGAAGTGGTCAGCAAGACTTTGGGCACGCCCAGGGATTCTTCCAATAAGGCATGGCTCTTTTTTGTGAATTGCCCATCACCGGAAAGGTGATTTATCTGTATCGCCTGTTGAATATATTCACTTTCTTTTCCTGCAAAGGTTGGTTTGTTAAATGGAATGGACATTGAGAAATCTCCTTGATCGCTTCAAACGATTTATTCAGGTAACCAGACGGTTGCCGAACCCATCAGGCAGGGTTTGCCATCGGAATTAAAAACGCTGGTATCCAGCACCAACCGACGCTGATCTGCAAGCACCTGCGTGACTTTTACTTCCACTTGAATGGTGGTATCAACATACACGGGACGTTTAAAAACCGAATTCTGTGAAATATACACCGTTCCCTGTCCGGGGAAATCCATGCCGAGTATTTTTGAAATTAAGCCTGCCAGGAACGCCCCGTGGACAATACGGTTTTTGAAAAAGGATTTTTCAGCAAATTCAACATCGAGATGGATGGGATTAAGATCGCCTACAACTTCGGCAAATCGTCTTACATCTTCTGCTGAAACGAACCTTTCAAACTTAAATCCATCACCTTCCTGGAATGAAAATTCAGATGTCATTGTCGCTGCCTGTCACATCTTTTCTGCAATATCCAATATGTACTTTCCGTAGCTGTTGCTGGAAAGTGTCCGTCCCAGTTCGCGCAATTGTTCCACGGTGATAAGCCCCATGCGATATGCGATCTCTTCAGGGCAGGAGATCATTAAGCCCTGTCGTTGCTGAATTGCCTCAATGAAGATGGCGGCTTGAAGCAGGGACTCATGTGTGCCCGCATCCAACCAGGCGACGCCGCGCCCAAACAGTTTTGCTTTTAATTTACCCTGTTCCATGTAAATTTTGTTTAGGTCGGTGATCTCGATCTCGCCGCGTGCAGAAGGCTGAACGGATTCAGCGTTTTTCACGACCTGGTTGTCGTAAAAATAGATCCCTGGCACAGCAAAGTCCGACTTGGGCTGGGATGGCTTTTCCTCCAGGCTTAATACATTTTCCTGCTCATCCAGTTCCACAATTCCATAGCGCTCCGCATCCTTGACACGATATCCAAAGATGATTGCCCCTTCGGTCAATGCGGCGCACTCCTTTAATAACCCTCCCAGCCCTTCGCCATAAAAGATGTTATCGCCTAATATCAGACAAACATTGCTCTCGCCGATGAAATCGCGTCCAACCAAAAAAGCATCTGCCAGCCCGCGGGGTTCAGCCTGCTCGGCATATTCAAAGTTCAAGCCCCATTGCGAACCATCCTTCAAAAGTTCTTTGAACGCGGGCAGGGCATCGGGTGTACTGATGATCAATATCTCGCGTATGCCCGCCAGCATCAGCATCGAGAGCGGATAATAAATCATAGGCTTGTCATAGACGGGTAGAATTTGTTTGCTGATAGCCATTGTCAACGGATAAAGACGTGTGCCCTTGCCCCCGGCTAAAATGATTCCCTTCATTTTGTCTCCTTGGTTGCGCGCCACGCATAATTTTTATTGATCCACTCGCCGAACGAACCGCTGCTCACCTGGTCGACCCATCTTGGATTGGACAGATACCACTCAATGGTCTGACGTAAACCCGCTTCAAACTTGACCTCAGCCTGCCAGCCCAACTCGCGCTTGATCTTCGCCGGATCGATTGCATAGCGCCGGTCATGCCCTGGACGGTCCGTCACAAAACGGATCAACTCCGTATAGCTTTTCAATCCTTGTTCACGCAACTGTGGAACTTCCTCCGGAGGGGCGATCTCATCGAGAATGCTGCACATTTGATGCACAAGATTCAAATTCTTCTGTTCGTTTTCGCCGCCGATCACATACACTTCTCCCGGCAACCCTTTTTCGAAGGCGAGCTGTACCGCTTTGCAATGATCTTCCACATACAACCAGTCACGCACATTCGATCCATCTCCATAGACAGGCAATGACTTGCCTGAAAGCGCGTTCAGGATCATCAGTGGAATCATTTTCTCAGGGAACTGGTAGGGACCGTAATTATTGGAACAGTTCGTTATAACGGTTGGCAAGCCATAGGTGTGGTGATACGCGCGTACAAAATGATCGCTGGAAGCCTTCGAGGCAGAATAGGGAGAATTGGGCGCGTAGGAGGTGTCCTCGGTGAAATATCCATCTTCACCCAGGGAGCCAAATACTTCATCCGTTGAAACATGCAGAAACCGGAAGGCTTTTTTTTGTTCCGATGGCAGCATGTTCCAATACGCCCGTGCCATTTCAAGCATTGTATACGTGCCCACTACATTCGTCTGAACAAAATCATCTGCATTCTCAATGGAACGGTCCACATGCGATTCAGCCGCCAGATGGAGGACGCCCACAGGCTGGTATTGCGCAAACAGGGATGCAACCAGTTCACGGTCTGTGATATTTCCCTGTACGAACACATAACCGGGCTGTCCCTCCAAATCTTCTAGGGAGAGTATGTTCGCCGCGTAGGTATGTGCATCCAAATTTACTACGCGGTATTCACCGCTTTTTACGAGCAACCGTACCAGGTTTGTGCCGATGAAACCACTGCCACCTGTAACGAGCACTGTTTGTTTTTCAGCCATTTTTATCCTTTCAATGAAAACCAAATCGTGACAATAAATTCAGCCCGCAGACAGGATTTAACGGATGTCCGAGAAATCAAAATCCAGGGGCATTGGGTTATTCCTTCCCAAGCCGGCTCACGAACTCATTACAGCCTGTAGGCACTGTGGCGGGACGTACCAGCAATACTTCAAACCCAAGTTTCTGTAGTGTATCCGTCATTTCCATGACGCTGGAATACTCATAAGGATACCCGCCCACCCAATCAATGACGTTGTGTAGGAAATCCATACCGCGCCCCATTTTGAATGGATTCTTGAAGGTCACCAGCCACTTTGCCATGAAAATAACCGGTGTAAACATCCAAACGAGAACTTTTTGTCCCCAACTTCCCAAATGGTTATATAGCCACTTGACCCACTTCCAGAGGGGTGAAGACCAATGTTGATTATAGATCGCAACCATTAATAAGCCGCCGCTTTTCACACAGTGGGCCGCATTTTGCAAGGCGCGCTTCATTGAGCCCGTATGGTGTAAAACACCCCATGAATAGACGATATCAAAACGACCCAGGGTTTTTATTTTTTCATCATCCAGCACTGAACCCTTCTGAAAATTCTCAGACGGTGAATCAGGAAGCCATTTCCTTGAATTTTCCTGTGATGTTTGAACAGAAACAGGATCAACATCAATGCCGGTAACCACCGCGCCCAATTGAGCCGCAGCGATCGAAAATAATCCGCTTCCACAACCGATATCCAAAAATGATTTCCCCTTCAATTCATTTTCACCAAAGAGTGAGATCAAGGATTGTCTGGCAGTGTTGATGCGGTCTTCATCCAGTTGGCGGGAAAATGAAGCCCAATTTTCGCCAAACTTAAACATCATAACCTCTTCTCCATAAAGCCAGCATGGTCAGCGCATAGAGGCGTTTGCCGTGGTCTACTCGCCCGGAACGATGTTCATCCAGTAAAACAGTCATCGCATTTTTATCGAACCACTGATTCAATGATCCTCCATTTTTTACTAACAATTCCTGTGCCCAGCCATACAGCGGACCCCGGAACCAGGATCCTAGGGGGATGCCGAATCCCTGTTTGCCGCGTCCTTTAATGGATTCGGGCAACTCATTGGCAAATGTCTTCTTAAGCAGATATTTCCCGCTTCTTCCATGAATTTTGAATTGATCCGGCACCCGAGCCGACCACTCCACCATTTTATGATCGAGGAAAGGCGAGCGTGCTTCAATGGACGCGGCCATCGCCATGCGGTCGGTTTTAACGAGCAAATCGCCAGGGAGATAGGTATGCAAGTCGGTGTATAAAGTTTTATCGAGGAAAGAACCTTCTGCTGAATCAAATTTTTCGGCTAAGAGAGATTGAGCGTTATCGGCGTTGAATTTGAATTCAGGTTTCCATAATTGTGAGCGTTGTTTCGGCGAGAAGTAGGACCCCCAACGAAGAATACTGGCGCGTGAATCGATCTCGGGCAATTGATGCAGACGTTTAAGTCCATTTACGAAACTTTGCCCAACGGGACGGTCTGAGTTGTCAGGGAGAACACGTGCAATGGATGGAACCAGCCCGCGGGTCAGGAATTGAGGCGCACGCAGATAATTGTTTGCAATCGGGTCGAGCCAGTAACGTTGATAGCCCGCGAAGTCCTCATCCCCGCCATCCCCATTGATCACAACCGTGACGTGTTCACGCGTCATCTTCGAGATGTGATAAAGCGGAATGGCAGAGGCATCCGCAAAAGGCTCGCCGAAGTGATAAGTGATCTTTTCGAGCGTGGAGGGAATATCGCCATACTTGAGGATGAACTCGTGATGGTCGGTGGAATATTTTTGTGCGATCGTGCGGGCGTGTTCAAGTTCGGAAAAAGTTCTCCTCTTCAAAACCAACCGAAAACGTTTTGACGGGCGCATCGCTGAGTTCCGCCATGAGCGCAACGATGATGCTCGAATCGATGCCGCCGCTGAGATGCGCGCCCAGCGGCACTTCGCTGATGAGGCGCATCTTGACGGATTCTTTCAACAACGCACGCAGTTCTTCGATGAGTTCTTCTTCGCCCCCAGTGTGTTTGGGTTGGTAGGCGAAATCCCAATACTTTTCTGTTTTTGCCGTGCCGTTCTGCCAAATGAGGCGATGCGCGGGAGGAAGTTTATAAATGCCCTGATAAGCCGTAAGCGGATCGGGGATATATTGCAGGCTCAAATAAAGATCAATGGCTTCGAGATTTGTTTCGGGCTTGTGGGGTAACGCCGCGAGCAAAGCGCTTAATTCAGAGGCGAAATAAAGCGTATTGTTTTGAATTGTATAATAAAGAGGCTTCTTACCTATAGCGGTCACGGGCTAAGAGAAGTTTTTGTTTTTTACTGTCCCACAACGCAAAGGCGGCTTGACCGCGCAAATGTTGCACACATTCATTGCCATATTCTTCGTAGAGATGCAAGAATACACTCGGAGTCGGTGCGTGTACGGAATTCGTGCCCGCGTCTGATGAGGTCTGCGTAGAGTTCGGGGAAGTTATGCGATTCACCATTGAAGATGAGCCACAGCGATTCGTCTTCATTGGGTATCGGCTGGTCGCCGCCTGCCACGTCAATGATGGCAAGACGCCTCATCCCCAAGCCGATGCCAGCGCTCGTATAAAAGCCGTCGCTATCGGGTCCGCGGTGGACGATGGCTTGGGTCATTTTTACGAGCAGGCTTTTCTCGGGTGTTCGATGATCGGAGTGGGATATTCCACAAATGCCGCACATGGAGGCTATTTTACACTAACCCTCACCCTGCCCTCTCCCAAAGGGAGAGGGGGAGCAGTCGCAGATTAGGCAGATTGTTCCAGGATAAGCGCGTATTGTTTTGCTGTATTTTCCCAACTGTAATTTTCCTCCACGCGGCGGCGGGAAGCCATTCCCATTTGTTTGCGGAGGGGAACATCGTTCAACAATTTTTTCAGTGATTCTCTCAAGGCTTCAACATCTTCAGACGGGACGAGTAAACCTGTTTCATCGTTGCTCACTAATTCTTCATTTCCTGCAATTTGCGACGCAATCACGGGCAGTCCACTTGCCATGGCTTCGAGGACGGCGTTAGGCATCCCTTCGTGACGGGAGGGAAACAGAAACAGGTTGGACTGTTTGTAGTGTTCATTTAATTGTTCACGCGATTGCCACCCAGTAAAAACAATGTGTTCTTCAAGCTCAAGTTTTTGGGCAAGTGATTTCAATGTGTGCATTTGCGGACCGTCGCCCACGATCACCCATTCCCATTCCATATCTTTCAAATCTGCTAATGCGTGCATGGCAAGGTCGAGTCCTTTTTGATGGACAAGACGTCCCACCGAAAGAAGGCGCGGAGGTGACCAATCACGTTCTGTGGTTTTTATTTCTTCCAGATCAACGCCGTTCGGGATGATGGGAATTTCAAAGCGCGAATCGAATTTCAAAGCGAGATCACGCAGTCCATTGCTATTGGCAACGATAGCCGAGGCGTTCTTCCAAATTACGCGGAGGAAAGGGGATAGTAACTTGTGATAAAGGTCAAAGTCATAAGGTCGGAAGCCCGGAACATCGCCGCCGCGCAGGGAAACCACATAAGGGATTTTGTACATTTTTTTGACCAGCCAGGTCACTGCGCCGGATGGGATGCCGAAAAATGCCAGGGTGGCATGTGGCTTGAAACTCGGGATCATACTCAAGGTCCAGAGCGAGGCGGTGATGATAAAGATGATCTGCTCGACGGCTGTGGAACGATCCTGTTTGAGGCGCAGTGTAGGAATCCGATGAATCGTTATCCCATCATGGTGTTCCTCGTGCAACAGGCTTCCAAAGCGGGATGTAACAACGGATATTGTATGTCCCATCCGTGCAAGACGTTGGGCAATATGTGCCGCGGCATTTCCCGCGCCGCCGCCGATGGGAGGATATTCGCTATTGACGATAAGGATGCGCATCATGTTGACCGATGAACTGTCCCTATTATGGACAATCTTCCTTCGCCTGAGCTGGGGTGAGGATCAAAGTGTTCGAAGTTTCAAGGGTGATACTGCGTTCATAATAGCATAGCAATGGGCGGGATATGGAATCGATCCAGACGTTGTTCTCCTCGGCAAACGGTTCATCGTCCTTTTTGACAACTCTTTGTCTGCGTGTGACGATTACCGCAAATCGATGGTTTGCAAGGTCCTGGTCGAAGTGATCCATGTAAGTCTGGTTCCCGGACATCGCCATTTCCATCAATGTGACAACTTCGTATTCGGGAACCAAGTTGACATTATCCACCATGTGAAAGGTGATGATCTGCCTTTCACCGATGAAGAGAACTTCCCCTCCCTGACTTGCTGCATTTTCAACGACAGTACGCAATGTAGCCAGGTCTTTTTGTGCCTGTGCTTTGTCGTAGGAAAAATGTCGTTGTACACCTTGTGCAGAGAACGCAACCGGTATAAAGACAACAAATATCATAACCCAAACCGGGATTGCCCCCCATGTGCTCCCCGTCTTTTCAACGGAAACCTGACCTGCAAGGAAACTACATGAAATGATCGCCAGCAAAACCATGAACGCATCCATGTTGTGGATGTCGGCGCCGCCGCCGATTTTGGTGCTGACCACCAGTCCCCCCAGGAAGAGAACAGCCAGCATGGAGAACAATCCCAGGGGGCGGATAAAGTGCCAGTTATAGCGATTCCCTGCAAGAACATAAAGCAGAAAGATAAGTAATGGCGCAGAGACGATCAATATGCCAGGCAGGACGCCCAATGGATAAGTGACATTGGGAAGCAGGCGGCTCCATATCAAATCAGAAGTAAAAGATGAGCCGAAGTCGTTTGCGTTGTTCGCATTTCCAGACCAGAAGATATACAGTATCTGACTCAGCAATGCGGATGAGATTCCAGTTACCGCCCATAATGCAGGGCGCTTCAAATAGCGCCAGAGATCTTTGTACGAAGAAACCGGCTCTTCCAAAAGATGGAGCGCGATGGCAAGCATGGCAGGGACGGGAAACCAGTTGACGCGGCTGATGCCAGCCCACAGAGATGCCAGGATGACAGCAACTAAAGTTCTGTAAGGTTTCTTTGCTGAAAAGCCGAGCAAAATAATAATGACACAAACCTGCAAATGATAATAAACCACGCCTTGCAGGAAGTAGATAAATCCCCATGCCGCGATGACGAAGGTCAGATATTTTGACGATAGTTTCATGCGCCGCGCCAACAGCCAGGAGGATGCTCCCGTGAGGATGATCCATACCAGTGCCTGCCAGAGACGATGTGCCCAAAGTGGAAGGTTGGGAATAAGAAACGGGATGGCTTGCAGTAAATAGCGGCTGGGGTGCAATGTAGAGAGAGGCAGGTCCATGCCGTAGAGGGATCGACTGAAGGGGAGCGATGCGAAATAGAAGCGGCTTGTCTCAGAGTATTCGATGGAGAAGGGAAAGTCTGTGACGATGCCAAAGATGCTCCAGATGCGGAATAATACGCCTTGAAGGAGAATCAAGGATATGAAAGATGTTGATAGGGATAATTTTGTGGTTGATTTAAGCGCCAGCGCAGAGATCAGACTCAGCCAAAGAAAAATCCATAGGGATGGAAACAGTTGTGGGAGGATCGAGCCAAATACTTTGAAGCGAATTAACCAGAATAATGCCAGGGCTGAGGGAATGACGATGATGGCGGCAACAGACCAAAGTCCAGAAGGCGATGCGGATTCTATCCATCCCACTATGTTTTTGAAGGTACCGCGTGCCAGTTTCCAGATGGCAAATCCACCGATGAAAACATTCAAGATCAGGACGAGTAGTAGGAGCGTCCATTTGGAGCGCCAGGGAGCAATATCCTGCGAGGCGAGTTGTGGTACGGCTTGATACAGAGCCAGCAAGCTGATAGGAATGGTGATGACCAGAAAGGTGATCCAAAATGTGCGGGATGAATCCTGTATCTTGATCATGAAATTACTGAGGGACTGTGGATGATCGCTTCTTTTGCTCTGCCATTGCCGAAAGGATGGCTGGCATGAACGCCGCGCCGGGGAGACTGGAGATGATAAAGTAGGCGCGGATGAGAACCGCCACAGTGATGCTCATCGCCGGGGTTAGCCCTGCTACATTGGACATCAGGAATGTGAAGGAAAGTTCCTGCAAGCCATAGCCATTGATCGAGATCGGGATAAGCGTGATGAAATAGGTGAGACTCCACAAGCCTGCGATCATCCAAAAGGAGACCGGGCTTCCCAGATCATCTACGAAAACATAAATGGCGCCGAACAGGCAGAGCATATGGATCCAGGTAAAGACCAGGGATAGTAGAAGCGAAGTGGGTTGTTTGAGCCATATGGAAAATATGGAGACAGTACGTTTTATAAATGTAAATGGTTTTTGAAGAAAAGCAACTGACGATAAAACGGTTGAGCCAAAAATGGTATTCCATGAATAAGCCAACCCCGTTGGAGTTGTCATTGCCATGCCCAACATCCCGATCAACCGGTCTGCCGCGATGGAGGCGAGGCAGACGGCGCGGTCAAAGCCCATTTGCATGGCGCCTGCCAGTCGAACCACGTCGCCGCCGATCGTGGTGGGCAGGAAGTTGGAGGCGAACAGACCGGTAAAGGTTAACCCCAAACTATCTTTGAAGCGTATATCAATTCCGCCTGAACGCAGGAGGATGTGCCAGCGCCATACGATGGCAATACGCGAGATGGTAAACAAAACCGCGACCCAGAACAAGTCCATGAGCTTTATCTGCCGCATGGCGGCTGTGATCTCAGCCCAGCCTTCCTCTTTGAGCAGGAAAATTATTAAACCGATTGCCAGCAACGTCCCGATCGTTTGCAGGACGCGCTGACGGTTCTTTGATAACCATGAGATCATTATTTTTTCTTTCCCAATATCGTTCTAATGGTGTAGGTAGGTTTGCTTTGTGATTCATGATACGTGCGTGCCAACAGTTCTGCGATCAAGCCCATAAGAACGGCTTGAAAACCCATGATAACGAGCATGACGCCGATCATCAGTAATGGCGAAGTCGAAGCGGGGACGCCAAAGAAACGGCGGATGAATAGATAAAGCAGGTCGACCGTTCCGACCAGCATCAAGATCGTCCCTGCGCCGCCAAAGAGACGCATGGGTTTGTGGGAATAATCAAGCAGAAACTTTACGGTGAACAGGTCAAGGACGACCTTGACGGTTCTTTCCAAGCCGTATTTTGCCACTCCAAATTTACGTGGGTGGTGGCGGACAGGGAGTTCTGTGATCTTCGCCCCGATCGAATAGGCGAACACCGGAATGAAACGGTGCATTTCACCATACAAACGAAATCCCTCCAGCGAGGCGCGGCGATAGGCTTTGAGAGTGCATCCATAATCGTGGAGGTGTACTCCGGTTACCCAGGAGATGAGTCCGTTGGCAAGGTTGGAGGGAATTGTGCGCGTGAAACGATTGTCCTTGCGGTCTTTGCGCCAGCCGCTGACAAGGTCATATCCCTCGTCAAGTTTGGCAAGCAACATGGGAATATCGGCAGGATCGTTCTGCATGTCTGCGTCCAGCAACACGATGGTTTCACCCTGTGAGTGATCGATCCCTGCGGCGATGGCGGCAGTTTGACCAAAATTGCGGCGGAAGATCACGACACGGACGTGCTTGGGATCCTTCTTTACAAGCTCACTCAGGACGGCTTGACTGTTGTCCCTGCTGCCGTCATCAACAAAAATGACTTCCCATGAAAGCTTAATGGGTTTGAGCGCCTGCTGAATGGCATCGAACAGAATAGGAAGATTTTCTTCTTCATTGTAGACAGGGATTATTAACGAAAGATTCATTGATTTTTTCCAAACACGAATAATGGGTCCTCGCATTGCGCAAGCGGCCCCATATCATACGGGATCATTTCATAATCTGATTGACTGATAAACTTCTGAAACTCTGTTGTGAAGTACTGATCCCATACAATGAGAATGTCGGCAGACTCACGCCATTGTTTGTCGAGAGTTGGATTATATAGCCCAAACTTCAATAAAAAAGCGGAGTTTTTATCTGCCTTGTACCCTCCACCCGCATGTATTTGTGGAGGGAATATTTCTATGTCCCCGGTGTACAGCATAAAGGCAAGCTGTTTTCCACTCCCTCTCCAATACACGCGGCTCCCCGGAGGAATAAGGTTTGATAACGATTTGCCAGCCTGCTCATAGTACGATAGAAAATTTGTTGAACATCCATATTCGGTTTCTTCGCTTTTTAGAAGGGCGGGGACAACGGTTCCGATCAACAAAGAACAAACCAGGATGATGTTTGTCAGCGAGTAACGCCCCGCCATGCTTTTTTGTACGAAGAAGCGCTGAAGCGCCCATGCCAGGATCATTAATCCGATACCGGTCAACAAACCTGCCGCCGTGCGGAGCGAGTCTTTTTTGTGTTTCGAGCGGCAGAGCCAGGGCATACGTTAACATATCCCCCAGGGAAACCGTGGAAAATTTGCCAGCGCTGAAAATCTTGTTAATACGAAGCAGGTGAACGTTATTTAAAAGCCATTCATACCACCGACGGTAATAATATAAACCCAGGCATCCCATGAAGAAAATGGAACTGACGATAAGGAGCGACCGCTGAATTTTTGTGTCGCCTTTGCTGTTCAAGAGAACAACCAGGATGAAAAAAAAACCTGCGGTGTTGTAAAACATTTGATATGCTGAATAACAATATACACAATAGCTTGTAAGAAGCGAAGCCAGGAAGTGCATAAAAAAAAGTGTAAAGTACATCACCCCCAAAGCAACTGCCATCTTGAATTGCCCGATGGATTTCCATGATTTTTTTGCGGGCCACAGAATCAGCGCGCTGACCGCACCAAACATGATAAAAAAATGATCGCGTATGCCGGTCACAAAAGACTGGACGCGGCTTATCATGCTTACATCCCCCAAACCTCCGGGTGATAACGTCGATGAGTTCCGGAAGTAGTCCAGGAAGGGCGTCAGCGAACGGGGCAGCCAGGGCGTCCAGAGTTGAAAAATACCGGGCCAATACAGGATATGAAAACCGATAAGAACAAACGAGCTTGTCACCAAGGCCCAGCCCCCTGCCTTTTTCCCATGTTGCCAGTATACATAAATCACAAATAATACAGGAACAATCGCCATGTTTTGGCGTGTCATGACGATCAAAGAGGATAACGCCGCTCCTACAATTAATTGCCACAAGGCACGTTCTTCGCCCAGGGCAAAAACAAACAACCATGCCATCATACAGGCAACCAGCCCTTGTGAGAGCGCCTGGCTGTAAGTTGAGATCTGGGTATCCGCCAGGGCAAAGGCCCAGACCACCAATGCCGCCCAACCCTTTCCTCCCAACCGATGCGCTGTAATCCATACGCCTGTCAGCATGAGGAGGCTCACCAGAATGGCAAAATATCTCGCCACTGCCAAGCCGGGCCCAAACCAAAGCTGGATGTAACCCGGGATTAAGAAAGCCAGGGGAGATTTATTCGTCCAGAATCCATATTCCTGAAAGGGATGATAGACTCCCTTTGCAAACATATATCCTTTGTATAAATAAGAGCCTTCGTCTCCTATGGAATACACGGAGTTTGCAAAATACCAGGATTGGGCAACGTATACGATCAACCCCAGGATGGTAATGGTTTCAATGAGATCAGGGATTTTCTTGATTCTGTTCATTCAGCAGGTTTATTTCTTCAACCGTTCCATATCCGAGTCCACCATCATGGTGACAAGTTCCTTGAAACCGACCGCCGGCTCCCAACCGAGGACTGCGCGTGCGTTGGAAGGGTCGGAGATCAACAAATCCACTTCGGCGGGACGATAGAAACGCTCGTCCTGCACAACATATTCATTGTAGTCCAGGTCTACATGCGCAAAAGCGATCTGGCAAAACTCGCGCACTGAATGGGTCTCGCCCATGCCGATCACAAAACTATTGGGCTTATCCTGCTGTAACATGCGCCACATGGCTTCCACGTAGTCCCCGGCAAACCCCCAGTCACGCTGGGATTCGAGATTGCCGAGATGCAGATCCTTTGCCAGCCCGAGCTTTATCTTTGCCACTCCGTCCGTGATCTTGCGCGTCACAAACTCCAGCCCGCGGCGCGGACTTTCATGGTTGAACAAAATGCCCGATGCAGCGAACATATCGAAAGACTCGCGGTAGTTTACGGTGATCCAATGTCCATACACTTTTGCCACGCCATACGGACTGCGCGGATAGAAAGGCGTATCTTCATTCTGCGGCACTTCAAGCACCTTGCCGAACATTTCGCTCGAAGATGCCTGGTAAAAACGGATCTTCGGGTTCACAAAACGGATCGCTTCAAGAATACGTGTTACGCCTATCGCCGTAATATCACCCGTCAGCGCAGGTTGATTCCAGGAGGTGGGTACAAAGGATTGGGCGGCGAGGTTATATACTTCTGTCGGTTCGTACTCCTCGATTAACCCCAGCAGGGAGCCCTGGTCATGCAGGTCGCCCTGGACAACCGTTATATCGTCGAGCAAATGGCTGATACGTTCAGAGGTGACCGTGCTTGAACGACGCGCAACACCGATCACACGATAGCCCTTTGAAAACAGCAACTCAGCA
This sequence comes from uncultured Chloroflexia bacterium, assembly GCA_963753655.1. GTDB lineage: Bacteria > Chloroflexota > Anaerolineae > Anaerolineales > Villigracilaceae > Defluviilinea. The sequence goes on from CAVWDB010000001.1 coordinate 49,806, forward strand.
AGATATGACCCGTCCTGACCGGTGATACCGGTAATTAATGCAGTAGGCATGTATTCTCCTTAGCCAAAATTCAGTGACTGAATTATAAACAACCATCCACCCCTGTCAAGCGCGCTTTTTATCGAGCCGCCAGCCTGCCCCTAAAATGAGCCCCCATAACCCGAAGATCAACGTGACCATGACCGCAAAAGGAAGCTGCCCGCCCCAATGGAAATAACGACTGGCATACCATTGCGTGAACACCAAAACGAAGGCAATCTCGCACCAAACCACACGCACCACCCAACGGTTCCGCGTCTCACGCCACCAGACCCACACCACCCCGGTAAGGATGGCCTCCCACAAAAAAAGGATCGTCCGGTAGCGGGGATTATCCCATTGGTCGCCGCCGCCTCGTAGTGCGGCAAGCAGGACCCAGGTCCACGCGAGAAGCGAAAGCCACAGGATGAGATTCCGCATCTTTTTGGACCCCTGTCCTGCCGCGGCTCCGAACGACATGATCAACGCTGGAAGTATCGCGTACCAACCCACTGACCGCAAAATGTAGATCGCCTTCCAAATCGGCTTTGTCGGGGCGACCAACGTGGCAGGCAGGACGGGTTGCAGAACGCCATAGACCGCGACGAACGGCAGGCGCATCCATTCGGGCATTTCGTCGAAGAGCTTTTGTATCCAGCCAGACTCGCGTTCGATCTGATACGCGTTCCATTTGACCGCCAGCTTCAACCAGTCGTTGACCACGCTCAGCGGCGACGAAGCATTGAATTCGCCCGAGCGGTTGAGCGATGCGGAAAGAAATAATAACCCAAGGACAAAAACAACCGCGAAGATAAGAATGACCTTCCACGAAAGATTTCTGCGTTCGTTCGTGAAGAACATCCACCCCGCGAAGATGATGAGTGTGGCAATCGCAATCGGCGGCGAGACAAGCAACATGCCGAGTATGCCAATGATGAGCCAATTTGGAAGCATTCGGAGCCAGCTTGCTCCCGTTTTCGCCAGCAAGCTGGCTGACTCCATATACAAACCCATACAACGCCAGCGCGCTGAACGTCAGCAAATACGGCTCACGCATGGCGGACGCGCCGAGCAGGATGCTTTCGGGATACAACGCAAATATCCACGCAGAGGCAAACGCGACCTTATCCCCAAATATTTGCTCCACCGCCTTCCACAAAAACGGAATCCCCAACGCGGCGATGAGTGAAGAAAGCAGGATCAACAACAAAGGACGTTGTGCATCGGGCGAAAGATAACGATACACGAGTGCGTTGAACGCCAGCAAACCGCCATATTGATCGTAGGCAAACTTATCGGTGAATGCGGACACGACGGGACGATCCGAACTCGCCAACTCCCATGATTGGTCATCACGGTTATGTGCATCAGTGAAGACGTATCCCGCCTTGTCGTCAGCATCTTCATGTCCGTAGATGGGCAAGCCAAGATAAAGCGAAACGCCGACGATGAGTCGCAGGGCAAAGGCAAGTGCAATGATGATGGCGAGTGTTTTCCCACCGCTTCGACTGCGCTCGCCTATCGGCTCGCTCCGCTCAGCGCGAGTAGCCCATCCATATAAAATTTTCAAGAGGACAAAGGAAAGAAGAAAGAGGAAAGAGAATAGGACAAATCCCACCAGCCAGTTGCCCGCTTGCACAGAAGATAATGCCGCTCCCAATGCGAGCGCAAGAGGGAACATCCAAAAGATGTCAGTTTTTTTGAGGTTCATGTGCGAGGTGATTTTACCTTAATCACGTAAGTTGCTTTGGGGTTGGGGATATAATTTTGCATAAAACATTTAGCTGACTTCAAAGGAGTTATTGAACAATGGAGGAAAACCGTATAATTTCACAATCACGCCATAGACATCCAAGTTCATATTGGATCACTTGGGTTTTTCTTATATTTCTCACACCCCTAGCATGGTTGTTATTATCATACATAACAGCTGTGATAAGCATTGTTCCAATAGCTTTCGTTTCAATCTTTGGAGAATCCAATGTTTATATTTCTACAATTTCAGGTGTTTTTGTGGCTATCCTTCAATTTGCAATTCTAATTACCATCTATGCAACTTCCCAATGGCTTGTGTTGTCCAGATTTGGAATGGGTTTCAGATCTTGGTTGATTTGGAGTGCTATAGGAATAACAATCGGGCTGCTCATAAGTCTTCTGAGTGTTGAACTTGGGAGGAAATACCTAACTCTCGACTCTATGGAGAATAGCCTGATTAGCGGCATTATGATTGGATTGCTGTTTGGTTCTAGCCTAGGACTGATGCAATCGTATTCACTTCAAACGATCAGCAATAATTCTAAATATTGGGTTCTCGCAAATATCATTGCGTACACTTGTGCATTTGTCCTTTTTCAAGCTATTTGGATTGAGGCTGTCAGAGTAGATGATGAAGGCGCGGGTTTTCTCCTTTATTGTTTTTTACCTCTCACTACTTTAGTCATAGGAGCATTAAAATTATCGCTATAATTGCACTTAAACAACCTATTTGCTTGCGTTCGTATTGCGTGGGACCGTAATAAATTTCTGCCTGACATCCAGGACAAACAGTATTTCCGTAAGCACATTCTGTCCTACAGTGGGGGCAAACCATTTCCTTAACTGTTGGTTCTTCAACAAGCGATTTATTTGTTTGTAATTTGGCAACCTTTTCTGGATAAATATCTCTCCCACAGTGTTTACAAACAATGGCTTCATCCTGTATTTCTTCAGCGCAATACGGACATTTTTTCATAGCAACCTCCATGTCTATTTTCCATTTTCATCCCGTGCCTTCAAACCGTCAATATATTACTTCACATCGAACGCTCAAAACCCAACGAACGCCACGCCCAGCAGGACAGGCAGCAGGGTCAGTATCTCCGCGCCGAACAGGGACGCTACCAGGTGGACAATGACGGCGATCCCGACGGCGGCGTAGAACGTGTACTCTTTGCGCTTTATGGGGATATTGTAGTACCGTGAACAGGGGAGGGCAAGGCTGTAACCTCAACGTGCCAACACAATAGCGCGCTCCCTTCCTGCCGTACATCTGCGGGGCGCAAGCGCAAGCAACGGCGGCTGGCAATATACCGGTTTCAGTGGTGTCTTTCCTGTGCGTTTTGCCTTACGTATAATTTGAGTTTTCGTAACCATCCGCAAATTTGATGGTTTATCGTCACGCTGTGCGCCTACGGGTTACAATCGGGGGCATATGAAAGAATTCATCTATTCACGAAACGCCGTGTATGAAACCCTGCGCGCCAAGCGCAGGGATGTGTTCAAGATCGAGTTGGGGGATAATGTGCAGGTCAAAGGCAAACTTGCTGATATTGTGGCTTTGGCTTCACAGAAAAAGATCGAGATCGTTAAAACGAAACGCGCCCGCTTGGATAAGGTCCACGAGCATAATCAGGGCATCATCGCGGAGGTGAGCGGGTATCCGTATGCAGACCTGCTCGACATCCTTGAGAATGCACGCAAGAAAGACGAACCGCCTTTTGTGTTGCTTCTCAATTCGCTCAACGACCCGCAAAACTTCGGCACGCTCATCCGCACGGCGGAGGCGATCGGTGTGCATGGCGTCGTGATTCCGCTGGCGCACACGGTGGAGGTGACTCCGTCCGTGGTGAACGCGTCCTCGGGCGCGAGCGAGCATATGCTCATTACACGCGCAAATCTGGCGCAGGCGATCGATGCGCTCAAAGCGGAGAACGTCTGGGTGGTGGGACTGGATCAAAACGGGGAAACGGTCGGGGCGAAGACTCAGCGTCATTTAACGGGAGCAACTGCGGTCGTAGTCGGAAGCGAGGGCGAGGGCATCCGTCAACTCACGCGCGCCAAGTGCGACATCATCCTGCAACTTCCCATGCGCGGTCAGGTCGAGTCGCTCAATGCGGCGGTGGCAGGGTCGGTTGCATTGTATCTTGCATATATGGCGAGCTCCGGTGGTTGAGTAGCCCTGCATGATTTTCGCAGGGCGTATCGAAACCACCACTAAGCAAAGCAATCTTGATTACATGGTGGTTTCGATACGGGGCGGACGAGAATCGCCCCTACTCAACCACCGGATTATTTTTGGAATTTGGAGAACACATGCCTCAAGCAACCTATCATTTTCCACGTGGATTTTTATGGGGGACGGCAACCGCCGCACACCAGGTGGAAGGCAACAATACGAACAATCAATGGTGGAAGTGGGAACAAGACGGTCATACGGACGGGACGTCTGGTCTGGCTTGCGATTGGTGGGGCGGCCGCTGGAAGGAAGACTTCGACCGCGCCGCGGAGGGCGGACAGAACGCCCATCGCTTTTCGGTGGAGTGGAGCCGCATCCAGCCGACGCCAGACACCTGGGACGAAGACGCGCTCGAACACTATCGCTCCATGTTCCGCGGACTGCGTGAACGCGGCATGACTCCCATTGTGACGTTGCATCATTTTTCTGATCCGCTATGGTTCTATGAAATGGACGGCTGGGAACATGAAGATGCAGTTGCGTTATTTGAAAAGTTCGTGCGCAAAACTGTAGAGGCGTTGAAGGAATATTGCACGCTCTGGTGCACGATCAACGAACCCAATGTATACGCGTTGAGCGGATACGTGGCAGGCGATTTCCCAACCCGGCATCGCGGCATCAAAGTCGCCATGAATGTGATCGCAAATATGCTGCGCGGTCATGCGGCTGCCTATCATGCCATCCATGAGATACAACCCGAAGCACGCGTGGGCTATGCCCATCATCATCGCCCAATGGTGGCAAAACTTTCATGGTCACCGCTTGACCTGCTCATGCGCAAGATCCGTTACGATGGGCTCAATATGGGCTTTCCTTCTGCGATCAGCACCGGTGTAATGAAGACACCTGTTGCAAGAATTTCCATTCCGGAAGCCAAAGGCACACAGGATTTTCTCGGACTTAACTATTATTCGGTGGACACGGTCAGTTTCCATCTTGGCAAACGCAATGAGTTATTCACGCACAGCGAATATCCCCCAGATGCAGATATGAGCGAAAACAACTTTATTGCCAACATCCCAACCGGCTTGTTCGACACGATCAAATGGGCAGTGCGGAGATATCCCAATTTGCCAATCCTCATCACCGAAAACGGCGTGGAAAACTCACAAGATAAAATGCGTCCGCGTTATCTGGCACAGCATATTCATCAGATGTGGCGCACGGTTAATTTCAATTTCCCTGTGAAGGGATATTTTCACTGGACACTGGTGGATAACTTCGAATGGGAACACGGCTGGACCCAACGCTTCGGTCTCTGGGGCTTGGATGTGGAAACCCAAAAGCGCATCAAACGCCCCAGCGCGGACTTCTATGCTGAGATCTGCAAAGAGAATGGTCTCTCCTCTGAAATGGTGCAGAAGTATTGTCCCGAGGTGTTTGATAAGTTGTTTCCGGTGTAGTAGCTGTTGGCTTTTAGCGTTTAGCTTTTGGCTGAGAGCAAGGAGGCTCTATGGATTTCAAAGTGCAACTCACAGGTTTAAATGAATTGTTGTCAGTGATCTATGGGGACAATATGTCTTTGAGTATATTGCTCAGCGAATTGGGATTTGAACAAGCGCAAATTGAAGGGCTGCGAGATGAACATTTAGAGTCTATCGTTGTCCAATTTTTGGAAGTCATTCATACACGGCTGACCAGCAATTCGGGCAAGGATACGTATTATCGGATTCTTAGCCGGCGGTACGGCTTGGATGGTGACTCTAAGGAACAACTTTCGGCAATTGGAGAGAAGCATGGGTTCAGCCCTGAATACACCCGTCAATTATTTGAAGAGATTATTCAGAGATGCAAGAGCAAAACCTGGCAAAAAGAATTGAAGACCAGCCTGAAACATATGGTCGTTGAGCAATTCGGAAAAATGAACGAACGCCCGGCACGCGAGCATGTTGCTCAAAAACTGGAGCGATTGACCAATCTACGTAACGCGGCGGATGCAGCACGTTTGGATTATGGTCCAAGCGCGCGGAAATCCTCAAGCAAATTCAAGCTGAGTTGGATGCACTTGACTTGGAATACAAGCCTGTGATTGAAGCCGCGGAGGAAAACATCGCCGTACTGGAAAATGAGATCAAGACCGATGTGCTGTTGTATGGCGAATCGGTCTCTGGTGGATCGTACCGCGCCTCTTACACGCAGGGGCGCATCTCATGGGATAACGAAGGTATGGCGAAGTATGCTGCCGCACATCCCGATGTGATTCAATTCCGCAAGCAGGGAAATCCGATTGTTTCGTTGCGCGTGGTGAATAAAGGTTGAACCTCCCTCCCGAATTCATTTCCAATATCCAAAACGTCTTTGGCGAAGAGGGTGATGCTTTTTTGAAGGCGTTACCTGATCTGATCGCGGAAGCGTCCGCGCGCTGGGGATTGACGGATATCCGCCCTTCACCGGAGCTTTCGTACAATTTTGTGGCGTTTGCAAAGTCCCCCTCTCCCCGCGGGAGAGGGGTTAGGGGTGAGGGCAAAGATGTTGTGCTCAAAATGGGAGTCCCAAATCGGGAGATGAGAAGTGAAATCGCGGCATTGCGTCTCTTCAATGGCGAAGGGGCTTGCAAATTACTTGATTACGATGAAGAACGATGTTGGTTATTGTTGGAAAAGTTAAATCCCGGCGCGATGCTCTCTGAGTTGGAAGATGATGAAGAGGCGACTCATATCGCGGCGGAGGTGATGAAGAGAATATGGAAACCTTTGGAGTCGGACAGCTTGCTGTCTGTGCGGGAGCAAGCTTCCGCACTCCAAAGTTTTATTCTCTTAACCGATTGGTTCGATGGATTGAAGAAGTTACGTCCCATGTTCAGCGGCGGGACAGGTCCGTTGAATGAGAAGCTGGTGGGGCGGGTGGAAAGTTCGGTGAAGGATTTTATTGCCGAGAATCAGAATCCCGTTTTGATGCATGGAGATTTTCATCATTACAATATTTTGTCATCGGAGCGCGGTTGGGTGGTGATTGACCCGAAGGGGGTGATTGGACCCGCGGGATACGATGTGGGACCGTTCATGATGAACCCGTGGGAAAGTTTTTCGGACGGGACCAATGATCGGCTGAGAGTGAAACGGCGGATCGACATCCTGCATGAGCATTTGGGATTCGAGCGCGAGCGCATCCTTGAATGGAGCCTGGCGCACGCAATCCTGTCTGCGTGGTGGAGTATTGAGGATCATACAGGCTGGGAATATGCGGCGCAATGCGCGGAAATGATCGCGTCTTTATAAAAAAATACAGCCTTCCGAATGGAAGGCTGTATTGTAAGATGCGGGCTCGAATTATCTGCCAAGCAGGGCAAACACGGCATAGCCGAGGGCAAGGATACCGGCAATAACACCAGCAGCCGGGAGCGCAACAAAAGCTCCAATTCCAACCCATAAGAAGTACAACCACATGCACCAACCGGAAATCGTCTTAGGCATCATCATTTCACACTCTCCTTGAAGTAATTAATTTTGACCATCCGCACGGATGGTTCTATTACTCATAACCCTTACCCATTTGGGGAGTTACGCACCGCGTGGTAAAATCTTCTCATCTTTGCTCTCGCAATCACCTGACTGCGGGAGACTTTTTCTGCCCATGACCATAACAACCTCTCCTGCTGAATTTTCAATGTATCGTCCCCACGCGTATGACCATACCCACCCGGTCAAGTGGATTTGGTCGCACGCGCGCCGCCACGGCTGGATCATTCTTATGCTGGTCGCCGGGGCGATCGGCAATGCCGCGCTTGCCGCGGTGGTGCCTGTGCTAACCGGTAACGCATTCAACGCCATGCTCAAGCCCGTGCCGGATACGAGCGTCTTGATCCCGCTGGCAGTGACCATTGGGATTTCCCAGATCATCCGCGGCGTCCTGCAACTGGGAAGAAACTTCGGCGCCGAACTGTTGGCACAAAAAATGGAACGCCAGATACGCGACGAACTGTATCTTTCCCTGCTGGGCAAGAGCATGACCTTTCACAACATCCAGCCGGTGGGCGATACGATGGCGCGTTCCACAAACGATGTGCGCGAAGTCAACTACATGTTCAGCCCGGGCGTCAACATCGTAGTGGGATCGCTTATTTTTATGTTCATGCCCATCCTGGTAGCCGGGCAATATCATCCGTCGCTGGTCATTACGCCGGTCATATTTATCATTCTTTATTTCTTTTTTCTTGTTCGCTATCTAAAATCCTTATCCCCCATTACCGATGAAGTACGCGCCTCATTTGGAGAGATGAATACTCACCTTTCCAAATCACTCGACGGCGTGGAAGTGGTCAAAGGCGCCTCACAGGAAAACGCGGAAGTGGATAAGTTCGTGATGAACGCCAGCCGCGTACGGGATGCCTTCGTCAAACAGGGCGACCTCGAGGGACGTTACGTCGCGATGCTTCTGCTCGGCTCTGCCTACGCCTTTGGGCTGTTTCATGCCCTTCTGCTTTTCCGCAGCGGACAGCTTGACCTCGGCGACGTGGTGGCATATTTTGGTCTGCTCCTTTTGCTTCAGTTTCCCACTTTTGTGTCCACGTTCGCTTACTCTCAAATTTCATTGGGCGTTTCGAGCGCACGCCGCATTTTGGAATTGATCAACCGCGAGACAAATCTCGATCAGAACGCAAAAGGACACGTTGAACCCATCAAAGGTGAAGTGGAATTTAAAAATGTAAGCTTCGATTACTCCACACATATTGAAGCGTCAGATGGAAACGAGATGAACGAAGGTGAACTAGTGCTACAGAACGTCTCCTTCAAAGTCAAACCCGGGCAGACCGTTGCCATCGTTGGGCAGACTGGCGCAGGCAAGACATCACTGGTCAAACTCATCAACCGAACTTATGACACTACGCAGGGACAAGTCCTGGTGGACGGTGTGGATGTGTACGATTGGAATCTCGCCTCGCTCCGTTCGCAAATCTCCATGATCGAGCAGGATGTTTTCCTCTTTTACGCGCAGTGTCAGCGAGAATATCGCTTTCGGGAAACCGGGAGCAACACAAAGTGAGATCGAAGCGGCGGCAAAATCCGCGCAGGCAGATGACTTCATCCGATCTTTCGATAAGGGCTACGAAACCGTTGTCGGTGAACGAGGTGTGACTTTGTCGGGGGGACAACGTCAACGCATCGCATTGGGACGCGCCTTCCTGACCGATCCGCACATTCTGATATTGGACATTCGACCTCCGCCATCGACTCAGCCACCGAAGATAAGATCCAACGCGCCATCTCCAACGCCACGCGTGGACGAACGACCTTCATCATCACACACCGCCTATCGCAAATACGCTGGGCTGATCTCATTATTGTTCTGCGTAAAGGTAGGGTTGCCGCCATCGGCACGCACGATGAATTGATGAAAACATCCGAAGCATATTCGAGAATATTCCGGGAATAAATTTCCGTCATGGCGAGGCGGTAGCCCGAAGCAATCTCCAGCTGGAACATGAGATCGCTTCGTCGGGCTGTCACCCGCCTCGCATGACGCACGAGGTTTTATGGGTTTCTTTGCAGGACTTAACGACGAAAAATATGACCGCCAGTACACTGACCGTGAACTCACGCGGCGCATTATCGGTTACTTCAAACCACAAGCCAAACGCTTCACGATCGTTATGGTTTTAGTCGTTGTGATCGCAGGCATTGGCGCGGCGCTACCTGTTGTTGTCTCGCGCATGGTGGACTTGCTTAAAGGCCAGCCAACGCTGACAGCCATCAGCCTTGTGGGTCTGGCAGTGCTGCTCATCGGCATTGGCTTATGGGGATTGAACTGGGCGCGGCGCAGTCTCGTGGTGCCGCGGTTGGGGATGTGGTCCTTGACCTGCGCACCGCGCCTTCCGCGCCCGCGGAACATGACCTTTCCTTCTACGATCAATTCTCGTCCGGACGCATCGTCTCGCGCATCACTTCCGACACGAACGATTTCGGACAACTCATCATCATCATCACCGACGTTGGCTCACAATTTGTGCAAGCCTTCATCTTGGGCGTGGTTCTATTCCGCACCGAGGTGCATATGGCATGGTTGCTGATGGCGTTCCTGCCATTCATCTTTGCCTTTGCCTCTGGCTTCCGTGTGCTGGCACGGCGCGTTACCAAGCGCGGCATGAAAGCGATGTC
>CAVWDB010000002.1:0-89036 GCA_963753655.1 uncultured Chloroflexia bacterium
GGCCGTAGACGCCTGCGCGCGCGACGAGGTCGCCGTTGCTGGTGAGCGTGTACGCGCCGTCGCGGTGGTCGATCTTCAGGTCGCCCGGCACCAGGTCGCCGGCGAGGCCCGCCAGCGCGTCGAGACGCCCGAGCTTGGTCGCCCAGTCGCCCGGATCGGGTGGCTCGAAGCGCGCGGTCAGGTGGTCGAAGCCGAGACCCGTGCTCGTCACGGTGCCGTTGGGGCCGAGTTGGGTCAGGTCGGGCTTGAGCAAGCCGGGGAGCCGGTCGAGCAGGTCGAGCTGCTGCAGCAGGCCGGCCTGGCGGGCGAAGGCGAGCGTGTGAGCGGGGTCGCGCAGCCCGACGACGAGTGGCGCGCTGCCCCTCGCCTGCGCTGGCTGCGGGCCGGTGGCGAGGGGCAGGTCGGCGGGCTTCAGGCCGATCGGGTCAGCGGTGATGCGGAAGGGGACGCGCACCTCCGGCCCCATGACGGTCAGCACGGCGGCGCCATCCCTCAGCGAGCGGCCCCACGCGGTGTTGGCTACCTGCGGCGAGCGCTGGGCGAGCAGCGGCTTGGGGTCGAAAGCGACGCGCGCGCCGGCCGCGGCGGGCAGGCCCGCGAAGCGCTTGTCGAAGGTCGCGCGCGCGTACTTGGCCGAAGGGGCGCGCGCGGCCGCTTCGGCGGCATCGAGGTCCGCCGCGCTCGGTGCCACGAGGACCACCCCGTCGCGCGCGGCGGACGCCGCGCCGTGGGTCGGCCGCGGCGCGGGCGCGTCGGTCGAGAAGGCCAGCCACGCCCGGCCCGCGTCGACCGCCACGGCCGCGCGGCCGCCCACCAGCGCATGCGCCTGGTCGGCGCTCAGCCCGCCGTCGGTGACGCGCGGGGCGAGCTGCTCGACCGCCAGCGCCACGAGCGGCTCGCGGGTGTCCAGGTCGAAGACCACGTCGGCCGTGCCCGTCGGCACGAAGGCGAGCGGCTCGGCCCTGGCCGCCTGCTGCGGCTTGTCATCCCCGCCGCGCAGCAGGACGACGGCCGCCACCAGCGCCGCGAGGAGCGCGAGCGCGGCGAGCAGCAGCGGGGCCCGGCGGCGGAGCATCGCCGGCACGCTAGCGCGCGGTACCCTGATCAACCCATCACGGCGAGATAGCTCAGTTGGTAGAGCACACGACTGAAAATCGTGGTGTCCCCGGTTCGAGTCCGGGTCTCGCCATCCCGGGAAGGCACTGCAAAGCGAGGCCTTTCTCGCGCGTGCGCAAACCCACGAATTGAGCGCTGGCGTGCCAGCTTTGAAGCTCGTGGCCTGATCGTGGCCTAATCGCCTATGCCAGTCGGACTAGGCTCCGCTGCCCGCGACTGAAGATGTCGTGTCCCCGGTCGAGTCCGGTCTCGCCAGCCAGGAAAGATCCTGCGAGGTGGGACCTCTTCTGGCAGAACGCTGCGACTGAAGACGAGCCATGCGGCGGCGATCGCGGACACGTAGTCGCTGGTGGGAGGTTCGGTCAGCGCGACCACCACACCGACGGTGCCGACGAGCAGGCCGACGCCTACGCGCAGCAGTCGCCACCGGCGGGCGATGGCGTAGCGACGCCTGAGGGCGCGGGCGACGACGAACGCTTCCGTGGTGTTCTGGCGCTCGAAGACGAGCCAACTCTCACGGCCGGGGAATTCTCGTCCGAAGAGCGTCCGCCACTCCTCTGACCGCCGCGCGCTCCTGCCCGCCGTCCTCGAGCCGCACGGCCCTTTTCGGCCAAATGCTGCATGCGGTGAGGTTCTGCGCGGCGGCCTTGCGGTCGGCGCCGGACAGGGTGCAGTTGACGATCGGCCCGATCTTGGCCGGGTCGGGTCAGTCGTCGATGATCTGCGCGGCGGCGCTAGCCAGAAACCAAACGATCTCGTCCTGGTATCGGCCGAACGGGTCGCTGACCAGGCCGTGCGCCATCACCTCGAGCAGGAACGACGGGCTGATGGGCTTGCCGAAGTTGCGGTTGATGCCCCTTGACCATCTTCATGAGCGGCACGAACTGCTCGCCGCGGCGGCCGTTCGTCGTCGTGCTCTGCACGTGGCGGATCTTGGGGTTCCTCAAGATCCCACCTTCGAGTGGCATCCTGATCCGCCGCCGGAGATCGAGATTGGCGGGAGGCCGAGTCTGGCTAGGCGAGCTCTGCCACATGCTTTGGCGCGACGTCGACCTCGCCAACAGTCGCATCCACATCGGCCGCTCCACGGGATGCGCAGCGGCGCGGTCTGCCCCGGCTCCGAGCTTGACCGCCCCGAGCTCGGCAGCGCTCGTAGACCGAGCTGCGCCCAACGCGAAGCAGCTCGGCAATCTCGGCGACGGCGGCCAACGCATCCGAGGTCGCCTACGACGAGCATTCCGAACGACGAAGACGCGCTCGACTGCCTTCTCCCCACCGTGACGACTCGCTCCTGCTACCTCGCCAACATGATCCCTGTCTTCCACACGCGACCTCTGACTGCCCCCTTCCCCCGCTACCTGCTCAGCCTCTTGCTCGACTCCGCCTGCTTACCGCCGCCCCGCCTCCGGCCCCTCCGTCAATCGCCTGAAAGCCCAGGCGTGACGCGGGAATCTTGCCGGAGGCGCGGCGGCGGCCTGTTCGTCTCCTCGGGCGAACACCAACGCGCGAACACCCAGAGGCGAACGGCGACAGCGCGTCAGCAGTCGCCCGTCAACCCGATAACACACTCTCCTGTACGTGCCTGCTCCGGGGCGGCCGCGGAGGCCGTCTCCAGTGGTCCGGCATGCGCCGAAAACGCCGTCGCTCGTCGAGGATCCGCTGGGCCAGACGGTGCGTGCCGCGAATGGACGCGCCGTAGACGGTGAGCATCCCCCTGTCCTGGCCGAGCCCGCAACCCTCGGCGGCGATCAGGTCGGCCAGGATCTCGAGCCTCCACTGGCGAGCGGCGAAGAGGACCACGGGGCAGTCCGACCAGCTGCGGGTGGAGATGTGCCATCGACAGCTGGCCGCGGTGAGGCATTGGATGGCGGAGAGCGCATGCGTAAGACCGGCGACACCGATCTCTAGGCCTTCGAGCGGCGCGCCGTCGTTGACGTCGCCTAGGAATCCCTCGAATCGGGTCGCAACGGCTGCCGTATGAAGCGCCTCAGGCAGCTCACCGTCGTACTGGTTCTCGATCGCGGACGCCAGCAGTTCGAACTCATCCGGAGTCGTCGCGACGCGGTCGAGCCAGTGGATGATCTCGGCCTCCTCGGTGAGCGTGGCTTGCGCCTCGTCGACCGGTACACGCCCGATCCACCAGGTGCCGCGGAAGTAGCCGAACCCCTCCTCGGTGATCTCGTCAGCCGAAGGCATAGTGCACGTCGGCAACGGCGACGGCACACGCGGGGTCACGTCGGCAGTCGGAATCATGGACGACCGTCGCAGCGACCGCCGACCGGGTCAGAGAGCCGCGTTGGCCGCAATGCCGGAAGCCGCTTCGTCACGAGGATGCCTCGGCCTCCGCTTCCCCGTGCGAGGGAGCGTCCTTGAGGCGCTCCATGATCGCCTCGACGTCGAGATCGTCGGTTCCCACGCGCCCGAAGTAGCGCGTGAAGCGACTGACCATGGCCTCCGCGAATGGGCTGACCAGGGAGGCGACCCGTTCCATCGTGCCGAGCTCGTCGGGTGTGACGCTGCGGAGTCGCTGGAAGTCGGCGACTAGGTCAGGAATCGTGAGCGCGGCTGGTAGGAACAGGTTGCGGTCGTCCTGACCGCCCGTCTTGTGTCCCACGAGATCTCTCACTCGCCGCCGATTGGTCCCGCTCTCACTCTCGCGCCACGCTCGGATTCGAGCGTCCTGAGCGATCGGCTCACAGGCGGCGAGCACGACGCCCTCCGCCTTGTCCCATTCGATGTCGCATGAGGGCGTGACCAGCAACCACCACCGCTCCGTGTCCTGGCCAGGGCTCTCGCGGAAGAGGTCGCCGACTCCCGGCTTCGTTCCGTCGACGGGGGGGACGATGTACATCTCCGCGCTGTGGACCGTCCCCGGTGCCGGCGGTCCGGGCCCACGACCACCGAGCTCGGCGGCGAGCCGCTCGATTCCGGGCCCAGTCGAGCGACCGGCCGAGCCGACGCGCCAGCAGATAGGCGAGCTCCATCGGGTCGTCGCCCTCGCTGAGTTCGGCCCAGTGCCTGGCCACGAAGTCCCACATGTACGAACGCTGCTCCTCCTCGATCAACCGGAGCAGGGCGCGGTTGACGGCCGGTAGGCGCGTATGGAAGAGCTCGCGTACGGCACCGAGTAGGACCTGGAGCCCATCGGTCTTGTCGTGGACCCGGACGAGGGGGTCCTCGAGGTGCCGAGCGCGCTCGGGAAGCCCCGTCCAGAAGACCACGGGAACGAAGCGCCGCTGCCGGATCTCCTCAAGCGTTCGGACGCCCTGCTCCTCCTCAGGCAGGGTGTCCTGCGGCTCATACCCGCCGAGGCGCACGTCCAGGATCACAAGGTCGAACCGACGAGCCTCCAGCAGCGCGAGTGCATCGGCGAAGGTCTGGAGGCTCTCAACGTTAGGCTCCCCCCACCCTCCGATGTCCTCTCCCTGAAGGTACTCGCGGGCTTGGTCGAGAGACTCCTGGTCGTCGTCGACGTGAAGGATCTGCGCCGGGATCAGGGGCTCGGCGGGGCCAAGAGTAGCCATCAAACCCGTCGACGCAGTGTGACAAGGAAGTTCGCGCCTGGAAGTGGGCCCGAATCGAGCAGCGCCAGTTCGCCGTCGTAGTAGTCCTTGACGATCTCGCCGGCGATGCTCAGCCCGAGGCCGACGCCATCCGTCTTGGTCGAGAAGTACGGGTCGTAGATGCGGTCGCGGACGTCCTCGCGCACGCCCGGGCCCGAGTCCGAGAACAGCACCCGCAGCGCGCCGTCGTCTCGGGACACCTCCACCCTGATTCGACGGTCGTCCGCCTCGACCTGTTGCAGCCAATGGATGCTGTTCGCCAGCAGGTTCAC
Organism: uncultured Chloroflexia bacterium; assembly: GCA_963753655.1. GTDB lineage: Bacteria > Chloroflexota > Anaerolineae > Anaerolineales > Villigracilaceae > Defluviilinea. The sequence continues at coordinate 4,952 of CAVWDB010000002.1, forward strand.
GAAGATCTCCTGGAGCTCGGCCTCGTCGACCGTGACCGTCGTCTGCGACGAGGGAAGCTCCGCCTGCGCGCCGATGCGCTGGAGCTCACCCTCGAGGACGCCGAAGGAATCGGCGATCACCTTCTCGAGCACGATCTCCTTCGGACAACCACGTCGTCGGCCGCCGAACGGCTCAATCCTTCTGAATACCGTCGCGAGCACGTTCTCCTGATTGCGGATCCGCTCAAGCCGCGTTTGGAGCGACGCGACGAGCTCCTCGGGTGAGACGCCGCCGCGACCGATCTCACGCAGCGCAAGATCCGTCTCTCCGCGGATCTTCGCGAGCGGAGCACGGCCGTTGTGTAGGACCGTGTCGATCAGCTCCCCGAGCGTCGCCAGGCGTCGATATCGCGAGACGACCTCCTGGGCCCGCTCAACCGCCTGCTCGATGTTCTGCTGCGCCTCTCCCAGCAGACCCGCGAGGTCTCTGTCGTTCGCGTAGCGCTCCCGGACGTAGTCACGAACCGCGGCGAGGTCTAGGCCGGCGAAGAGCCCGCCAGGCTTGCCCATGGGCTCCCTACGAGGTCGGATGAGGTAGCGCTCCTGCTCAAGCCGCCCGATGATCTCGCGGACCTGGCGCGTGAGGTCGTCGAACGCCTGGTTGCGGATCAGGCCTTCACGGTTCGTCTGGTCGCGGAGATCCGGGTTGCTCGCACGGGAGATGAGCAGGTAACCGACGAGCTGGTTGTTGGACAGCCTCAGCGTGGGATTCTGGACACGTCGAGAATCGAGCCGGAGCCAGTCATTCCCCGGCTCGCCGTAGGGCAGGACGCGGAAGCCATCGCGGTAGACGTTCACTCCCGCCGCCTCGTTGAGATCGTTTCGAACCGTCCGAAGATCGGATCCGGAAAGCTCGGCGAGCGCCCGCATGGAGTCCGTGTCGCGGTCCCAGACACGGAGTTCCACATCGAATGGCCCACTGGTTGGTTGGCGCCCGTTGATGACGACACGACCGTCCCGCTCGATCGACTCATCGCGATCCCGGAGCCGCATTGTCACGCCGTAGTTCCCGGCCTCATCGACGTGGCCCCGAAGCGTGTAGTGCGGGTTGCGCAACGCCTCCGGCGGCTCGACGACGCCCGAGAGCTCCTCAAGGTCCGGTGGAGCCTCGAGGCGGATGAAGAAGCCGTCCGGACGATCCCGCTGCTCCTCGAACAGAAACGGCGAGACGAGCCGCGACAGTCCGGTGCGGAGGGCGCGCACCTCGTCGGGTCCCCACCGCGTGCGGAGCGCGTCCATTCGGAGCAGCGTTCCGCGCTCGAGACGCTCGCATGGGGGCGCTTCGAGCTCGGGCCAGAGCTGCTCCGCGATCCCGCCGGGCGCGATATCCACCGGTTCGGACTGTTCCCAGGCGACCTCGATGTCCTCCAGATACGCGTCGTCGTTGTCGAACAGCCGCCAGTCGAACAGCACGCGGGTCTCGACCGGCTCGCCCGGGCGCCGGCTGACGAGCTCGAGGTCATCGGCAAGCCGCGAAACGGCAAAGCGGCCGATGCCCTTCTCCCCGAGCACCGATCGCCCCAGCTCTTCGCTGAGCGGAGACCGCCGCCGAAACGCGGTTGCCGGCTCCAGCCAGGCGCCCCTGATTGTGTCCAGCGTCATGCCGTGCCCGTCGTCGAGGATGTCGATCCCTCCCTCGCCGGGCTCCAGCGGAGGCCGGAAGCGCACCATTACCCGCGTGGCATCCGCGTCGTAGGCATTCTTCACCAGCTCGATGACAGCCACGATTTCCGACGAGATAAGTTCGTCGCCAAGCGTGCGCATGATGCGCGCCCGCGGACGGAGGGGAGCAGAACCCTGCTCGAGCGCCCGTCGCTCTTCCGGGGCGTTCACGGACCGTCATCCTCGGCGTGCTCGGGCGGTGCCGTGGCTGGCGCTCCCGGCGGTGCGAACTCCGCTGGTGAGGAGGCCACGATCAGCTGCGGGCGCACGTCGACGTTGACCTCGTCCTCGACTCGCTCGACCCCCGCCGGGAGTCCTCCCACGAACGACGCCGCGGAGAGTCGCGGGAAGCCGTACGCGACCTCGTAGAGACGCTCGCTGACAATGCGGAAGCGGATCTCGGCATAGTGGGTCGTCCAACGGCGGTGAGTATCCCGTATGAACGAGGCGACTCGAACGCGTCGAGCGCCTCGCGTCATCGCCCAGCGCGGTGGTGATGGTCTCGATCGGTGATACAACCGCGTCCGATGCAGTGGGCTCCTCGCGCATTCGCAGGCTGAAGGCTAGGAGCCGGCCGTCCGCGGGCGGGTCGCGCTAGAGGGATCTCAGCGTGTTAGAGAGTGCGCGCAAAGTCCTGAAATCGTGGTGTCCCCGGTTCGCAGTGAGCCGGAGCGCCGTGATCTGGAGCGGCCCGGCGTCTCCGGAAGCGAAGTCGTCGCGGAGAGTACCCACGTCGGGTGCGCCGGGACGAGCACGGACTGTGTCCAGCTATGACGGCACACTTCAAGGCGATCTCGCTCGACCCGACGTGCAACCCGGCGAGTCGGTGCGCGTCCAAGGCGCTATCAGGTCGGGCACGGTCGGCGCGCGCGGCCTCCTCAACGTCGAGGGCGCAGTCGTGGACCTCATCGTCACGCGGGCGGCCAGTTCTCCTGCGCTGGGGCTGTAACCGGGCTCGTCGAGATCGGGCCGGATGGCTTCGCGCTGATCCAGGGCACGCCCACCGGGCGGCTGGGCAACAGTGGCGTGGTCCTGCTCGAGGCCGTCATCACCGGAGGCGGCGGTATCGAGGGGGCTGGGCGTGTCGGCTCGGTCCACGAACTCTCGCCGGAGCTGCGGGCGATGCTGCCGCAGGTCCAGACGCGCGTCGAGTAGCCCACGACGCCTATCCGATCGTCGCTTCATGCGGACCCTGAATGGGTGCCGTCGCGCCAACTCGACTACTGCTCTCGCGGACAACACACGTTCGCCGGCCGCTCGACCTGCTGCTGCACCGGGCACGTTTTCACCATGATCCCGCCGTCAGGGACGGCCGACGAACACCGCTAGAGGGTGCGCACGGCCCCCGAGTGCCACTCGATCACGCACAGCTGGCCTCGTTGAGGCCCGTCGCCCTCCAGAGCCTCCAGCGCCGCTTTCTCGACCACCCGATGTCGGGATGTGTCGAAGGGCGTCGCTCCCATGCCGGGGAGCCCCGAGACGATGCTCGGCCAGTCGCCTCCCTGCTGCTTGTGCTCAGGGTGATCGAAAACATTCAAGCGATTAACCGATCTGGGAATTCATACGATTGGGGACATTGCGAAGTGGCAGGAGAGCGAGTTGATCCGCATGTTCGGCGAGAACGGGCGAGACCTTGCGCGCCACGCAAAAGGAATTGATAACCGCCCCATCGTGACCGAACGTGAAACAAAATCCATCAGCCAGGAAGTGACATTTTCGGTGGATATTCGTGATGACAAAACGCTTAAAAAACATTGCGCGAGCAATCGGCAGAAGTGGCGCGGCAATTGCGCAAGAATGAACTGGCAGGCTCAACAATAAAATTGAAAATACGCTGGCCTGATTTCACAACTTTGACACGACAAACCACCCTGGGTCATCGTACTGATGACGAGGAGGAAATCGAAAAAGCCGCATTGGAGTTGATGAACTCGGTACGCAAACCAAACCAGGCTGTGCGGTTGATCGGCGTTGGCGTCAGCGGACTCGGACAACCGATCCGACAGTTGGGGCTGTGGGATATGGATTATGAAGCCTCGCGCAAGTTGCGTGAAGCGGTGGATGCTTTACGGGCAAAGTTCGGACAGGATGTGATCCACAAAGGAGACAAGGAATGAAAGTGTTGAACTTGAAAAAGGAATTGAAACATTTATATGCACCTTCGACAAAAAAGATAGGGATCATAAAAGTGCCAAAACTGCAATTCGCCATGATCGCCGACAGGATCGAAAAGGGAAAGGAACCCGGCAACTCACCCTCGTTCGCAGAAGCCACGCAAGCGCTATACAGTGTTTCGTACACTTTGAAATTTATGTTCAAGAAACGCAAGACCAACCCGATTGATTATCCCGTCATGCCGTTGGAGGGACTATGGGGTTTACAGGATGTTTCGCTGGATGTTGCCAGGAAAGATAACTGGTCATACACATTGATGATCCTGCAACCTGATGTCGTTACAAAGGATATATTTGCTGAGGTCCTGGAACAAGTCCGAAAGAAGAAAGGTGGCTCTCCTGCCCTCTCCAAATTGCGGCTTGCGTCTTTTGAAGAGGGGATGTGCGTACAAGTCATGCATATCGGTCCGTATGCCACCGAACCCGCTACCATCGAACAGATGCGTGCCTTCGCGTTGGAGAACGGTTACCGCGATAACGTAGGTCCTAATGGTTTACACCATGAAATTTATATCGGTGATCCACGCAAATCTGCGCCTGAAAAATTAAAAACAGTATTGCGGCATCCCTTGAAAAAAGTATAAAGAAATGAACTGTTTTTATCACCTCAACAAATCCGCTATTGGGCTATGCAAATACTGCCAACGCGGACTTTGCTCTGATTGCGCCGCGCTTGTAGACGATACGCTTGCCTGCAAAGACCGACACGAGGGACAAGTCCATGCGATGGAATTGCTGATGCAGAAGAACATTCTGCAATCCAAACGCGTAAGCTCGGATTATGTGCGCAATACAATCTTCTATGGGATTGTTGGAATATTGTTTGCTTTGTTTGGATTTTCGCAATTGAGATTTCTCGGTTTACAGGCGGTTGTCTATTTGGTGATCGGACTGGCATTGCTTTGGGCGGCAATTGCAAATTATTTGGAAAGCAGGAAATATAAATAGAAAACCCTGGTGGTTGAGTAGGCGGCGCTCGTCCGCCGTATCGAAACCACCGAGTAAAACCGCAACTTCTTTCAAAAGCCTGCGTATGTCTCTCAAGACATTATTTGAAAGGAGTGCAAACATGAACACCAACTACAAACAATTGACCCGCAGTACATCCAACCGTATGATCGCGGGTGTGTGCGCTGGCTTGGGCGAATACCTCGGCATCGACCCAACTATCGTCCGCCTGTTAGCCGTATTGGCTTTCTTCACCGGCTTCGGCGGTATCGCCATCGTCTATTTGATCATGGCGATCGTTGTCCCTGAGCAGACGACTGCCCAGCCGCAGTAATTGAAAAAACCAGGTTGAGAAGCCTGGTCTTTTGCTCTTTCAAAAAAGGGTAAAATAAAGGCATGGACAAGAAAGTACCCGCGCACATCAGAAAACTGATGAAGGAACTCAAAGAAGGCCTCACCAAGATTTACGGAGACAAATTGAAAGCCGTCTACATCTACGGTTCCTATGCACGCGGGGAGGCGCAATCTGACTCAGACCTTGATGTGATGATCGTGCTTAATAATTACGAGAGTTACGGTAAAGAAATAGACCGAACAGGGAAGTTAGCCAGTAATTTGTCACTGAAATATGGAATCAGCGTTAGCCGCGTGGTGATGAAGGAATCGCAATGGAAAACCAGTGACACCCCCCTGCTTCATAACATTCACGTGGATGGAATCCCTGCATGAAAGACCATAGCCGCAAGTTATTGGACAAAGCTGTTGACGCCATCGAAGCCGCCGAAATGCTCGTTGACAACGAGAAGCCCGAGTTCGCCGCAGGGCGCGCCTATTATGCGATGTTCTATATCGCGGAAGCATTGTTGAATGAAAAGGGATTAAAGTTCAGCAAACATAGCGCAGTCCACGCCGCGTTTGGGAACAGTTTGCCAAGAAGAAAGAAATGGATGTTAAATTCCATCGTTGGCTGTTGGATTCATTCGACAAAAGACAGGCTGGCGATTACGATGTCGATACAGAAATTGAAAAGGATGTCGCCGTGAATGTAATTCACCAAGCCCGCGAATTTCTCGAAGCCGCACGAGATTATTTGAAAAAGTCAAAGATGTAACATGTTGCACAATTTTGTTCCTCTCGCGATCCCCGACTTGAAGGATGTGAAAGCTTTTGCCAGCCGCCTCCATTCATTGGATAAGCATTGGCACGGAGAACTTTTCGGCTGGCAGGCAGAGTACACCCCCGAAAGTGACAAGAAACCGGAAGACTCAAATATGACTTTCACCCCGCTGATTTCTGGATCGGTGAAAGCGGGATTTGGTTCTTTTCCTTGATTTGGGAACACGGCAAGGACAAAGACCCCGTTGAGTTTTTGGATGACCGCGGGATTGTGAAATGATTGAAAAGACCAGGCTTTTTTGCCTGGTCTTTGATTACTTACAATGCTAGAACTTATCTGAAACTTGTATTGCGTAATGAGGTATCTCATCACATTTTCCCCAATCACTTCCCCAATACCATCTTGGGGCTGGAATGAAAACCAAATTGCGAAATTCAAGTTCCCCTTCGACGGTTCGGTAAAATTTAATCACATCTTGATTCCTGAAGTACACTGCATGGGTTGCACCATCACCTTTAGCTTCTACAAAACTGTCTTTTAAATTTGGATATATTCCCAACATTCCATCTATTTCCTTGCTTTGAAAGTCGATTGATTGCTCTTCAGTTGACGGAGGGGAAGGCTTTTGAAACTTAATTACTATAAAAACAATAATCAAACCTATCGGCACAATCAAACAAAACCCATAATCCGCAAGCATTTCAACCATTTCTGCTCCATTTTTCTAAACTCTAATTATTACTTTAGCACTTCCAAAGACGGAATACAAATTAGCTCATCTCGCCAGCGAAATAAACACGTCCTCCAGCGTTGGCTCACCGACAAGGATATCTTTCACATTCACATTCTTCGCTTTCAGTGCTTTCTGCAAAACTTCCTTCTTCAATCCTTTTTCGGTGATCGTCCGTAAATGATCGCCAGCCAACCCCACACGTAACACACCATCAATATCCGGCAATACCTGCCAAGCCACCTTCCAACGGTTCGGCATAGACTTCCCACACGTCGCCGGGGATGATGTCGCGTTTCAAATTGGATGGCGTGTCCATTGCCAAGAGTTTCCCATCGCGCATGATGCCGACACGTTCGCAGTATTCAGCTTCATCCATGTAATGTGTCGTAACAAAAATTGTCACACCGCTTTCGGCGAGTTCGTAGATCAAGTCCCAGAAGGCGCGGCGGGCGGTCGGGTCTACGCCGGAGGTGGGTTCATCAAGGAATAACAGTTTCGGTTCATGCACCAATGCGATGCCCAACGCCAGTCGCTGACGCCAGCCTGCGGAGAGAGACCGCGTCAGCGTGGATTCGTGTCCAGTGAGGCCCACCAGATCAATGGTCCGCGCGATGCGGGCTTTGTCCGTAATCCCATACACGCCGCCGTAGAACGTCAAATTTTCCAGCGTAGTCAGATCATCATAGATCGCAAATTTCTGCGACATGTATCCTGCGCGCTTGCGCACTTCTTCCGTTTGCCTGAACGCGTCGAATCCCAGCACGGTTGCCTGACCTTCGCTCGGTTCGAGCAAACCCAGCAACATGCGGATCGTGGTGGTCTTGCCCGAACCGTTCGGTCCGAGATAACCGACCACTTCGCCTTCGTTGACTTCAAAGTTGATGTGATCGACCGCGACAAAATCACCGAAGCGGCGTGTGAGATTTTCAACGTAAATGGCAGGCAAACTCATAATCACCTTTACAGGTGACAGTCACTTCGACGTGACTGTCCTTTAACTTTTTCAATTGCGATTTCAAACGCGCAAGATTTTCTTCCATCATGGTTTTGACGCGACCCGCCATCACGCCTTCCGCAAGTTTGAAAACTCCAGCGGGGTTGCCTTGTGCATTAAGTCTGATCTTTGTGCCCGTACCAACCGTTTTGAACGTGATTGTCAGGTTAACTTGCATGGGTCCCGCGTTCACTTGAAAGCCACATTTGGTATCAGGCTCATACGCGATCACCTGCATCTCGCCTTCCATACGGCGTCCCATCATCTCGCCAACAGTCTTGAACTTCGTGCCAACGCCGACATCGCCAGGCGTGACCTGTTCAAGGCTCACAACCGCCGAATTCCATCGGGTCATGTTGTTCGGGTCGGCGACAAATGCAAAAACATCTTTGATGGGTTTGTCGATCAATGTGCCAAGGTCAATGTTGATCATGATTTTTTCCTTTCATTGAGTGCGTCGCACCTTACTTAAGTGGACGACTCAACCAACTGGATTCAGAAATATTAACAAGACTTATCTACCCGTTTGGTGCGACGCACCCTCATCGTGTTTCTGATAATGCGATGAAGACATCCTCGAGGACGGGATTCACGACACGGAGTTCATCCACGTGACCGCCCTCGCTTCCTATCTCGGACTTGAGCCTGCTCAAAACATCTTGAGCCTTATTCTCCCCGACGCGGATATGCAGTCTATCACCGAACGCTTGAACATCCTCCACATCTTCATCTTTATGTGCCACATGACGAAGAAGATTGATCGGCTTGCCGCGTAATTCAAGAATACGTCCATTGAGTTTCGCTCGCAAATTAGACGGCGTATCTTCAGCGATGATCTTGCCATCCTTCATAAACCCCACACGATGACAACGTGAGGCTTCATCCATATAAGGCGTCGAGATAATAACTGCGACATCATCCTCACCTTGTGTTGTCAATCGAATCACAAGTTGCCAAAAATCCTGGCGTGTGACAGGGTCAACGCCTGTGGTGGGTTCATCGAGCAGCAACACTTTCGGGCGTGTGACCAGCGCAGAAGCAAGTCCGAGTTTTTGCTTCATACCACCAGAGAGTTGTCCTGCGCGGCGGTCTTTGAATTTCTCGAGTCCAACAAACTCGAGGATCTCGAGCGAACGCGGCAGCCATTCATCCGGTTTGAGTCCGCGTACTTCGGCAAAGAAGCGGATATTTTCAAGGATGGTTAGATCCTCATACATCGAGAAACGCTGTGAGAGATAACCAAATTGCGAGCGGGCTTGTTCGGTCTGCTTTTCAATATCATAGCCACAAATTTCAGCTTGACCCGAGTCGGCTTTGAGGGCGCCAACGAGCAGGCGCATGGTGGTGGTCTTCCCCGCGCCGTCAGCGCCGACAAGTCCGTAGATCTCGCCTGAGGCGATCTCAAGGGAAACGCCATCCACAGCGTGGTTATCGCCGAAAGATTTTCTGAGGTTTGTTGCGTTTACAAGTAAATCCATTTTATTTTCCGTGAGGGCGGGTCGCCGCCCAAGCTCGTGTTGAATGGTTACAGGGGCGAGGTTATCTCGCCCCTACAAAGAATATTATTTGAATACCACGTCCGCAGGCATGCCGATCTTTAATTTACCTTCGCTATCGGTCACTTTTAATTTGATGGCATACACTGTTGAACTGCGTCCTTCCACGGTTTGCACGTTACGAGGCGTGAATTCTGCCTGGTCTGCGATATGGATGACTTCAGCGGTGAAGGTTTCATCGGCGAAGGAGTCAACGGTTACAGTGGCTTGTTGTCCTAGTGTGATCTCGCCATAGCGATCTTCGGGAACATAGACAGTGATCGTGAGATTATTCAAATCTGCCATCGTGAGCGCCACTGCCCCAGGCTGGACGAATTCACCAGGTTCCACATTGCGCACCAGAACGACGCCCTCCATGGGAGCATAGACCGTCAATTTTTCGATTTGTGTATCCAGCAGTGCAAGGTTAGCTTGTGCCGAATTGACCGCGGACTGCGCTTGATTCAATGAGGCTTTCGTCTGATCAAGGGTCTTGGATGCAATATTAACCTGAGGAGAATATTCGCCGGTTTGCAATCGGGTCAATGTATCAAGCGCAACTTCATAACGTTCCTGAGCCACCGAAAGAGTGGCGCGGGCTTCAAGGACACGATCCGCCGCATCCGTATTCAGCAGAGCATCATGAGCCTGCTGGGCATCGTCAAGTTCGGTCTCTGCCAAATCAAGCGCGTCTCGCGCAGCAGTCAAAACATCGCTGTCTCCGCTGAGAGTTTTGGCAATGGCAATCTTGATACGATAGGAAGGAGCATAGGGAGGCAAATCCACCTGAACATCTTCAGGACGAACTTTGCCACCGGTTAACTGTGCATGGTCAAAAACAGATTTGGCGATCAGATAACCCATACGTGCATTGGAAAGACGTGTCTCTGCTTCGACAAAGTTAGAATTGTTTAAATCCTGAACAGTACGGTCAAGATCAGCCTGAGCTTGTTGCAGCGTCTGATGGGCAGAATCAACCTCAGCCTGGGATGCGGCGATTTGCTCACTCTGGCTAAAATACCACAATGGCTGCCCAAACCGACCGGGAGCGCGATTACTCCAGTCGGTCAAACGCTGGGCGCCTTCCTGTCCTCGGGCGGAGGTCAGCGTGGCATCATATTGGGCTTGGGTCAAGTTATAGGCGCTCTCAGCCGTCAACAGGGCATTTTGAGCAGAATCCACTCCACTCTGCGCAACCTGTCTTTGAGCACTCAACAGGCTATCGTCGAGAATAAAGAGCGGGGCGTCCGCTTGCATGGATTGTCCTTCACTGACAAGGACTTCCTTTACTTTACCAGCCATCTCAGGTGAGACGTTGACAACCACAGCTTCGATGGTTCCAGAAGCGCTGAGTTGTCCATTACCAGCTGGGTTCAGCGAACGAAAACCATAATAGCCAATTGCTGAAAGTACGATCAAGATAATGACGATACGAACAGGAAGAGGGGGAAAAGTATTTTTCATGGTGAACTCCTATATAGAGAAATTAATCCAGTCGTTTGCGGAAGCGTGCGGCGGCCACTCCCATGATGACGGTCGAGAAAATAGTCAATGCAATGATGGGGCTTTGCAATGCCGTGATGCCAACACCTTTTAGCAGCAAGGAGCGGATGATCACAAGATAATAACGAAGCGGGATGAAAGCCGATACATATTGAAGGAATAAGGGCATTGCTTCAATGGGGAAGAAAAAGCCTGAAAGGAAAATACTTGGCAGCATGGTGATCATGACCGTGATAAAAGCTTCCTGCTGGGTGTTGGCGATAGTGGAGGCAAACAAGCCGATACCCAAGCCGGACAGGATGAACAACCCTGAAAGGGCAAAGATCAACCCAAGATCGCCTCGAATGGGAACTTTGAACCACCAGTGACCAATGATAAGGACTTCGATGATGTCCACAAAAGCCAATATCGTATAGGGCAATATTTTGCCTACAACCAGTTCCCATGAGCGAATAGGGGTGACTATTAATTGCTCAATTGTTCCGCGCTCGCGTTCGCGCACAATCGAGGAGGCTGTCAGTAACGTGGTGATGAAATACAGGATCATACCGATCACGCCCGGAACATTGAAATAGGCGGCAATGAGATCAGGGTTGTACCAAACCTGCGTGCGGACTTCGAGCGGTGGATTAAAGGATGACGATCTGCCCGTCAGCGCAGCTTGTTCTGTTAACACTTTCGTGGCATACGATTGACCGATCAGCTTCGCGGTAGAAAGGGCGGTCCCGCCAACCGTGGCATCGGAACCATCCAACACAAGTGAGACCTGCGCCTTACCCTCGATAAGCCGCTGTTCATAATCTGGTGGGATGATGAGCGCGGCGCGGATCTCGCCCGACTCGATCAGAGACTTGTATTCTGCCGTCGAATAAACGGAATAATCTATGCTAAAGTAATTCGCGGCGCGAAACGCATCCAGCAGGGCGCGCGACTGTGTGGATTGGCTCTGATCCCAGACAGCCAGGGAGATGTTCTTTACATCGGTAGTCGCCGCGTAGCCCAACAGAAATAACTGCAATATGGGCATGACGACGATCAGCACCAACGTACGCGGGTCACGGATGATCTGGATGAATTCCTTGCGAATAATGGAAAATAAACGTGATCTCATACAGACTCCTTATGGTTGACTACCATAGATATGATGAATATCCGGCAGTTCAGTGAAGTAATAATGTATCCAGATATAAATGTGACTGAATGCCGCCACCAATAACGCCGCCTTGGAAAGAAAGGCAAGTGCGATCACCCAAAGAATCAGAAAACCAAATTTATACATGGCGTTGTCGCTGTATTTGAACATGCCTTGTTTTACAAAAGTCTTTGTCCGATAGGACAGGTCGAAATGGTCGATGCCATAGGCACGGTCAATACCAAAGTAGTGAAAGACCGAGTACATGGTGTAAGCAAATGGAACAAACAAAATAACTGCAAGGATATAGGCAAAAGGGGGATTCAAATTCAGCGTATTCGCGTTCGAAATTCCCAATAAAATAAGAGTAATGGGACGGGCGACAAACAAAATGGCAAAAACGACTTTGAAAACTGGAAATGCCTTTTCGCCGAACCAATCGGTCATTTTATGATGATACAGTTCCGCGCGCCAGAGAAGCGCGACAACGATCTGATGGAGAACAGGTGTCGCCACAGCGATCCACAACCAGGTCTGCGTACTGATCCCCCACAACTGACCGGACAATACATCACCTGTGGCAAGGAAATATATACCAACGAGTAAAACGATAAGAAGCAGATAGTGCTGCGCTTGTTTTTCAAACATCGTTATGCCTCGCCTTTCAGAATCCCGTTCAGAAAAATATCCACGTAGGTATCAGTAGCATTTTTAGGCATGAGTTTGCTGATGACCGAATTGGCAATGATCATTTCAGTCATCAGGTATGAAAGAACCATGCCAATAAAGGAACGCAACAGCAAGGCAGGGCTGGTAATTCGCAGATCCTTCCTGGATTTGATCACCCTTTCAAAAATAGGCAACACTTTGGGGGCGATCTCGCGCAACATCACCTTTCCATGTGCGCCTTTGAACTCGACCAGCTCGATCAGCATCAAATTCACAAATTCGGGTCGGTCACCCATTTCAGCAATAATGAGGCGAAAAGCATGCTTGAAAAACTCTTCCAAGCTATCCCCTTCTGCGGCAAGAATGGCAGGGAGTATTTTTTTATAAGGGTGCTTATCAACGATGATGCCTTCAAAAATCTCATCCTTGCTGGCAAAGTGGTTATAGATTCCGCCCAACGCCAATCCTGCACCATCAGCGATCTGGCGCATGGAGGTCGCGGCATAACCCTGTTCGAGAAATAATTCCATCGCAGCATCTTCTATGGCAAGGCGGGTGACTTCGCCTTTGGTTGGCTTTTCTTTCGGCATTCTATCTCCATGAAAAATGAACGAACGTTCGTATTTTATACGAATATGACAGGATTTGTCAAGATGCAAAAACGGACTTTTATAAGTGGTGGATGGAAAATCAATCCGTCGAGTAAAATCGCATCCATGTTCCCCCTTACCAAAGTCGAACAATTCAGTCGTAAACATTTGCGCTTTAACGTTACCGTTGGTTTTATGGATGCCGGCATGTTTGGCATCGCCCTGGGATTTGCTTCTTTCAGCACGATCCTGCCGCTCTTTGTCGCCTCGATGACTGATTCAGCTACACTGATCGGACTCGTCCCTGCCATCCATTCTGCGGGATGGCTGCTTCCGCAATTATTCACAGCAAGTCATACATCGCGATTGAGACGCTATAAAAAGACCGTTTTACTGACAACCATCAACGAACGGGTCCCATTTTTGGGATTTGCGATTGTGGCACTGCTTCTCCCAAAGATCGGATTGCAAACAGGATTGATCCTCACTTTTATCCTGCTCACCTGGCAGGGACTCGGCGGAGGCTTCACTGCCAACTCATGGGTAAGCATGATTTCGAAGATCATACCCGCTGAATATCGCGGCACCTTCTTCGGCACCCAAGCCGCAGTCGCCAACCTTTTCATCAGCGGCGCTGCTATTGGCGCTGGTTATCTCCTGCTTTGGTATGAAGCGCCCTTTAACTTCGCCATTTGTTTTTTTATTGCGGCGCTCTTCTTTGCTCTTTCATGGATTGCACTCGCGTTCACACGCGAGTCTGCAGATTATGATAAAGTGATCGACGAGGATCCAACTCCATTTTGGCGCGGAGCGGGAGTCATCCTCAAACGCGACAAGAATTTCAACTGGTTTCTGATCGCACGTACACTTTCCCAATTTGCGACCATGGGGTTTGCATTTTATATTGTTTACGCATTACGCAATTTTCAAATGGATGAAGTCACAGCAGGTTATCTCACCGCCACATTGACCATCGCACAAACGGTTGCCAACGCCGGCATGGGCTGGCTCGGAGATAAATTCGGTCACCGCTCCATGCTCATCCTTGGCGCGGTTGCCGCAACATCGAGTTCACTTCTTGCATGGTTCGCGCCCTCGCTATCCTGGTTCTTCCCCATCTTTATCCTTTCAGGCTTCGCCAACGTTTCCATTTGGACGAACGGCATGACGATGGCAACCACATTCAGCGGCGAAAATGACCGTCCCTTTTATATCGGACTCGCGCAAACACTAACTGCGCCCGCCACCATGATCGCCCCTCTCCTCGGCGGATGGATCGCAGACACACAAGGTTTTAGTTTGACCTTCGCGCTCTCCACGATCCTATCCATTGTCATGCTTGGAATCTTGATTTTTATTATTAAAGAGCCGCGCCAATTCCACCAGCCCAATCCACTCCCTGCCACGAAGGAAATATAAAACAGTCCGAGTTCATTGTGAACTCGGATTGTTTCCTAAAGCATTGTAAAATAATCCTTTTCGACAACCGCCCAGGTTTCTTCATGCAGTTTCATATATTTCGTTAAAAGCGGATGCACGCGTTTCATTTCCTCGTACATCTTCTGCGCAACGCGGCGTATCGAGAAATGCGCATTCGCCGCACTTCGCAATTGACAGAACGCAAACGCTTCACGCAGATTGAATTCAGCCAGTACACGGCGGTTAAATCCATTGGGGACGATATATTGTGCCACACTCGGATTGAATGAATGTAACTTCTCATACATCCTCGAAGCGGACTCCATCGCCGCCTCATACGCGGACCCGAAGCCTGCTTCCGTTATCAAAAGCGGAGTCGCATACCCCAGCCGCGTCGTCAATCTCTGCGGGGTCTGTGTCATCATGCGATGACGCTTGAACTCTGCATACGCGCCCTGATCCATGACAAGGTCAAATGTGTAAGTACAGTATTCCAATTCTCGTAACGGGACATCAAACTTACCCAACCTCCCTAACAAAGATTCAGCCAGCCTCTCCAGTTCAGCGGCATTGAGACCTTTGATATATCTCAGCGCGTCTGCATAAGCCATTTCACCGAAACGATATAACGCCGCGGCAAGGACTTTGCTCTCCCCATCCCTATCGAAATCAATCAAAGTGCACCATTCTCCCGATTTACGATTTACAAATTCCGATTTCCGATTTACGAATTCCTTTATCGTCTCCGCCAAGTATGGAACTGCATCGGCATATTTCACCAACGTAGGTGTTTCAGCCTTTGAGACTTCTTTCACCTTCTCACCGATCTGGCGAACTTCTTCCAACTCATGCGATAACATCTTGCGGATCATATTTTCCAACACACGTGCATTCGCGGTCATGCCCACGTTCGCGAGCGCCGCGGCGGGCAGGAGAAAACGGCATACATCCACGTACTTCGAGCGGATGCGCCGATCCCAGGCTTCATCTTTCTCGTTCTCGCGGCGCGGGAAACGCTTGAAGATGAGAGTCCGTACAGGTTCCAATGATTCAGCATAGGCTTTGAAAAGGAGACGGACAGTGTCCACGAATTCATCGCGTAGCGGATGTTCCTCTAATTCCGGCGGAATCGTGAAGTCATCCGATCCCCATCTTTGGTAACGCGTTGATTTTTCAGTATAGGAGGCAAGACGATTTCCCTCGATGCTTTCGATGGCAAGGCGTGAGACATTTTCGAACGCGATATGCAAAACCGCATGTTCCGCCACGGACGCGTGACCGTATCCCACCACCCATTTCTCGTGGAACTGCGCCGATTTTTCATCACTCAGTTCGGCGGCAATGGTGCGGAACGATTCTGGCGACCGCGATGTTTTTGCAAAGGCAACTGCGATGGTTTCAGGGCTTAGCGCACGCGGGGAAAGCAGATAAATTTCACGTTCAGGCATGGGAGTCTCCTCTGGGAAATCTGGCAGATTATATCAAACGAAGAGCGGCTTGATCGCCGCTCTCAGGTGAGAATTTTTCTTGTCGCTTGTACATCTTCCTGTATTTTTTTCACAAGTTCATCCACTGAATCGAACCTCAATTCGTCGCGCAAACGAGAGACAAACTCCAACTTCACAAGCTCGTCATAAATCTCCGCATCGAAATCCAAAATATATGCCTCCACACTCAAGGTTTGCTTATCAGGCGTAAATGTGGGGTTCGTGCCAATATTGACAGCTGCCCGAAACTTATCATGCCGAACATATGCCCAACACGCATAAATACCGCCGCTGGGAATCACCTTCTCGCGTGAATAGTTCAAGTTCGCGGTCGGAAAACCGATCGTGCGCCCCCGCTGATCGCCATACGCGACCAGCCCCTGTAAGGCATAGGGATGACCAAGCAAACGTGCGGCTTCATCAACATTACCCGCTGCAATCAATTTACGTATTTCTGTGGATGAGATCACGCCGCCTTCGTCATGCAAAGCGGATACCGTTTCGACAGTGTATCCAAGCTCGCGCCCAATCTCTGTCAGACGGGTTGCGTTGCCTTCTCGATCCTTGCCCAGCGTGGAATCGTAACCAAGCACAAGATGTTCCAACCCAAGGCGCGTCTTTGAGTCGCTTCATGAAATCGGAGGCAGATATATTTGCAACTTCCCTATTGAACGGATATGTAATCACTACGTCCACACCCATATCCTTTAAAAGTTTTGCGCGTTCTCCCGGCAATGTGATCAATTGAATATCCCCGCGCCCGAATACCTTTGCAGGATGCGGGTCAAACGTGAGCACAACGGCAAGCGTATCATTTGCATGAGCGCCAGTCACAAGCCTATTGATGACCTCCTGATGTCCGCGATGGACACCATCAAAGACGCCAACGGTCAACCAGGAATTTTGGAGGGAAATTTCATTGAGGGAACGGTAATGTTGCATGGTCACAGAATATCGCACTGAAAGGTTTTGTGAGCATAAGACAAGCGATAAAAAATCATTCCGGCGTAACTTTAACGCCGGAATGATAACAGTCTTTTTGTTCGGAATGAAGGCAATCTCTATTCCAATTAATCGTTCGTGAAGAACACCTTCTTGGGTTGCCATGCCGGAGCGCCATCTTCACCTGTAACACATTCCATTAGCGCCACCAATTCACCCTGTGTGCTGACGCCGCGCACCCTGCTTCCAAGGACAGCATCTGCTTCCGCTTTTACGCGGTGACCGTGACGTACACCTTCCACATCATCCGGGCTGAGTTCGAGGGCGGGCCAATCACCCAGCGCCTCTGCGGCAGGGATCAAGTATTGATACCAGTTCCCCGCGTGGAAGGCCTCCTGTAATTTGCGCAGAGGCACTGCATCGCGCAGGGAGAAGCGTCCACTTTTGGTGCGGCGCAGCCCAACGAGGTACGCGCCGCAACCCAGTTTTTCACCCAGGTCGTTCGCCAGTGAACGGACGTAAGTTCCCGATGAACAATGTACATCAATCACAACTTCCGGCGGCGCCCATTCGAGCACTTCCAAATGATGAACTGTGATCTTACGCGGTTCCAGTTCAACCTCTTCCCCTTTACGAGCCATCTCATAGGCTTTGCGTCCCTGCACTTTGACGGCGGAATATGGGGGCGGGGTCTGTTCGATCTCACCCACAAAGGTCTTCAATACCTCTTCGAACTGGGATTCGGTCACATCGACCGGTTCGGTTGTTGGAGTGACTTTCCCTTCCGCATCAAAGGTATCTGTCTTGCCTCCCATACGGATAATAGCCTGGTATCTTTTATCTGAAGCCGATACATACTCGCTCAACCTAACCGCAGGACCCACTAAAATAACAAGCACACCAGAAGCACGTGGATCAAGTGTACCTGTGTGCCCGGCGCGCCGCAGATTTGTTCCATTGCGGATCGCCTGTACCACATCGTGCGAGGTCATTCCAACAGGCTTATCCACGACCAGCACACCCGATATGGCGTTTTTTACATCTTGACTATTCATTCTTTCCTCCTTGGAAATTAACCTCAATTATGACATGAATGTCTGAATTTTTGATTAGAGACCCAGAATTTCTCTCGTAGTCTTTAGTACTAAGGTTTTTACCTCGTTCAGCGCGCCGGGGATGTCTGCTCCAGCGGCGGCAGCGTGACCTCCGCCATTAAAATGTTTTGCCACTTGTGACACATCAATCCCAGGTACTAAAGCGCGCCACGAGATTTTAACATGATTGTCGCTTTGTTCGACGAGAATTATACCTACTTTGTTCCCATCAATGGCAGAGATCATATTGATAAGGTCTGCATCATCATTACCTCCATAGCCGGATCGTTTACGATCTTCTAAAGTGAGTGTTGCCCATACAATTCCGTTCTTATGTTCCATGCTCGAAAGGCCTGCCCCCCAGTACTTCGCCGCAGGGAATGATTTCTTCACAAGCGAACGCATATATAAATCTGGCATATCCACACCTGTTTCCATCAACGTTGCGCAGAGACGCAAAGCAGAAGGATTGGTACTCGATGTGCGAAAACCAAGAGTATCGGTAATAATTCCTGTCAAAAGGGCGGCAGCGATGGGTTTGGTAATCGTATATCCCCACTCGATCAAACAGTTGGTCAGGATCGCGGCAGTAGCAACTTCGTCGGCTTCGATCAGATTTAGTTTTCCAAAATTCTCGTTGGTTATATGATGGTCAATATTGATATCGGGTTGACCGAAATTCTCAAATACCTTCCCCGTTCGTTTGAAGTCTGCACAATCGACGGTAATGAATGTATCATGCGCTCCGCTCGGTTCTTTCGTAATCAGTTCGCTCCCTTCAAGATGCTTATAGGACGATGAGACACCGTCTGCAAGAACCATCTGTACAGACTTACCCGCGTCGCGCAATGCCAATCCCAAGCCCAGCAAAGAACCAATCGCATCGCCATCCGGTCGGACGTGCGATGTGATGAGGATGCTTTTCGAGTTTTCCAAGCGTTTCTTGATAACCCCTTTTATTGATTCATTCATTCTTGTTCAATTCCTATTATATGTTGTTGCAACTTACTTCTTCGCGCGTAATTCTGCAAGTTTTTTTTCAATGCGGTCTGCGTTTTCCGGTGTCATATCCCAGTGAAAGCGGAGACGCGGAAAAGCGCGCAGTTCGACGCGCGAGGCAAGAATCCGCTTGATGAAAGCAGAAGCAGACTCAAGTCCCGCGAGAACGTCTTTGGAGCGTGAAACCCCCTCAATGGCAGAGACGTACACATCCGCATACGCCAATTCCTTGTCTATCTTTACGTCGGTAACATAAATTTGTTTCAGGCGCGGGTCGCTGATCTCGCGGATTAACATTTCCGAAAGTTCAAGACGGATGCGGTCCGCAATGCGCTGAAGGCGAATTCCTGACGGCATGTGATTTATGATTCTTCCAGGATGTAGCAGACCAACTGATCGCCTGGTTGTATGTCTTTAAAGTTTTTGAAGCCTACGCCGCATTCATAACCCTGCTTGACTTCCTTCACATCCTCCTTCTCGTGACGGAGTGAACCCATGTCGCCTTCGTAAACAATATCGGCGCCGCGAAATAAGCGCGCCTTGGCATTGCGATGAAGTTCGCCCTCGGTCACTTTACAGCCTGCCACCTTGCCAAACTTGGAGGCAGAGAATACCGCCAGGACCTGCGCGCGACCGATCACTTTTTCCTTGACCACCGGGGCAAGCATACCTTTAAGCGCCTTCTCGATATCTTCGGTCATGCGATAAATGATCTCATACAGACGAATATCAACGCCTTCTTTTTCCGCAAGTCGGCGGGCAGAGACATCCGCCTGGACGTTGAAGCCAATCAGGATGGCTTTGGACGCAGACGCGAGCATGACATCGTTATCGCCGATGTTGCCTGTTTCAGTGTATATGACTTTCACACCGATCTCTCCTTCACCAAGTTTATTTAACTCAGAGACGATCGGCTCGAGCGATCCCTGTACGTCGGCTTTGACGATCAGGTTCAATTCTTTAACTTCACCCGTTTGAACATTCGAAAATAAATCTTCAAGGGATACTTTTTTTCTAGTCTGTGAACGTGACTTCGCCGCGTCGGCTCTTTCGGAGACAATTGCTCTGGCTTCTTTTTCAGAGTCCACAACTTCGAATATATCTCCCGCAGAAGGGACATCACTCAATCCCATCACAGCCACGGGCGTGGAAGGTCCTGCCTTCTTGACAGGCTTGCCCTTGTAATCGGAGAGGGCGCGCAGTTTTCCATGCGATGTGCCGGCAACTACGATACTGCCTGATTCGAGCGTACCATTCTGCACTAATAAAGTAGCCATCACGCCTTTGGATTTATCCAATTCCGCTTCGATGACCGTACCGATCACTTTGCCTTGCGGATTGGCGCGGATATCTGTATTATCTGCAACCAACAGAATACCCTCGAGCAGATCGTCGATGCCCTGCTTCTGCTTGGCAGAGACAGGGACAACCATCGTATTCCCTCCCCAATCGTCGGGGACAAGTTCCTGTTCGGCAAGTTGTTGTTTTACACGGTCGGGATTTGCATTGGCTTTATCCACCTTGTTCAGTGCCACAATGATCGGAACACGTGCGGCTTTGGCATGTGCTATGGCTTCCTTGGTTTGGGGCATCACGCCATCGTCTGCCGCGACAACCAGGATCACAATATCCGCGCCCTGTGCGCCGCGTGCGCGCATTTGTGTAAATGCGGCATGACCAGGCGTATCCAGAAAGGTAATCAAACGTCCTTTCATTTCCACCTGATACGCGCCGATATGTTGTGTAATACCACCCGCCTCCCCCGCGGCAACGTCCGTCTGGCGGATGGCGTCCAGCAGACTGGTTTTTCCGTGGTCCACGTGACCTAAAATTGTCACAACTGGGGGACGGGGCTTCAACTTCGATTCGGTTTCATCCGCGATCGCCTGACGCCAAACGGCCACTTCCCCGGCTTCAATAACAGCTTCTTCGATGACCTCGGGGATCGCCTCAAAACCATATTCAGCGACCACGATTGCCGCTGTATCAAAATCCACAGACTGGTTGATGGTAGCCATGACACCGTTCGACATCAATTTTTTGATGAGGTCAATCGGGCTTTTTTCAACGATCTGCGCCAGGTCGCGTATCACAATACTGGACGGTATTTCGATCTTATTTCCATTACTACTCATAGGACCACCTCCACAATTTACAACTTGGAATGAGCAAGGGTCTAAAAAGGGACACTGCTCATAATACAGGCGAGTCCTGTGAGCGTTAAACGGTCACATGGCTACTCGCCCACCCCTACGCCTGCCGCTTCCTGCGGTAGAGTGTTCATAAATTTTTCGAACGCTACACGTTCTTCCATGGTTAAAGTTGTCTTCAAAGCGTGCGCAAGGGCGCCTTTCAAACCTCGTTCCCAACACTCACGGTGGTCATGCAGATAGGCTCCCCTTCCAGCCAGTTTACCGGTCGGGTCCAATTGCACTCCCTGGGCTGTTCGCACAACACGGATCATCTTTCGCTTGGGCAGTACTTCACGACAACCCACACAAGTCCGTTGGGGTACATGCTTCACACGCTGAACAGGTTTCTTAGCCATGCTCCTTCATCAAGAGAAACTACTCTTCATCCCAAACTTCGCCATCACCGCGCTTATGTACCTTGCGGGCAATCACTTCGCCGCGTTCCTCATCAAACTCGAGAGCCACACTCTTCTTCTTACCTTTCTTGCCTTTCTTCTTATCTGCCGAATCCTCTTCCGCATTATCGCCAGCCGTCTGGAAGATCTCAGGCTTCATCGCAAAAAGCTCATCCAATGAGACGCCATCTTTGGCATGTTCATCATCTTCCTGTTCTTCGATGACTTTCTTCAACTCTTTCTTCGCCGGAAGCTGCTCCTCAATAACAGGCACTTCCTCCATTGCAACAGGCTCAACAACTGCTACTGGAACCTCAGCCTCGAGCGGAGACTCGATCTCAGTAACAGGTTCAACCACCGGCTCCGCGGGAGGCGGCTCTGGGAATGTGATTGCGGCAAGTGACTCTTCGATATTCTGTATTGCCTTAGGACCAACACCCGGCAATCCAAGTACGCTATTCGGTTCCAGTTTCATCTTCATCATCAAACTGCCAACCGTATCGAAACCCGCTTCCACCAGGATATTGAAGACATGTTCCTTGATGCCCGCCTGCTCGAGAGGCATCTCGAACGCCGCCGCGGGGACGTCTGCAAGAGCGGTTGCAACTTTCTCCTCCTCAACACGCGCTGCCTCTTCCTTGATCTGGATCGTGCGCCGTTCAACACGGTCCACAAATTGACCCAGGACAGTGTACTCTTCAGGGGTTACCGGGCGGTTCTCAGCCTTCTTGGCAAGAATTTCTTCAATCACGGGGATTTGTTCAACCGCCGCCGGAAGAAGCGCGGCGAGTTCTGCATCAGTTTGTAATTTATGAACGGCGTCGCCAGATGCTTCAGCCAGCGACTTGATGTCGATGCGCCAGCCGGTCAACTTGGCGGCAAGGCGCGCATTCTGTCCGTCACGTCCAATGGCAAGGCTGAGTTGATCTTCGCCAACAACAACGGTTGCTGTCCGGCTTCCCTCCAATTCGGAGAGATAAACACCGCTCACGCGTGCCGGGCTGATGGCTTTGGAAATGTAAACAACCGGATCAGGATCCCATTGGATAATATCAATCTTTTCATCGTGCAATTCCTTGACAATGGCTTGGATACGCACGCCCTTGATCCCCACACATGCACCCACGGGATCAACGCCTGCCTGCGTTGCACTCACGGCAACTTTGGCACGCGCCCCGGCTCACGTGAAATGGCGCGGATCTCAACCACCCCATGATAAATTTCAGGGACTTCGTTTTCCAGCAATCGCCTCAGGAAGTTGCGATGCGCACGCGACAAAATGATCTGTGGACCACGCGGTCCATCTTTTACTTCCAACACCACTGTGCGAATGCGATCATGCACTCTGAAGCGCTCGCCAGGGATTCTTTGATTACCCGGCAGTAATCCTTCGGCTTTCATATCCAAACCGACAGTTGTACTGGCGGCATTGGATGCTTGCACGAGACCGCTAATGATCTCCCCTACCTGGCGCTCGAAGTATTGCATCTGATTGGAGCGTTCTGCTTCACGGATGCGTTGTTGAATGACCTGGCGTGCGGTCTGCGCCGCAACACGACCAAAGTCTTCTGGTGTGGTCTCGACAACCACCATATCGCCCAACTGCGCTTCAGGGTTTACCTTACGCGCCTCTTCAAGCAGGACTTCGGTCTTTGGTTCAAAAATATCCTCGACCACTTCCTTCTCCGCAAAGACCATCACCTTGCCCGTCTCGGGGTCGATTTTGGCTTCTACATGCTGAGCAGTAGATGCGTTGACAGCCCGCCGATAGGCTGAAACCATGGCAGACTCAATCGCTCCAATGATAATTTCCTTGGAGAGTTGTTTTTCTTCCAACACCTCATTGAAGGCAAGGTTAAATTCGTTCTTTGGCATGCTAATTACTCCGTGTGGTTCCTTTTACAAGCAGAAAAGTGGGGGTTGCCCACTTCTCGGTGCGTTCGGTACTCGGTTCGTCGTGCGCCAGTATTTTAGCATGGGCGATAAAAAGATGCAAGATATAATCAATGTCATGAATCAACGTAACTTCGACAAAGCCGCACTGCGCGGTGAGCCATCCTATGTTTGGCGGGCAGGCCAGGAACGCAGACTTAACATGATCGTCCAATATGCAGATGAACGCATCAGAGGAAAGATCCTCGAAAACGGCTGTGGCGTGGGGATGTACGTGGAACATCTCTCCCCTTTTGGCGGAACTGTGATCGGATTGGAATATGACTATGAGCGCGCCGCCGAAGCACGGATCAACTCTCCGCACATCATCAACGCCGCCGGGGAATTCCTCCCGCTTCCTTTCGGGACCTTCGACCTGATTCTCAGCCATGAAGTGATCGAACACGTACAGGATGACCGCTCTGCCATCCAAGAAATGATCCGCGTCCTCAAGCCCAGCGGACGTATTATCCTCTTTTGCCCTAACCGCGGTTATCCCTTCGAGACACATGGAATTTACTGGAAGGGACAATATCATTTTGGCAACAAGTTATTCGTGAATTATCTTCCCCGCGTTTGGAGGGACAAACTTGCCCCGCATGTTCGTGTTTACTCAAAACGAGATTTGTTGAAGCTATTCGAAGGCTCGCCCGTCAAATTCATTGAGCAGACAATTATCTTCGGCGCCTACGACAATATCATCGCCAGGTTTGGATCGTTCGGAAAAATCCTGCGCAGCGTTTTGCAGTTATTGGAAAAGACACCCTTGAAGATATTTGGCTTATCCCATTTTTGGGTTGTCGAGAAGATTTAGGATGAATATCGACACAAAAACAGAACTCATCTCCACCATCAAAAATTCTCGCCAACGCATCCTTGACTGGTTCACAGCCATCCCCGCAAAAGACTTCTTCAAAAGGCATGGAGAGGACTGGTCGCCATCCGATAACGTGGATCATCTCATCCGCGCTCACAAACCAATCACGATGGCGATGAAACTCCCCAAACTTATCCTGCAAATCATGTTTGGAAAATCCAATAGACCATCCAAAACATATGAAGCGCTTTGTCAAAAGTACATTGACGCAATAAACAAAGGTGGACGAGCTGGCGGTTCCTTTTTGCCAGATCAAGTCAATCCGGAAGAAAACGCTGAAGCGAAAAAGAAGGAATTTCTGGGGCAACTGGCGAAAACCAGTGCAGACTTAATATCTATTGCAGAAAAATGGAATGAAGACTCTCTTGACCGATGTATACTTCCCCATCCTCTGATCGGAAAACTCACAGTCCGTGAAATGCTCTACTTCACGATCTATCACAACCTGCGTCATGCCAGTTTGGAGGGAGATTAATCTTCTGCCCGCAGGCGATAGCCCACCCCGGGTTCTGTAACAAGATAATGCGGACGAGCAGGGTTTTCTTCGATCTTTCGACGCAGGTTGCTGATATTGACTCTCAGCAAATGCATCTCACTATCATAGGCTGTCCCCCAAACCTGTCGCAATAACTGGCGATGTGTAAGCACCCTGCCCGCGTTTTGCAGAAGCAAACGGAGAATATCGTATTCAGTTGGCGTCAATGAAATCTCTTTTTCATTGACACTCACCAACCGCCGGGATAAATCCATTTTCAAGTTTGTCAACCTGTAAAACAGGTTCATCGTGTTTGTTTGTCAAACGCCGCATGGCAACGCGCATACGCGCCATGAGTTCGCCCGTGCCAAAGGGCTTGGTGAGGTAATCGTCCGCGCCGGCATCGAGGGCGGCGATCTTGTCATTCTCGGCTTCACGGACGGAAAGGATGATGATGGGCGTTTGTGACCACTCGCGTAAACGCCGTGTGACTTCAACACCGTCAAAGTCGGGCAAGCCCAAATCAAGGATGATGATATCAGGTCTATCACTCAAAACCGCATTGAGAGCTTCTTCACCGCTCGCGGCTTCATAGACAGCGAATCCCTGCGCACTCAATGCCGCGCGTAAATAACGCCGAATCGAGTTTTCATCATCCACAACCAGTACGCGTTGACCGTTTTCCGTCATAGGCTTATTCCACGGATTTCAATGGTAATTCAATTTGGATGATCGTGCCGCCGCCTTCGCGCCTGAGGGCTTGAATATTGCCGTTATGCGCTTCGACAATTCCCTTGCTGATGGATAAGCCCAATCCTGTTCCACTGATACTTTCCGGGCGTTGGACTCGGTAGAATTTGTCGAAGACGCGCGTTAGGTCTTCGGACGGGATGCCCTCCCCAGGGTCCGCGATGGTGACGCGTGCATTATCCTTATTCAATTCCGCAGAGATTTCAATGGCGCAATATTCGGGCGAATACTTGACTGCGTTATCCAGCACATTGACAAGCACCTGCACCATCAAGGTGAAGTCCATGGGCACGAGCGGAAAATCCATCGGGACATCCGCTTGTACTTTGCGATTGATAATACGCTTGCCAAGCTGATCCAGCGCCGTGCCGATCAGATCCTGAATATCGCCAGGCTCAAGGTGAAGCTTGATGGCGCCGCTTTCGATGCGCGTCATGGAAAGCAGATTACCGACAAGTCGATTCAAACGATCCGCCTCTTCCCGCGCAGTGACGATCAGACTCTTACGATTTTCATCGTCAAGACTTTCAGATTGCTCATCCAGGCTGGTAAGCGCGCCGGTGATGGAAACCAACGGCGTACGCAGGTCATGTGAAACGGAATTGAGCAAGGCAGTCTGCAATTTCTCCGTTGCTTGAAGTAATTGGGCATGACGCGCCTGTTCCGCAAATTGGACACGCTCGAGGGCAAGCGCCGCCTGGCTGGCGAAGGCTTCCATTAATCGTCTTTGCTGTGGCGTGAGATCAGAACCCGAAGATTCAGGACCTTCCACGCCGAGAACACCCACAACGCCTCGAGCCGTCTTCAACGGAAGATAGCGAAACAAAGCGGCGGGCAGTGTGTTGGTATGACGACCCGCAGGATCTCCATGCCGGTATACCCAATCCGCCACTGCGACCTCATCCTCATCCAGTTTCAAATCCATGCTCGCCGAACGTACAACGAGATGTTCATTTTCAGGAAGCAATATGGCAGTCTTCCTTCCAAACGTTTCTTCCACATGCTGAATCAAGATATGCAGAATGACATCCAATTGGCGCGCAACAGACAGGTCCCTACTCAGGGCGTAGAGTTCGGCTGTCTCGGCTTCACGTTGATGGGCGGCTTCCGCTTGTTCACGGGCGCGCGCGGTCAACTGACTGATCACGATGCCGACAAAGAACAAAGCAATAAATGTGATGATATATTGCGTATCTGCGACTACAAATGTCAAGTAAGGTGTGACGAATAGGAAATCAAATGCCAACACCCCGAGTACGGATGCAAGGATTGCCGGTCCGCGCCCGAGATAGATCGCCGCGACAACAACCGTGAGCAGGTAAAGCATTACGAGATTCGTTGATTCGATACGACCGCCGATCAAGAAGCCCAATCCCGTGGCGGCCGCCACCAGTAATAAACTCCATAGATAGCGCGGCAACGGGCTATGCATCTTTAACGGATTTTCCTCTGGCGGCACCGACGGTTGATCGGTACTGGCGACAACATACACATCGATGTCGCCGCTTTGTCGGAGAAGAGTATCGATCATCGAGCCGCGCAGGAAATCCTGCCAACGCGGGCGAAGTGGTTTTCCAACGATAATCTTTGA
This sequence comes from uncultured Chloroflexia bacterium, assembly GCA_963753655.1. GTDB lineage: Bacteria > Chloroflexota > Anaerolineae > Anaerolineales > Villigracilaceae > Defluviilinea. The sequence goes on from CAVWDB010000002.1 coordinate 32,201, forward strand.
GATATTATTTTTTTGCGCAAACTCCAAAACTGTTTGTGCAGATGCAACAACCGAACCGCTGGAACCCAATATGGATGTCCGCGCGCCAAGTTCTTCTGCCTGTTGTAATATACGCGCGATTCGTTCACGCTTCTCAAGAGAAAGGGCGGCAAGTTGTGGCGTCTCCACATAGATCGCCATCCATTCGGCTTTTAATTCATCTGCCAGCCTGCGAGCGGAACGGATGAGGCGTTCGCTCAACGGGCTTGGGCTGATGCAAACCAACAATCGTTCCGTAGTCTGCCAGGGTCCAGGGATGGCGCGGGTCTGCATATACGAGCGCATCTGATCGTCGACGCGCTCGGCAGCGCGGCGCATGGTCACCTCACGCAGGGCGGTCAAATTCCCTTTGCGGAAGAAATCCTGAATGGCACGCGCCGCCTGTTCAGGAATATAGACCTTCCCGTTTTGCAGACGCGTGAGCAATTCATCGGGCGGCAGATCAATCAACTCGATCTCAATGGCTTCATCGATGACGCTGTCGGGGATCGTTTCACGCACGATCACGCCCGTAATTTGTGCGACCACGTCGTTCAAACTTTCAAGATGTTGAATATTGAGCGTTGTGTACACATCGACTCCCGCATCAAGCAGTTCTTCCACATCCTGATAGCGTTTAGGGTGACGGGATTCAGGCGCGTTCGTGTGCGCCAATTCATCCACCAATACGAGCGCTGGATGTCGTTCAAGCACAGCATCCACATCCATTTCGGTCAGCGCCACACCATGATATTCGATTGACCTGCGCGGGACAACCTCCAACTCCCCCACCATCGCTTCGGTCTCCGCCCTTTGATGCGTTTCTATATATCCGATAACAACGTCAACCCCCTCCTCTTTGCGTTGTCGCGCGGCTTCGAGCATGGCATACGTCTTGCCCACGCCTGCGGCATAGCCCAGGAATATTTTCATCTTGCCGCGTTTACGCTGCGCTTCTTCAGCCTTGATCTCTTCAAGTAACTGATCGGGGTCAGGACGATGTTCCATTGAATTGATTGTATTCCTTTTCGAACAAAACATCCCGAAGGTTTTTGCCGATCAAGCCTAATTTGCGACAAACCTTCGGGACGGTATTACATAATTCCATCCAACGCCAGATTCAACAAAAGGACATTGACGCGCGGCTCGCCCAGAAAACCGAATTGACGTCCCTCGGTATATTGATCCACCAAGGCGGCGACATCCGCATCATCCCACCCGCGGGCGGATGCCACACGATGAACCTGATACAACGCTGACGCCACGCTGATATGAGGGTCGAGTCCGCTCGCCGAAGCAGTGACCAGGTCAACGGGAATCGGAAGCGTGTTGTCAGGGTCAGCCGCTTTGAGGGTGTCAACCCGTGCTTGCACCGAATCCAGCAACGCAGGATTTAGAGGTCCATAGTTCGAACCTGACGATGCGGCGGCGTTATAACCAGTTGCAGAGGGACGTCCCCAAAAATATCTAGGGTCATCGAATTGCTGACCGATCAGTTCGGAGCCAATGACCATGCCATCCTTTTCGATCAGGCTTCCATTGGCTTGATGCGGGAACGCCATCTGGCTAATGCCAGTGACGAGCATGGGATAGATTACACCTGTGAGGAGGGTGAACAAAATCAACATGGTAATCGCGGGACGAAGTTGTGTTTTCATGGATTAAACATGCCTGTGCAATAGACAAAGACCCATAGGACAAAGGCGATGCTAACCCACGGGCGAAAGCCTGTTGAGATGTGAAGTGAGGCGGGTACAAATGTCCCTGTGCCCAATATCAGTAAAACAAGCGCTCCAAACCGTTGAAGAGACTTTTGCTTGCAAAACATCTTGCCTGTTTCAGTTTCTTCCTCGAGTACATGACGAAGAATGGCAATGTTATTATCCTCTTCCTCGCATACGGTCAATAAACTTTTGGTAATCATAAAAACCTCCGTTTTTCGTATTACACCAATCCAAAAGCGAACAGTAGCATGTCGATCAACTTGATGCCGATAAACGGTGCGATAAGTCCGCCAAGACCATAAATCAACAGATTATCGCGTAACAACTGTGCCGCACCAACGGCGCGATACGGCACACCGCGCAATGCCAACGGGATGAGAGCAATGATGATGAGCGCATTGAATATCACAGCAGATAGAATAGCACTTTCAGGCGTTGCCAACCTCATGAAGTTCAGCGTATTCAAAACAGGATACGTCGAAGCAAAGGCGGCAGGGATGATCGCAAAGTATTTCGCAACATCGTTGGCGATGCTAAAGGTTGTGAGCGCGCCGCGCGTCATCAAAAGTTGTTTGCCGATCTCAACGATCTCGATGAGTTTCGTTGGGTTGCTATCAAGGTCAACCATGTTGGCGGCTTCACGCGCGGGTTGTGTGCCTGTATTCATGGCGACAGCAACATCAGCTTGAGCCAATGCAGGCGCATCGTTCGTGCCATCCCCTGTCATCGCGACCAATCGTCCGCCCGCCTGATACTCGCGAATCAATTTGAGTTTGGCTTCGGGTGTGGCTTGCGCAAGGAAATCATCCACGCCTGCTTCGGCGGCAATGGATGCTGCAGTCAGCGGGTTGTCACCCGTAATCATCACGGTCTTGATGCCCATCTTGCGCAAATGACTGAATCGTTCCTTGATGCCGCCTTTGACAATATCCTTGAGATGGATCACACCCAATGCGGCATTGTCGCGTGTGACCACCAATGGCGTACCACCAACTCTCGAAATGGAATCCACAGCGGTGGTAAGCTCCGCAGGCACGGACTTTCCATTTTGCTGGATGATCTCAATCATCGTGTTAGGCGCGCCTTTGCGAATGGATGTGCCATTGAAATTGACACCGCTCATGCGCGTCTGCGCGGTGAACGGGATAAAGTGCATACCTGAATGGTCGGGCGTCTCACCCACGACCCTGCCGCGCAATCCATATTTTTCTTTTGCCAACACGACAATGCTCCTGCCTTCGGGAGTCTCATCTGCCAGTGAAGCCAGTTGCGCTGCATCAGCAAGCCCACGCGCATCCACGCCGTTGACAGGGAAAAACTCCACCGCTTGACGATTGCCCAACGTGATCGTGCCCGTCTTATCGAGCAATAGCACATCCACGTCGCCCGCCGCTTCCACCGCGCGACCCGACATGGCAATGACGTTGCGCTGGATCATTCTGTCCATGCCTGCAATGCCAATCGCGGAAAGTAATCCGCCAATGGTGGTGGGTATCAAACACACGAGTAACGCGATCAACACTGTGATCGTAATAGGTGTGCCTTGCCCAGCGGCATCAACACTGTAAATTGAATACGGCAACAGTGTTGCGCAAACGATCAAGAAGATGATCGTAAAACCAGCGAGCAAAATATTGAGCGCAATTTCGTTCGGCGTCTTCTGTCTCTTTGCGCCTTCGATGAGTCCGATCATGCGGTCGAGAAAGCCCTCGCCAGGATTCGCTGTCACTTTGACGATCAGCCAATCGGACAAGAGACGCGTCCCGCCTGTGACCGCGCTTCGGTCACCGCCCGCTTCACGGATCACGGGCGCGCTTTCGCCTGTCACCGCGCTTTCATCCACCGAGGCAATGCCTTCCACGATCTCACCATCGGCGGGCAGAATGTCACCCGTTTCAACAAGATACAAGTCGTTCTGTCGAAGCGCAGTGGACGAAACCAATTCAAACCCACCTTCACGGTTGGATGAACGAAGTTTCTTCGCGGGAGTCTCTTTGCGCGTTTTGCGTAACGCATCCGCCTGCGCCTTGCCGCGTCCCTCTGCGACGGCTTCGGAGAAATTCGCAAACAGGACGGTGAACCACAGCCACAACGCGATCGCACCGACGAAACCCGCGGGCGCTTCGCCATCTCCGACCAGAGCCTGAATCCACAAAATGGACGTTAGCACACTCCCGACCTCCACCACGAACATGACAGGGTTGCGCACTATCGAGCGCGGGTTGAGCTTGATAAAAGATTCCATGACCGCGCGTTGATATAATTCACGGCGAATGGATGATTGTTTTTTGTTTTGGTTAGTCATGGTATTTTCCATTCGTCATTGCGAGGAGCGGGCGACAGCCAGCGACGAAGCAATCTCCTCCTCGTGTTGGAGATTGCTTCGGGCAGAAGAGCACTGCCCGCGCAATGACATTACTTAATCATCATCAACTGTTCGACAATCGGACCTAACGCCAAAGCAGGGAGGAAACTCAGCGCGCCGACGATCATGATGACACCGATCAGCCACCCAATGAACAATAGCGTATGCGTAGGTAGAGTCCCTGCGCTTTCAGGGACTTTCTTCTTGCGAGCAAGTGACCCCGCGATTGCCAGCGCAGGGATTGCCAGCCAGTAACGAGCAAATAACATGGCAAAACCAAGTGCCGTGTTATAGAACGGAGTGTTTGCACCAAGTCCAGCAAACGCCGAACCGTTATTATTTCCCGCAGATGAGAACGCATAGAGTACTTCGCTAAATCCATGTGCGGAGGGGTTGAAGATCGTCGCCCTGCCAGCTTCACTCATTACAGCAATCGCAGTTCCAACCAACACGACAAGCACAGGAATGAGGATCATGATGGATGCCATTTTCATTTCGTAGGCTTCGATCTTCTTGCCGAGATATTCAGGTGTACGTCCGACCATCAAGCCTGAAATGAAAACTGCGATGATGACGAATGCCAGCATCCCATACAAGCCCGAACCGACACCACCATAGATAATTTCGCCTAGTTGCATCATCCACATCGGGACAAGTCCGCCGAGCGGCATGTAAGAATCGTGCATCGAGTTGACCGATCCATTCGAAGCGGCTGTTGTTGCCACAGCCCATAATGCAGAATTCGCAATCCCAAAGCGGACTTCCTTGCCTTCCATGTTGCCACCGGGATTACTATTCGTTTGCGTCTGGTCAATACCCAGCGCGGTGAACGCGGGATTTCCACTTTGCTCCGACCAGACTGCAACTCCCAATAACACCACGACGATGAGCGTCATTACAGCGAGCAATGCCCAGCCCTGACGCGTATCCCCAACCATTTTGCCGAACGTGTAACACAACGCGGCAGGGATAAGCAGAATGGATAGCATCTCCAGAAAATTTGAAAAGGGTGTGGGGTTTTCAAATGGATGCGATGAATTGACGTTGAAGAATCCGCCACCGTTCGTGCCCAGTTGTTTAATGGCAATTTGTGAAGCGGCAGGTCCGAGAGCAATCGTTTGCGTCTCGGTCACTTGATATGGATGAAACGTTTGCACAACACCCTGTGAGACCAAAGCCAATGCCAGTACAAGAGATAACGGCAATAGAATATATAAAATCGTACGGGTTAAATCAACCCAAAAGTTTCCAATGTCTTTGGTTGTATGGCGGGTGATCCCACGAATGAAAGCGACCAATACCGCCATCCCTGTCCCCGCTGAAACAAAGTTCTGTACCGTCATGCCGAGCATTTGCGTGAGGTAACTCATCGTTGTCTCGCCGCCGTATCCCTGCCAGTTTGTGTTCGATGCAAAACTGACCGCGGTATCCCATGAGGAGTCGGGTGTGACTGCGCCGAGTCCCTGCGGGTTAAGAGGTAAAAAAGCTTGAACTCTCTGGAGAAGATAAACAACGATCAAGCCAAGCGCGTTGAATATCAGCATCGCAATGGCATAAATCTTCCAATCCATTTCGGCACGCGGGTCAATTCGTGAGATGCGATAAAAGAATCGTTCAATGGGACCCAGCACACGGTCCAGAAAGCGAAGCGTTGAGTTCATCGAAACGATGCTTTCTCTCTGATAGACTTTCGCCATATACGAACCGAGCGGTTTTACCAGCAGAAGCAAAACCGTCATATAGAAAATGAGTTAAATCCAACTGTAGATGTTCATCCGAACCACTCCGGTTTAAGCAGAGCCAAAACCAAATAGACAAACAGGATCAGGGTAACAACGCCTGTGACGGTATAAAGAATGTTCATGATTTGTCCTCTATCAGCTGTTCGCACATTTTGATGAAGCCAAAGGTGATGACGAAGAACAGCAGTGTGAGTCCAATGAAAATAAAATCAGCCATTGAAATCTCCTTTCAACGGCTGAATGGTATCTTTTCAGGTATTAAATTGGCGTCAAGGACAAGATGCGGGATGTCAAGAAAGGGTCAAGATTTCATCGCTTCTCTGAAATCATAGATCCCATCTTTCACTTCCCACTTCTTTTTACAACTCAAACATTCTAAATAATCTTTATGATCCACCAGCGGCGAATGCCCGCAATCTGGACATTTAAAGAACAACAACAGGTTGCCAAGCGCGGGGGTGGTCTCAACTCCAAATTGACCACGTGAATTACCTCTGCGCGCCTTTACGAACACACTGGGTGAAAATTGCCAAAAGGCGCCCGTCCACTGAAAGATAGAATCGAAGAAGACCAAAATACTTATTGGAATAATGCGCTTGAGTATCCCAACACGGAAATGGGAGAGTGTCAGCGTTCTTTCAACGGATAGTCCCAAATCCTTCAATAAACTCTTTACCGTTTGTGGATGGAAATCAAAATTCAACTCCACAAACTCGACCGGCTCCAGCGTAAAGGGACTCCACTTTTGCCTGCCCATCCAATAGCGGAAAATTGCCTTGAGATTCAGTTTATTGGCAAATTCCAAAATGAAGGTTGCGCCGGGTTGCAAAACATCCCTTACTTGCTTCAACGCTTTGGGCGCATCTGCCATGTGATGCAGGACACGGATCATCGTCGCGGCATCGAACAGACCGTCGTTGAAGGGCAGGCGATACACATCTGCTACGACATAGACATACTGGTCGGATTTGCCAAGACGCTGTTGCGCCTGCTCCAGTTGGGTGCGCGAATAATCGAGCAGGAAGACGCGGTCAAAGCCGAGGTAGCGCGGCGTATTTCGTCCCGCGCCAGCCCCCAGTTCCAATAGGAGGCGTCCATGTTTGGGCAGGAGTCGCTTGAGGGCAATCGCTTCGGTACGGTCTTCGTATTCGCGTCCACCTTTGTCCCAAAAAGAGGTTTGATAATCGGAACCTTCGTAATTACAAACGGGGGGAGTGTTGGTCATAGGGTTTTATTCATAACGCGATATTCATGTCGCTCACTGGTAAAAGGCGACATAAATGTCGCGCTACAAAAAGTCGGATAGCGGGCTATTGTACCCGACTATCCGACCTTCAAATTACATAAGCTCTGGTCTATTTTTTATTGGTACCGCGACCGATGGCGCGATAGTTGAATCCCATTTCCTTCATGCGGGTCGGATCGTAGATATTACGTCCATCATAGATGACCGGTGACTTGAGCAAACCTTTGACCTTTTCAAGATCAAGCTGCTTGAATTCATTCCAGGGCGTGACCACAATGAGCGCATCGCAGTCCGTCGCCATTTTATACATATCATCGAAGATCTCAACAGAAGGCATCAAGAGGCGCGGCAACTTCACGTGAGACGGGGTCATATCCGCGGACTTTTGCACCGCCAGCGATCAACGCATTGGAGATATCCACTGAAGGCGCATCACGCATATCGTCCGTGTTTTCCTTGAACGCCAGCCCCAGCAAACCGACGGTCTTGCCCTTTAAACTGCCGCCCAACATGGTTTCGACATGTTTGGAAACATCCTTCCGACGGTCATAATTTACGTTGACCACATCGTTCAAAATGCGTGGATTAAGCCCGTTCTCTTTTGCCATGTAAGCCAAAGCCTGCACATCCTTGGGGAAGCACGATCCACCCCAGCCCAAACCCGCATCCAGGAAGTAACGACCGATACGCGCGTCATAGCCCATGCCCGCCGCAACTTCCTTCACATCCGCGCCGACAAGCTCGCACAAGTCAGCCAATTCGTTGATGAAGGAGATCTTGGCGGCAAGGAATGCGTTGCTGGCATACTTGATCATTTCTGCTGTACGCAAATCTGTGATGACAATTGGTGAGCGCAACGGCAGGTGCAACTGCGCCACCTTGTTGGCGGCATCCAGATCCAATGAGCCGATCACGTTGCGATGCGGGCTCATGAAGTCTGCAATGGCTGAACCTTCACGCAGGAACTCAGGGCAGGATACAACCGCGAACTCAATTGGCTTGGGCTGCGCGTTTTTCACAATATCAGCGACCCAATCCCCCGTCCCGATGGGAACCGTGGATTTGTTGATGATGATGAGCGGCGCAGTCATTGCCCTGGCAAGGGATTGCGCGGCAACATCCACATATTGCAAGTCCGCCGCGCCATCCACGCCGGAGGGGGTTCCCACAGCGATAAAGGCGAATTCGGTGCCTTTCAACGCATCTTCGTAGGAAGTGGTGAAAGTCAACCTGCCGCCCTTCACATTACGTTTCACCAATTCCTCAAGACCCGGCTCATAAATGGGCATAATTCCCTTCTTGAGATTCTCGACGCGTTTTTCATCCACATCGAGCGCAACCACGCGGTTTCCCAAATCCGCAAAACAAGCCGCGGTCACCAAGCCGACATATCCAACGCCGACGACACAAATTTGTTTCATGTTTTAGCCTCTCCATTTAAAAAAATGTATTCTGCACATCCGGGCAGAATCAACCTGCCTTATGAGGAATTTCGACCTTTCCCCTTGTTCATCTCTTCAAAGACGCCCTCGATCACGCCTAAAAAACCCGCCATGTGAAATGGCTTGGTCAGGTATCCATCACAGCCTGCTTGCATGGCGCGCTTGCGGTCAAGGGGAAGTGCATGTGCCGATAACGCATACACCGGAATAAATTTGGTGGCATCCTCTGATTTCAATTTTTCCACCGCAAGCCAGCCATCCATTTCGGGCATACCGAGGTCCATCAGGATCATATCCGGCAGTTGCGCATGAGCCGCATCCACGCCATCGCGACCATTTACTGCAAGAAAAACATCATATCCGGCACGCTCCAAAACAAAGCGTACAAGTTCGTAATTATCCATGTTATCTTCGACGATCAGGATGCGTCCCTTGCTCATGGTTTAGCAAATATACCGTGTTTCAACTGTTCGGGCAATGACTTACGCAGTACCTGTACTGGGTATAATCACCTTATGAAATTGTTATTTGTTGTGGACGCCCGTTCTCCCATTGCCATGAATTGGATTCGTTACTTTGTAGAGCGCGGCGACGAGATATATATCGCATCGACTTTTGCGTGTTCTGTGAATTTTCCCATTAAGCGACTTGAAATTATCCCCGTAGCTTTTTCCTCGGTTAAGAGATCATCTCAACGCCCAGGCAGCGCCTCTTCGCGGACTTTGAGCCTGCGTACCGCCATCCGACAATGGTTTGGCCCGCTGACAATTCGCCGCGCCGCACAACGCCTACGCGGATTTATCGAAGAAGTCAGACCCGATCTCGTCCACGCCATGCGGATTCCCTACGAAGGCATGATCTCTGCGGATGCATACACGGGCGCGCCGTTGGTCATTTCCACTTGGGGCAATGACTTTACTTTGCACGCGCCGTCCACACCGATGATGAGACATTACACACGCTGGGCAATGCAAGTGGCGGACGCGGTCCATGCCGATTGCCAGCGCGATATTCGTCTCGCCAGGGAATGGGGCTTCAGCGAAGATAAGCCTTATTTGGTCGCGCCAGGCAACGGGGGAATCCGAAGCGATGTCTTTTATCCAACTGCAAATCCTGTGGAAGAACCAGTCATTTTGAATCCACGCGGTGTCCGTCCTTATGTCAGAAATGATTCTTTTTTCAAAGCGATTCCGCTTGTGTTGGCAAAACATCCCGATGCAAAATTTTTATGCACTTCAATGGAAGGTGAGTCGCAGGCGGTTCAGTGGAGTAGAGAATTAGAGATTGGGCACGCGGTTGAGTTGCTTCCACAAGTGCCGAACACTGAAATGGCAAATGTCTATCGCCGCGCGCAGATCCTTGTTTCGCCAAGCATTCACGATGGCACGCCAAACACCCTGCTCGAAGGCATGGCTTGCGGATGCTTCCCCATCGCGGGCGACCTGGAATCCATCCGTGAATGGATCACGCCAAACGAAAACGGATTGCTGTTCGATTCGACGAATCCAGGTTCTATTGCCGATGCGATTGTTATGGCTATGGAAAACAAAAACCTGCGGGAAAAAGCCGCAGGTTTGAATGGTAAGATCATTTCCACTCGTGCGGAATATAAACAGAATATGCACAGGGCGGAGGAGTTTTACAGTCAGGTTATCAAGTGAGGGAAACCTTGCAATCGAACATAGGAGAAGTGCATATTAAGTGTCAGAATATTCGTCAAGCTATGATGAAATCGTATTTCGTAATTTACTACTCCTCTCGCGGCGCCCGAAGAGTATCCAACTTCTGACGCAATTCGATCTTGCGCTCATCCGCTGCGTGGCGGACATCGCCGAAGAAATTTTCTCCGCGCGCACGGAGTTGGGCACGCAATCCTTCACCTGATTCGGGAGCCATCAACAATGCAATGGTCGAACCGACCAAGCCCCCAACCAAAATTCCAATTAAAAAGCCAAACATTCTTCTCATAGTGATTCTCCTATCCTTCATGATGTACCGCGACATTCATGTCGCCTCGTCCGGTAAAGCGACATGAATGTCGCGCCACACAACAAATTACCTATAAAATTATTATAGGCGAAATTCGAGTTTTGTGGAATAATCAGCACACCGCGCGTATCCTTTTGGAGCGCGACGGTACAAATCTCAAAGCTGTCCACGTGGCGGCGACAAGGGGACGACCGCAACAAGAAACGGCTCCTACCATTTTCGGAGGATACCATGTCTACACCTGCTCCCATTTCCACCAGCGCGCCCATCGCGCGCAAAAAAGTAACTACGCTCACCCTTCGCCAGAAGAAGGACCGCGGTGAGATCATTACCATGCTTACCGCATACGACTATCCAACTGCACTGGCAGTGGACAAGGCTGGCATCGACGCCATCCTTGTCGGCGATTCGCTTGCAATGGTCGTTCTTGGCTATGAAAATACCCTTGCTGTAACAATGGATGACATGCTTCATCACAGCCGCGCAGTGGCACGCGGCGCAAAGTCTGCGCTGCTTGTTGGTGATATGCCTTTCATGTCCTATCAGGTTTCAGTGGAAGAAGCGGTTCGTAATGCGGGTCGCTTTTTGCAAGAAGGCGGCATGGACGCGGTCAAACTCGAAGGCGGACGTGAACGAGTCGATGCCATCCGCGCCATTACTGGCGCGGGCATTCCCGTGATGGGACATCTGGGTCTCACGCCGCAGTCAGTCAATCAACTGGGCGGCTTCCGCGCACAAGGCAAAACTGCGACAACCGCGAAACGTCTCATTGAAGATGCACTGCTCCTCGAAGAGGCGGGCGCTTTCAGCATCGTGCTCGAATCGGTTCCAGCCAGACTGGCGGAATTGATCTCGAAAAAACTGTCCATTCCCACCATTGGCATCGGCGCGGGCGCAGGCTGTGACGGTCAGGTCTTGGTCACACACGATGTACTTGGATTGTTCGACCGTTTCACGCCCAAGTTCGTCAAGCAATATGCAAACTTCCATAACGAGATGCAAAAGGCATTTGCTGATTACATCGAAGATGTGGAGACCAAACGTTTCCCCGCGCAGGAACATACCGTTGAGATGGATGATAAAGAATGGGAAACATTGTTGAAGGAAATTTGAGTTCCGGGTTTTACGCATTACGAGATCACGTAATCAGTAATTCGTAATGCGTAATTTGTAATGCACATGAATATATTGATCGTTGGTACCGGCGCGCTGGCGACTCTCTTCGCGGCGCGATTGGCAGAAGCAGGACATCACATCACCATGCTCGGCACGTGGAAAGAGGGATTGAATGAATTACAAAATCACGGAGCGCGTTTGATTGACGTTGCGGGAAACGAAAAGCAATTTCCCGTTCAAGCAACCGATAATCCATACGATTGCATTGGAGCAAAATACGCGATTGTGCTTGTCAAAGCCTGGCAGACGGAACGCGTCGCACACCAGCTCGAGGCATGTCTCGCAGAGGATGGGCTTGTTCTCACCCTCCAAAACGGACTAGGGAACAAGGAAACGCTTGTTCAAAGTCTGCGGCCGGAGCGTGTGGCAGCAGGGACGATCACCATCGGTGTAACTCTTATGAGCGCGGGGTTGGTGAAGGAGGCTGGAGAGGGGATCATATCCATTGAGCAGAATCAGGCTCTCGGTCCGATTGGAGGCGGCTCTTCGATCCGCAAAGTTCAATGTGGAAATCGTTGAGGATGCGCGGTCATTGATATGGGGCAAATTAGTGATCAATGCGGCGATCAACCCATTGACCGCCTTGTTGCGGGTCACGAATGGGGAGTTATTGGAACGTCCATCTGCACGCGAGATGATGGCAAGGCTGGCGCAGGAAGCCGCGCGCGTTGCACAGGCAGAAGGTGTGGCATTGCCGTTTTCCAATATCATCGAGACAGTAGAGCAGGTGGCGCGCAAAACTTCTGCAAATCGTTCCTCCATGTTGCAGGATGTATTGCGCGGCGCGCCGACAGAAATTGATGCCATTTGTGGCGCAGTCGTGAAAATCGCCCAAAAACACGGGGTCAACACACCCGCCAACCAGATTTGCCGGGAGCTGGTGAGCGCGCTGTCGGAGGGGTGACATTCTTCCACAAAGTTGGGGTATTTTGTTGTATTCGTCCATAATCGTTGCATGGTAAGATACCAGAAAGGAAACTTCATTAATTTTGGAGGCTTTAATGCGTAAGTGGATCATCCTGTTTCTCGCGCTTTTTCTACTCACCCCTTTATCGGTACGGGCGCAGGGAACTGTTACATTGGATTCGCTAAAAGTTCAACTCTGGTCTGAGCATGACCAGCCCAGCATGTTGGTGATCTATGATTTTCATATCAGCCCGGATACATTGGTGCCCACCCGGTGGATATTAAAATCCCAAAAGAGGGCAACATCACAGCCGTAGCATTTGAGGAGAACGGTGAATTGTTGAACGCCGATTTCACAGGTCCTGTGGAGGATGGAAATTGGCAGGTGATCACGTTCCTTGTTCAATCCCAAACCACATTATCATTTGGAATATTATCAGCCGCTCGTGCGCACTGGCGATCTAAGAACGTTCCATTACAATGGACAGGGGAGTATGCCGTAAAAGACTTCAGCATCGAGATACAAGTCCCGGCAGATAGCACGGGAGCCAAAACAGACCCGGCCATTCCCTTTGTTCAAGATCAGCCTGTCCTCAGCGGAGGCGCCATGATGAGCGGTCTTGAAGCAGGACAAGCCTATCAAGTGCAATTGCAATATTCACGAACAAGTGAAGAAACGGTCGTCGCCGCTCCCTCCTCACCGGTTGAACCATCGGAACCTCTTGACGCCAACACCGATGGACGCGTCACACTCGATAAACTACCTTACATTCTTGGCGGTATCGGCGCGGTGCTGATCCTCTCGGCTTTATTTTATTCCTGGCGCGCCAATTCCTTCCACCTCCCGAAACCACGCAAGCGGCACCCTCGCACGGAAGATGAAAGCGCGCAGACCTATTGTCATCGAATGCGGCGCACGTGCACAGGCAGGCGACCGTTTCTGCCGCACATGTGGAAGCAAATTGCGCAGCGGATAAACCAAACCAACTCAAAGGGGAGATGAGGCAAAAAATGCTGATCGGTATGCCGCTCATCGTCCTGATATATTTCTTCTACGGCCTTGCATTCTTCAGCATGGGTCTATTGGTCGCGCTCGAAGGCGGGCGCTCATCGGATATCCGCTTGCGCAAGGCATTACGCCCATTGGCGGGGTTCGGCATCGTACACGCCTTCCACGAATGGATCGAAATGTTCGATCTCATGGGGCATTTTCACAACGAACCGATTTTTTGGGGATTGAGCCTTTCCTTTCTTGCATTCTCATATATTTCACTGGCCGCATTTGGAAGTTTCCTACTCGCCAAAACGGAGGTCTCCCGCCGTTTGATCCTGCTCATCCCGATCGGGTTGGAAGCGATCTGGGTATTCGGTCTCTATAATTTTCGCGGACAATATTATGGAGCAACTCTCTGGGAGATTGCGGATGTGTGGACCCGATACACGCTGGCCATCCCCGCCTCGCTTCTGACTGCCATCGGGCTGGTTGCCCAACAGAGAGCGTTTCGCCGCTCGGGCTTGGTCCGCTTTGGGCGTGATGCCTTATGGGCGGCTGTGGCATTTGCCTGGTATGGTCTGTTCGGTCAGCTTTTCGTGCAGGCAACGCCTCTCTTTCCATCCACGTTCTTGAACCAGGATTTGTTTGCCAGTCTGTTTGGTTTTCCCATTCAATTGTTCCGCGCCATAACCGCGGTCGCCGCGTCCGTATTCGTGATCCGCTTTCTGCATGCCTTTCAAGTGGAAACAGAAGCCAAGATCGCAGAACTTCAGCACGAACGCTTATTGGAATCGCAGCATAAAGAAGTCCTGCGCGGCGAACTGTTCCGGCAGTGTGGTTGCCGCGCAGGAATCTGAACGTCAGCGTATCGCACGCGACCTGCACGATGAAACAGGTCAGGCATTGACAGCCATCGGCATGGGACTGCGCGGTTTATCAGGCAAATTGAATTCACGCAACAAGGAGGAAGCCCTGGGAACACTTCACAAACTCGAAACCCTCACAGCCCATTCGCTCAAGGAATTGCAGCGCCTGATCTCAGACCTGCGCCCCTCTCACCTTGATGATCTTGGTCTTTCTGCCACCGTACGCTGGTGTACGAATATCATACAGGAAGATACATCCATCGCCATCAGGGTGGATATCAGCGGCGACGAACAGGGACTGGATGATGTCAAGAAGATCACGATATTCAGGATCATTCAAGAATCACTGAATAACATTGTCAAACACTCACAGGCAAGCCACGTCAACATTCATCTGGAATATGAAGAAAAGAATGTCCGCATCAACGTACGAGACAACGGAGTCGGCTTTGATCTGGATAAGGTAAATCTGGAGCGCTCCCAACGTCCATCGCTTGGTCTGGCTGGCATGGAGGAACGCGCCGCACTTTTGGGTGGAACAGTATCCATCCAGTCGCGCCCAGGCTACGGTACAGAGGTCGAAGCGTTGATTCCGTATCGAACGACTTCGGAGTCGGACAATTTGCTGTCTAAATTGCAAGAGCAAACTCCTGCACTCCAAAATAAGAGAGGTGAAAAATGACCACGAGGATTTTGCTGGTGGACGACCATGCAGTTGTCCGTTCAGGGTTGAGGATGTTATTGGAGAATGAACAGGATATTGAGATCGTCGGTGAAGCAGAAAACGCCGCTGGGGCAATGGAAGCGGCAATGATTCTTAAACCGAACGTCATTCTGATGGACATCGGACTGCCGGACATGTCTGGTATCGAAGCGACGCGCGAGATCAAGAAAAAGGTGGCGGATGTCGCCATCGTCGCGTTGACGATCCATGAAGATGAAGAGTATTTCTTCAAAATGCTGGAAGCGGGAGCATCAGGCTATGTGCCAAAACGCGCCGCGCCCGATGAGTTGATCACTGCCATCCGCGCCGCCGCAAACGGACAGGTTTATCTGTATCCATCCCTCGCAAAATTACTGGTGCGTGACTTCTTGAGCGGTGGACGATCCGCTGACGAACATACAGCATCCGTACTGACCGATCGCGAACAGGAAGTGCTCGCACATCTCGCAGAAGGTGCAAACAACGAAGAGATCGCAACGGCACTGGTCATCAGTCCAAAAACCGTGGCACGTCACCGTGAGAACATCATGCGTAAGTTAAACCTGCATTCGCGTGCAGACCTTGTAAGATACGCCATCCGCAAAGGGATCATCAAGGCATAATTCCTATACAGTTGGAGATTGCTTCGCCTGCTGAAGCAGGTTCGTAATGACAATATACAAAAATGAGACGGCGGGCGCAGTGCGCCCGCCGTCATGATTCCTTCCCCGCTTGCTGTAATGTTAGTCCTTACGGACATTGATGACTTTACTTAAGTGCTTCCAATGCGGCATCGAGCAGGGCATTGGCATAGCCAGGATTGTGGACACCATCACTCTTGTCTTCTTCGACAAAGAGGTAGTTCCAAAGGGCGCCCGCCTGGGCTTCGGGGTAATCACCGACAACGACTACGCCGTCTTTATCCATAAGTCCCTTGGCTTGCAAACGTTCCTTGACTTGTTCGAGTTTATCCTTGATCTCGGTCTGTACACCATTGACATCCAAGACTCGTGGCATCAGTATGGCATTCCACACAGGTGGCAACGACCGGCATGAAGGTGTGATTTGCATCAGTACCAGCGCCACCCAAGTGGCAGGTCACGCAGGTGTTTTCCACTCTTTGGTAATGCGGGCCAGGCTTGCCATCAATTCCAAGAGCGCCACCGACACCAAGCATCAGTGCGGCTTCTGGACCATGGTGTCCGCCCCAGTGGGTACTGGTAATACTGACCAAACCATCCTTGGCCTCTGGGAACGCAGTCCTTTGTTGGTGGCAGTTGGCGCACAGGTTGCCCATGCCGCCATCGTAGGTGGCATCAAGCGCAACGAGTTTTACAGGAGCAACGGTCTTCAACGCCCAGTCATCACCGGTATAGGTGGTGTGGATGTTGTGGCAAGCGCGGCAATCAATACGACCTGCATTTGCTTCTGCTGATTGTTGTGCATCTGCGTTATTGACTCCTGCGGCAATAGCAGCGTTGAAACCGCTACTGGAGTGACAACCAGTACAGGTTGGGTTGCCACCCGCATAAGCGGCGGCTATGCCGCTACCATGAACAGACGCCGCCCAGGCAACTTCCTTGCCGGCAATCAGATTGGTGTCATTATGACAGGTAGTGCAGGATAGATCTGCAGCTGTTACAGACTCACCGGCAGGACCCGCAGGACCCGCGGGGCCAGCAGGTCCGGCAGGACCGGCGGGTCCGGCAGGACCGGGTTCAGGTTTGCCACCGCAGGCTGTGATCAATACCGCGGCTAAGAGCAACGTACCAAGTAAAACAAGTATTTTCTTTATATTCATTTTTGCATATTCTCCTTTCAACGTGTTTCGTACAGAGGGGCTTTGTAAAATATTTCCGGAAGGCACCTCCTCACTCATATTAAAGTATCTGACGAGGTTTTAAGCTCACATTTATTTTATTCTAAAGTTAATTATGTACTAAGAACGGATGTCACCCCGAATATAGATGAATGTAATCGAATTTATGTAATAGGTCAAATATAGAAAAATTATACAATTGTTGAGAGATTTTTACAATAGAAATGGGGAAAATAACCCACGCGGGGAAGTTCGAGAAGGTTAACGCGTGGGGTGAGATTCGGCAATTGACCCACGGATCAGGCTGCGGCTTGGGCTGATTCGCCAATCCAAAGATTGGTCGTGCGCCGAATATCACTTCCTTAATCCTTTCTCATATACTGTAGTCAGGTAAAAGAAAGGAGCACATCATGAACGCATTGGCAATCGCCGTCATTCTGTTGCTCAGAGTTGTCGTCCCATTGGGTATTTTGCTCTCGATCGGTGAGTGGGTACGACGCCGTGAAAAAAACTACTGGCTCCGAAAGTGAGATAAACATGGAAACAATCCTATCCCTACTCGCCATTTCGACAGGTCTACTTGTGAGACTTGTTATCCCCATTCTGGCTACTGCCCTTCTGATCTTTGCCCTCCGCAAATTGGACGCCCACTGGCAGGCGGAAGCCCAGACCCCGATAACCATCGAAAAACCCGAATGCTGGAAGATCAAAGGCTGTTCACCCGAACAAATTGAAAATTGCAAAGGGGCATCCTCTCCACTGCCATGCTGGCAGGCGTACCGTTCGCCCAACGGTTACCTGCGCGAAGAATGCCTCTCCTGCAAAGTCTTTTTGGACGCGCCCATACCTACACTACATGTTGAACCAAGGAGAATGTAGAACATGAAAACTAAAATCGAACGTTACCTGATCGCCCTCATGTTCGCTGTGCTCGCCGCGGGCGTAACGCTCGTTATTGCCAGCGCGCAGGAGGAAACCCCGCCGCCAACGAATAACATCACCTACGAAAAGTGCGCTAACTGCCACGAGGATACCCAGGTAACATGGCAAAACGGTCCACATGGACACGCCATGACTGATCCGCTTTTTCTGCAAGACTGGAACGACCAGGGCAAACCGGGCGCGTGCCTCGTTTGTCACTCCACGGATTACGATCCTGCAACAGGTCAATCCCAGTCTGATAGTGTTAACTGTGCAGAATGTCATAATCCGATCCCGCCCAATCACCCTCTCGATACCATGCCTGTCAGCACATCCCCGGATTTGTGCGGGAACTGCCACAGTGATCCCCGCTTTTCAACGGATAATTGGAAACTAAGTGTGCATTATCAACGCGGCATGGACTGCACTGTTTGTCATGACCCCCATAGTGCGGGGATGAAGACGATTGAAGGCACTAACCCCATAACGAATGGAGATGCATCTGCGCTATGCGAGAATTGCCATAAAGATGCGATGAACAACTTCCCCACATCCAAACATGCTGAGGCTGGAGTGACATGCGTCAACTGCCACCTTGGCTTCAATGTAAGCGATCAGAGCGCAACCAATGTGGATTTTGCGACTGCTCACAAGGCTCCCGATCACAGCTTCCTGCCGTCGCTGGATACCTGCAATAAATGTCATGCAGATCAAATGCATGCACCTGGTCAAGCTGTTGCCGCAGCCGCTATCAAGGCTGAAGAAGTTGGCGGAACTCCCACTCCCGCGCCCTCTCCTGTAGTCTCACCGGTCCCGCCGGTCAGCAACGAACCTGCACCCGTCAGTCCGGTTGGATTTGCTGGCATGGCAAGTGTGGTGGGTCTGGCAATAGGTATGGTGCTTGCTCCGTGGCTGGAACGAGCCTACCGTCACCTTTCCAAGGGAGGTAAAAATGAGTGATAAAAAATTAACCCGACGCGATGTATTGAAAGTTGCCGGTGCAACGGCTGCAACGGTTATCGGTTTGCAGGTTGTCAAAAAAGCGAGTGCATCCGAATCCGTTTCCGATGGCAACGGTCGCAAATGGGCAATGGTCATCGACCAGAACTTATGTACAGGTTGCGGGTACTGTGTCATGGCCTGCCGCGCCCATAATGATGTCTCACCGGATGTCACTTGGAATCCCGTTCTTGAGGCGGAACCCATCGGCGACACAAAAGTATACCTGCCGCGTCCCTGCATGCAGTGTGAAGATGCTCCATGTGTGGAAGTATGCCCCGTGAAAGCCTCCTATTACCGCCCTGATGGGATTGTGATGATGGATTATGACCGTTGTATCGGCTGCCGGTATTGCCAGGTGGCATGTCCTTACGGCGCACGTTCCTTCAACTGGGAGGCATTCACTGGTCCGAACCCAGCCGTTCCGGAATGGGGTGAACCGGAAGTCGCCCGCCGTCCACGCGGCGTGCCCGAAAAATGTTCCTTCTGCTACCAACGCATCGACCGCGGTCTGGAACTCGGTCTCACACCCGGTGTGGATAAGGACGCAACTCCCGCTTGTGTCGTTGCCTGCCCCACGGGAGCGCGCATGTTCGGTGACGTCAACGATCCCGAATCAAATGTCAGCCAGGTATTGGAAGAAAAGTACACGTATCGTCTGCGCGAAAATCTGGGCACAGAACCACGCGTCTACTACATACCCGCTGAGGCGAAGAAAGAGGCGTAACCATGTTGAAAAACTTACGCGAGAAACTTGTCATCACCCCCTGGACGATATGGCTTGGTGTTATGGGCATCATCCTGCTGGGTGGATTAGTCGCAGGCATCATGGTCTTCTGGAAAGGCTTGGTCATCACCAACCTCACTGACCTTGTACCCTGGGGCCTGTGGATTACGATCGATCTCTCATCCATTGCGTTGGGCGCGGGCGCGTTCAGTTTGTGCGCGGGCGTGTATCTGTTCGGCTTGAAGCGTTATCAACCCATCGCGCGCACAGCGACCTTCGTAGGTCTCATCGGCTACACCATGGCAACACTGGCGCTTATTCTCGACATCGGTAAACCCGAACGCTTCTGGCATTCAATGGTCTATTGGAATGTACATTCCCTATTATGGGAAGTGACGATGTGCGTGATCCTGTATCTCACCGTGTTGATGCTCGAAGCCATGCCGATCATTGCGAACCTTGAGTGGTTACGCAAACGCTTTCCAAAGATCGCTGAACTAATGAGCCGTGTTCATCACTATGCACCCGTTCTTGCGATCATCGGTCTGGGACTTTCAAGCCTGCACCAGTCCTCACTTGGTGCGACATATGGTGTCATCAAAGCGCGACCATTCTGGTTCAAGCCAGAGATGTCCGTATTGTTCATGTTCTCAGCCATCGTCGGCGGCATTTCATTGACACTCTTTGCATCCATGCTATCGTCGCAGTTGACAAAAAAGGCGAGAGTAAACGATGGACTGATCGAGCGCGTAGCCCATTTTGTCGGCTATCTGCTGATCGGTTATTTCTACTTCCGAGCCTGGGATGTGCTGGCTCAAACCTATGTCTATGATCCGGGTCGCAGTGAAGGTTTGCGCTTTTTGACCGCGGGTCCCATGTCCTTCAATTTCTGGATCGGCGAAATGTTCTTAGGGATGCTCGTTCCTATGATCCTATTGTTATATAAGCCAACCCGCATGAATCCCTTCTGGCGCATGGTAGCATTGCTCTTTGTTGCCGGGGGCGTAGTCGCCTTCCGTTGGGACACGAACATTACAGGACAATTGGTCCTTATATCCTCCATCCCCGGCGCGGCTGTGACGTATACGAGCTACAGACCATCGCTTGTTGAAATATTGAGCGGCTCAGCGATCATCGCCTACGGGCTGACCGCCTTCTCGCTTGGCGTGAAATACCTGCGAGTAGTTGACCACACCTTGGTTGAGGCGGAGCATGAGACTGTAGATATAAAGGCGACCGAGCCTGTGAGGGTATAAAAAAGTACAGGTAGATACGTAGACAGGTAAACAAGGTGAGATGAAAGCACCTGTTTCCCTGTCTATTTATTTCTGTATTTACGATAACCACTACACCATTGCAACCTGCTTCAACAAATTCAATGCAATGTGTGCAACTTCTGGCACCGCTTCCGCTACCGGCGGTGAAAGTTCCTCGCCAAAATCATGGATACACTTAATGGCAATGCCGATCACAGTTACTTCCTCGGGCAGGTGCGCTCCCAAAGCCCTGCCCAGTTCGATTGCGTTCTGCAAAGATGTATCATGCGCGCTGGTGATGTGGAACGCGGAATAATTTGGCAGGTCGTTTAATCTGCGGATCAAAATTGAGCCAACATCCTCTTCCTGGGATATAAACGAATCGACCAGGATCGCATGGTCATAGCCGATCAGGTGCTCCATCAATCCAATCCCACCCAGCGAAAGATACTCGATATCTACTACTTCGGATGAGGGTAGTTGTTTTTTAATTTCATCGACAGCCCTCCACCCAACACCATCATCACCAAGAATGGGATTCCCGAGACCAACGATTAATGTTTTCATACGGACAAAACTCCGCTTCTTTCCAAACTGGAACTTGCTCCTGATTAACAAAACTGTTTCAACACCTCAACCGGATTCCCCTTGGCGTCTCGAATCGTGATCTCCAATGGCATTTGCCCGGGCAGGGAATGGGTCGCGCACCCAAAGCATGGATCGTAAGCGCGGAATGCCATCTCTACCATGTTGAGCAGACCTTCGGTGACATTGCCATTCTTAATAAAACTCGTCGCGGCTTTGTGCGTGGACATCTGTATCGGCGCATAATTGTTGGTGGTGCCCACGATGAGATTCGCCTTGGTCACGATGCCCCGTTCGTCGGTCCAGTAATGATGCGTGAGAGTCCCGCGCGGCGCTTCGACAATGCCAATCCCTTCTGTTGGGGTTTCGGTCGGCTTGGCATGAACATCCGGTGAAGTAATCTCAGGGTCAGTCACCAACTCCACCCAACGTTCCGCCGCGTAGAGCAATTCGATCAAGCGCGCCCAATGTGTAGCAAGGCGTTGATGAACAGGTTTGCCACCCAATGTTGCATAGAACTTTTCATATTGTTCCTGCGCGAGTGAGGTTGCCATGCCATCGGATGCATTAAGGCGCGAAAGCGGAGTCGCCATGTACACTCCGGAATCCATGCCATCTACAAAACCTTTCCAGCCAACATTCTTCAGATACGGGAATTTGAGATACGTCCACGGCTCGACATGTTCAGCAATATGTTCGGCATAATCCTGCGGTGCATACTTCACAAACTCTTTGCCGTCTGGGTCAACCACACGCACTTTGCCATCGTAAAAATTGACTTTATTGTTCTCGTCCACCATGCCCATGTAATAGGTGTGATGAGTATAGACATCGCCGAGGACAAGATCAACATATCCTTTGTTTTCAAGCACAATATCGTTGAATATCTTGAGACTGAACTGAGCGAACTCGATTGCCCAACGTCCCATCTCTTCGATCTCTTTGCGCTGTTCTTCCGTAATGCCTTTCGTCATCCCGCCGGGAATGGATGTGAACATGGATGTACTTTGCGTCCGCCGATCATCTCGACGACGGTATGCCCATACTTGCGCATCTGAATGACCTTACCGCCGATCTCCAATCCAACTTTGTGAATAACACCAAGGATATTTCTCTCAGCAACCGGCGCATCAGGTCCCATCACAAAATCAGGACCACCCAACGCATAGAAGTGAGTTGTATGATCCGTACAATAGAATGCCATATAAAGCAATTCACGCAACATCTTCGCCGTCAATGGTGGATTCACTTTATAGACCGCGTCCCCAGCTTTGGAGGCAGCCATATGATGCGCTTCCGGGCAAACTCCACAAATGCGATTCGTGATCAGCGGCATCTCTTCAATGGGACGTCCAACCACGAATCGTTCAAAGCCGCGCAGTTCGGGAATCTGAAAATACGAGTTGGCTACATTACCGTTGTCATCGAGGAAAATCTCGATCTTGCCATGACCTTCCAGGCGGGTGATGGGATCGATACTGATTCTTTGCATGAGTTTCATCCTTTCGGAAACAGCTCCCTATTTGAGCGATGAGCCACTTTTCTGCAAATTGCGTAAAAAATGCGCCCGTGCTTTTACGTCTTCCATCTTGAGCGATGCATACTGGGAGGCTCCTTTCATCAATTTTTCAACAAGGTCAGCAGGCAATTTCTTCAAGCCTTCCCAGCGAATGACCCATTTCATGAAGATACTCCTCAATGAGTTGTTTTTCCAATAACGCATTGCGGTCTTCAGCGGGTTCCACATGATTGATTCGTTTGGCGGTCATGTCATCCTCCGATCTTATACAGTAGGGTTGAGAGACCCTACATGGTGGGCGAATAGACAGACCACTTCTCAGGACGCGTTGCCCCTACTTCACCTTCCATGCTTCTCTGTTCGCTTTGAGAAGTGATCCAGCTAAGTTGAAACGATAGACCTGCCCGGTTGGGTCAGGGATTCCATCCAATATTCTTTCGATCTCTTCCGGCTCCTTCGCATCAACGACCGATGCAAAAGCTGTGATCAAGCGCGCACCGTAATCAATGACGCCTTCTGCGGGACCATAACAACCGATGCACTGCGCGCCAGCTTGCGGACAACGCGCGTTACATCCGCTTCTTGTGGCGGGACCGTTGCACGGGATGCCCTGTTCAAGCAGACACAAGTCCGGATCAACCGGAGCGATATCCTGAATCCGTTTAAAGAATTTGATCGTCTTCACATTGCGTGCGCGTGGACATTCATCGCAGACGGTTGAATCTCCAACACCGATGACGGAACCTTTGGGCGGGAGTTCTGCTTCGCCGCGCAGCACCTTGATAACGAGATCGATCACCGCCGCGATCTGATGCGATTCAGGCGGACATCCCGGCATGAAATAATCCACATCCACAACCTCCCCGAGCGGACGAAGGATCGGCGCAAGTTTTGGAATATGCAACTCGCCTTCCGGCACATCATAGGATGTTCGCGGATAAATCTCATGCGGGTTATCGGTTGTAATCGTATTGAACGCCGTGCGGACAATATCCCCTACCGGACTCAAGTTTGCCAGCCCAGGAATACATCCCTCACACGCGCATGAACCAAAGGCAACCAGTATCTTTGATTTCTGGCGCAGAAGTTTCGCAAGGCGCTCATTCTCGTCGTTGCGAATACCACCGTTGAAGAGCGTAAGCAGAATCGAACCATCTTCCATGGCTTCGACATCCTTGTATTTCGCATCCATCGCTACGGGCCAGAAAACCACATCGAAGTTCGCATCCACATCCAATATCTTTTCGTGGATGTTCAATACTGCGATCTCACAGCCGCCGCAGGAGGCAGCCCAATACATCGCAAATTTTGGTTTTCCGCTTTGATGTCATACTTACCGCCTTCGATCATTTCAAGACGATGAAACTTCATCCTGTCATCCTTCCACCTTCATCCTTCTCTTGCAAACTTCCCCCAATTCAGTGGACCCAATTTCCGTATCTCTTCCACGAATGCAGGTTGTCTCGCTGGCGAATTTCGCACCTTCCGCCGCGCTCGCCCAAACGAGTTTCACACGCTCGCGTTCGATGCCCATGCCTTCAAGCACGCGTCGGAGCAGGAGAAAACGGCGCAGGGCTTTGTAGTTCTGCTCAATGTAATGACATTCACCCGGATGGCAACCCGTGATCATGACACCGTCTGCGCCGCCTGAAAGCGCACGCAGCACAAAGGTCGGGTCGAGGCGCCCGGAACACATCAAGCGGACAAGTCTCACATTCGGCGCGTACTTCATGCGCGCGGTCCCCGCCAGGTCCGCCGCGCGATAACTGCACCAGTTGCAGGTAAAGCCAATGATCGTTGGTTCAAAGTTATTATCGGTCATAGTTATTCTCCTGACCGTAAACCGTAATTCGTGATGCGTAAGTTACGAATTACGAATTACGCATCACGCCATAACGACCTCTTCCAAATTTCTCAACAACAACCCATCGATCTGCGCCATGATCTGATCATCGCTAAAGCCCGTGCCACTGATCGCACCTGCAGGACAAGCCGCCACACAAGTGCCGCATCCCTGACAGAGCGCGGGGTTGATATAGGAAATCTTGTCATCTTCGATGAAGGAGATGGCGTTGAACGGACACAGCCCATTGCAAATGCGACAGCCTGAACATTGCTCCTGATCCACGCTGGCTTTGATGGGTTCAAGCGTGACTTCTTTCTGTAGGATCTTATCCAGCACACGCGCCGATGCCGCCGCGCCCTGTGAAACACTGGAAGGAATATCCTTCGGTCCTTGTGCGCAACCTGCGATATAAATCCCCTCGGTCATTGTGGCAACAGGATCAAGCTTCGGATGTTTCTCGGTGAACCAACCATCGGTTGAGCAGGAGATGCCGAACAGCTTGCCAACTTCCTTCGCATCATGACGCGGTTGTAATCCAATCGAGAGGATCACCATATCCACAGGAACGCGTCTCTGCTTGCCCGCCAGCGTATCTTCCACCTGGATGATGAGCTTACCCTTCTCGTGCTCGTTGCGAGTCGCGTTCGTTACTTCGGCAACTTTGCCGCGCACGAACAAAGTCCCTTCTTCCAACACTCGTTGATAGAACTCATCATAGGCTTTGTACGCCGTGCGCATGTCAATGTAGAAGTTATAGACCGTTGCTCCAGTGCGTTCATGAACAAGATGCGCAAACTTCAAACCTTGCATACAACAAATCACCGAACAATAGTTGTTGAAGTTCTTATCGCGCGAACCCACGCAATGGATGATGCCCACCGCTTTCGGCGTGGACTTCCCATCCCGCAAAACGATATTGCCTTCCGTGGGTCCAGCCGCGTTGCTCATGCGTTCGAACTCGATGCTCGTGAACACATTCGGCAAACGACCATATCCGTAATTACTCACCTGCCGCGCATCGAACAGATCATAGCCAGTCGCAAGCACAATATTCCCGACATCGATATTGATCAATTCATCTTTCTGATTGAAATCAATCGCATTGGTCGGGCAGAATTTTTCACACGCCTTGCAGGTTCCTTTGATAAAGTATGTGCAATTCTCCTTATCCATCACAGGGAAATTCGGCACAGCCTGCGCGAACGGCGTATACACCGCCTTGCGATATCCAAGCCCCGCCTCGTACACTTCATCGATCACTTTCTTCGGGCACTTCTCCTGGCAAATTCCACAACCCGTACAAAGTTCTTCATTGATCAAAGCGCGCCTTCTTATTGATCGTCACATGGAAATTGCCCACATAACCCGCCACATTCACAACCTCACTCCACGTCAACAGTGTAATGTTCGGGTGCGTCCCCGCCTCCACCATACGCGGCGTCAGAATACAAGCCGAACAATCCAGAGTTGGGAAGGTCTTATCGAACTGCGCCATATGTCCGCCAATGGACGGTTCACGTTCAACAAGATACACATGGAATCCCGCATTCGCAATTTCCAACGCAGATTGGATTCCTGCAATGCCGCCGCCCACGATCAATGTATTTGGATTGATCGGAACCTTGATCTCCTCCAACGGGACATTCTCGATCACTCTGGACACCGCGCCTGCTACAACAGCCTTAGCCTTT
Organism: uncultured Chloroflexia bacterium; assembly: GCA_963753655.1. GTDB lineage: Bacteria > Chloroflexota > Anaerolineae > Anaerolineales > Villigracilaceae > Defluviilinea. The sequence continues at coordinate 58,735 of CAVWDB010000002.1, forward strand.
TCCGTGGCGACAGCTTTATCTGTATGCACCCACGAGACCTGCTCGCGGATCGAAGCCAGTTCAACCAAATACGGATTCAATCCCGCGTTCTTTGCCGCCGTGCGGAAAGTCTTTTCATGCAAATGCGGTGAACAAGCCGCAACGACAACACGTGTCAAGCCAAGTTCCTTGATATCCTTCTCGATCAACTCCTGCCCAAGGCTGGAACACATGAACTTGTATTCACGTGCAATGATCACACCCTGATGTCCAAGTTTTTCCTTCGCCCAATTGGCAACATCCACCACATCCACCACGCCTGCGATATTCGTGCCGCAGTGACAGACATAAACACCAACACGTTCCTGTTTCTTCTCCATAGGGCTGCTCCGCTTGTCGGTCATCGCACCGCCTCCTTGCCTGCTTCACGCTTGTTCCAACGACGCGGCATCGGCAGGCTTTCATCTTTTCTGCGCGGTGTCGCCGGTGGTTGTGTGACGGGCACTTCCACACCAATGTTCGCCAGCGCCTCGCGCGAGCTGACCAGTTCCATGCCAATGCCCAAATCACCAGGCTCTTTGCCAAATGCAAGCCCCATCAGTTGCGTAAAGAATAGGACTGGCATGTGATAGTCCGTGCCGAAGAAATGATTTGTCTCATCCTGATATGCGTCCAGGTTCATCTGGCACATTGGGCAAACTGTGACCATCATGTGCGCGCCGCGTTCGTCCGCGTCAGATACGAGTCGGCGAATTAATTCGAAGGCAGTCTCAGGTCCGATCTGAGTCATGTGTCCGCCACAGCAACTGGTCGTCAGCGGATAATCGATCACATCCGCACCCAGCGCGCGCAGCAAGTCATCCAATTCTGTGGGATGTTCGTGATCAGACCAGCGATGTTGATAATCGGGTCGCGGCAACATGCATCCCATATACGGCACAACCTTGAGCCCATTAAGCGGACGAGTCACCTTGCTTCGAATGGCTTCCAGCCCAATATCATAAACAAGAATATCAATGAGATGGCGAACATCGAGCGTGCCCGCCTTATATTGCAATCCACCTGCCTTGAGCGCTTCATTGACCTTTACACCCAGCGACGGACGTTCCTGCATGTAGTGATCCGCTTTGGCAAGGTTGAGGTAACAAGCCGAACACGGCGCAACAACTGTGCGCGTGCCATTCATTTGTTTGGTGGCCAGTGCAAGATTGCGGGCGATCAACGAATAGGCAGGGATAAGGTTGATGCCGAGATATTCCGTTGCGCCGCAACAATTCCAATCTTCGATCTCTTCGAATTGCAGTTCCAGCGGCTCAAGAATGGTATTCATCAATTCCATGTACGCCTTCGCGCTGGATTCCATCGAACAACCCGGGATAGAAAAGATATTTGTTCATGATGTCAACTCCAATTGCTTGGCACGATGCAGGATCGTTTTTAGTTGGTCCATGTTCTTGATCTTCTTCGGCGTCATCGACATGCGTCCCTTTGTGATCATGCCAAAGCCCATCGGCGTCATGCTGGGCAACCGTAACGGGAAGTGTTTGAGGTAATGACGCGAAGCCAGCCCGAATTCATAACTGCGACCATACATCTCGACCATATCCACAAACGTCTGTGAAAAATCAGGAGCGGTTGAATCGCTGTATAGCTTGGCTCCCACTGCCATGCTCTTGAGCGTATACATCACATCCGCGATATGCACCTCCTGCGGGCAACGTACCACGCAGTGATAACAGGAAACGCAGATCCAGGGCGTATTGCTACGTAACACCTCCTCACGCATCCCTGCCCGTAACATGGCAAACAACATGCGCGGTGTGTGATCCATATCCTGCGCAACGGGGCAGGAACCCCCACACGATCCGCATTGGATGCACATCTCCAAATGCGAAACGCCCGCAGTTTTCATGCTTACTTCATTCAAAAGAGATAGATCTTCCTCGTGTGGAATCCCCGCTCGGACTCGTTCATCTGTCATCTGGGGCATATACGCCTCCGTGCTCTGCAACTCAACCTGTCGCGCCCTCTCAAAACGACAGCCCAATGTCAGTTGCTGCTCGGTACGACAAAAGTCGGCCATTCGCAGTATTCATATAAATACTTAGCCCCCATATATATTATTTGTGAATTTAATTCACAAATTCGAGTGGAGAATGTCATCAGCTGATACTGCTGATTGTCATAACACCCTCTTTGCCTTATATGGTTATATAAAAAAATGAGCCGCACCTTGTTTACGCGGCTCATTTTCAGATCAACTCTTTGAATTACAAATTACTTTTCGGGTGCACCAGCATCAATCCATTGCTTGACAATATCCAACTCTTCCGGAGTGAGATTTGCAAAATGTTTGCCTGTGCTTTGCACCTGGAAAAACTTGCTGTTTGCCGAATCACCAGGAACAATCACCGGTCCACTTGAACTGCCTTTCATCAGATCCGGCATAGGTAAGCATGTTCATTCCTGCGGTTTCCAACTCTCCGTGACAGCCTGTACATTTTGCATCGACCAGCGGACCCACGTAATTGTCGAAAGTGGGCGGCGCGCCATTCGGTGTTGGCAGTTCCGGGGTCGGTTCGGGGGTTGGCAACTGATCTTTCAAAATTTCCCTCAGCGCCGGCGCATCGAACCCGGCATAGGTGTAAACATTTCCGTGGCAGGCTGAGTTCGAGCAGAAGGATGTGTTGCTCGTACCGCCGGGATCGTCCATGGTATGGCAGGCGGCACACGATGCGCCGAATGCCTGATTGTGCAAACTGATCCAATTCGGGTTGTGATGTGTATCAGGTTCAGGTCCACGGCTAATTTCGATATTGGTCACAAAGTCATTTTGCCCGGCAACGATCGGGACCGAGTGACAGAGATTACATTCAAGGCGAATAGCCTGATTATTAGCGTCCAAATGTTTGCCATCATGACAGCGGAAACAACCCGGAGAATTGATATGCCCAAGATTGTTGGGATGCGTTGCCCAATCCACCTGCTGATCATTGAAAACGGTCTTGTCGTAAATATCCTTGAGCGCTTGTACTGCCGCGGTAACCTGCTCAGCATGAGCAGAATAATAATCAGTAGTCTTGTAAGACTCTCCCAATTTATCGAACGCGGCAAAGGCTTCATCGCGTGATGCATACTGGACGTATAAGACTTCCACTGCCTTTTGGTGAATTTGCGGAATGCCAGGGTCAATGGCTCCACTGGTCATGGCGGCATCAACAGATTCTGTTGGGAGCGTAAACTTATGCGTGATGCGGTTATGGCAGGTTATACAGTCTATGGGCTTGAGTTGATCGGGCTGCAAAGTTGAAGGATCAAACCCGGAGCTTACATCCATATAATCCGTTGTTGTACCGTCATCATTATGTACACGGATAAAGGGGATTTGTTGATCCAACGTGTCTGTTGCATAGTATTCCACCGAATTGACGATGTGCCAGTGGATGCCGCGTCCAAGTCCCGCACGTTTTGCACCGCCGCCCGTTTTCAGGATGAGGTAGATGTTCTCCCTTGTGTTGTCTACATCGTTTTCAAAACGAGATAACACACGCAGACTGTCGTCAGAAAAGGTTTCGGGTTGGTGACATTTTTCGCAGGTATCGCGTGCAGGACGTAATGCCGTGGCGCGAAGCGGGTATTGATACAAATTAAAGACCTCATAATAGGTCTCTTTAATACCCTGGGTCTTGCGCATGAGTTGATTAACAAAGGAGGCGCGACCGATGTGACATTCTTCGCAAGTAACATTGGCATGAGGAGACAGTTTGTAGACTGTATCCTGCGGGATCATGGTATGGCAGGCTGTACCGCAGAACACAGGCGAATTGGAGTACTCCCATCCATATACCCCACCAGCAATCAGCATTACAGTTAGGATGCCGAGAACTGCGTAAGGCATTATCAACACCCAGCGCGGCGAACCAGGCGCAGGAAAGAAGAACTTCTTCAAACGTTCTCCCAATTCTTTTATGGAAAACTTTTTTTTCATGTACATCTCCAAAAAGAAGATAAAGGTGTTTGCCCAGGCAAACACCTTTCCATTTTGCTACTGTTTACTTTTCAGGAGCGCCAGCATCGATCCATTTAATAATCTGGGCAAGTTCTTCAGGTGAAAGTTGCCCGAAATGACCACCTGCCTGCTGTATGGCTACTAACGGACTATTAGCACTATCGCCTGGCACAATCACTACTCCAGAGTCGGCGCCTTTCAATGCATCGGCATACGTTGAAAGATTTAATCCACCTGATGCGCTGGCATCGTGACAGAGTCCGCATTTGGTTTGGAATATGGCGCCGATGCCGCCGTCCCAATTCAAAGCAATGGCAGAGGCTGGTTGTTGAGTACCAGCTATCGTTGGAGAAGGAAGCGGGGTTTCCGTCTGTGTTGGCGCGGGGGTGGCAGTTTGCGGTACATATACTTAAATCGTTGGAACCCGTCTCTCCGTTGTGGTGAGGGCGGTCTGCTCGGCGTTGACAAATCCATAAACACCGCCCAGCATGAAGATGGCAAGCACAGCCGCGATTGGGAAATAGACCCTTTGTCGTTTGCGGAGCGTGACGGGGTCGACAGGGCGTTCCGTCATGCCAGCTTTGATATCGGCAAGTTCAAGCGGATGCTCGTGAAGCATGACGTCTTCTTCCATTTGACCCGTGAACATGGATTTGTTGAAGCGTTTAATATGAACGCCATACATGTGCCAGATGATGATGGCAAGGACAGCAAGTAATGCCTCCCCACCATGTGCGGCTTTGGCGGCGGGAATAACTTCACCGGGCAAAAATTTTACAGTGGAGAGCGGGTTCCACATCATGAAGCCGGTTGCGCCCATAATAAGAGCGCCCCAGACGAATGCCCAGTATTCCATTTTTTCTTCGAATGTAAAACGTCCCATTTGCGGGAAAGTTTTTGAGAAGCCCAGGTTATATAAGAACACCTGCAAGGCATCCTTTGCATCCTGAAGGCTTGGTAACATGCTCATACGCGTACGACGGACATATGCCATATAACCAAAGTAAAGGATGTGCCAGGCGGTACCCAGCATCATGACAATGGCGGCAAAGTGGTGAACGGAACGAAGATGTTCAATTCCACCAAGTAGAGTAACGATGGCAACCGAGATACCCGATGTCGGGAATTTTTGCGGCAGGCCTGTAAATCCAAGTGTTGTGAATGAGAGCAACATGGTCAGGTGCTCGATGCGCCGAATCAACGGGAAGCGTTCGTAGATGCGTGCGGTCTTTTTACTCATTTGCGTGATGCTCCTTTCCTGCGGGCTATAAATCTTCGGTAGACATCACTCAGGACAAATACGATCATGCCTCCTATAACTGAAGGGATCAAGAATTTATAGAACAGGTTCACGTAATATACGAGGGGCCAGGCGTTGGGGCTGGCTTCATAGTGGCTCAACCATGCGTCTGTGAAGGTTGCAGTTGTGGCATTCGGGTGGCATTGCTGGCATTTCACAAGCAGGTTATCTTTGAACCTGATCCCCGCGTTGGGGTCATCGGGTCTAATGATGTCGTGAACGCCATGACAATCCGTACAGACCGGTTTGTTCGTGGGCTGGTCGGGGTAGGTCTCCTCGAACAGTTTCACTGTTGCGCCGTGAAAGTCAGCAACATAGGTGTTCAGCACATTTGTCGAGATGCCGTATTTATCCATAATGGATTTATCCGTATGGCATTTGGCGCAAAGGAACGGCGTGCTGTTGCGGAATGAGTTAGTGGTCGGGTTTTGAATATTATGCACGCCGTGACAGTCAATACAGGTGGGCACATCCGTGTTTCCCTCTGTTAATGCAGACCCATGAACACTTGACTTGTAAACATCATAGATCGCACTATGACAGCGGGCACATTTTTCAGGAATATCGCGTTTTGCTTCCGGCAAAAGTTCTCCCGTACTTTTGTCTGTTAGGCGTGTTTGCGTGTGAGGATTATGACAGTCTGTACAGACAGCGGCATTCGTATTTCCAGCCGCGAGCGCTGTCTGATGGACGCTATCCAGTGTTTTTTGATATTGGTCATTGTGACATTGCTGACAGGTGGGATACATCTTCAACGAAAAATCACGTGGACTACTGGCGGTCACTTCGGGGTGAGGAAAGCCTGTGATATCCGTGTGACAGTCCACACAGGCAATCTTTTCAGTGCCATGTACAGATGCTGAAAACTTATCCGCTGAAATAGTGAGGGAAACGGGCTGTCCCCCAAATTGAACCGACATGCCCTCCTGTTGGTGACAGGCTAAACAAGTTTCATCTGATGGTTTTTCGCCCTGGGGCAGGGGTGCGGCTGAAGCTGTTGATACAGAAAGGGTGGCTGCAACAAGAAGTATTAAAATTCCCAGTGCCATACCTACCAACCCAAACTGCAAAGTGCGTTCTCTAAGCCATTTACTCATTACACTCTCCTAAAATAAGAGACTAAACAATTCCGAATTATACCAATTCATACAATTATCCCATGAGTCATGGGGTAATCACCCCAATTCTACAGCCAATATCACCCCTCGAAAGTGAAGAATATCATACAAATGATATGATTATGGGGAAGAATTGTCCAGAATAACGGATAAGCACAATCTATTTTCCTGCCACCCAGTACCTGACCTCATACCATAAGGGATATAGGGGTAAAAGGTCTGCGCGGTATTCTTTCCCAGCATAGGCTTGCATAAGCGTAACGGCTTTTTTCAATATAGTACGGTCATATTCCAGGGGCAGGGACATCAACTCTGCAATAGCAGGGAGCATCGGTTTTCCCGTCAGCTGATGGTATAGGCGGAATTGCAACTGCCACGCCTCCAATTCACCGTAGACAGACAAGGCAAGGATAAACCCCTGTTGCAAATGTTTTACTTCGTGGATGAGAAGTGTCAACATGCCAACATCGGCAACATGGGTTTGATAAGAGTAATGAACGGTATTAAAGTGGAGCGTCCTAAACACTGTCCAGAATGCGCCTACATTTTTTCGTACTTTCCAAAAGCCTATATGCGTTTTATGAACGCGAAGATATTCTGCCGCGTCTGCTCCTGCCTCCCCCATTTCGATAAGCGCGGCGAGCAGGTTTTCCCTCCAGGCGGTTCGTTCCATTTTTGATAGCACTTGATAGCCTCACAGATTACAATTACAGGAGTATACCGCTGGTCTCGCAGGTCAGTAAATCATTTGAGGTGTTATGAGAAAAGTTGCCATTCTTGGAATCGGTCAAACAAAAATAGACGAACACTGGGATCTCTCTCTGCGTGAGATCGGCGGAAATGCCGCCTTTGCCGCGCTGCAGGATGCAGGCATGCAAAAAGTGGAGGCGCTCTTCGTCGGCAACATGCTCTCTTCGACCATCAGCGGACAAAATCAATTGGGGACTTTCTTTTCAGACTGGGTCGGACTCTGGGGACAGGAAGCCGTCAAAGTGGAAGCCGCGTGCGCCTCAGGTGCGGCAGCGTTTCGCGCGGGACTTATGGCTGTTGCCTCCGGAGAAATCGACTCTGCGCTGGTAGTGGGTGTCGAAAAGATGACAGACAAGGCGGGGCGCGATGTCACATCCGCATTAGCAGCGGCATCAGATGCAGATTACGAACTGGAACAGGGTATCTCGTTCGTGGGCATCAACGCATTGGTCATGCGGCGTTACATGCACGAGTTCGGCTGGAAACATACAGATTTTGCGCCTTTTTCCATCAATGCACACGCCAATGCCATGCACAATCCATTTGCGCGTTTACATCAAAAGATCAATGTGGAACTATTCGAGAAGTCAAGCATGGTCGCCACGCCCATTAACCTGATGGACGCTTCGCCTATCGGCGATGGCGCGGCGGCGGCTATCATCGTCCCGGCGGAGAAAGTCATGTCAGTAAATGGAAGACCCAGAATAACCGTGGCAGGCTCGGCATCCGCGACAGATTCGATTGCCGTCCATTCAAGAAAAGATCCCTTATTTCTTTCCGCCGCGTATGAGTCATCCAAACGCGCCTATGAGATGGCAAATGTCACGAAGGATGACATTGATGTATTCGAGCTGCACGACGCGTTTTCCATCATGGCGTCCTTGTCGCTTGAAGCGTGTGGGTTTGCAGAGAGGGGCAGGGGCGTAAACTCGGACTTGATAACGAGATCAGCCCTCATGGACGCGTGCCCGTTTGCACTCGAGGCGGACTAAAAGCACGTGGACATCCTGTTGGTGCGACGGGGATATATCAAATTGTAGAAGTTGCCCAGCAATTGAGAGGGGAATGTGATAAGACGCAAGTGGAGGGTGCAAAAATTGGTATGGCGCAGAACATCGGCGGCTCAGGCGCAACGATCATTACGCACATTCTGAAGGCAGAATAAAACCGCTTCAGTCGATGGGCAGGCTTACGGGCAGGGGAGTTTGTTTCCAGGTTAAAGTTAAAATCCCGGAGTTTATCGTATCTCGAACCAAAAATCTTATTTTGCGCCAGGAAGCCCAGACAGAAGTATAATAACGTATCCATCATCGTTGCCAGTTTATTACAGCTACATTTTATTTTTGTAAGCAGTCTGGATTTGGTCGAAAACTGTCTTATACTTTTCCTGCAAGGAAGGAGGATTCCCTTATGCCTGAGAAACGAAAAATCAATCGCCGTGATTTTACCTACTATATGCAAGTTTTGGACGATTCCACAAAACAAATCATGGGCTATCTTTCAGATATTAGCACAGGGGGCTTCAAGCTTGATTGCCAGAGGGAAGTTCCCATCGAACAGGATTTTCGCCTGAGCATCCAACTCACAGCCGATATCGCCAGTAAAACTTCCATAGAGTTTATTGCACGCAGTAAATGGTGTCGTCATGATTACATCGATCCGAATACATTTAACGTTGGCTTTGAGATCATCAATATGGCGCCCAGTGACATGGAAATATTCCAACGTATATTCGACAAGTATGGTTCCGATAATGCACGGAAAGGCTCCGACAATTACTTGTGGAAATAAGCGAAACAGTATTCCCAGGGCACGGGCGGCATCATAGCCGCCCGTTTTTTTATTCACAAGACCGCTCCGCTTGTTGTAAAATGGATCCCATGAAATATAAGACAATGCGTTCCATTGTTCGCTTCGCAATGTGGTTGATCGCAGATATTGAGATCAACGGCCTCGAAAAAATGCCGGAAGGGAATTTCATCGCCGCCGCGAACCACCTGGGACGACTGGATACCGCCGTCCTGCTCTGCCTCATAGACCGTGAAGACATTATCATGCCCGTCGCAGAAAAATATAAGAACCACCCTTTCTTCGGCGCGATTGGACGTTCTGCCAATGCCATCTGGTTGAATCGCTTCGAGGCAGATTATTCTGCATTCAGGCAGATCCTTGAAAGGATGAAGCAGGGCGGTATGTTAGTCATCGCGCCAGAGGGGACAAGGTCCAAGACGGAGGCGTTGCAGGAGGGAAAAATGGGCGTGGCATTCCTTGCCAGCAAAAGCGGATATCCAGTACTGCCGGTAGCCCTCATCGGGACAGAAGATCGTGCCATTGTTGAAAACTTGAAGCACTTTCGCCGCTCGAAGATTGTGGTCAAGGGAGGTGATCCGTTTTATATTGAACTCTCCGAAGGCGGGCACCGCGAAGAGGCAATGCGTGAGGCAACCGATGAGATCATGTGTCATATCGGGGCAATGCTGCCCGAAAAGTATCGCGGGGTATATGCTGAACATCCACGTTTGAAAGAATTGCTTGCTCAACAATGACCATGTTGCGCATTCTTCGCTTCCTCATTCGCGTTCTTTTGAAACTTGTTGCACGCATTGAAATTCGAGGCAAGGAAAATGCGCCGCTGACTGGTGGAATGATCCTGGCGTCCAATCATATCGGTATCGTTGACATTATCATGGTCTATTTTGCGATAGACCGGACGGATCTGTTCATCCCAGTCGCGGAAAAGTGGGAAAAGATCGGCTGGATCAAATGGTTGGGGGCGCAACTCAACTTCCTGTTTGTAGATCGCTATAACCCAGACTTGAAAGCGTTACGAAAAATGATGGCTCTGATGGAAGAGGGCAAATGTCTCGTCATCGCACCAGAAGGGACGCGTTCGCGCACAGGCTCATTGAACGAAGGCAAATCCGGTGTCGCCTATCTCGCGGCGCGTTCAGGGTTTCCCGTCATCCCCGTGGCGATCACTGGCACAGAAGATAAAGTAATATTTGACAATCTCAAAAAACTGCGCAGATCGAATGTTACGCTCACAGGTGGAAAACCATTTACCGTTCCCCCGTTACCGAAAATAAAGCGCGATGAAGCCCTGCAAAAATATACAGATGAGATCATGTGCCAGATGGCGGCGTTATTACCTGAGAGATATCGAGGGGTGTATGCGGGGCATCCGAGGTTGAAAGAACTGTTGGAAACTAAATAACCATCCCTTCATCCCTCTTCAAAAACTGACCCATTCCCTTCTTGCCTTTCCACTCATCGCCATCCACAATCAACTTGCCACGCAGAAACACCTTTTCAGGATAGCCCGTCAACTCCCAGCCTTCGTACAAGTTATAGTCCGTGCGTTGATGCGACATCGCCACGCCATACTTCACTTTTTTCTCTTTATCCCAAATCACAATGTCCGCGTCCGAACCTTCCAATAACGCACCTTTACGCGGATACAAACCAAAAATCTTCGCAGGGTTCGTGCTCATGTACGCAACGAATTGATTCGCCGTGATCTTTCCTGTATTCTACGCCTTGCGTCCATAAGATTGGCATTCGATCCTGAATGCCCGGCAAGCCATTCGGGATTTTCGTAAAATCATCCTTCCCCAACTCTTTACCAGGGATGGCGATCTCGCTTCCTTCATAGACAATGGGTTGGGTCCCGTCAAAAAAGAATGGGCAATGATCCGTGCCTATCGTTTGCAAAATCCCATCGGTCAGCCCTTCCCACAGACGGGCATTATCTTCCTTCGTTCGCATCGGCGGAGAACAGATCCATTTGGCGCCATCGGGTTTTCGTAGATCATCCATCGTAAAGAACAAATATTGCGGACAGGTCTCCCCCATCACTTTGACACCGCGCTCGCGTGCGTACTTCAACATATCCACTTCGCCACCCACATTCATATGGACGATATATGCGCTCGCGTCCGCCGCTGACGCCATGCCTGCCACTCGTAAAGTAGCCTCTACCGCCCCCCAAGCTGGTCTTGTCAACGCGTGCCATTCAGGGGAGGTATGTCCAGCCGCGAGGGCTTGTGTTGTTAGTGTATCAATCACATCACCATTCTCACAATGCGCCATGACCAACATGCCGTTGTCCCTGGCGACCTGCATGGCTTTGAAGATACTGCCATCGTCAATGCGCAGGCGTCCGTTATAGGCGGTGAAGACTTTGAGGGTTTGAATTCCCATATCGCGCAGGGATGGAATTTGCTTGGCGATGCTGTCGTTGAATTGGGTCAGGTTCATGTGGAAGGAGTAGTCTATGGCGGCTTTAGCAGCTTTTTTGAGCCAGAGATCAACAGAATACTTAAAGTCTCCCTCACCCCTAGCCCCTCTCCCGCTGGGAGAGGGGATTCTTCAAGCACAACAAAATCCATTGCGGTGGTTGTGCCACCGAATGCGGCGGCTTTGTGACCGGTGTAGTGATCGTCGGAGGAGACGGTGTCGAACATGGGGAGGTCCAGGTGCACGTGTGGGTCTACGCCGCCGGGGAGGAGAAGCTTTCCCGACGCGTCGATTTGGTGGACAGAATCAACTTCAAGTCCCGGGGAGATGCGGGCGATCTTTTCGCCTTCGATCAAAATATCCGCCTGATATGTTTTCGTTGCAGTGACAAGAGTCCCGTTTTTGATTAGAGTCGTCATGGGTTTATAACCTCCAGAAGAGAAGCATCCCTGCCAGCAATGTGAGGAATACAACGACCAACAACCCGATCCCAACACGGAAGAAATCGCTGAAACGATAATTGCCAGGTCCCATCATGATGAGGTTGACAGGATGCGCCATGGGCGTGAGAAAAGAGGCAGAACATCCAATGGCGGCGGCGATGGCAACGGCATGTGGATCTGTATTGAGATGAAATGCGGCGCTGATGGCAATAGGACCTACAACGAACGCGGTCGCCTGACTGCCCATAAATTGGGTCATCAAAGCAGAGAGTAAAAACGCAGAGGCGGCAAGTCCAAGAGGTCCAATACCCAAACCGCCTATCAGATTGATAACACCACTGCCGATCAAATTCGCCAAGCCGGTATGGATCATGCCGAGGCTGGCGACATACATGCCCGCGATGAAAAATATCACCTGCCATTCAATGGAACGATAGACTTCCTGAAGAGGCAAGAGGCGAACCAGAATGGCAAACAAAGCCGCGGCGAGGACTGCCAGATAAACCGGAACACCCAATACAGAAAAAATGATGGCGCTCACAAAAACAGCAATACTAACCAAGGCCCGCCGCCGCGGGATGGCGCGCGGCACAGGGTCTATTTCGAGGATGACGACATCGGGATTGATCCGCAGATCACGGATGCGCTCCGGTGGACCGATCATCAAAAGTGAGTCGCCCATTTCAAGCGGCATATCTCCCACGTCGGTGCGATAACTGCGGTCGCGGCGAAAAAGCGCGGCTACGGTAAAGCCGTATTTGCGGCGGAAGTTCATTTCCTTGATGGTCTTGCCGACATATGCAGAATGAGGCGCAAGGATCAATTCGAGGAAGGTTACATTGAAGTTGGTAAGCGTTTGAATTTGCGGGTTAATTTCAAACCCAATTTTTGCTAATTCATCCACACGCTCCTTACGCCCAACGATGAGAAGAATATCGTTCGTCATAACCCTGACCGTTGGCTCCGGCGTAAAGACGACCTCCCGTTCGCGGCGAATGGCAATGATGGAAAGACCAAAACGCTCACCGATACGAGTCTGTTTGAGAGATTTACCCGACAGGGAACATTCAGGCGTTAACCGAGCCTCCCAGAGCCGTTCGCCAAGGGAATATAGATTCTCCAGTTCATCACCTGCGCGGCGGGCAATCGTCTGTTCGGGTCCGGGTTCACGATCTGGCAAAATACGGCGACCTATCGCAGCCAGGTACATAATCCCTGCTATGGCGATCAACCCACCCACCGGGAGAAACGATAATACACCTAGCGGTGATTGAGGCGGAGTGGCAACCGAAAGAAGATTACTCATGACAATATTCGCCGTTGTGAAATAGGTTGCCATACCCCCTAATGCGGTTCCAAAGGAAATGGGGATCAGCAACTTGCTTGGCGATACTTTTGACTTCCTGGCGACCTGTATTGCGCTGGGAAGAAGTAAGGCCCCCACCGCAATATTATTCATCAACAGGGATAAGCATACAGATACAAATGTAAACAGGAAAATAAGCCGCGTTTCAGAACTGCCGCCGACCGCAGAGAGACGTTGTCCAAGCCAGAGCATGACGCCATTATGGGATAAGGTCTGTGTGAGGATGAAAAGACCAATCAACGTGACCACCACAGGCTGGCTGAAACCAGAGATGGCAAGAAGGGTTTGTTGTGGAGACTTTTCATCTCCTAAAATACTGAAACCAAGATATTGAGCCATTCCCAAAGCGACGATCACGAAGAGCGCGGCAACATCCACACGCCAGCGGTTGAACATCACCTGCAGGAGCGGGATGGCGATCATTGCAACGACGAACCACATTTCAGGAGTCATGTGCTAATCCGGGTTAACCTTTTCGGAATCCTTTGGTTCTTCTGGAGCATTTGTATCGTATGGCTCCTGTACTTCTTTAATCCCCAACAATGCGATCAACACTTCGGGCGGAATATCCGCTTCGGGCAGGTCGGTTTTGTAGAGTTGTTCGTTCTGGGCACGTTCACGCAGGGATCGCCAGAGGAGCTGACGTTCGTCGCCATTAACAACAAGATCATTAAGGGATTTCGCATTTAACAGGTATTCGCCGGTTGTGTAAAGGAACGTCAATCGTTTCCATTTATCGGACTTAATGGGTTCTTTCAGTTTTTCCAACGCGCCGATCTGGAGTTTGTAGTATTCCTCTTTTGCGCGTGGATGATCTGCCTCATCCTTTAGTAGTTCGCCGCGCGTGGTAAGTTCATGCCCTTTGACGTGCGCGATGAATTCGATCTGTCCGCCACGGTCGCCGAAGGCTGAGGGCTGGTAAAAAGCCAGGTAGTCCACCGCGACAACTTTGGGCGAAGTCCGAAGCGGAATACGGTACCAGCCCAGGAGACGCGCGATTTCCAAGTCACGTGGAGTCGGTAGAAGACAAACCAGAATAAGCGAGGAGGGTGTAAGCGACATCATCTGATTTTATTTTGATTCCCAAACTGTTACTTTGTTTCTGCCATATGCCTTGGATCGATATAGGGCCATATCAGCAAAATCGATAAACTTTTCGAGTTTGAGGATCTCACCGTGCTGCGCAAAAGCAAGCCCGATGCTGATTGTCAATTGAATACTCCTGTCATTATATTCAATTATAGAGGCTTCAATATGTTTTCGAATCCTTTCCGCGGTTTCCAGCGCGTCCTCCTGCTCCACCTCGATCAGGAGGGCAATAAACTCCTCCCCTCCATATCGGGCAAAGATGTCTGTAGCGCGCAACAACTTGCGACACTCCAACGCAACGTATCTGAGGGCGTGATCGCCAGCAAGATGACCGTTCTGGTCATTGACCTGTTTGAAATAATCAATATCAATCAGCATGACTGTCCACGGATGTTTATAACGCTGAAAGCGTTGATATTCGATCTCGGCAAGTTCAAAGAAATGACGGCGGTTGGTTACCGTGGTAAGGGGGTCTGTACGTGCGAGACGTTCCAGTTCCATTTCGGCGAATTTGCGGTCGGTAATATCCACAAACACAATGGCATGTCCAACAGAGATATCCCGTTTATTGCGGATGGGTGAAATTTGAACCAGAAAAAAACTTGTCCCTCTGCTGTTGCTAAGCGAAATTTCCTGTTCGGTTTTCTCTGCCAGCCGCGGGGAGTACTCAAGCCTGGACCAATCTTTCAAGACAATACTCAGAGGTTTTCCAATCGCATCACCACTTCCAGAGCCGATCATTAGTTTCGCGTATGGATTGATTTCCACCACAAGGCCCCTGGTATTCAAAACCAAAATCCCTGAATTAATATTTTGCACAACAAGGTCATGCGCAATGGGCAGGATTTCGAGAGCGTTATAACGAAATATGGCGATAAAGAAAAGGATGGCGGAAACCAACAAGAATACAACAATATTGTCGAGCTTGGGAATCAGGTCCAGCCCTAAAAAATCTTCAGGGATGCGAACCGCAAGCGGCAAAAATCCACCGAGAACCATTAACACCGCCTGGGTTCTAAAAAAGGAAGGTACACGAATATAGTGAACGATGTAGATCACCACACTGGCGAAAATGAGCAGGTAGGTACCCACTGCATAGACCCAGAAATAAAAGCCGTGCTCGGCCTGGGTTTCAGGAAAGCCATCCAACATTGTTATATCCGTCCAATACCAATGATGGAGTGTGTTGGTAAATACAACAACGATGGTTACAAAGACGTAAATTCCTAAAAGCCATCGTACAGCCGGAGTAAACCATTTCTGATGATTGGTGTAATACAACGAGAAGACAAACCAAACCACGGGTCCCGGCGCGCTTCCCAAGTACTTCATCATTGCCCAAAAGATCTTTCCATCCAGCGTCGTACTGACCAGTTCAAGAGCATAACAGATTGTCCAAATTGTCATCGTAAAGGTCAACAGGGAAAATCCCCGCGCAATCTCAATCTGCTTCCGTAAGCGGAAGGAATAAATGCAAAGATATGCTAATATCCCTGTGGAAATGATGAAGGGCAAAACAAAAGGGGTATATTCCAGCATTACAAGTCCTCTTGTAAAAACGTAAATCTAATTATAAACGTGACAGTCACCTTGAAGGTGACTGTCACTGGAGTTACGCTAATCCAACTTCCTTGTTGAACTCGACGATCAACTCGTCAATTTCATCTGCCTGTTTCTGGATATCCGTCCAATAGTTGGGGGCATGCCATTGTTGTTGAATTTCTTCATAAGTCTTTCCCTGCTGTTCCACCCAGGTATAGTATTTTAGGTTATGCACGCGGCGGCGATCTGTATAACGGAGCTCAAGCATGTTATCGGTCAATTCGCCGTGCAGATAACGCGCAAAGTCTGCGGCGGCATCGCGTTCGGAATACTCGCCAAATTCCTCGTGCATTTCATGCAAACGCGAACGATAAAGTTCCATCGAGTCTGTCAGGACGGTAATCATGATGTCATTCTCGCCCATCTCATAATACTTGGCGGCTTTGATACAAGAGAGGACATTTGAGATTCCAGAGAAGCCCAACAGATCGAGATCGGAGATCAGAGATTCGGGAACGCCTTTTTCAACGAGATATGCGCGTCCGTTTTCTTCGTTGAAGAGGCGAGCGAGATTTACTACCGCATTATCATCAATGGCCGTGACAATATCGGTATTCTTGGTATTGTGTATCCAGGGCACGTGTTTATCGCCAATGCCTTCGATGCGATGTGAGCCAAATCCGTTTTCGAGAAGCGTGGGACATTGCAAGGCCTCGCTTGCGACGATCTTGCTGTCGGGGAAAAGTTGTTTCAAGTAGTCGCCGCTTGCAATCGTCCCTGCCGAACCGGTTGCAGATGCCATGCCGCGATAACGGTCATTCGGGCTCATAACCTGCTCCAACACTTCTGCCATCGCATGCCCCGTCACTTCGTAATGCCAGAGATAATTGCCGAATTCCTCGAATTGGTTGAAGATCATCAGGTCCTGACCTGATTGACGAAGTTCCTTGCATTTATCAAAAATCTCTTTCACGTTCGATTCGGAGCCGGGCGTTTTGATCGTCTCGCCTGCGACTTTTGCCAGCCACTCAAATCTCTCTTTCGACATTCCTTCGGGCAAAATGGCAATGGATTCACACGCCAGCAAAGCGGAGTCATACGCGCCGCCGCGACAGTAATTCCCTGTGGACGGCCAGACAGCCTTCTGGGTCGTCGGGTCAAACTGACCTGTGATCAGCCTCGGCACAAGACAACTGAACGCCGCCCCGACCTTGTGCGCTCCCGTTGGGAACCATTTGCCAACAATGGCAATGATGCGTGCGGGCACACCCGTCAGCGAAGGAGGAAGTTCCAGATAGTTGACTCCGCCAAACGTCCCGCCTGAAGCAGTGGGGTCGTTATGCCAGTTGATGCGGAAGAGGTTACGTGGATGAATGTCCCAGAGTCCGATATTCTTCAATTCATCCTTCACTTTTACAGGAATCTTCGAAGGGTCTTTCATCTGTGCGTAGGTGGGAATGATGATATTACGTTCCTGGGCGCGTTTGATAGCGTTCGTTCGGCGGGATTTTTCGATAGTTAGATCAATGGTTGTCATAGGGTCTCCTGAATGTCCATATTGTAGCTTACAACAATTTTACCCACAATATGACTTAACTCTGGAAAAATTTTCGTCAACGGGACGCGCCATATCCACCACAAGGTGGTCTTCGCTCCATGGTTGATAATATTGTTTTACCTTTTCAACATCTGCCCATCCCAACTCGTGCCAGCCAGCGATGTTGCGTTTGCGGATACCCAATCTGGAACGATGTATCGTCTCATCCGAGCAAATACATTCGACGACATGCCAATCGGCATGATATTGTTTGGATAGTTCCTTCCATGCTTTTCTTATTGTCAATGTTGCAGCGACACTATCCAAAATGACCGATTGCCCCAGCATCAATTGACGTTCCGCCAGGACGGTAAGTAACTCATAGCCTACAAAGCCCAGCGACTTTCCTTTCAATACTGGCTGTAATCCATTTTGCAATAGAACCGCTTCCAACCAGTCTTTTGCAAATACAGGAATGCCGGATTGTTTTGCGAGAGATTCCGCCCATGTGCTCTTTCCTGTTCCGGGCAAACCGGAAAAGACAATCAACTTCATTACACCTCCAACCAGTGTGACCAGTATCCTATTCTTGTTCCAAGTGTTTCGTTGTATTGTAACTGTACAATCCAACCCAAGGAGAAATCATGAAATCCGCAACAACAGGCACATTTTCAGGTTGTATCATCTGGTTTATTGTATTTGGATTTATAAGCACATGCTTTATTCCGGTTGCCATGCTGGCTGGAGCGGTCACATCGATCAGCAGTTTTGCAGTAAAAACAACAGGAGGGTTCATTTGTCCAGAAGGGTCAACCGCCGACACCTATTCGTATGCAACGACCACAACGGATGAATATGGCAATTCGCAACCGAGCACAGCTTATGTTTTAGAGCGCCTGGACGCAAACGGAGAAGTTGTCAAGGAGGATGAAGTCCTATACGCATTTTTATGGGTGGGTATTCTTTCCGGGATCGCTTTACTACTGGCAGGTATTCTTGCTTTTGTGTTTGCCGCCCCTGCGGGTGTGGTGATAGCAAGATTATTTAATCGAAATAAAAATAAGAATCAAGTGATAAACATCGAACCGCGCTAATATACTCATATTTCTGTAAACTCTTTTTAATGTATAACGCTAAACTTCATTGTATGATGATGTTAAGAGAAAGGAGGTCGCTATCGAGACACCACCTGAAACACATCTTCACGGAAGGACTGGGAAGCCCTAATCTGGACAAAGCCCGGCTTTGTCATCAGACGTTCTCCTAACGAAAGGAAGGCGCAAATTCCCCACTCCTTTCAGCCAGCTTAATAGTAAGACCTATTCGACGGATGAGAGTGTGCCTGTGAGAGGGTTCCCCCATCCGTCTTTGTTTAATCGAGCGCTTTGCGAATACGATCCAGCCCCTGCTTGAGAATTTTGCGTGACGTGCCAAAATTCAGACGCACATATCCCTTGTACTCCATCCCGAATATCTTCCCATCGCTTAATGCGACTTTGGCATTCTTCATGAAAAAATCGAACGGTGACATTTTCAGTTTCAGTTGAGTAAAGTCCAGCCAAGCCAGATAGGTGGCTGCGGGGTTCGTTATCCGCACTTCCGGCATGTATTTTGTAACATAATCAACGAGAAAGTCCCGGTTGGCGGTCAGATACTTATTCAAAGCGCGAAGCCAGCCATCACATTGACCTGAAAAACCAACCCGTGCGGCGTGAAGTCCCATACTGCTTACATGCAGGCGTAGATGCTCCACTTCCCTGACATAGCGTTCGCGCAATTCCTTGTTCGGAATGATCGCAAATCCACAGAAGAGACCTGGCACGTTGAATGTTTTGGAAGGCGAGATCAAAGTGATCGTGTGCTTTGCAATTTCAGAGGAAAGTTTCGCCAGCGGGAGGAAGGAATTATTGTCCAACAGCAGTTCAGAATGGATCTCATCCGAAACGATCAAAACGTTATTCCTGATGCAAATTTCAGCCATCCGCAATAAATCCTTACGAGGGAAGATGATTCCCAGCGGGTTGTGCGGATTACACAAAAGAAATATTGCAGCTTTCTTCACCTGCTTCTCGAAAATATCCCAATCAATCTCGTATCTCAATATATTGCCATCGATATGCTCGATAAGAGGGGCATCAATTTGAGAGATACTCAGATTATTCTTTACCTCGTGAAATTCGTTATAGACAGGCGTCTGAACGAAAATGCCTTTTTTCGGCGAACAGAAAGCACGAGCCGCGACGTTGAATCCACTCACGATGCCGGTCACGGGAAGCACTGAATGAGGGTTGACCTTCCATTTATACAGTTTGTCCATGCGCGCCGCGATGGTCTCTTTTAGCGCTGTAGATGGCAGTTCATATCCAAGCACGCCTTGTGCAACAACTTTATGAAGTTGATCCAATATAGGCTTGGGCGCGGGAAAATCCATATCCGCCACCCACATGGGCAGAATATCCTTTTTATAAAATGTCCACTTGTTTACTAAGTTTGAGTTATGGCGGTTGGGGGGGTGGTCAAAGTTGTATGCCATATTACCTTTTATACGCAACAATCATTCCATCCCGCATCGGGGCGAGGGAAACGATCCAATCGGGATCAATTGTAATATCACGCGTGAAACGGCGGATGGCTTCGTTGGCTGCGTCCTTGTTGTTCGGGTCATAAATACGTCCGCTCCAGAGCATATTGTCAATAATCAGAATCCCACCCGAACGAAGTCTTTCCTTGATCAATGGCAGTGACGTTGGATATGCCACTTTATCAATATCGTTGAAGATAATGTCAAATGTGCCTGGGGTTTGACGAAGAGTCTCTACTGCTTCAGCAATATGATATTGGACGATATCCTCGCATCCCAACGCGGACAAGTGACCTGTTGCCCGTTTCGACAGGTCTTCATCCCAGACGGTGTGATGTACCACTCCCCCACCATTCTCCTTAACCGCTTTCGCAAACCAGGCAGTGGAATAACCGTAACCCGATCCCAACTCGAAAACGGATTTTGCATTAAGCAGGCGTGCAAGTTGATAACAATAATATCCACATACCGCGCCGATAATGGGAAAATCATTTTCCTCTGCATACTGTTCCATTTTCTGCAATTCAGGTTCACGCGGTGGAACAAGGGACGTTAGATATTCCTGGACTTTGTCATAAGAAATGTCAGCCATGTTATTCTCCTTTATATATTCTTTTGTTGTAATGGCGATCCTCCAAGGGGTATTTTGACACTTCATAAATCTCGAAGTGTCGACTTTATCTTATCGCCTATTATTACGAAATACCTTCAGTGCAACGGGTAAAGTCTTCTCTGCCCATAAGGCATACATTTTACCTGATGGATGCAAACGGTCTGCCGCGATCAAATCAAAATCGTCCAACCCCATGCGCGAGAGGATCGTTATATCCACGTAGTGTGCGCCAGCAGATTTCGTTTCCTGCAAGTTAACGGCATTGAACTCGTCAATTTGCAAGCTGATCGGCTCAATATCCTGTGAGGCGGCAAAAGGGGTGAATCCCCAATCAGGAATGGACAGTACAATCACACGCCCGGGGTCTCCGCCTGCATATTCAACGGCTTTGGCAAGCATGAAATGAAAATCCTCACGGTAGCCACCCACCGGGTAACCGCGGTACTGATCATTGACGCCGATCAATAGCGTGACCAGATCATAGGTCCCTTCAGGCGGGTTGGCTTGGATGCCCTGCCAAAGCTCATTCACTGTCCAACCTGTGCGAGCAATAATCGTAACGTCAATCTCCTCCCGTCTTGTATATTCGGGGGAGGATGTAATAAGCGCCACCAATTGATTGGACCAGCGATCCTCTTCAGGGACTCTTTCACCAATGGTATATGAATCGCCCAGTGCAAGATAATGGAGTGTCGTCATTTCAGTCACCTTTTGGGCGGGAATAGATGTTGGGCTGGTTGTAGATGTGGGAATAGGGGTGGTAGTTGCACATGCGGTCAACAATAAAATCACGAGTATTAGAAACAGGCTTTTCATCGTGGAATTATATTCCTATACACACCTATCGACCCTTCGAAAAGAGTCAATGTCCTTTTCGTTTTTCCTTCTTCTTCTCTTGTCGTACTTTAAACTTGATGGCTTCCTCTTCCCTCCGTTTTTCACGGGATTTAACCTGGCGCTCTTTTTTATTCAATTCCATTTGCAATCGCATGGCATGTTGGGCTTTGGTGCCAACGCCTTCCTCATACACTTCCTTGCGGACTTCACGCTGCATACGCTTGAAGTTCTTTTTACGCTCAATTCTTACCTGGTTCTTCAACGGCCTGCTGAAATCCAAATTTCTATAATTTTGCTGGATATATTCATACAACTCAGCATCAGTTGGCTCACTACCAAACATGACGCGTGAGACACGATAGTCGGTTTCATCTTCCCGCTCAAAGATACCGATCCAGTAGGGGTCTTCAAAATAGACTGTCAACTTTCCTTCCATGGGAATCCTCCAAATTATCAATAGAAAACACAACAAATTGGCGGAAAACTTCACGCCAGCAAATTTACATATTCAATTGGATGGGAAGGCATGATTAACAGATGGGCTGAGTATATTCGGAATTTTAAAGAAGACAAGGGCACAGATATGTCAACTGCGCCCTTGTCAAAGGATAAAACTGGAATTACACAGTTTGTCGGCGTGTCAAACTATAGATTGCCAGCACAAGCATCAACCCTGCAGCAATCCATGCGGCGGCGACAACACTGGGAGCAGGCGTCTGCTTGACGGCGATACCGATGAACGACCAGACAAGGACGAAAAGATAAGCCGCATCTCTGCGTGTAAGTGCCATCAAGAGCCCAACTATCGAGGCGACAACGATCATAATCACTGCCCAACTCATTGCATGAATTCCAAAGCCATTCCAATTAATCAGAAACAGCCAGTCAGTGACATTCGCCACGGTGGCGACTGTGATCCAGCCGAGATAAACGCTGAATGGAATGTCCACAGACCAGCGTTCGGCGCGGCTCACAGAAATGTGGTTTACATTCAGGCGCAGGTAACTAGCAATAAGCAACCCCAACAATGTCAGCATGACCAGCACGCCCACCCCGAAAAAGTTATAGTGCCACGTGAACAACCATGCCGCGTTGAAAATATTACTGATCGCAAACAGATACCCAAGTCGGCGCAGGCGTGGACTTTCCTTCTGCGATGCACGGAACTGGAAAATGGTGAATGCGATCCAACCGATGTAGATGATGCCCCAAATGGAAAAGACATAACCGGCGGGGACAAAGTAAACCTGGAAACGATCTGAGATCTCGCCGGTGTTCTGTCCGTTGAGCGGCAGGGCGGATGCAAGGATGTTGACCGTCAAGGCAATGATGACGGTAATAAGATTAGTGATTTGACGAAGTGTATCTTTCATTTTATTTTTCCTTTTTGCTTGAGCCGCCGTCCTCGGCGGCGAGGATGCCACCGAGAGCAGGGGTTACAGAGTTTTGACTTTTACCCAAAGAGCGGGGATCTTTCCGATCTTACCCATCGCAGAAAGACTGGCTCGACGAGAAAACACATCGTAATCGTTCTTCTCGATCTCATCGAGAATACCCTGATAGAAGATGGACGCGGCGCCAATAGCGAGTTGTCCTTCACGCTCGAGCATTTTCACGCCTTCCCATGCTTCTGCATAGAGTTGACGCGTGCGTTCGATCTGAAATTTCATAAACTGACGCCAATTCTCGGTAATGCGACCCTCGGCAATATCCTGTTCACAAATGCCGTAGAAGACAAGCTCTTCACGCGGGAGATAGAGGCGTGCATTTTGATAATCTTCACCAACATCACGCAGGATGTTGGTCATTTGGAGGGCAACCCCTAATTTGATGGCATATGGAATGGCTTCGCTATTGTCGAAGCCAACAATGTACATGCTCATCAATCCTACCGTGGAAGCGACACCGTAACAATACGTGGCAAGTTCTTCAAAGGTCTGGTAACGGGATTGAACAAGGTCACGGGCAACACCATCGATCAATTGCAGGGCATAGTGGCGTGGGATATGGTAGCGGGTTAAGGTATCTGCCCATGCGGCGGCGACCAGGTCGTTATGCGAGAAAGAGGCGGTTTCCACCATCCCGCGCCAGTAATCGAGCCGAACATCTCGTTCATCATCAGAAGATTCATCCACAATATCGTCTACAGTTCTGCAAAAAGCATACAAGGCTCGGACAGCGGAACGTTTCTCTTCGGGCAGAAGGCCAGATGCAAAGTAGAAGGATTTGCTGTGAGATGCTGTAATTTTCTCAGCTCGCTTATACGCAGTCCGCAAAGCCGCATCACCAGCCCAATAAGAAAAGAATGGACGAGAGTGTGGATGAGGAATATGGCCGGCGAGATCCAGAAGTTGGGTTTCCCATTTTGCTTGTGCTTGCATGGTATGCCTCCAGAATTGGTATGAGGCATATTGTACAGATTATTTCCATTTTGTCAATGTTTTGCAAAGATATATATTGACAAAATATAGACATTGTGTATAATTAGAAGATAAACCCAAACCGCCAGAGAGTAGAGAAAAGGAAACCCATGAACAAACAAACTGCAATCGTAATCGGCGCTGGGATCGGTGGAATTGCCACCGCCGCCCGACTTGCGAAAAATGGATATGACGTCACCGTGCTCGAAAAGGAATCCACCCCCGGCGGGCGCGCCAACCAGATCATCCGTGACGGGCATCGCTTCGACATTGGTCCAACCCTGTTCCTGATGCCCGAAGTTTGGGAGGAAACTTTTGCCTCTCTCGGCGAAAAGATGAGCGACTACCTCGACCTGCGCCGCATTGACCCTACATATAAAGTCCACTTCGATGACGGCTTGCAATTGGAATTGACATCCGACATCGGCAAAATGCAAACCCAGCTCGAAGCCGTGGATAAAACCGCCTTCACCGGCTTCCTCAATTACATCGCTGAAGGAAGCAAACATTACAAAATTTCATTGGAGAAATTCGTTGGGAGAAACTTCTTAAACATCTTCGAGTATTTCAGCTTGAAGAACCTGCCTTTGATCATTCAACTCAAAGCGCTTCAAAAGCATTACACAAACACAGGGCGATTCTTCAAAGACGAACGCCTTAAATCCGCATTCACTTTCCAGAACATGTACCTAGGATTAAGTCCGTACGATGCACCTGCCACCTACTCCCTGCTTCAATATACGGAACTAGCGGAAGGTGTCTGGTATCCCATGGGCGGGATGTATGCAGGCATTCAGGCATTGGTCAAAGTGGCAGAGAAACTTGGCGTGAAGTTCATTTACAACGCACCCGTGAAACGAATCGAAACAGATAGGAACAAAGTGTTAGGCGTAATACTTCAAGACGGACGCACTTTCACATCCGATATCTTCGTCGGCAATGCAGACCTCCCCTACATCTACAAAGAGCTTTTGCCAAACAAAGCCGAAGCCAAGAAGCTCGATGAAAAACTTTATACCTGCTCCACGATCATGTTCTATTGGGGTGTGGATAAAGAGTACAAGCAGATCGCACATCACAACGTTTTTCTCGGCGATAATTACAAAGCATCGTTCGACCAGATCTTCAACGACCACACCCTTCCTGATGTACCTTCGTTCTATGTCCACGCACCTGCACGCACCGACAAAGCCGCCGCGCCCGAAGGACAGGAAACGCTTTACGTTCTCGTCCCAGTTGGGCATCTCGATGCACGCAGTGAACAGGATTGGGATGCGCTCGTCAACCGCGCCCGTGCGACCGTATTCAATCGTCTCGCCAAAGAGATGGGTGTGACAGACCTCAAGGAACACATCAAGTTCGAGATCGTGTATCAGCCCAAAGTGTGGAAAGAACGTTTCAATCTCGAAAAAGGCTCGGCGTTTGGGCTGAGTCATAATTTCTGGCAGGTTGGTTATCTCCGCCCGCAGAATCGTCACAAGCAATACAAGAACCTATACTTCGCTGGCGCGTCCACACATCCCGGCACCGGCCTTCCCATTGTCTTGCTTTCCGCCCGTCTCACCACCGAAAGAATTTTGAAAGAGAAGGGTACAATTGCTGTGCAAAAGGTGGTCAAGACCGCCTTAAATCCAGCCTAAGGAAATCACATGATCAGCAAGAGCCCCGCTTTCAATCTCAAAGTTGTTCTCAAGGAAACCGGTCTCGCCGCCGACACCCTGCGCGCCTGGGAACGCCGTTATGGACTTCCCACGCCAGAGCGCACTGCGGGCGGTCATCGTCTGTACTCGCAATATGATATTGAGAGCATCAAATGGTTGATAAAGCGGCAAGCCGAGGGTCTTTCAATCTCGCGCGCAGTGGGCCTGTGGAATGAAAAACTCGCCTCAGGCTCCGACCCACTGGCTGATTCTGTTTCGACAACATTTACAACGCTGGCATCTTCTCCACTAGCCGACACGAATCTCAATTCTCTGCGAGCAAAATGGATCCGAGCCTGCACAGACTTTAACGAATCAGCCGCAGAACAGGCATTGAACCAGGCATTCTCCATGTTTCCCCTGGAAGTGGTCTGCATGGACCTTTTACAAAAAGGGATGTCTGAGATCGGCTCGCTTTGGTATGGGAACCAAGCCAGTGTACAACAGGAACACTTTGCTTCAGGTCTCGCCATGCGCAGGCTGGATGCTCTGCTCATCGCAACACCAGCGCCCACACAAAATAAAACTGTGATTGTGGGGTGTCCGCCTGATGAGTGGCACACGTTCACGCCATTACTCCTTTCCCTGTTACTCCGCCGCCGTGGATTGAATGTCATCTACCTCGGCGCGAACGTACCCGCTCAAAGATTTACCGAGACGGTCAAAGAGGCCAAAGCGGATTTAGTCGTCCTCGTGGCACAGCAACTCATGAGTGCGGCAACCCTGCAACAGACGTCACTTGTGCTTTCAAGCAAAAAGATCCCCGTTGCATTCGGCGGGAGAATATTCAACATCCATCCTGATTTAACAGAATATATCCCCGGTCATTTTCTTGGGAACGAACTCGACACTGCGATAAATGAAATTGGAACGCTCCTCACAGGCAAGGTAAACCAGCGGGAGTCCAAAGCCGCATCGCAAATATATATCGCCGCCCATCAGGCATACCAATCCAGGCGTACACAGATCGAACTCACATTGATGAAAACACTCGCACCTCTTGCTGTTTCACCAGAAGGGATCAAGACCGGGATTCACTTTTTGGGCGAGAATATCGCCGCCGCCCTGCAACTGGGTGACATGATCTACGCCTCTGCGGAAGTGGACTGGCTAAAGACATTACTTCAATCATACGAAACGCCACCCCAACAATTGCGCCACTTTATGGAAGCATATTTCCAAGCTGTGGACAAGAACCTCAACGGACAAGGCAAACCCATCTCCGATTGGTTCTCGGCGGAAGTGGAAAAGTTGAAGGCATAAACCTGGTGGTTGAGTAGCCCTGAGCGTTCGTTGCGAAGGGCGTATCGAAACCACCGCTAAACAAAGCAATTCTTGTTACAAAAATATTTTTGAAACCTGTTGGTTTCGATACGGCTGACGAACACCGCCTACTCAACCAACGGAGAATCATTGGAATTCTATTCGTGAAAAACAAAACAACATCCAACACCAAACAATACATCCTCACAGGCATCCTCGCCGCCATCGCCTTCACTGCCATTATCGGCTTGACTGCTGCCAACCTCTCCGGTTTTCAGATCGTGGGGCGCACTGTCCCATTTGCCTATCCCTGGCGATTGACTGAACCGAATACCGCGGCGCGTCTCACCGCCTGGGCGGGATACCTGCTCCATAACATCATCGTGTGGACAATCATCTTTTTTGCCCAACGTGAGAAACCCAAATTCAGCGCCAACCTGCGCTGGTTCAATTGGGGGATGATCGCGACCAATCTTGTCTTTATCGTTTTGCACATCCTCCAAACTCAACTCTTGTACGATGGTCTCGCGCCGGATGTACCGGAGATCACAGCACAAGGCTCAGTGGCGATCATGCTGATGATCATTATCATCTTCGAGACGCCGCGCCGCGGGCTGATCTTCGGGAAGAAGTTCAAGTTCAAAGACGGCTTCATGCAGACCGCCCGTAAATATCACGGGTACTTCTTTGCATGGGCAACCATCTACACCTTTTGGTACCACCCCACCGAAGGGACGTGGGGACACCTGATGGGCTTCCTATATATGTTCATGCTTTTTGTTCAGGGTTCGCTGATCTTCAACCGTGCGCATCTCAATAAATGGTGGACGGCTTCGCTTGAGATGTTTGTGATCATCCACGGAACGGTTGTCGCTGTTTTGCAGGGCAATGGCCTATGGACGATGTTCGCCTTCGGTTTCGGCGCGATGGTGGTTCTCACGCAGATGCACGGACTCGGGCTCACCACATGGACGAAGCGCGGACTTGCCATTGGGTTTATCGTTCTCATCACTGCCTATTATGCGCTGGCAGGCAATCTCATCAAAACAAATGAGGTAATTCGCATACCGGTCATCGATTACCTGTTCATCTTCTTGCTCTATGGAATCTATCTGGTTACCAACTGGGCGATCAACTTATTCAAGCCTTCCACGCAGGTAGAAGCAGGCAGGGATTAATATCATGGCCAATCGATTGAAAGACAAGATCGTTGTCATCACCGGTTCGACACGCGGTTACGGCTATACCATCGCCGAAGCCATGCTCAAAGCGGGAGCGATCGTTATTGTCACGGGAAGAAGCGAAGAGGCGATAGATCGGGCGGTCAACTCATTGGCAGGGTTCGGCTCTGTGAGTGGCCAGCAACTTGAAGTCAAGGATGAAACGCAGGCATATGATGTTGTTCAACGTGTGATCGAAAAATTTGGCCGCATTGACGTGTGGATCAACAATGCCGGTTATTCATCATCGGCTGGAATGGTGTTGGATATCAATCCGCAGGAAGCATTGGACATGTTCCTCGTCAACGATCTCGGCACGTTGTATTGCACGCAGGCCGTGATCCCCCACATGTTGACACACAAAGCCGGGACGCTTGTCAATATCTATGGCAATGGAAGTTTCCTGCGCCCCGCCACGCCCACCGGTTTATACGGCGCAACCAAAGCCTGGCTGACTTCGTTCACGCGTTCGTTGGCAAAAGAACTGGCTGGCTCCGGGATCAAAGTGCTGGGATTCAGTCCCGGCATGTTGTTGACCGACATGCTCACCAGCCCGCGAGTGGTTGGCGAACGCGGCAAGGAGTTGATGAAGCGCTATGATTTCGTTCTACGCTTCCTCGCTGGCAAACCGGAGATTGCTGCCGAAAAAGTAGTGCGAGCCGTTGCATCACAAAAGAAAGAATTTGAGGAAGTCCGTCTCTTCAAACCGTGGACACCCATGCTTGGCATCTTGCGCGTGACCTGGGAGAACATTACCCAAACCGGCAAAACTCCAAAATACGAACTACATTATGAACCTGCCTATCGGTTTAGTAAAAAATTGGATTCGTGATTGCGACCTGCGGCGCAGTATAGAGAGTTATGAAGCTTAAACCGAAGACTGGTCGCGCCGCATTGCGAGCGCTCTTCAAGGAAGGCTCGCCGCTTGGACCGTTAAAGGTCATGGCAAAACATGCGGGATATTTCTTTCAAATCCCACTGCCCATGTTCAAGCCGTATGTTGTGTTCGGACCCGAAGCGAATCGCAAAGTGTTGGTCACTGAACGCAACAAGGTTCTATGGCGCAACAGCGATCCCGTCACGGACTTGTTGCGGCGCGGCATATTGGTGGTGGACGGTGAAGAACACGACCACTATCGCAAACTGATGGAGCCGCCGCTTCATCCCTCCCGTTTGCCTGCCTACACCCAAATGATGATTGCCCAAACTGACAGAGTATCTTCGCAATGGAGGGATGGCGAAACGATTGATATGCTGGTCGAGAATCGCAAGATCGCCCTGCTCATCATCATGCAAACGCTTTTCAGCAAGGATGTCTGGGACGACCTGCCGCATATATGGACTCCCATCCTCAAAACCATCGAATACATTTCGCCGGGTGCATGGATTGTTTGGAGAAAGATTCCGAGATTGGGTTTCAGCAAACCATTGAAAGTAGTTGGATAAGTATTTGTATGGAATTATTGATGAAAGAAGAAAGAGGAAAGATGAGTGGAAAGTAGAAAGTGGAAAGAGTGATTTACTTCAGCACCTGATTGACGCCGGACTTAGCGACGACATCATCCGTGACCAAATGTTGACAATGCTTATTGCAGGGCATGATACATCTACTTCCCTGCTGGCATGGGTATTCGCATTGCTGGGTCAACATCCTGACATTCATTCCCGCCTTGTGAATGAAGTGGACACGATGGAAAAATCTCCGTTGCTCGATCAGGTTATCAAGGAAAGTCTGCGGCTGTATCCACCCATTCACATTGGTAATCGTCGCATTGCGGAGGAGATGGAATTCAACGAAGGGAAAGTCCCTGCTAATGAAAGAATGTTCTACTCCATCTACCTCACCCACCGCGACCCCAATGTTTGGGAGAACGCTGAATCCTTCTGCCCTGAGCGTTTCGCCCGCGGACGAAAGACACCGCCATATTCGTATGTGCCGTTTGGTGGAGGTCCGCGGGCATGTATTGGCGGTGCGTTCGGACAGGCAGAGGCAAGAATTGTCATCAAGCGTTTATTGCAAACACATAAGTTTGAATTTCTAAATCATAAGATCCATGCCCACATGGGCGCGACACTGGAGCCGCGCCCGGGGGTGAGGATGAAGGTGACAAAAAGAACCCCGGTGGTCAAGTAGGGCGAAGCCCGTATCGAGACTACCACTAACCAGAATACTTTTGCTTACTTGGTGGTTGAGTAGCTCCTCGTTTCACTCGGAGCTACTCAACCACCAGAATATAAACAAACTATGTCCTACTTCGGCTTTTTACTTCGCTTTTTATTTATTCCCATCCTCATATTC
>CAVWDB010000003.1:0-285291 GCA_963753655.1 uncultured Chloroflexia bacterium
AAGCAGAATCCTGCTCTCGAAGTTTTATCCACGTCCGCCCACCCGCAAGTAACGCAAGCCGTTGAAACTGTCGAAAAAGTGGGGGAATCTAACAACTAAATGCCATGTGACAGGGTTCTATAACAATAGAGG
Organism: uncultured Chloroflexia bacterium; assembly: GCA_963753655.1. Lineage (GTDB taxonomy): Bacteria > Chloroflexota > Anaerolineae > Anaerolineales > Villigracilaceae > Defluviilinea. The sequence continues at coordinate 133 of CAVWDB010000003.1, forward strand.
ACTCCCATGGCAAAATACAAACCAAGCAATGAAGATCAAATGGTGATGCTCCCCATTTCGCTCCAGGACCAACTTGTTCCGGGGACATTGGAGCACACCATCAACCGACTGGTGGACAAGAACATCGATCTGTCGGTCTTTGATGAACGCTACAAAAACGATGAGACCGGTGCGGCCGCCATCCATCCCAAGATCCTGCTCAAAGTCATCCTGCTGGCCTACGCCAAAGGCATGATCAGTTCCCGCCAAATCGAACGCGCCTGCCATGAAAACATCATCTTCATTGCGCTCTCCTATGGCTATGCCCCGGATCACAGCACGATTGCCGCCTTTGTGTCTTCCATGCAAAAAGAGATCTCTTCCATCTTCAGCAATATTCTCACGGTCTGCGATGAATTGGATTTGCTGGGCGGCACGCACTTTTCTCTGGATGGCGTCAAACTCTCCGCGAATGTCTCCAAAGAATGGAGCGGCACGCTCGATGAACTCAAACACAAGCGCGATAAGTTGCAGGAGAAACTCCAGCGCGTGATGGAAGAACATGCCCAGGCAGATAAACATCCTCAGGTTGAAATCGAACGGCAAAAGAAGCGCGAACGACGCTTCCAGCTGCAGGTCGAGCGGCTCAATGAATTTCTCAAGGATCGCGAACCGAAGTGCGGCAGCGAAGGCAAGGAGATCCAAAGCAATGTCATCGACAACGAATCGGTCAAGATGCCTTCTTCTCACGGCGTCGTTCAGGGCTACAACGCCCAGGCGCTGGTCGATTCCAAGCATCAGGTCATTCTCGCCGCCGAGGCGTTCGCCAGCCAGGATCACGAAAATCTCAAGCCGATGTTGGAGGGCGCAAAAAAAAACGTCGTCGCCATCGGAAAAGATGAAACCTATTTTCAAGGCAAGCAACTGACCGCCGATAGCAACTATCATTCTTTCAACAGCCTGACTGTCTGCCGGGATGAAAAGATCGATGCGTACATCCCCGACATCCAGTTCCGCAAACGCGATCCGCGCTTTGCCGATCAAGAGCGTTTCAAGGATGGCGTCCACGGCAGGCAGCGACCCGATGCCAAGCCAAGTCTCTTCACTGCAGCTGACTTCTCTTTCGATCCAGACAAACAGGTGTATCTCTGTCCGCAGGGAAAAGAACTGACCTGCCATGCCCGCAACCAGGTCAACCGCTATCGCACCTATGATATTTACCATGCCCGTCGTGGAAGACTGCGCCGCCTGCCCTGTGAAGACACGCTGTTTGAACAAATCCACCACATCGCCGCAGGTATCTTTCCATTCAGGTGGATACGCAGCCACCCAACCTGATCGATGAGATGAAGGCCAAGATCGATAGTGAACAGGGCAAGCGCATTTATGCCAGACGGCTGGGGATCGTCGAGCCGGTCTTTGCCAACATCTGTGTGCAGAAGCGCATGCACCGCTTCACGCTACGTACCAAATTGAAAGTGGATGTACAATGGAGGTTGTTCGCTCTGGTTCACAATATCGGCAAGATCCACACGTTTGGGGCACTGATCTAAGCCCTGGCGGAGCGAAAAAACCGAAGACTGCCTACAACGCGAGAAATTGGTCTCTTGGTGGGACCTTGGACGGGAAGGCTCTCCCAAAAATCGGTTTTTCGACAGTCTCGTTGGTTGGCTTTGGCAGGTTCAGAATCTAGTTTATTTCTATCTTGACGAAATAGAACATATATTCTAAAATTCCGGAAAGGAGATACCTATGGGAAAAATAACCGTTTCATCTAAAAGCAAGACCCCCAAAAACAACGCTTCGGTTAAAGAGTTTATTGCTTCACTTGGTGATGAGCAAACCGTAAAAGATTCCCTTGTGCTGATTGAAATGATGCAGCGAATAAGCGGGCACAAACCAAAGAAGTGGAATGTAGGCACTCTCGGATTTGATACCTACCACTACAAATACGACAGCGGGCGCGAAGGAGACGGTCATGTTCTTGGTTTTTATCCAAGAAAAGGTAAGATCACCGTCTACCTAATGGACGGCACGGCGCGCCACTCTAAATTGCTGTCCAAGTTAGGTAAACATACGACTACTGGGTATTGTGTTTATATCAAGCGGCTTAGTGATATAGATCTGCCAATCCTTGAGCAAATCATGCAACAGTCTTATGAGTATATAAAATCCCAAGACGGGCATATAGACCGAGTATTATGGCAAACTGAAAAATAGGCATTCTGCCTGCGTTCTGCTATCTTCTTCTAATCATAAGATACTACTGGACGCTGAAGCCTCAGCCATCATCTCAAGCAGTTTTTTACGCGTCAGCCTTTTCCGCCATCGCAAACCACTAAACAACAGGATAATAGACTTCATACATGGATCAACTCATCAAAGACCGCTACAACGACTCGATCTTACAGGAAGCGATGCGTCGTTATGGCATTGCGGAAGACCAGATCCATGCTCTCGACGCGTTCGAGAGTTTCATCTATGAATTCGAACGTGGTTCCAGTGGTTATATCCTTCGCATCAGTCATAGTTTTCGCCGCAGTGAATCTCTCGTTCTGGGCGAAGTGGATTGGATCAATTATCTGACTGAAGGCGGGGTCTCTGCTGCGAAAGCGATCCCTTCTGAAAACGGGAAGCTCATGGAGGCAATTGATGATTCACAGGGCGGAACTTTCTTCGTTACGGCTTTTGTCAAAGCGCTGGGACAAGCCCCGTGGGATCTGTGGTCACCCAGACTGTATGAAACGTACGGTGAAATGATCGGGCGGATACATACGCTGTCGAAACAGTATCAGCCCACCCAGTCCACGTGGAGGCGACCCGATTGGGATAATGACATCTTTGAGTTTGTGGAACGTTATTTACCCGAAACCGAATCCGTGGCAAAGAAGAAATACAAGGATGTATGTCTTTATTTAAACACACTTACAAAAGATCGCGAGTCCTACGGGCTGACGCACCAGGATGCACATGGCAATAATCTCTTTGTGGATGATGCAGGTCAGATCACGTTATTTGACTTCGACGAATGCGCCTACAATTGGTTCGTCAACGAGATTGCGGTTGTCCTGTTTTATATCGTACAGGATGCGGAAGATTGGCGCTCCTTTACGCAGGAGTTTATGACCCATTTTCTTCGAGGCTATGTTCGGGCTTGTCCGCTGGACCCTGCATGGCTGAAAGAGATTCCAAACTTTTTGAAAATCCGTGAGATCGAGTTGTATGCCGTCATGTTTCGGGACTTTGATATTGAGAATATCGATGACGAGTGGTGCGCACGTTTCATGCAGGATCGTAAATCCAGAATTGAGCGTGACGTCCCTTTTATTGATTTCGACTTTGCCTCCCTTTCCGCGCAAATATAAAACTCCCGTTTTGAACTCAAGGGGCTGTGGGAGTTTTATATTTGCCACGCAGATTCTGAGGGCATATAACCAAAAGTTCTTGACACGGATCATTCCCACAGATAAAATGAGTGCACTGTTGCAAAATAACGAAAGGAGGCACGAAAAATGAAAATGACAACCATACTTTCATCCCAAAAGTTTGTTTTGAGCGCGCCTCCCGCAGGTAGAATTTACTAACGATTTAGTTCGTTTCCTTTGACTCACGCAGTCGCAAACCGCAGGAGCAGCTCACCCTGCGGTTTTTGATTCTGTATCATCGCAGGGCGCGCAACCCTGCGATTTTATTTATTGCAAGGGATTTATACAGGAAACAATTAATGAAAATCTCTTTAAACAAGTTGGACATAGAAGACCTGGAAGTACAAAATTTTGTAAAGTTCAAAAACAAAAAGCGCAAGCTGACAGGCAAGCAGTCGGTTACGCAGCTCGTTTCCCGCGCTGAAAATGCAGATCCCAACTCAAAATTCGAGAACTCTGATCTGAACGCACTCTCCAAGATGGGCTTTCTGGATGAATTGATCTCTGGCATCAAAACGGGAAAAGAGGCTTCGGTTTTTATTGGCAGGAATTCGGATGGATTTGTTGCCGTAAAAATGTACACCGATCTGCGGGTGCGGTCATTCAAGCGGGATGCGTCTTACCGAGAAGGCAGGTTTATCGGTGACGCAAGGATAGAAAAGGCGATCAAACAAGGGAGTGAGGCGGGTCTCGACGCCCATCAGATCCTCTGGGTGCAGGAAGAGTTCAGGCAGATGAAACATCTTTATGAGCATGGCGTCAGTGTGCCGAAAGCCATTGCCGTGCATGGGATTTCGCTCATAATGGAATTTATTGGGGATGAAAACGGAAACCCTGCTCCACGCATATCCGATCTAAAATTGGACAAGGCTGAGGCGGACGAAGCATTCAGGCAATCGGTCCAGAACTTGAAGCGTATCGTAGAGTCGGGCAGAGTCCACGGCGACTATTCCACGTTCAATATTCTATGGCAAAACCAAAAGGCGATTATCATCGACTTCCCACAAGTGACGGAATTCAAGCATAACCCGAATGCGAATGCTTTCCTTGAAAGGGATGTCCACTCTTTGTGCAAATCCTTCATGAAGCAGGGTATCAAAGCTGACGAAGGTAAAATATTAAGAGAAGTCCAGACACGCTAAAGGAGAAAAATGATTAAACAATTTTACATCGAGAACAGACGGAAAGTGTCAGCGCATATGACGGAGGGTGACGCCATGTTGTTTTTCAGCGGTGAAAGTCTGCGAAAAACAGCAGACGAGGATTTTCCGTTTTTCACGAACCGCAACTTCCTGTATCTGACCGGTATCAAACAGGAACGGTCAGCGCTGTTGCTTCAAAAGAAGAATGGTCTCGTTAGTGAATGCCTGTTTGTACTCAAACCCGATCTTGAGCGTGAGGTTTGGACAGGCAGGCGACTCACCGAGGAAGAGATCAACGGGATCAGTGGCATGGAAGGGACTGAAGACATCGACAACTTGAACAGGACATTGGACGCGCTTCTCTCTTCCCAAAAGGTCACCACCCTTTGGCTTTGTTTTGACGCGCTTGCATCGGAACGTTCGTTTGATATCGAGCGCGAATTTGCGAAACACATTCAGAGCAGGCATCCGCATATCGTGATCAAGAACAGCTATCCGTTACTCGCCGCGCTGCGAAAGATCAAGTCGCCTGAAGAGATCGATGCCATTCGTAAAGCGATGCAGATCACCGAGGCGGGAATTCGTCGATTGATGCGAGTCGCAAAACCGGGCATGATGGAATATGAACTCGAAGCGGAATTCAATTCCGAACTTGCCGCACACGGACAGCGCCATACCGCCTTTCCGTCCATCATTGCGGGCGGAGAACGGATATTTTATTTGCATTATGCAGATCCCGTGTCTGTCATTGAAGATGGCGAGTTGATCCTCTCCGACGTCGGCGCGCCTTACGATGAATACTGCACGGATATTTCACGTGTATTTCCCGCAAACGGTCGCTTCAGAGAGCGCCAGGCACAACTATCTCAAGTCGCCTACACAGCCAATCGCGCGGTCATGGAGCAGGTGCGTGCGGGTGTGTTCTTTCCTCAACTAAACCACACGTGCCGGGAGGCATCCTTCGAAGGGCTTAAAGCGTTGGGACTGTTGGATGATTATGCTGACATCCATAAATATGTCTGGCATAGTGTCACGCACCACGTAGGGCTGAATACCCATGATGTGGGTGGATATGACGAACCTCTGGCGGAAAACATGGTGATCGTAGTGGATGCAGGAATTTATGTCCGCGAGTGGGGTATCGGACTGCGCATTGAGGACAATGTGCTCGTGACGGCAGAGGGATGCGAAAACCTGTCGGCGGCGATACCGTCTACAATTGAAGAGGTAGAGAGTTTGATGGCAGATAGGCATGGGTAGAGAAGTCCGGACAGGCAAAGGGAGAAAAATAAATGTGTCGAAGCATAAATATGGCTTTGTGCATATAATAGATAAACACCATGAACGATCATCATGAACAGATACGTATTGTTCTTCAAAGACCACATATGGCCTTGGTTAACGGGGACTTTGCCGTCGTATATCACCATGATCGCTGGCATCTTTTGACCTTTACCTATTTTGGATGGGAAAAGGGAATTCATACGATCAATTTCATGTCTGAGGCACACGCCCGGCCGGAGTTATCCACATGGTCTCAGGATATCCAGCCGATCCCCTTCTCGCAAGTATCGGATATTTTCCAGCGTGAAGTGGAAATCAAAATTCTAGCCGAAGAAGAGTATCTTCCGCTTTTGGAACGTTCCCTGGTCGACATTGGAGGCGGTCCTACCACTGATATGATGTCGCTCGCTGGACACAGTTCAGCTGATCAAGAGTCCTTTCTGGCACATCTCTCAGACATAATGACCACCGGCAGAGCCGGACCCCTCTTACAATTTTAACGATCTTGGCTAGAGTGAAGATTAAACAGTATTTTAGAGGAGACTGGCTTTTCGCCAGTCTCTTTCCTTTTCGAGTAAGATTGTCCAATCCAAATCCGCCTTTGCTGTATAACGGAAAGGAAAACATGTCACGCAACCGAATCATACTTGTCGTCATTGGAATTATGCTCAGTCTCTTCCTGGCCTCGATGGAATCGACCGTCGTTGCCACTGCCATGCCCACTATCGTCGGGCAGTTGGGCGGATTGGAACATTACTCGTGGGTCTTTGCCGCCTTCATGTTGACCTCCACGACCACCGTTCCGCTTTACGGAAAACTCTCCGATTTGTACGGTCGCCGCAAGATCTATGTCATCGCGATGGTACTCTTCCTTGTCGGCTCCGTCCTATGTGGGACGGCGAACAGCATGACCCAACTTATCTTCGCCCGCGCTCTGCAGGGAATTGGCGCAGGCGGCATCATGCCATTGGCGTTCATCCTGATTGGCGAGATGTTCAACCTTGAGCAACGCGCCAAGATGCAGGGATTTTTCTCCGGTGTGTGGGGTGTCTCGTCCATTGCGGGACCTCTGCTTGGCGGATACATCGTGGATAAACTCTCATGGCATTGGGTCTTTTACATCAATATCGTGCCGGGTTTGGTCGCAGCGGCGTTGGTCGCTTTTGGGTGGCAGGAGCAGACCCAAAGTCAGAAAAGACCCGTGGTGGATTACGCGGGCGCAGCGTTGCTGACCTTCGGCGTGGTCGCTCTCCTGCTTGGATTGGTCGAATTCGGCACATCCACCAGTTGGATCCTGATCACAGTATCCATTGTGTTGTTCATCGTATTGTTCTGGGTCGAAAGCCGTGCGGCAGACCCGATCCTGCCGCTTCCCCTTTTCCGCGACCGTTTATTTGCCACCTCCATCACACATGGCATTCTTTCGGGTTGGGCATTATTCGGGTGCCTCTCGTTCATCCCATTGTTCGTGCAATCGGTGCTTGGCACAACCGCCACTGAGGCCGGCATCACCATCGCGCCGATGTTATTGGGCTGGGTCGCGGCAAGCATCATCGGTACACGCATGTTATTGATCATTGGTTATCGCAGGCTGGCGATCGGCGGCACGGCATTGCTCACACTCGGCACCCTGCTCCTGGCTGGCGTAAATGCGAACACCAGCCGCACACTGCTGATGGTCTTCGTCTCGTTGATGGGCATCGGCATGGGACTTTCCATCCCCTCATTTTTGATCGCCGTCCAAACCACCGTGGCACGACTCCAACTCGGCACCGCCACTTCGACGATACAATTCAGTCGTTCCATCGGCGGGACTCTCGGCGTCAGCGTGATGGGCGCGGCGTTGAGCGCGCGGCTGATCACGAATCTAAGCGCTTCGGGTCTGGACCCGGAACTGGTGACGCAATTACTGAATCCTTTACCCGGCTCCGAAACCATCATTGACGGAAGCCTGCGCTTCGCCGTGGCAGATGCCATCAGCATCGTCTTTATCGTTGCCTTCGTTGCCGCCGCGCTGGCGTTCGTGAGCACCTTATTTACTCCGCGCCAGGAACTAAAGGAGAGAGCCATCGAAAGTGAACCCATTCCAATGAGCGCAGACTGACCTATGAATTCATTCATAACCGTTCTCTATATCGTGGGTTTATATGGCGCCTATCTGGCTGGTTCCTTGCATCTCAGAGCGCAAAAAGCAACGGTGACTTTGCCACGAGTCACAATTTTGCTTACCGTGGTGATCGCAATTCCAACAACATTGCAGTTCTTTTTTCCATCCGTGTTGCAGATGCTCCAACGCGACACCTCTCAATTTTTGACGGGCGACTGGTGGCGTATTGTTACACCCCTCTTTGTACAGGATGGAGGCGTGAGTGGAAGTGTCTTCAATCTGGTGAATCTCCTGCTCGTCGGAAGTGTTGCTGAACAATTATGGGACCGGCAAAGGTTTTTAATCATTTTCTTTGCGGGAGGCATTCTCAGCGAACTGGTCGCTCTTGCATGGCAGCCCACCGGTGCGGGCAACTCAATCGCTAATTTTAGTCTCGCTGCCAGCATTGCGATATTCTGTCTTGTTTTCGATTCGTCCAAATGGGTGCGCAGTATGGCAATCATTGTTCCCGGAGCAGGCATTATTCTCCTGTTTCTAAAGGACATTCACGGCGCGGCGATTACATTTGGCATGTTGATCGCTCTTCTCTTCATCTGGTCAGACCGGCGCATGTTGGGTGAAAAACGCTAGGCACCCTCAAAACCAACCCAAGGAGAACCTCATGCAAACAGATACAGATCGAAAAAACAATTGGCTGGGAAGTTGTCTAAGTGCATTATCCATCATGGGGATTTTTCTGGCGCTCGGCGCAGGACTGACGTATTGGGGTTGGACCATCTTGCAGAACGCGCGTGCCAGCGCGTCCTGGCCCACTGCCGATGGCATCGTCACCAAATCGGAAGTTACTCACACTACAGAACTCAGATGGCGGCGATACATACAGCCCGGAGGTCACATATCAATACCGGATTCAAGATTCGGTATATGAAAATACCACGATCAAGTTTGGCGAAAATGCCTATAGTAGTCGTCGAAAAGCAGACGGGATCGCAGCCAATTACCCCATTGGAAAGAACGTAACCGTTTATTACGACCCTGAAAAACCCGAACGCGCTGTATTGGAACCCGGCGTCAGCGCAGGCAGTTATATCGTCATTGGCATCGGCGTTCTATTTATCCTGATCTCGTTGATCACCGGACCTGTCACTTTTTTCTTTCGCAACAGGGGCTAATATCGAATATTTTGGGGTATGATTACTTAACCTGGTCACTTTGATAGAGGAGAATAAATATGACATTAGTGGAAATCTCGCAAAGACAGGCACGCGTCCCTATCACCGTTTTTCAAATCCAAGACCGTGTCAATTTGGGCAACTACAAGGAACTCGAACAAGCGGCAAAAGATGCCTATGAAAACGGGATGCGCGACCTGGTGATCGACCTGACCAAATCCGAATCCCTGACCAGTATCGGTGTGCGCGCACTTGTGATCATCCACAAGATGCTTTCAACAGACAATGGAAATCACCTCAGGCTGGCAGGAGCCATGCCGCCCATCCGGGAGATGCTGAACATTGCCGGAATCACCCAATTCATTGATATCCACGATACGGTGGATGAGGCAGTGGCTTCGTTTTGATGCGGCGATGTATTCTGGTTTAACCACAGAGACTGGCTGATCGCCAGTCTCTTGTTATTTACGCCTTTACTTTTACGGTCTGCCTGCGATATCTCTTCAACGCATCCCATCCCACCAGCATCTTTTGCTTCTCATCCCACAATCGAAAGAACAGAGACTTGAGACTATCTTTAAGAGTCAACGGTTCGATCTGGAATTCAGGATTTTCCTTGTGACACTCTTCCAGTTTGTAATTGGGAATCTTCGGGCTGAGGTGATGGATATGATGAAAACCGATATTGCCCGTGAACCACTGCAATAACCTGGGAAGTTTATAGAATGAACTGCCATCCATGCCAGCGTTGAAGAACTCCCATTCGGCATGGCGTTCCCAATAGGTTGGGTCAAAGTTATGCTGAACATAAAACAACCAGACACCCGCGCCACAGGTGATCAACAAAATGGGCACTTCCACCAAGCAGGAAAGCCGCCCACCCGACCTCGATCATCAGCCACGCGATCACTGCGGCAAGGGCAATGTTCGTCCAGATCACACTGCTTCGTTCACGTTTACCGGCGTTCTTTTCCCAAAAGCGGTGTGTCACGGTAAAAACAAAGAACGAACCAACTGTAAACAGGATCAGCGGACTGCGCATGATACGATAACCGATTTTCTTGTACCACGGTGAAGCCAGGTACTCCTCCACCGTCATCGTATACACGTCACCAATACCGCGCCGGTCCAAGTCGCCGGCAGTAGCATGGTGAATGGCATGGCTATGCTTCCACTGATAGAACGGGGTCAGCACAAAAACACCAATGCATCAATCCAAGCCTGTCATTTGCCTTCATTGTTTTCAGGAACGACCCATGACAGCAGTCATGGAAGATGATGAACAGCCTCACCATAAATCCCCCGGTTGGCACAGCCAGGATCAGCGTCAGCCAAAACCCGATCTCGAGACTGCGATACATCAAATACCACCCTACAATAAATGGGACAAGCGAATTCGCCACCTGCCACAAACTACGCCACGTTTCAGGGAATGCATATTTTGAAACGATCCCCTGCCATTTAAATTTTTCAGTTGTCATGGTACCTCCGTTGGAATTGGTTTGTTATCGTACCTCTTTGGGAATGTATAAGTCATTGTACTTTATTCATCAATTCAGAGAAAGGTAATTCTGACAAAGAACTCAGAATTAGATTTGCATCTTCGATAACCAACAAAGATGTAACAGGATTCGGGACAGCCACAACGAAAATTCCCGCCTGTTTTGCCGCTTTTACGCCATTCGGAAAATCCTCAAAGACGACCGCCGCCTCTTTCTTAACTGTGAGCTGATTCAGCGCCAACAAAAATAGATCCGGGTTTGGCTTGGTCCTGCCAACGCCCACATCGTCACTACAAATGACCTTGTCAAAATGATTGAAGATGCCGAGACGTTTTGCATGAGCATCCACCCACGAATGCGGTGAACTGGAGGCAATGGCAAGCTTGAGATTCGCGTCCTTCGCGGCGTGGATCATCTCCAGCACGCCGGGCAAGATGGATTGACGCGCGATGGCAGAGTGACACTCCGAGCGATGGCGAAGGCGCAGGGATTCAGAGTCCAGCCGCCCCTGAGAAAGATGCGAGAGGTGTTCAGCAGGATCAAAGTTCGAGATGCCGCCTCCGCCGATGATGTTTCCCCATTCCGAAATGGGAAGTTCAAATCCGGCTTCGCTATAAATGTTTTTCCAGGCGAGATATTCGGGGGTTTCGGTGTCGAGGATGAGTCCGTCGAAGTCGAAGATGAGGGCTTTGAGCATAGCCGCCAGATTATACCCGAATGACAGTGCTATACTTTCCATGGAATGCAGATGCAGGCTTCTGTAACATCGGCAGCAAGCCGCTTGATTCCAAAGGAGAGAGAATGGAAGAACTCTATTATTCCCACTATATCGAACTCGAAAAAATTTTGGACAGCCAGCACCCGCGCAGTTTCGAGAAGATGGAGGATGGCAACGATGAAATGCTGTTCATCATCATCCATCAGGCATATGAGTTGTGGTTCAAGCAAATTTTGTTTGAGCTTGATCTCGTGAGGAATATTTTCATCCGCGGGCACATCAACGACAACTCACCTGACATGAGCAATGTCGTCTATAAACTAAAGAGGATCGTCAAGATTTTGGAATTGCTCAACCAACAGGTAAACGTACTGGAAACGATGACCGCGCTCGACTTCCTTGAATTCAGGAATGTGCTGTTACCTGCTTCGGGCTTTCAAAGCAAACAATTCAGGTTGATCGAAGCCAAACTCGGATTGAAAATGGAGGAAAGATACAAAAAGGAATATTACAAACACACGCGCCGCGGCAGTTTATCGGAAAGTGATATGCGGGACGTGAATCGAATAGAAGGGGAAAGCACGTTGAAGGAACTCATTATCCAATGGCTGGAACGGATGCCGTTCTTCAACGATGGCTATTGGACAGATTACAAGCCGATCAATGAAACAAAAGATGCGGATACGCACGTATTTTGGTCTGATTATCGCCAGGTGTATCAAACCAGCTTATCGCCAAATGAAACGGACAGGTTGAAGGAATTCGATAAAGTCTTCTTCGATGAAGGCAGAGGCGATATCTCTCCCGCCGCGATGCGCGCCGCGTTATTCATCACGCTCTATCGAAATTTGCCCATCTTTCAACTGCCCTTTGATTTGTTGAACACTCTTTCAGAAATTGATGAGTTGTTATCCAACTGGCGTTACCGGCATTTCATGATGGTACGCCGCATGATCGGTCTGCGTGTGGGGACGGGCGGCACCAGCGGAGCGGGCTATCTCGAAGGGACGTTGAGTCAACACTACGCCTTTCGTGAGATCACCGAAGTGGCGACGTTTTTGATCAAGAGGAGTAAACTTCCCAACCTGCCAAATGTGTTAAAGGAGAAAGTAAGTTTTAATTTATGAAAGGCACTGGTGCTGGCTGGGATTCGATCCTGTATCGGGTTTATATCATCGGGGGATTGATCGGTGTGGTCGCTGTCACGATTGGAACGGTTATCTTCTTCGACCCGGATGGCCGCACCATGTGGCCGGTCTATGCAGGCGGAGGTTGTGTAACGCTCTTTTTGCTCGGCATTCTGGGATATTGGTGGGTCCAAATCCTGTTTGCAGACTACAGCAACATAACACGCCTGCCTGCAGAGACAGATGGCAATGTGCCCGAGATCTCGGCTCTTAAGAGTTGGTCAACGCTTTTCGATGCAATGGTCAGGCACGGGGGAAATCCCGATGCGCTGAAAGCGTCGCAAAGAAAATCCAGCCGCCCCATGCTGGAGTGGTTCGGATGGGCGACCACGTTGGCATTGTTCCCGCTGATAAACGTCTGGCTATATCTGCTTGAGTTGATCTCACAGGAATTTTTTCTGGCTTATATCCGTCCCGCGATTGTCATCATCGCAGTTCTCATGTTAGTACGCACCTATTTTCTTTTCAAAAGGTCAAACCAAACGAATGAAGAAGTCATCTTCGCGCCATTGGGATTAAGTCTCGTCCAAAAATCGAGAGCAGGCACGGTGCTGGAAGGTTGGCGCAATGGACGCGATGTGCGCATCACGATAAATGGGAGTCATTGCATCACGCAAGTTGGCGGATCGGTATCAAACCTTGTAGTGGAAACAGATGATGGAAAATTCCTGCTTACAGAAGACCTACAACAGAAGGTGTATGCGTCGTTGAAGAGTCTGCGCAAGGCGAAGCGTTGGGCGGGAGTAAAACTGGCAGGTGGAGCAGACGGCATAATCGTGGAACGCACCGCGCGTGGCTTGAATTTGTGGTTGTATGATCTATGGCTGGCGGAGAGGGTGCTGGAAGCACATAATTGATACATTTGGAGTAGCGAACAGGTGTTCTGGTAAAATATATTTGGCGTATGGTCGCCTACATCTTGGACATGCAAGATCATTCAGACTGCATCCACAACGTCAAGCTTTATATCCGCGAGCACATCAATGAACCACTCGACCGCACCCTATTGGCGGAGATTGCTGGATTCTCAGTACCCCACTTCCACCGTGTCTTTACTGCACAGACTGGGGAAAGCGCGGCGAGTTATATCCGCCGCATGCGCATGGAACGCGCCGGACGAAAACTCCGCATGGGCGCCGTGGACATCACCGAGGTCGCGCTCGCCGCGGGGTACGATACGCACGCGGCATTCGGCAAGGCGTTCAAACAGCAGTTCGGACTCAGCCCCAGTGAATTCCGTCAATTGGGTTGTCGCGCTGCCACACAACTCTTGGAGAAAGGATAAACAGCATGAAGATCAAATTGACCAGCGTCTCGATTGATGATTACAACAAGGCTTTGAAGTTTTACACGGAGGTAATGGGCTTTGTGAAAAAGCACGACATTCCTCTCGGAGGTGGAGCGCGATGGCTGACCGTCGTCTCCGCCGAAGAGCCAGATGGCACGGAACTCCTGCTCGAGCCGAACGCCGAATATCCCGCCATGAAAGCGCTCAAGGAATCGCTTATGAAGGATGGCATTCCATTCACGGCTTTTGAAGTGGACGACATTCAGAAAGAATACGAGCGCATGAAATTGCTGGGCGTGGAATTCACGATGGAACCAACGAACATGGGTTCCACCACCGTGGCAGTATTGAACGACACTTGTGGAAATCTAATTCAGATTTATCAAATGACTGGCGTCTAACAAGAAATTAAATCAAAACGGGACTGTGGATGAACCACAGTCCCGTTTTGATTCCGAGCATATCGTCATTGCAAGGGCGATCGCCCTTGCAATGACGATGGTTATCTAAAACAACTTCAACACCGCACTACTAGCCCAAGCAAACAGGAATTGGGGAATGAGGCTTACAACAACTGTTGCAACCGCCATTGCGCTTGTGGTGAGTCCGAGCCAGGTTTCTTGTTCGGTGGCGGGGTCGCCCTCTTTCATGTACATGTTGACAACGACGCGCAGATAGTAAAATGCGGAGATGAGGGAGGTCAGCACACCGATGATAGCGAGACCTGTAAAGCCGCCGTCTATTACTGAGCGGAAGAGGTAGAACTTACCCACCATGCCGAGCGTTGGCGGGAAGCCGATGAGGGAGAGGATGAAGACGGTCATCGCGGCGGCGAGGGCGGGATGTTTCTTTCCGAGACCGGCATAATCTTCGATGGCAAGTCCCTTGCCTTCCTTCTTTTCGAGGGCAATGACAACACCCCATGCACCGAAGTTGGTCACAGCATAAGAGACAAGATAGAACAAACCTGCGGCAATCGCAGTGGAAGCGATCTTGGGATCAGGGTTTCCATACGGCACGAACGCCATGAGGATGTATCCCGCGTGCGCAATGCTGGAATATGCCAGCAGGCGTTTGATGTCCGTTTGGGAGATGGCGATGATATTACCCACGATCATCGTCAACGCGGCTAACGCCCAGAGCACACCGGTCATGTCCGTGGCAATGGAGGGGAAGGCTGTCGCGAAGACTCGGAGCAATGCGGCGAAACCTGCGATCTTGGCACCGGAAGACATGAAGGCGGTGACGGCTGTCGGCGCGCCTTGATAGACATCGGGAGTCCACATGTGGAAGGGAACCGCGGCAACTTTGAAGCCGAATCCAACCAGGAGCAGAGCCGCTCCAATGGTCAGGAGCAGGCTCGAGCTTGATCCCGAAGCGGACTCAACGATGGCGAGCAAGGCTTGTTGATTGAGTCGCTCCAAAGATGAGGGCGATGCCGTAGACGACAAATCCAGTTGAGAAAGCGCCGAGCAGAAAGTATTTCATGCCCGCTTCTTCCGATTCCACTTTGGGGCGGGCGAATGCGGCGAGGACGTAGAGCGGGATGGAGAGCAGTTCGAGGGCGAGGAAGACGATGATGAGGTCGGCGGCTTGCGCCATGAGCATCATGCCTGTGACGCTGAAGAGCAGGAGGGTATAGTATTCGCCGCGTTCGATGCCCATGCGTTTGACGTATCCGTAGGCGAGGGCGACACCGAGCAAACCGCTGATGAGCAGAAGGGCGTTGACGAAGGTCGAGAAACCGTCGAGCACGACCATGTTGTTGAAGCCAACTTGCTCTTTGCCGATCTGTGCAAGGGTGAAGCCCAGCGTGACAGCAAGCCCCAACGCGGAGAGCAATGCCGTGATGCCTTTTCGTCCCTTGGGGATGAAGAGGTCAACGAGCAGGAGGATACATGCCCAGACGGTCAGCAGGATATAGGGTGTGAGTACTTCGTAATCAGTTGATGATAGGGTCATAACAGTTTGCTCTCAGCCATAATTCTTGTTCCGTGTGGTGGTCGAGTAGCCCTGAGCGGTTGTTGCGAAGGGCATATCGAGACCACATCTTGTGATTACATTTTTACTTATTATTTCATGTTTACTTGTTCGTGGTGGTTTCGATACGGGCTTCGCCCTACTCAACCACCGGTATATTTACGGTAACGGCAACATCCCTACGAGATGATTCACAGCGGGAGCCATCAAGTTGAAGAACGGCGCGGGGTAGAGACCGATCCAAAAGATGAGGATCAGAATAGGGACAATGGTGGCAATCTCGCGCCAGTTGAGGTCGCGGATGGCGTGTCCGTGTTTCTTGACTTCTTCCACGATCTCGCCTTGCGGACCAAGGAACATCTTTTGGAACATATAGAGGATATAGACAGCCGCCATGATAACTCCGAGTGCGGAGATGGCAGCGAACCATGAGTTGCCGATGGCTTGTGAGCCGAAGGCGCCGAGCAGGATGGTGAACTCACCCACGAAACCATTGAGACCGGGCAAGCCCATCGAGGAGAGTGAGACGATCAACATCACCGTTCCAAAGATCGGAGTGATCTTCCACAAACCGCCATAGACCTTCATCTCACGCGTGTGCGTCTGTTCGTAGATCATACCGACGAGGAGGAACAACGCTCCCGTGCTGAGACCGTGGTTGATCATCTGCAAAATTCCGCCTGCAACACCTTCGGAGTTCAATGCAAATAAGCCGAGCATTACAAATCCCAAGTGGCTGACGGATGAATACGCAACCAGTTTCTTGACATCCTTTTGAGCGTAGGAAACCATCGCGCCGTAGATGATACCGATGGTCGCAAAGAGCGCAATGTAAGGAGCGGCTTTCACGGTCGCTTCAGGGAAGAGCGGAATGTTGAAACGCACGAAACCATAGGTACCCATCTTCAGCATGACGCCCGCCAAGATGACCGAGCCAGCCGTCGGCGCTTCGGTATGTGCATCGGGCAACCATGAATGCAGGGGCCACATCGGGACTTTGATGGCGAATGCGGCAGTGAAGGCAAGGAAGAGCCACCATTGAATATTCGCAGGGATGTTATGTTGAGCGATCAGATCGGGGACCGAGAAAGTCTGTCCGTAGATACCCAGCCACAGGATGGCAAGCAGCATCAAAATGGAACCCGCCATCGTGTACAGGAAGAACTTGATCGAGGCATAGATGCGGCGCGGTCCGCCCCAGATGCCGATCAGGAAATACATCGGCACGAGCGAGAATTCCCAGAAGATGTAGAACAGGAACAAATCCTGCGCAAGGAAGACGCCGGTCATGCCCACTTCCAACAACAGGAAGAAGATCATGAATTCCTTGACCCGCTCTTCAACCGCCGTCCATGTGGAGAGGATCGAGATCGGCGTCAGGAACGCGGTGAGCAGAACCAGCAATATGCTCAAGCCATCGATGCCGAGAGAATATTGGATGTTCCATCCCGCGACGGTGATCCAGTCATATTTGGCGACCAGTTGCAGGTTCACGTTCGAGGCGTCGAACTGGCTCAACACCCAAAGCGAGATACCAAAAGTGATCAACGTTGTGACGAGGGTCGTCCAACGCAGAGCGCTCTTCTTATCATTGGGGATAAAGAGCAGTACCAGCACGCCCAACAGCGGGAAGAAGGTTAGCAGAGTAAGAGAAAAATTCATGTTCAATCCTCGATTGCAGTATCGTCAAAGGTCGAAGTCACGACGTTCGACTATTTCAAAATCAAATATCCAAGAATAAGGACAACACCCAATAATACGGATAGCGCGTACGAACGCACGAATCCGTTCTGGACCTTGCGGAGGGTCGCTGACAACCATTGCGCCGCGTCGCCCAACCAGTTTGCGAAGGCATCGATGCCTTTTTGATCGGCATACTCATTGAGCGCGATGTTGCTGAACCAGTTGTATGTGCCTGCGATGACCTTCTCATGGAACCAGTCATGCCAGAAGCGCCAGTCGATCACATCTGCAAGGAACTCGGACAACTTCGCAAACGGATTGATGATGATCGCCTGATAGATCTCATCCACATACCATTTGTTTTCCATGCCTGTGAAGAAGAAACCGAGAGGTCTCTTCAACGGATCGATCTGCCCAACCTTGAGCGGATTGCGTCCGTAGATCAACCATGAGATGAAAAGAGCAAGCAAAGCCAGAGCCGTTGAAATACCAGCGACCTTCAAATCAAGTCCGGGCAATTCAACTTCACCAGCGTATGTTCCAGCCAAATGACCCAGGTTATGGAAACCTTCAAACGGAAGGTTCAATCCGCCGCCGAGCAAAGCCAGCGCCGCCAGCACCATCAATGGAACCGTGATCACTCTGGGGCTTTCCTCTGCGTGTCCTGCGGCTTCATGACGGGCTTCACCGAAGAAGACCATCCAAATCTGACGTCCCATATAAAAGGCGGTTAAGAATGCCGCAATCGCCAACAACCAATATTCAATTGGGAAATGTTTGCTGGCATCCAACAGGATCTCATCCTTCGACCAGAAACCTGCAAACGGAACAATCCCTGCGAGCGCAAGCGTACCGAACATATAAAGCCAGAACGTAACAGGCATGGTCTTGCGAAGTCCGCCCATGTTACGCATATCACCGGGGTCGAACACTTCGACTTCGCTATCGCTTCGCTCAGCGTGAGCTCGTGGTGTTCTTCCTTCTTTCCCTTTTTGCCCTTTGCCGTTTCTCATCATGATGACCGTGAGCCAAATGATGATGTCCACGCTCCATGCCAAGGATGACGGAACCGGCAGAAAGGAATAACAAAGCCTTGAAGAAGGCATGTGTCACGAGATGGAACATCCCTGCCACATACGCGCCCATTCCCACCGCCGCAACCATGAAACCCAGTTGTGAGATGGTCGAATATGCCAGCACTTTCTTGATGTCATATTGACCGACTGCGATCGTCGCGGCAAAGAGCGCGGTCAACGCACCAACCATCGCCACAATATTTTGCGCCTCGGGCACGGATGAATACAACGGCGCCGAACGTGTGATGAGATATACGCCCGCGGTCACCATCGTCGCGGCATGGATCAACGCCGAGACCGGTGTCGGACCTGCCATCGCGTCCGGCAACCAGACATACAACGGAAGTTGTGCCGATTTACCAGCCACACCGACGAGCATGAATAAAGTGATCGCAACAATGATTCCTGGCTGGGTAGCGGCTATTTCCTGCGCCGTTCAAACACATGATCAAATTGAAAACTGTTGCCCAAATGACCAGAACATCATAAACCCGGCAATGAGAAAGCCAAAGTCACCGACACGGTTCGTAATGAAAGCTTTCTTGGCAGCATTCGAGTTTGCCCATGAAGGTCGCCCAAGTGTATCCATCTCATACCAGAAGCCGATCAGTAGGAAGGAGCAAAGTCCCACACCTTCCCAGCCGACGAACAGCATCAGGTACGAGTCACCGCTCACGAGGATCATCATGGCAGCGATGAACAGGTTGAGAAAAACGAAGAAGCGGCGGAACCTGCCCACGTCATTTTTGAAGCGCACGTCTTCGTGCATATATCCGATGGCGTAAATGTGGATGAGAGTCCCAACGCCCGAGACGACCAGCATCATCGTGGTGGATAGCGAGTCGACGCGGAATGTCCAATCGAGTTCGAGAGCGCCGATGTGGATCCACTGTGCAAATGGGACGCTCACTGCCTCCCCGCCGCCTGCCGCAAGCGACCAAGCCAACAGCACGCTGACAACGAATGCCGCGCCCGAAGCAAGGCTTGCAATCGTGCCGATCACCTTCTCACTGAAACGATCACCAAAGATGCCATTGATCAGCAAGCCGATGACCGGAAAGAACACAAGCCACGGAGCCAAGAAGAATAATCCTGAAGTTTACTGTTTCGCTTAAGTGCATAATTTCATATTTCCATTTTTTCACCGGTGGTTGAGCGCAAGCAGTCGAAACCACCACTAACAAGAATAATTTTGCTTACTTGTTGGTCTCGATATGCCCTTCGCAACAAACGCTCAGGGCTACTCGACCAACAGATTTAGCCTTTTAATGAACTCATCTGATCCACATCAATGCTGTGCTTGGACTTGAATATCTCAACGATCAAAGCCAGCCCTACAGCCACTTCCGCCGCGGCGACGGCGATGACGAAGAAGACGAAGATCTGCCCATCGAACTTTTGGATGGCACTACTGAACGCCACGATGGCAAGATTGGCGGAATTCAGCATCAACTCGATGGACATGAAAATGATGAGTGCATTGCGACGAATGAGAACACCGAGAACGCCAATCGTAAATAAAATAGCCGAAAGAATAACGTAATAATCAACAGGGACCATTATTTCTGCTCCCCTTTCTCTTTCTTGGTCAATACGATGGCGCCCACCATCGCGACCAGCAACAGAATGGATGTCACTTCAAAGGGCAGGAGGTATTGATTGAATAATGCCAAACCCAATTGACGGAGATTTTCCATACCGTTGACTGCATCACTTGGAGCAAGGATATCGCCAGCCGGACGGGCTTTGGTCACGAGAAGATAGGTCGCTTCGGCAACCAGGATGAAGGCAAGCGTGCCCGCCAACGGTCTCTGCCAGGGTAAGACTTCTAATTTGGGAAGCGCCCCCGCTCCAAGCAACATGATGACGAACAGGAACAACACCATGATCGCTCCGGCATAGACCGTGATCTGCGACATGGCAATGAACGGCGCGCCGAGCAACAAATAGAACACCGCCACCGTGACAAAGTTCAATACGAGGAACAACGCAGAATAGACCGCATTGCGGCTGAACAACATGCCAAACGCGGTGGCAATGGCAACGAGGGCGAGAATGAGAAAGAGTATCAGATCAAGAGACATGGCTTCTTACTTAATCCTGCGGGTCTTTCATTTCAGGGACCGAGCGTTTGTATACATTGGGCTCCACTTTTTGCGGCGTGAGCATATCCACAGTGGGAACGGGTTCGAGCAGGTTCTCCTTGGTGTAGATCGCCGAGCGGCGGTCATAGAAGGAGAGTTCATAGTTGTCACCGAGCACGATCGCTTCGGTAGGGCAGGCATCTTCGCAATAGCCGCAATAGATACAGCGGAGCATATTGATCTCGTAAGTCGAAGCATACCTCTCTCCAGGAGAGAAGCGTTTCTCGTCGGTATTCTCGGAGGCTTCCACGAAGATCGCATCCGCGGGGCAGGCGGCGGCGCACAGCGAACATCCAATACATTTTTCAAGACCGTTATCGTAACGCTTCAATACGTGGCGACCACGGAAGCGCGGACGAACTTCACGCTTCTGCTCAGGGTATTGGAAGGTGACAGGCTTTTCAAAGATCATCTTCCCGGACGTCAGAAGTCCGCGGATAAGTTCAACAACCGGATCAAGCACGCTCATACGGTAGTCTCCTCAAAGTACGATAGACGAACACAACAGTAAACAAACCAATAATGGTGGATAGGATAGGGATCGCCAAGAAATAGATTTGATTGTTCAATACGTCTGCCAGCAAAATACCCGTGGCAGTGATAAATGTGATCGCCAGTGAAAGCGGAAGCATGATCTTCCATCCAAACGACATCAGGCGGTCATAACGGATGCGGGGCCAGGTGGCACGTACCCAGATCATCGCGAACAACAATAGGACAACTTTGATGAAAAGGTATACAGGTCCCAGCAATGGATACTGGTCTACGAACGGACCCAAAAATCCACCGAAGTACAATGTCGCCAAAATGGCGCAGACGACGATCATCTTCTGGTATTCTGCCATAAAGAACAGGGCGAACTTCATACCCGAATACTCACTGTGATAACCGGCAGTTAATTCCTGCTCGGCTTCAGGCATATCGAACGGAGCGCGGTTCACTTCGGCAAGCGTTGCGATCCAAAAGATCACTGCACCCACAGGCTGGATAACAACAAACCACAAACCTTTTTGTGCATCCACAATATCCAACATGCGCATCGAGTTCGCAAGGATAATCGAAGTGGCGAACGAAAGACCAAGCGCCAATTCATACGAGATCATTTGCGCTGAAGAGCGAAGTCCACCCAGCATAGCGTACTTGTTATTCGATGACCAGCCCGCCAGCACGATCCCATACACCGCGATCGACGCAATCGACATCAAATACAACACACCCACATTGATGTCAGCAACATACAACGTAACGGTCCGCCCAAAGAAATTGAACGCTGTTCCCCACGGGATGACCGCCGCGATGATGATCGAAGGAACCAAAGTAATGACAGGCGCCCAAAAGAAAACGATCTTGTCTGCCCTGCCGGGTGTCAACTCTTCTTTGAAGATCAACTTTACTGCGTCAGCAATGGGTTGAAGTAGACCAAATGGTCCCGCGCGGTTCGGTCCGATGCGTGTCTGAATGCGAGCCAGTGCGCGGCGTTCGTACCATGTGAGATACGCAAAGCCTGTCAACAATGCCAGCGTCACCACCAGCGCCTTGATAAACGTTTCCAGCCAGAAAGTCCAATCCGATAACATCATTTCACCTTCACCGCTACAGGTTCATGGATCGCAATGCCCATGCTGCGCGGCACCAACGCGACACCCACCGAGATCGTATCGTCCAACTTCACAACCGCTTCGCCGCTCACACCATTGAAACTGACATTCACGGTCTGCCCAGCTTCCACGCCCAAATTCTCTGCGGCATCGGGATGCAAGTGAAATGCTCGCCTCACCCACACGCTGGTCAAGCAGTTCAGAAGATGTGATGGTCGTACCACGGTCATATAATTTTGTGACGGGGACAGCCAGCAACTCATTTTCTTTGGGACGTGGAGCCGCTTCTTTCTGGACCCGGGGTATGCTCAGCTTTTCCCCACGCGTCGCCGCCGCTGATAGATGTACGCCTAGCCCCTTCGTATTCTCATAGGTCGTGCCGCCATAATACAAGTCACTGCGACCGACGATGGGCCACTGCTCTTTGACTTCCGCCAGTTTGGCGTAATTCAAACCTTCGAATGATTTCACAGACTCAGACAGAATATCGAACACCGCTGAGACCGATGTCCCTTCAAGGATGACTCCCATATGACGAGCCAACTGTGACGTGATGGCGAAATCAGGTTTCGCATCACCGGTCACCGGCACAGCAGGATAGAAAGCGTTGCACGCGGCGTTCACCGGAGGTAAATGTGCCTTCGCGTTCCGTGAAAGCCTGTGCAGGGAGAACGACATCGGCGATCTCTGTCGTCGCTGTTTCGATCACATCCTGCACAGCGACAAATTCCGCGCCTTCAAGAGCCTTCGCCAATTTTGGGTCATCCGCTACCGGGTCAGCGCCTACGATATAAACAGACTTGCCCTTCAATGCTTTGGCGAGGTCTTCTTCCACATTGAAACCAATTTCCCACGCACCCTGATCGTTTGCGCGTCCCCACACACCGATCAGTCCATTGTTGGGTTTGCCAACATGCTCGGTCTCATTCAACAGCTTCGCACAAGCGGAGGCAAGTCCAGCGGAACCTGAAATGCCAAGTCCATCACTTCCGTAAAGGATGACGGCATTCCCGGCTTTCACGAATGCATCGCTGATCTTGCTCTTCTTGCTGAGTTCATTCACCGTTTTGGCTTCATCTCCATAGGCATAGCGGACAACGAACGAAGCGTGTTTATCCAGCTTTGTCTCACGCGGGTTCAACACGATCAACGTCGCGCCGCGCTCAGCCGCCTGCTTTACACGCAGATACCAGATTGGGGCTTCTTCATATAAGTTAGAAGCAACAACAACGATCGCTGTTCCTGCGCCCATTTTTGCAAAGTTCGTGCCAGCGCCCACACCCACGAGCGATGTCAATTCGCCGCCAGCCATATCCGAATACAAATAAGCTTTACCTTCGG
Organism: uncultured Chloroflexia bacterium; assembly: GCA_963753655.1. GTDB lineage: Bacteria > Chloroflexota > Anaerolineae > Anaerolineales > Villigracilaceae > Defluviilinea. The sequence continues at coordinate 23,759 of CAVWDB010000003.1, forward strand.
AATGGTCGGCGAGAGTCTTTAGATTGAACAAGTCTTCATTAGAGAGTCTACCCGAAGCCAAAATGACAAAATCCTTTTTGGCTTTGAGGAAGTTTTCCGCGGCAAGTTTGGTGGCGGCATCCCATGAGGCGCGTGCCAGTTTCTTATCCTTGCGGATTTGCGGCTTGGTGAGTCGATTCTTGCCTTCCGCATAGTGATACGCAAAGCGACCTTTATCGCACAGCCAAATCTCGTTCACTTCCTCGTTCTGTCTCGGCATGACACGCTTGACAACGATGTCACCGCCTGATTTTGCTTCGCGGCGTGTGTTCAACGTGGTGTTGCATCCCACCGGGCATTGTGTACAGATCGAAGCCTGCGCGTCCAACTCCCACGGGCGCGCCTCAAAACGGAAATCTGTAGTGGTCAACGCGCCAACAGGACAAATGTCTGTGGTATTACCCGAGAAAACCGAATCAAATCCAGGGTCCGAAAGAGAGACGATCTGGGTCGAACGGGCACGTTCATCAAAACCAATGACCGAGTCGCCCGCGATCTCATCCTGAAAACGAATGCAACGCGCGCACTGGATACAACGCTCCCGATCAAGAACAATCAGTTCACCCAACGGAACGTGTTTTGCGAGGCGAAGTTTTTCATTATATAGGAAGCGGCTCTTGCCGGGACCATGTTCCATGGTGAGGTTTTGCAAGGGGCATTCGCCGCCCTTATCACAAATAGGGCAATCAAGCGGATGCGACGTGAGCAGAAATTCAACGGTGCTCTTCTGTCCTTCCGTTGCCTTCGCCGATTGCGTGAGGACAACCATGCCTTCTTCCACTTTGTTGGTACAGCCCGTTTCGAGCTTGGGCATGAACTGGATCTTCGGCGCACCGTTCTCCATCACAAATTCGCCGGTTGCGCGATCGCGCATGGGACGACCGATCTCCACGAGACACATGCGGCACATGCCGACCGGCTCGAGTTTGGGATGATGACAAAAGACGGGGATATCAATGCCCGCCATCTTGGCGGCATCTGCCACAACGATCCCTTCTGGAACCGTTACCTGTTTGCCATCAATCGTAAGCGTGACTTGTTTGCTCATTATGCTTTCACCGCTTTATCAAAGTCTTTTCTATAACGTTCAATACCTGTAACGACTGCCATGGTGGAGAATTCACCCAACGCGCACAGACATTTGCCCTGCATTTGTTTCGCCACATTGAGAAGCAAATCCACATCGGCTGTGGAGCCTGTGCCATCGTGAATACGTTCTGTGAGGTGAGACATCCAATATGTGCCTTCGCGACAGGGTGTACATTTGCCGCATGATTCATGCTTGAAGAAATGGACGGTCTTGTTGATGAGCCAATCCATCGAGACTGTGTCATCGATCACGATCACAGAAGCAGACCCAAGGTCCGCGCCGAGCGTGCGGACGGTGGCATAGTCCATTTTGGTGTCGAGAATCTTTTCATCATCCACAAGAATAAGAGATGAAGATGCTCCCGCTGGCATGATGGCTTTGACAGAATGTGAGTCCTGAACGCCGCCGCCATGAGTGTAGATCAATTCACGGAAGGTTGTACCAAACGGTAACTCATAGTTACCAGGTTTGCGCACACGACCTGAAAGCGAGAATATCTTCACCCCCGCACTATCGGCCGTGCCCATGGACTTGTACCATTCCGCGCCATTGGCAAGGATGAGTGGTACGTTTGTAAAAGTTTCCACATTGTTGATGATGGTTGGCTTGCCATACAAACCCACAGCAGGAGGAAACGGAGGGCGAACACGCGGCTGTCCACGTTTACCTTCGAGTGATTCCAACAAGGCTGATTCTTCACCGCAAATGTATGCGCCTGCGCCGAGGTGAGTGTAAATCTTGAGAGAGTAATCGGTGCCGAAGAGATTGCTACCGAGATAACCTTCCGCTTCCATCTCCGCAATCTTCTCGTCGAGGAAGGCGGCAATTTCCCAAAACTCGCCGCGCAGGTAAATATATGCAGTGTTCGCTCCAACGGCATAGCAACCAATCGCAAGCCCTTCGATAAACTGAAAGGGATTGCTCTCCATGATCTCGCGGTCTTTGAACGTACCCGGTTCGGACTCGTCTGCATTGGCAACCACATAATGAGGCCAGTTCTTGTTATCAATGAAGGCCCACTTCATACCGGTTGGGAACCCAGCGCCTCCGCGCCCGCGCAGACCGGAGTTTTTGACCACATCGGTCACTTCGTTGGGCTTCATCTTCGTGACGGCGTTCTTGAAGGCGGCAAATCCGCCATTTTTTTTATAGACGTTGAACTTGTTGATATCGGGTATTTCTCTGTGACGTAAAAGAATATGCGCCATTACTTATCACCCCCAATTGCGTTCTTCAATGTACGTACCAACTCCATTGTCTTATCCACGGTCATGTTCTCGTGATACTTGATGCCATCCGGTCCCTGCGTTTGGAACATGGGAGCTTTATCGCACGCCGCAAGGCACATCACACCTTCGAGCGTAATCAAGCCATCTTCGGTTGTCTCACCGACCTTGATACCCAGATTGCCACAAAGGTCATCCATGAACTTATCCGCGCCGCGCAAGGCACAGGGCAGATCGGTGCAGACCTGCATATGGTATTTGCCTTCCTTCTTATCGTGATAGAGCGTGTAAAAACCAATGATGGCGGCAACGTCTGTTTCGGTGATGTCAACGATCTTTGCAATATCCTGCATCGCTTCTTTGTTGACATAACCCTCTTCGCGCTGGGCAAGGAACAATAACGGCATAACCGCCGAACGTTTGCTTTCCGGCGGATATTTGGCAAGGATCTGCTTTACTTCTTTTGGATATTTTTTCGCAAGACTCATCGGTCAATATCTCCGAGCACGATGTCAATGGACGCAAGGATCGCCACAAGGTCAGCCACAAGATGACCCTGAGAGACCCTGTTGATCACGGAAAGATTATCAAAGGAAGGTGTGCGCCAGTGGACTCGATAGGGTTTCGGACCGCCATCGCCTTCGAGGTAGACACCCAGTTCGCCGCGCGGCGATTCGACCGCGCTATAAATGGAGGCCTTTCGGGGCGGGGAAACCCTCCGTCCACAACTTGAAGTGATGGATGAGCGCTTCCATGCTCACGCCGATCTCCGAGCGCGGCGGCGGGACAAACTTTCGATTCTCAGAATGCACAGGTCCCATCGGCAGTTTGTCCAATGCCTGTTCTACAATCTTCAACGACTCGCGGCATCTCTTGGATGCGGACGATATAACGAGCATAGGTATCGCCTTCGGTTGCGACAGGTACGTTGAAATCGTATTGTTCATATCCCATATAAGGTCGGGCTTTGCGCAGATCCCAATTCACACCTGAAGCGCGCAACATCGGTCCGGTCACACCATGCTGAAGGGCGGTCGCCGCGTCCAGGTAGCCGATGCCAACCAGACGGTCCAGAAAGATCGGATTCTTTGTCAATAACGCTTCGTATTCATCAATCCGCCTGGGAAACATCTTGAGGAAACTACGAACGGCTGATTTCAAATTCCACGGGTACATCGCGCCATATCCCACCCGGGCGAATGAAAGTCGTCATCATGCGCTGACCAGAGCAAAGTTCAAGTATGTCGAGGATCAGCTTCGCGTTCACGGAAACAATATAGGAACATGGACATCGCTGCAAGGTCAAGACCGAACGTACCCACCCAAACCAAATGCGAAGCGATGCGTTGCAACTCCGTCAGTATCACACGGATGGATTGCGCACGCTCTGGCACATCCAAATCGACCAGCTTTTCCACTGCCATACAATAAGCGAGATTGTTGCCGGTGGTATTCATATAATCGAGGCGGTCGGTCATCACTTCGGCTTTGAGATAGGTCTTGGCTTCCATGTTCTTCTCGATGCCAGTGTGCAGGTAACCGATATCGGGAATCGCATTGATGATCGTCTCGCCGTCGAGTTCGAGCAGCAAACGCAGAACGCCATGCGTCGAGGGATGCTGCGGTCCCATGTTCAACAACATGGTCTCGCCTGTCAACGCACGCTCTGATACCAGATGCTTGAATTGGTCTACATTAATAACTTCTTCAATCTGAGCCATACTTATTCCTTTGCATACGGCTTGCGTACATCAATCTCATCAAAGTTAAAAGTGAATTGTGGTTCTTCGTAACCCAATGGATAATCTTTGCGAAGCGGGTGACCTTCCCAATCGACCGGCATTAGAATTCTTCTTGGGTCTGGATGACCTTCGAACTCGATGCCGAACATATCGAAGACTTCGCGCTCGCGCCAGTTCGCCACCTCATACAACCGCGTCGCGGTCGGGACCTTGGGCTGGTCGCCGTTTACCGGGACTCTGATCTGCATTGTGACATTTTTTGCCAGCGATGAAAGTTGATAGATGACATGAAAGCGAGGCGACTGTTCGGGAAAGTAGTCCACCGCCGTCAACGTCGAAAGCAATTCGAATTCATATTTGTCGCGCAGGAGGGTCAGTACCTCCACGATCTGCTCCGCTTTGATGAATACATGCACTTCATCACGGAATTCTTCGAACGTCGCGGCAAAATCCTTCTGCAAAACCTGGGTTATCTTTTCGAGTTTTTTATCCATAATTCATCACAACCCTCGCGCTGAGCGGAGCGAGCCGTTAGGCGAGCGCAGACGAAGCGCACTTTCGTGAAATAAGCGCTTCGTCTACGTGCCTCGACTTTCACTCGGCACTCCGCTCAGCGCGAGCACTATTATGCCTTCACCAAATCCTTGAACTTCTCGCCCTTCACTTTTTCATACAGCGTCACCACACCATGGATCAACGCCTCGGGGCGCGGCGGACAGCCCGCTACATATACATCCACAGGGATAATTTCATCCACACCCTGTACCACCGCGTAGTTATTGAAGACACCGCCGCAGGAGGCACAATCACCCATGGCAATCGCCCACTTCGGCTCAGGCATCTGGTCGTATAGACGGCGGACCACGGGCGCCATCTTGCGCGTCACACGTCCCGCAACAATCATCAGGTCCGATTGGCGCGGGCTGGCACGCATCAATTCCATACCGAAACGGCTCATATCATAATGAGATGCCTGCGCCGCCATCATTTCAATGGCACAGCAAGCCAGTCCGAACAACATCGGCCACATGGCATTGGTGCGCGACCAGTTGACAACATCCTCCAACTTGGCAGTGACGATCCCCATGTCACCGAGTTTTTCCTCTACTCCCATTCCAACGCTCCTTTTTTCCAGGCATATACATAGCCAACCAATAAAATAGCGATAAAGACGATCATTTCGAACAAGCCAAATAAGCCTAGTTGACGGAACGTGATCGCCCACGGCAAAAAGAACACCACTTCGATATCAAAGAGAATGAACAACACCGCAATAAGATAGAAGCGGACCGGCATCCGCCGTGTTCCTTCACCATATGGAGCCATGCCTGATTCATAGGGCATGGATTTGACTTCAGATTTTTTTCTTGGACCGAATAAGTACCCCAAACCGATCGCGATCAGGGCAATCAGCGTCGCCAGAGCGATCATTAATGCGATTGCAACGTATTCGAGCATCCCGTCTCCTCAAAACACTCATCACGAATAAATTCGTTTGTGCAAGACTGCACAACGTTCGGCGAAGTATAACATAAGAGACTTTTGAGGGCTAGAGAAAGTGTTACTTTTCACAAAATTGGTGAGTTTTGTCATATTCGAAAAATGATGAAATTTAAAAACGCAGGTCACGTTTGAAACGTGACCTAAGCTACCCCAAATAATCCCTCAACTGCCTGCTCCTCGAAGGATGCCGTAACTTTCGCAACGCCTTCGCTTCTATCTGGCGGATGCGTTCACGGGTCACATCGAAGAAGTTGCTCACTTCTTCCAGCGTATGGTCTTTGCCATCCTTCAAGCCGAAGCGTAATTCCAGCACTTCGCGCTCGCGGTCAGTAAGGGATGTGAGCGCGCTTTGGACTTGTTCACGCAGCATCTGGCGCGCGGCGGAATCCATGGGAGAGGGCGCGTCTTCGTCTTCGATGAAATCGCCCAGCGAACTGGAGTCCTCATCCCCCACGGGTCCATCGATTGAGACAGGTTCCTCTGCCGAGCGCAGTACGCGGTCAATTTTTTGGGTGGCAGTATCCAGTCGGTGTTGCAGGTCATCTGGGAGCGGCGTTTCTTCCGCGTGTGCACGCAGGATGGTTTGTACATCTGAGGCGGGCAGATAACCCACTTCGAGGGCAAGTTCTTCATTCGTTGGATCACGACCCAATTCCTGAGTCAACTGTCGTTGTGCGCGCAGGATGCGTGTGATTGATTCAAATAGATGAACGGGAATACGGATCGTGCGTGCCTGCTCTGCAATCGAACGGTTGATGGACTGTCGAATCCACCAGGTGGCATAGGTGCTGAATTTGAATCCGCGCCGCGGGTCGAACTTGCCGACCGCGCGCAAGAGTCCCATATTGCCTTCCTGGATCAAGTCTAGGAAGTTGATGCCTCGTCCCAGATAACGTTTCGCAACACTGACAACGAGGCGCAAGTTTGCACGAATTAACGACTGGTTGGCTTCCACTGCGCGGGCTTTTGCCGCATCCAATTCGTTGCGCAAGTCTTCATCAGAGGGAAGGCTGCGGTGCAGAGTCCGCAGGTTGGGGATATCATGATGTCCATTAAAATGATTCAGCAGCCACTCGGCATAATTAAACGGGATCAGGTACAGGCTGAGAAAGACCGAATATGATTTCCGCGCAACCGTGTTCCAGAGTTCGTCCGTCCCCCACAGTCCATTATCCAAAAACGCGCGCAGGTAGGAAGGTGCATCCGATTCCCAGCCCGCGTGCAAGGCTTGGGCTTCTGTGAGCATCAGACCGAAATCGGGCATATCATGACGCAGACGTTCGGCATCTTCAACAAGGCGCTCCCAGGAGGTGACCATCTCTTCAAGAAACGCATGATAGATGGCGCACTCGGCGGTCATGCCCTTGTTAAGCGGGCGGCGGCGGAACGCGATCGCCACACGATTCGCTTCGATCATGGTAGCCAGCCGGAACTCGCTATCTGAATCCAGCAGTTTGACCAGACCGATCTCGCGCAAGTAAAGCCGGACAGGGTCTTCGGACATCTCCGCGGCGACGATCGGGTTTTTTAGATCGATTTCATCATCCAGGGGCTCTTCCTCCTCCTGGGCAAGAGCGTTCTCATCAGGGTCGCCCACTTCATCTCCCATCAAATTCAAGTCGGTCAGTCCGTTTATTTCTTCGGGTTCATTTGGGTTGTCTGAGCGAGATTCATCCAGCCGTACGCGTGGCGCGTGCGGTTTCACTTTTTCCTTACGACCATCCATCCCAGAGGCAGAACTCTTTTTTGTCGTCATATTCCCTTTTATTACCAGACGTTCTCTCAATTCAATTGTTACGCCAAAACAAGCCGTTGGTTTCGACACTTGCATCGAAACCAATATATTTTAGAAACTCTCCTTTAATAAAATTTTCTTTGTTTACCCGTGGTTTCGACACTTGCGCTTGCACGCTGGTGCAAGTGTACGCTCCTCGCAAACTGCGCTCGCAGCTACTCAACTGCCGACGCAAAATTACTCCAACCTTTTCAAAGACATCTTCCGATACGCCTGATCCAGATCTCGTAACAACCGTGTATGTTGTAACACCAGATCCTGGTAGGAAGCCGCGCGCAAATCACCACCCTGATGCGCCTCTTCCTGTAAAAACCGCAATTGGTTCAGGCTTTCACCCGCCGCCACGCGCCGCAACTTGATGACACCCCGCAATAATTCCTCCAGCAATTTCTCTTCGAGGCGTTCAACTTTCTCGGTCTCTTTCACGAGCTCCTGCGAACGCACCTGCAAAGATTTGGGCAAGGCATCCACCACAAAATCGTGATGCTCGGTCTTATCCTGCTCCACCGATTCACGGATCAACCCAAATAACAATTGATTATCAGTATATTCAAAGTCCTGGGCAGATAACGCCACCAGCCCAAACTCCTGCAAGAGACGATCCAGCCGATATAACAACTCGGGCTTTCTGAACAATACACCGATGAGATATTCCTCGACCTTTTTACTGGACGAAACGGTCACCGAAACTTTGACCGCCTCTTGAACATTATTCTGCCTGCTTTGTCTTGGTCGCCTCACGCGTGGACCTTGAACCTGCGTGCTCATCAATGCGCGTTCATCCACCCGTAACATGCGCGCCAACGCTTGACGATACGTATCGCGCTCCAAGGCATTCGGCAAATCTTCGATCAACGGGAGGACCTGCGCTGCGATCTGGTTCTTCACCTTTGGGTCGTTGAGGTTCTGTCCCGCGGCAAGAGTCTCCATCACATGCGTGACAATCGGTTTGGCATTCTCAATTAACTTTGCCCATTCCTCTTTATCGCGCGCAACAATTTCATCTGGGTCGAGATCATCAGGCATTGTCGCTACGCGCAAGTCCGCTTGCAAACGGGCTTCATTGCGAAGCAAGCCGCGTGCATCAAATCCCAACTCACCCTCTTTATCCATCGCGGAACGCGCCGCGTCGAGTTCACGCAGCACAGCTTTCTGCCCGGCGACATCCGGGTCGAGCGCAAGGACGATGCGCCGCGTAAATCGTTTGAGCAAACGCAACTGGTCTTCCGTCAACGCCGTGCCCATCGGCGAGACAACATTTTCGTAGCCTGCCTGATGCAGGGCAATGACATCCATGTAGCCTTCGACGATGACAGCCTGGTCAGCGGTGCGGATCGGTTTGCGCGCACGATCCAGTCCATAGAGCAAACGTCCCTTGGTAAAGATCGGGGTTTCGGGTGAGTTCAAAAACTTGGGAATGTCGTTCGGGTCAACGATGCGCGCGCCGAAGCCTGCCATGTTTCCATTCTCATCGCGGATGGGAATCATGATGCGGTTGCGGAAGCGGTCAAAAGTGCGTGAACCGTGATTGCGTATTGCGAGAATTGAGATTCGGAATCGAGCGACGCTCCGACAGCAAGCCCGCATCGATTAAATCTTGTTCGGAATAGCCCTTACTGGAAAAATGACTGAGAAGATTATCGTATCCCGCAGGCGCGTATCCCAGCCCAAAGGTTTCGATGGTCGCATCGGTCAGTCCACGTTTCTCGTGCAAATAAGATAAAACGTCAACATTGGCAAAAAGATGACTGCGATAATAAACGACCGCATCTTCGAGTAACTGACGAAGCTGGTCATAAGCTTCTTTTTGCTGTGGCGTTTCCCTCGTATACGCCGGGACTTCCACGCCTGCCCGCGCGGCAAGTTTATTGAGCGCCTCCTTGAAATCAAGGTTCTCGCGCTTCATGATGAACTTGAAGATGTCGCCGCCCTCATTACATTGACCGAAACACCGCCAGGTCCCCGTTTCGGGCCAGACCACGAAGGCGGGTGTCTTCTTGTTATCGTGGAACGGACAAAGTCCTGTATAGTTCTTCCCGGCATGGCGCAGTTTGACACCCGCCTCAGAAACGAGGTCTACAATATCGATCTTCGCTTTGATCTCGTCAATCGTGGACATGTGTGAGATTATAGGCTTGATTGATGTGAATGGCAAATCCATTGAATTAAAACAAAAGCAGGGCAGTCCATGGACTGCCCTGCGATGGTAGATGAATTGTTAATCGTCCGGGCTGTTCTGCTGAGATGAATTGCAATCGTGGCCCTGATCGGTTTGTCCATAATAAGCATCCAGTTGCGCCTGATAGGATGCCTGCTCACTGGTAGTCAGGCGGTCGTGATTTAGGTTTGTCATTGCGCCATTAACAACATGAGCTTTTACACTGCCAGAATGAAGCGACAGGCGCTCCGCTCCTGCCTGCACAACAGTGAATAGCGCCGCAAGAATGGCAAGGCTGATGATCACAGAAAGTAAGACTTCGAGTCATTGGCTTGGACATGGTTTCTCTCCTTGTGAATATCTTTTTCGGTGAGGGACTCTCAACAGAAAATCCTGAGTGCGACGGTTGGATACAACTCAACTTCCCCGCTGGAACTGTTGTAAAAATTATACCGAATCATATCCAGTTTGGCAACAAAGACTTATTTCCCCTTAATCATAAAGGCGTCTTTGTGCGAGCCGCCCGACGTTTTAGAAGCCTTCAAGTTTGCTCAAGTCTGCAATCCCGTTTGATAGGGAAGCGATTTGTTGCAGCAATCCCAGCCGATTTTCTTTGACTTTTTTATCCTCCGCCATGACCAGTACCTTATCAAAGAAAGCAGTGATGGACGGAATAAGGGTCACAACAATATTCAGGAATTCATCCACATTCGATGGCTGTGTCTTCGCATTGGATTGAATCGCAGCGAACAAGTCTTTCTCTTCTTTATCCACAAACAGCTTCTCATTGACCTTGAAGTTTTCCTTCTGATCGCGCGTGATGCGGACACAGCGGGCATAGCCATCCAAAATGGATGACCAATCCTCTCGTTCGGTCCACGCTTGAAGCTGTTTCACCGCACGGACCGTTCCCGCCGGGTTGTTTGATTGCGCCGCAAGGACGGCATCAACGACATCATGTTTATAACCCAGATCATTCAACACAACTTTCAAACGTCCAGTGATGAAATCCAGAATTTGTTTTTGCGTTTCATCTTTGACTTCAATTGGCTGTGTCTTCGCAGATTTCTTCACGGCTTCGGCGAGATCGAAATCAATATCATGTTCGATCAACGGTTGGACAACACCAATCGCGGCGCGGCGCAGACCGAATGGGTCTTTCGCACCGGTGGGAGCAAGCCCTGCGCGCAAAGAGACCGACCAACGAGTCGAGCCTATCGGTCAATGCAACAGCGAGACCTATTTTGGATCTGCGGAACGGTTTGATATTGCTCGCGATCGCCTTTGCGACTTCGTTTTGCTTCGCCGCTTCGCAGGGCATATTCGCCACCGATGATGCCTTGTAGGGAAGTCATCTCAGTGACCATTTGAGTCACCAGGTCGGCTTTGGAAAGATAAACCGCACGTCCAATGGGCTTGATCAGCGTCGGCATTATCTTTGAAGCCGAGCATGTGCTGCCAATTTCTGCGCCGAGTATCAACATGCGTTCGGATTTATCGAGATAGGAGCCAAGCTTGGTATGAAAAGTTAACTTGGAAAGTTTGGGACGATATTCTTCCAGTTTGAGTTTGACATCTTCACGGACGAAGAAGTTTGCATCCGCAAAGCGCGCGCCGAGGACGTGTTCGTTGCCCTCGACGGACGGTGTCAATGCCGATGTCGTCGCCGTTGCGGATGGCGATGAAATGTGGCAGTAGGGGCGACCCGCCAGGGTCTGACTTCGTGCTGATTGCGAAGAAGCCTTACCTGACTGTTCCCGATTCGCCTGTAGGGTCGCCCCTACACGTTGGACAGGAAAATATCTCTGATGTTTCTTCATCACCGAGATCAACACATCTCTCGGTAAAGTCAAGAAATTCTTCATTAAATCCGCCCATGACGGCGGTGGGCATTTCGATGAGGTTGGCTACTTCGTTGAGCAAATCCTTCTTCGATGATGGCTTCGCCACCAACAAGTGACGCGGCTTGGTTGACTTGTTCAACGATGGAGGCTTTGCGTTCTTCTTTATCGAGAACGATTCCCGATTCACGAATTACGTCGAAATATTTATCGGCAGAAGGGATTTTGATTTCAGGAGAATCATACGGACGAAACCACGTGAGATGTTGCCAGATACAACGCCTGCATATTCAAATGGGATGACCATGTCGCCGAGCAACGCCACGTACCAGCGAATGGGACGTGAGAATGCCACGCCTGAGTTCATTCCAGCGCATGGACTTTTCGAACTTGATGCTCTCGACGAGTTTGGGCAAGGCTTCGGCAAGGACTTCAGGAGTCGGGCGTCCTTTTTGTTTGACGACGGCGAAGACATATTTGTTATTGCCTTCTTCGCGGACTTCGAGACTCTTGGTATCTACATTATTTTTCTTGGCAAAGCCCATGCCAGCGGGTAAGGCGATGCCGTCTTTGTCGAAGGCTTTATCGGCGGGCGGACCTTTGACGAGGTCTTCGCGGTCGGGTTGCCTGGGGGAGAGAGAGTCGATCGAAACGACGAGCCGCCGCGGGGTAGTGAAGACGCGGACGTCGCCATGTTCAAGATAAAGTTCTTTGAGGAGAGTCGGCATACGGGTGGATAAGGCTTCGTAGGCGGTATCGACGTCATTCGCAGGGAGTTCTTCAACGCCGATTTCCAAGATAAAGGTCGAAGGTCGAAGGTCGAAGGTCGAAGTCCTTCGATGGTCTGACTTTTGACTTTCGACGTTTGCATTCTTCTTTCAACAACGGATACTCTAATTCTTTCCGTCTGCTCCTCATACCCCTCGGCAACACGCCGTGCCAGTTCGCGCATTCTTCTGAAGAAGGCTTGACGTTCGGCAACGCTGATCGCGCCGCGGGCGTCGAGGATGTTGAAGGTGTGCGAGGACTTGAGGACGTAATCGTGCGCGGGGACGAGCAGACCCTGTTCGAGACAGGCGTCGGCTTCGGCGGAGTAGAGATCGTACATCTGGCGGGCGCGCTCGACATCGGCGACCTCATAATAATATTTGGAGTGTTCGAACTCCTCGCGGCGGATGATCTCGCCGTAGGTGACGCCTGCGCCCCACTCTTCATCCCAGATGGCTTTGGCGTTGTTGAGCGCGATGAGGATGCGTTCGAGCCCGTAGGTGATCTCGACCGAGACGGGGTTGAGCGTGACGCCGCCCATCTGCTGGAAGTAGGTGAACTGCGTGATCTCCTGCCCGTCGAGCCAGACCTCCCAACCCAAACCCCAGGCGGAGATGGCGGGCTGTTCCCAGTTGTCCTCCACAAAGCGGATGTCGTGCTGGCGCGGATCGATGCCGAGCGCCTTGAGCGACTCGAGATAGAGTTCCTGCGGGTTGCCTGGGTCGGGCTTGAGGATGACCTGATACTGGGTGTGCTTTTGAAAGCGGTTGGGGTTCTCGCCGTAACGCCCGTCATCGGGGCGGACAGACGGCTCGACGTACGCCACGTTCCACGGTTCGGGTCCGAGCACGCGCAGGAAGGTGTTGGGATTCATCGTCCCTGCGCCGACCTGGGTGTAGTAAGGCTGGGTGATCAGGCATCCGTGCGATGCCCAGAAGTCTTGGAGTTTGAGGATGATTTCTTGGAAGGAGGAGATTTTGTCATTTACGATTTCCGATTTTGGATTTTAGATTTGTGCGGGGGGATTATAACGTATTGACCGAGGACAAAAGACGAAGGACGGAGTCTTGATGTTGACTTCCGTCCTTTGATATTTTTCTGTTCTTTGAGCTTTGTTCTCCGCCCAAACAGCGCTTCACGCGTCGGGGAGGTTGGTTCTGTTTTGATTAGCATTCTCTACAATATTGCTTCAATTTTGATTTACCCTGATGTCTTCCGAGATTTGCCTTATTTGCTTCTCAACCTTATCGCTTTTCGACAAAATCTCTGCTCGAGTTTCTTCATATTCCGATAATCTTTTTTCTAAATCACTTTTGCTAATCTTACTTGTAGGAGACAGCGAAGACCTCCGAGATGCAGAGATCATCCTTTGCAACTTGTCAGCAGTCAAGTAAAGGTCATCAAGCTCTTTTTTCAGAAGGTCTAATTTCTTCTCATTTCCAGTAATTATTATTTCATTTACTCGTTGGCTATACGGAGGTTGTTCATACATTGTAGGCAATTCAAAATTAGTAGAAGCAGGTCTAAATTCAAGAGGAAGAACAATATCTTTTTTTACAGTGGGGAAAAATAATACTTTTCCCACTTCGCCGTTTTCTACTGCCAAGAAAGCTTCGTTAGCCTCATCCAATCGATAGGTATGTGTTACCAATGGCTTAATATCTATCTCGCCTGTCCCAACCAAGCTTCGCATTTTATCCCATGCATCATCGGTTGACCTACCATATCTACCATAAAGTCACCCCTTTATAGGTGACCAAGTTATTCATATCTACAAGTACTTTATCTTTATAAATTCCCATCAACACCGCGTGACCAGCATTTCTGAGAACATTTAATCCAAGTTCTAATGCTCTTTCAGCACCAGACATTTCCAAAAAAACATCTACTCCTAATCCTTTTGTTGCTTCCATAATCAGCTTTTCAAGAGCATTATTTTGCTTGCTCGCATTTATTGCAATATCCGCGCCAACTTTTTTAGCGAGATCCAATCGGAACTCACGTAAGTCTGTTGAAATTACTTGTTTCGCACCTGCCCATTTACATATAGCAACTGCCATTAATCCAACAGATCCTGCACCTGTAATCAAAACCCTTTGATCTACTAAATCATGTGACAATGCTGCATGAACAGCATTACCAAAAGGTTCAAGTAAGGTCGCCACTTCAGGTAACATCTCTTTGGACAATTTCCAAATATTTTTTGCGGGAATTGATATATATTCTGCAAATGCGCCATCTCGTTCAAACCCTATTACTTCCATACTGGGACATACATTGGACTGCCTATTTTGACAATATGTACATTTTCCGCAAGCAATATGACTTCTCAGCGGCAACAAATTCGCCAACAGCAATACCAGAAACTTCTTCACCACACTTAACAACAACACCACAAAATTCATGTCCTATAATCCTTGGTACTTGAATTCTCTTATTTATCAAATCGCGCCAATGATAAATATGTAGGTCAGATCCACAAATCGAAGCAACTTTAACTTTTACCAAAACTTCGTTTGGACGGATGGTAGGAATAGGTTTAGTTGTTAGCGTCAGCCCCGACCCATTATGTTCTTTTACCAAAGCAAACATCATCCCTGTCTCACTGGCTTGAAACTTGTCTTCCAAAGGCACATGGTTTCGAGATAAATCTACAAGTTCTTCTTTTTGCTTTCGTTTCTTTTCTCGCCGCTTCTCAATAAAGGTTATTATGGAAATAAATCCTCCAATGATAGTAACGACGGTTGCAAGTGTGGCTATTATTTCCATAGTATTATTTCCTATTTGATGTGCTGGAAATTTTTCCCAACCTCACCATGCGTCCACACCGCCTTTGGTGAGGCGGGTGGGTCTCGATACGGCGGCGGAGGCAGAGTGATTTTTCATAGACTTGTTGAGTCCCGCCGCCTACTCGACCACCGAGAGTGCGCGCATATCATCCCCTTGTGGGACGGGGTCGCGGTCCGCGTGAGCATGACAGAGGAAGACTTTGAGGGGCGCTTATCTGCGGACATGCTACAACAGTTTCTTGAATTCTTCGATGGTCAATCCCGCGTCCTTGATAATTCCGCCCATTGTGAAAGCGTTGATCGGATTGTTGCGCGGGATAATGATGATACGGTTATCTTTTGCCATTGAGATGTGTTTCCCCTCTCGAACCACGCGGAATCCCGCTTTCTCAAAGGCTTTTACTGCTCGCTGGTGTTGAATTCCCGCCAATTTGGGCATGTCTAAATTGGAACCTCTACCATTCGAGTTTGTTGATCTTCGAGCAGAATTTCAACTGTTTCAAGATAAGTCTTGATCGCGTCCTTGATGTTTTCAAGCGCTTCATCTTCTGTCTCCCCTTGTGACCAACAGCCTGGCAACCCAGGAACCCAAACAGCAAACCCTTCATCTGTTTCTTCAAGTCGAATTTTATATTTCATGGTCAAGTCTCCTAAACAATACCGCTATTATACCGCCTTGCGAATTTCCAACTCCCAATCTGGTAGGTTGAGCTGGTGGGCGAGCTTGTCGAGACCCTGTCGAAACCCTGCCCTGGCAGGATGGTTCGACTATCGCTCACCACAGGGTTTTTCCTTGTCAAGCCATGCGTCCACGCCGTCTGCGGTGAGGCGGTCTTCACGGCGTCACGGTTCGCGTGGGCGTGGTAGAGGAAGACTTTGAGGGGGCGTTTGGGTTCAGACATTTTTTACGACGAAGGGTCACGAAGGAACACAAAGGTTTTGGGTTGATTTCCCGACTTTGAGATTATACAACCAAAAGCAAACGGCGCACCCGTGACGGGTGCGCCGTTTTGTCTTACTTTCTTTTCTTGTAGGTCGCCCGCCTCTCGCGAATCCGCTTGAGGACGGTATCCATATCCTGATCGTCCAGCCATTGGTGACGGTCTTTGGAATAGTCGCCATGTCCCGTTTCAAATTGCTGCATGAAAGCGAACCATACCAACAATTCCAAGTTCACGCGCCAGCGCTTCCATGCCCGCAATGCGGATTTGTTCGAGAGACATAGATTGTACGTTCATCAGATCATCTCCTCTACCCATACCAGAGGGTTCACTACTCTTATTTTTAATCGTTTCGACATTCTCTTTGCCAATTTTAACAGACGATCATCGGTCGAAAGGAACACATCTGCTTTTGCGCTTTCAGCGCAGGCAATGTGCAAAGCGTCGAACAATTGAAAGCCTTCTTTTTGCAAATCTTTTGCTCGTCTGGCTTCCTTATCACCGATCTCAACATTTTCTTCAATAAAACCTGAGAGCAGTTTTGCTCTACTTAACTTCTGTGTATCAGGCGTTTGCTCGATTTCATCCATTAACACTTCACTGCCTATCCATTCCCATTCGCTTTTTTCAATTCGAGACAAAATCGCCAACACTGCTTCCGCCTCAAGACGAACTCTTTCCTGAGTCTGGTCATCAAATGGACGATTGAGACAGCATGTGTCAAGATAGATTTTGGTCATTTTGATTTCTATGACAATCGTTTGTACAATTGCTCGTTCTTGTTCAGAACACGATCAGCTATTTTTTGAAACTCACTATATCGCAGGGCTTCTTCCACTGCTTCGGCGGTCAATTGTGGATAAGACTTAATATTACAACGCAAGGTTGAGAGCTAAAAACCGAGAAAAAAGCATGGTATCTTTCTCCAATCACGACCAGGTGAGAAGGAGAGGAAGAACACCATGCCTAGAGAAATTGTAACCGAAAGCAGAAAAGCTAAGGCTCCGAAGCGAGCTGATCAGTTTAGAACGCAAGCCGGGTCGCAAACGAATTGAATTCAAGTTGAAACTTGCCCGGCACTCGAATGCAACTTGTCGACGAAAGATGTCAAACTGTTTTTGCAAGAAATGAAGAAATATATGAAACTGTTCAAGCCTGCCTATAAGCGAGTGGAGCAAATCCAGAAAAGCCTGACCTATCTGCACGGCTTGCTGGGTAATACCATACGTAAGAACGTAGAACAGATGGCGCTTGGGCAGAAAGAGAAAGTACGCAGTCTGCAATACTTTGTCGGGCAAAGCCAGTGGGAAACAGCGCCAGTGATCGCGATCCATCAAGGCTTGATCGGAGAGAGTTTGGGTGAAGCGGATGGGGTGGTGTTGATCGATGAATTGAGTGCGGTCAAGCAAGGCACGGCATCGGTTGGGGTGGCGGCGCAGTATTGCGGCTCGGTGGGCAAGATTGCGAACGGGCAAGTTGGCGTGTATTTGGGCTACGCCAGTCGCAAAGGCTATAGTTTGATCGAAGGCAGATTGTTCATGCCTGAAAAATGGCTTGCAGAAGAACACGCAGAGCAACGGGAAGCCTGTGGAGTCCCGGAAGATTTGGAATTCAAAACGAAGCCGGAAATCGGGCTGGAAATGTTGAAAAGCGCCCTCCCACGAGGCAAATTGCCGTTTTTCTGGGTAGCAGCCGATGCCTTGTATGGAGACAGCCCCGCATTTCGGGATGGCGTGGCGGCGACCGGAAAGTTTTACTTCACGGCCATCAAGGACAACACGCTGATCTGGTGTAGCCCGCCCAAGGTTCATATTCCAAAATGGAGAGGTCATGGACGTCATCCCACTCGTTTGCGACTGAGTGATAAAAGAAAGCAACCCATTCCAGTCAAGGACCTGGTGCAGAAGATTCAAAAGCAGGATTGGACTCGAGCGGTGATCAAGGAAGGCAGCAAAGGTCCGATCGTTTGTGATTTCGCATTTCTGCGGGTGACCGAAGCGCGCGGCGGCTTGCCCGCCCCTGAACTCTGGTTGATCATCCGCCGTAATTTGGATGATCTTTCCGAAATCAAATACTTTTTCTCCAACGCTCCGGTCAATACTGCACTGGAAGATTTTGTCAGGATCAGCGGAATGAGGTGGCCGATCGAAACGATCTTCGAAGAAAGCAAAGGTGAAGTCGGGATGGATCATTACGAGATGAGAAGTTGGTTGGGATGGCATCATCATATGCTCCTGGTTGCTCTGGCTCATCATTTCCTGGTGCGTTTGAGAATTCAATTTCAAGAACAGGCTCCGGCACTTACGATTTATCAAGTTCGCATTTTGCTTTGCAGCGTTTTGCCTTCATTTATTTCTGACATTCAATCCGCTTTGGAGCGAGTGCGCTATTACCAAAAAACTAATTTCGCATCCTATCTTTCACACCGCAAGAAAAAGTTGGCTCAATTAGAGCTTTTCACTCGCAACCTTGCGCTGTAATATTAATCACATTATCTTTTGTAGCGCCACTGGCAAAAAGTTCGAGAATAAACTCAATGCTGAGGCGTGTACCAACGATATATGGTTTTCCGCTTAAGACTTCATTGTTATAAGCAATATGAGTAAACATAGTCTTTCTCCTGAACTATGTTGATATTATAACGCTATCTCGCGGACAGCCTTGCGAATTTCCAATTCCCAATCCTGTCTCCAACGGACTCTGTCACGAACTCACGGATTTGAGCAGACGATCTCATTATTATCCGTGAGTATGCCATATCTCTGGCTGTGAAATGAGATAACGTACTCCCCCGCTTCCTGTAGGGATTCTCCCCGTTTAAGACAGGGAAAATATCCCTTGATATTCCCTTCCCTTTGCAACATGATAAAGATGTTGGATACCCATTTTAAGAAAGGAGCAAAAGATGGCACAAGATACACATGTTTATGGTGAAGTAAACAACAAGACGGATATGAAGGATGTTTTTTCAAAGATCCGCGCAGATGTCGAGGAAGCCAATTCAAGGTCCGAACTGACCGAGTTGTATCGCCGCGCCGGTTACCTGATCACGCTCACGAACGCATCCTCCTGGGAAAAGAAATACGGCGATGATATTGACGATATCCGCAAGACTGCCGAGGATGAATTCAAAAAGACGGCTCGCAAGATCAACAGTCGGGCAGAAAAGATCGGCACCGATGCCGATTATGATGAGAAGTGGGGCGATTGATCGATGGCGAAAAACATCAAGAGATAATACAGATCCACCAAATCCAAATACAAGGGCGGAGCCAGGGAAATGTATATCACCTATGACTTGAAACAGGAAACCCGCGGAAACGGAATGACGCTCTAGCCCCAAGGTCAAGCGCGTCTACATCGCTGGTGACGTCATCGATTGGAAAACCGGAAAAGTAAAGAAACGCTCCGGGCGCAGGGTCCCCGGCGTGGCAATCGCATACGAACAAACACGCCTATCCAACGGGTTACTCCCTCAAAAATATCAAAGCGCTTTACAAAACATACGCTAGAAAACCCACAGGGGACAATGGACGCGGCTTTATACAGCGCGCCCATTGTCCCCTGTGTCGGTTCACGCGCCTGAGGAAGGCTGATCCCATTTCGAGAGGTCTTATCTAAACGGATAACTTCACAGTCCTCTCATAAAAATCAGAAATCTCTCCAAGGGATACCTATCGCGTCGCTGCCAGTTATCGGGTAATTGACTCTAGACTGCGGGGTCGTTGTCACCTGAAAAACCATTCCACAAATGGTCACGGCTGCTTACCTTTAAAATTATTGATTCAAAACGGGGAGAGCCTGCATCACACGCATTAATGAATTGATCCATCTCATGAACAAGAATTAACAAGCATGATAGGGGCAGTACTCCAGTACTTGCTTGTGCTATACTTGCTTGGGAAGGAGATTCCACCATGATTGACCCTGTCCAACTCCCGATACTGCTAAAAGCCATAGACTTCGTTTTCGATGAGGGACGCAAAATACTCGAAGAACGCCGCGAACGAAGAAAAGCACAGGACACTTCCGTGAAAAGCGAAGAGCCGGCACCCACACAGGAACTCGCCCTGCCCGAACCTGAAAAAGCGATCGAGGTCAAGCAGGATCTACTTGCCTCTCAAATCGATGAACTCGTGTGGCAAAACCATGAAGAGGAAATCCAGCATCTGGTGCGGTTATCTGAAACCTACTCCCGCAATTATTACATCTCTAAAGAACAATACGCCAAATGGGGAAGCGCCCTCGTGCCTCCCATTATTATGCACAACATGACCGAAGCCGAAAACGCCATGATTGACACCCTGGCAAAACTCGAAAATATTTTGTCGAAAGTTTATAAAAAAGACATTCCCCCAATCAATCATAAATAAGGTGCCATATGGACAAGGAAGAAATTGCTCATCTCGAAACGATGATCTCTTTGCACAGAAAAAACCTCTACACCCTGGAGGAGATGCTGGCAAAATACGGTAGCGATCAGCCTTTGCACCTGATCAATAGTGTCACGATGGAAAAGGAGGCAATTGCCAGATACACCAGACAGATCGAGAGCGCTCACCTCCAGCGGCAAGGAACGCGAAAAATCAAGCTTACTGGCAAGCCTGCCAAGGCGACCTTATTTTGTGGGCAGGGAGGACGGAGCTCAAGACCGTTCTGCGGTCCCTGCAACCGAACAGCAGGACCTTTATCATTGGCATCGAAGGAATCGGTGGGGTGGGGAAATCCGCCCTTGCCATAGAGGTAAGCTATCGTTGCATTGAAAATGATCTATTCGAATCCGTTATTTGGATCTCCTCCAAGGAATCCGTCCTGACCGTTCATGGCATCGAGCCAATCATCCCGGAAGCCAAATCCCTGTCTGATATTCTGATCACGATCGGCACCAGCCTGGGCAATCCCACGATCGGAAATCTGTCCATTCAAGATCAGATCAAAAGAGCCTATCAACCTCCTGGCAAGGCAAACCACGCTCCTTGATCCTCGATAACTTCGAATCGTTGTCACGGGACGAACAACACGAGATCCTCGACTTTTTGCGAAGGTCGCCCATTACCCTGAAAGCCATTGTCACCTCCAGGGAGAGAGTCACCGAAGGGCAGATCATCCGCTTGCAGGGGCTATCGATTCGAGGAAAGCAACGCCCTGCTGAAATGGGATGCCCAGCAAAAGAACATTCAGCTTACCCAGGACCAGAACAAATATCTGGTCGACCTGACAGGCGGACTGCCCCTGGCACTGCTATGGGTGCAGGGACAAATCGCCGTCCTGGGTTATTCGGTCACACAGGTATTGGACAAACTAAAGCCTGGATGCAAATATACCCATCCTGCAATACTGTTTCAACCACAGTTGGAATTTACTTCGCCACAACAACGAGAAAAAGTTATTGTTCATCCTGGCGTTACAACCCGAGGCGGTTTCAAGAGAGGCGCTTCAAGGAGATTTCGGGCATCGACGATGATGATGAGTTTCGAAAATGCGATCAGCGACCTTTTGCAGTTAACGCTCATCGAGCATGAACCTGATAAGGATTATTTCAGCATCCTGCCATTGACGCGTCAGGTATATCCGCACACAATTCGGCAGCGATCGAAAATTCATCAAACAGGCTGAATTGAAAACAGCACAATATTATGTGAAGCTCCTCTCCGAAAAAAGCAGTTTCAAGGAATGGAGGGAGATATCGACGATCTATTGCTGGATCGAAACAATATCCTGAGCGTGGCGCAATGGTGCTATAAATCCATTCAAAAAAATCCAGACCGCTCCAGCTCCCTGACAAAGAAAACCAGGAGCATAGCGGAAATTCTGGTGCAGATTGGCATCCAGTTTGGCAGCGTATTATGGCAGCGAGCCTATTGGTATGACCGCCTAACCCTGGCACACGCCTCTCTAAGCGCCGGCAAACTTGATATCGGACTGGAAATCTGTAAGCACGTTTGCCCGGAACATCTCCTGGATCTATTTCTATCAGGGAGATTACCTGAGAGCCTTACATTGGGCTGAAGAGGCATTATCGGCAACGACAAAAACAGAGGATCAACTGCTGATCGCCGCCGCCAAAAGGTCCTTGGGGACTGTGGAATTACGTCTGGGCAATTTTGATCGTTCTGAAAAATTGCTAAAGGATGTGCTCAAGACGAGCGAAGAATTTGCAGGCGATGACTATGGAATTTACAGCAAGGGGTTTGCACAATATGGTTTGGGCGATCTGGAATATGAACGCGGAAACATCGACGAAAGCCGGGGAATGGTATCAAAAGGCTTTGGATACCTGGCAGGATCCCGTCCGTAAAGACCCCGATCCGGCATATCAGCTCGCGCTGAATGGATTGGGCTTCGTTGCATTGAAGGAAAAAAGATACGAGGACGCGAAGCGCTTTTTTATGGAGGGCATTCAATCTGCGGAGGAGTTTGGAAGAGTGGATGAACTTGCGAAGGGACAGCTTGGGCTGGCTTCCGTCTATTTTGAAACAGAAGCGGATCTGAAAACCGCCTTGATACTTGATCAACGAGTCAATCGAGAGTTTCCAGCAACTAGGCATGCAGTATGAAATTCAAAAAAGCCAGTTGCTTCGGGATCAAATCTTGAAAGCGCAACCTCAGATACTGACATCCTAGAAATGAAAATGGACAATGAGCTAAAGATATTTCCTCCAATCATTCAAAGAATTGGAGAATTTGTTTCAAGCGCTTCCGATCACTGAAACTCAATTTCAACTATTGAAAGGGCTTCTTTCAGGAATTCAAAAGAATGCCAAAAGTCTGGCGCTTTACGACGCGATTACTCATGCCTTGAATGCACGGGCGGAAAGTGGCTGATGCCGAATGACCAATTAAAGGGATGGCAAAGATCGACATTTATGATCTGCGGCAGGCGAACAAAGTCTATGGAGTGTCCGTAGTGGATGCAGAACTACATAAATTGGCATTATCAATTTATGTCCATTTTTACCCTGGATAAGGGCGATTTTGTTCGCAGGTCTCCGGGCAGTGATGAATTCAGGATATTCTCCACTTCGAAAACACCTCAGGAAATAAAGCGGCTATTATCAAAGTTATATGCCAAACAGGAACTTAGACTCTCTGCTCACCTGGGATTTTGGCGTAGGGCACTACAGAGAATCGAGGCGGAGAACGAACTTCAAAAGCAGAGAAAAAAGTTCAGACCCATGGTGATCAGGCAAACCATTTTGGAGAGTCATTCGGAAATTCCAAGGCGTATCGAGGAAAATAACAGTCACCAAAGTTGGAATGAGTTTAATATGCCTTATGAAAGACTTATAGATACAATCGGTACATTGGCGCTGCCTGCCACGGTAGAGCAACAGATTATTGAGCAGGTTCAGATCACTAAAAGCATAGTCGAAAGCATAGTCACCAGAGAGTCCTTTAACGAGCACGCTCAATGGACTTGGAGCAAAGTGGTATCTGGAATAATGCAAGGATTCAAGGCGTGGCGCTGACAGACATGCTGAATATGCACGAAGGAAATACACGCTATGGAAGCGCCGCAATAGACCAGGACCTCAAACGATTTTCAAACCTGCTTGTTAAAGTATTTTCTCCGAAATGAAGGTTTTTTATTGTTTCGGTCCGAACGCGCAGGCGACGAATTCAAGATCGTATCCACAATAACGGACATCAAAGAACTGGAAAATCGGATTCGTATGGTATGGCAGGATGATCTACATCGCGGACTGCTCGCATGGAATTACGGTGTAGGAAGAAATGATGGCGAAGCCCATGTTGATCTGTATAGAAATAGAATTAAGGAAATACAAAATATGGAAACGTTCAACTCAAGCGGCAAGTCAACTTTTATTATTGTCAGGCCGGAAAGCGATGATTATTCCAGGCTCTTCAAACTTTCAGAAGAAAAAGCCCGCGTGGTGGAAGGGATGCCCATTCTTGATTTGCATTTAACCATCCAGGCAATTCGAAACGTTGAGGATTTTACTGCCTTGAAAAAACGACTGCAGGCATATTGCTCAAACGTATGCCCTTTTGAAGTCAAAGTCAGCAACATTGCGAGAATGAATGTGAACAATCAACAGGGCCGCCTGTGGTTGTTGGCAGAAAAAACCTCCGCCCTGGAAAATATGTATAACGACCTGGCTGAGATCGCACGCGAGATGGGATGCGACAGTTATCCTTACAAATCCGAAAATTGGTTGCCGCACATAAAAATTGTCGATTTGCCGGAAGACACATCCCCAAAAATAAAAGACCCAACCTTCGGAATGGGCAGCGAGATTACTTTTACAGTGAGAAGCTTTGAGTGGACTGTACAGAAAGGTCCGACCCGCTGGGAGCTATTGGAGCAATTCCCATTCCCAGAGAAATAACCTTTTATAGTCCCCCCTCTGGTTGTTGTTTTTCCTTATGTTCCCCTTTTATACAAAGGGGGATTCTTATATTTTCTGTAGTGTAACCATGACATCGGAAACCCTGTCCATGCGCTTTCGTCTGCCGTACGAAAATGGGTTGGGGTCCCTACTACCAGGAAGCGCCAAACAGCAATCCACCTGTTGCCAGAATGTGCTATGATTTACAAATCCGCCTTAAGGAGCTTACTGCTGAGTTTTCAACTTAGTCCATCCAGACCAGGGAGAACAATGAATACTTCAATCCATGTACTGATTCGTGAAAAAGCAATGGATGATGGTAAGGCATCATGGCAACTATTCTAATCGTTGACGCCAACCCCATCGATCGACGTTCCTATAGCACTTTGCTGGGCAATTTTGGACACCGCCTTCGGGAAGCTAAAAATGGCGTACAAGCGCTGGAAATCGCTCAAACTGAACTGCCCGATTTGATCATTACCGATATTCTCATGCCCAATATGGATGGGTTTACATTTGTACGCCGTCTGCGCGCCGAACCTCTTCTGACGGCGACGCCTGTTATTTTCCATACTGCCAACTATGATGTATCAGAAATTCACAAGCTGGCACGGGCCAGTGGGGTACAACATATCCTCAGAAAACCAGCCGAACCTCACGAGATATTGCGGGCTGTGAACGAGTCTCTTAAACATCCAACGACGCCCACCCGCTTGCCTCAAACCGGACAACTTCAGCGCGAACACCTGGAAGTTTTGGCTGACAAACTTTATCAAAAAGTATCCGAGCTGGAGGAAACCAATGAGCGTCTGCGCAGCCTCTCGTTGACCGATGGACTAACGGGCTTGAATAATCGGCGCGGCTTCATGATCCTTGCCACTGGGTTAATCGAAATTCGCCCGCCGGGCGGGTTACTCTTTATGTCTCATATATATTGACCTGGATAGTCTGAAACAAATCAATGATAAATTCGGACACGCGGGCGGAGACGCAGCCATTCTCCAATTTACCCGCATTTTGACCGAGACTTTTCGCGATTCAGATGTGATCGGCCGCATGGGTGGGGATGAATTTGTAGCCTTGATCGTCGATGCAACCGCAAGCGACCTGGCAAGTATGCAGGCACGTTTGCAAAGTAATGTGGATGCCTACAACCTTCAAGCGGAAAGCGGATATGCCTTAGCATTCAGTCTGGGGGTTATTCGGGTGGAAGCAGATTCCACGATTACGATGGAGGACTTGCTCTTCCAGGCAGACAAAGCAATGTATGAGCATAAAAAGAGTAGAAGACGGGCAACTTAATTTCAGACATACATCTCAGTATTCATCTGGCGCCACCCTCCCATTTTCTTTCAGAGCACGGATTAGTTTTTTGTAACCACCGCTTCGGAATAAATCCACGCGCTGCAAGTGCCGCAACGACTCAGGCATATCGCATTTCTCCAACCTCACCGGAATGATAAAGACCTGCTCATCCGGTACGAAGTTGGCTTTTTCGAGCGCAAGTTTTAATTCCTCGTGGCGATATCCTTGTTGTTTATTAAATCCCTGCGAAAGGCAGACGATGACCACATCACATCTGAGAAGCGCGCTACGGATCTCGTTTTGCCAATCCTGTCCGGGCTGAAGTTTTTTCGCATCCAACCATACATTAACGCCGTCGTTCACAATGCGGGCATAGAGTTTGTGAACAACATCCCTGTCGCTGTGCGCATGAATTAAAAATACATTGATAGGTTGCCTTGATCGCTTCATTCATCATAACCAGTTTCTGATCCTGTAGAAAACACAAAATCAACCATGCCCACGGATTAGGTGGGTAAGAGGAAAAGGATGGTTATTTTATTAGAACATATATTCTAGGTCAAGCGGTACTTAACACCCCCCGCGATATTCAGGCACGCAATACATCCAGTGGATTCTCTCCGAGCAGGATCATGCGTCCATGCAGGAACAGACCGAATTGAGAAAGACCGAACCAGAACAGGAAGAGGGTCAGGCTGATCGCAGCGCGGTCGATCCACAACGGCAATAGCTCGATCAAGGTCGTGATCTGTTTATGCCAGTCCGCTATTTTTGTTTGATACTCTTCGACAGCCAGGAGAAAGTTTTGCAGGCTGCCGCGTGTTTCGGTTAGGTCGCCGCCCAAAAGATAGGACGTGTCATTGACAAAGGTCGAGGCTTGCCTTGCCACCGCCTCAGCGTTGGCGATCTCTGCATCCAATGCGTCGACCGAATTCGATCAGGTCGGACAGAATTTGATCGGGAGCATTGATATCAATGAATGGCAGCGACCCAAGGTTTCGTAATAGACCCTGGAGGTTTTCCAAAGCGGCACGCGCAGTGTCAAGTCTTTCACGGGTTGTTTTCAACTCCGGGAGCAATTGATCATCCAGGGAGCTTTGAATACCATCAAGCAGACTCTCTGCGCTTGTGGATTGTTCTGCAAGTTTTTCGAGTGCGGTTTGTGCGGCATCCACAATGCGCAGGGCGCGTTAAGTTCCACATGTGTAGATTCCAACGTGGATTGCGCCTGCAAGAGTTCGCCGTCAATTTTATTTAATTGGTTGATAGCTGCGCGCGTAAGGGGTTCGTTGTATATCCATGCTGCGGCAATGCCGGTCACGCTCAACAAAAGAAAAATGGAACTAAGAACGATCAATGTCCATGCCAGAATTTTTCGTATCATTACACCTCTCCATCTTCCAAATAGCGGTATGGGAAATTATACATGTCCATTCCACATTCGGGCTATAATCCATATGGAAATATACAACTCCACGTAAAGGAGAACTCCATGCTTGTAGTAATCAGTGACCTGCATCTTGGTGACGGGACCACCGCCGAATCCATCCCCGCCAGCGCTTTCTACCTGTTTGCGAAGCGCCTGCGGCAGGATGCCCACTTCGCCTCCATGAGTTATGGAAAATATAAGCCCATTGAAGAGCTTGACATCATCCTGATGGGCGATATTATCGATCCGCTTCATTCGACGAAATGGATGTTCCCGCCAAAAGGGCAGGAGCAACACGTCAACATTGATGGACAGGAACATATCCGCATTACGGAAGTGGGCGACAAGGATTACATCCGTCCGTGGAGCGACCCAACTCATCCCCTGTTCGCGCCCAAACTACTTGAGGTCACACGCGCCATCATTGAATACAACAAGGAAGCCCTCGAAGTCATGCGGAAGTTATCTGTTGGAGAGTTCATCGATTTTGACACCGTTGACGGAAATGGAGAGAGAGACTCTACAGGGCGCAGTAAAATTCCGCTCAAAGTACGCTTCCATTATATGGTTGGTAATCACGATTGGTACTACCACCTCAAGGGGAAAGCCTTCGATCAGATCCGGCAGGAAATTATCGATGCAATGGGATTGAGTAACTCTCCATCTCCCTTCCCTTACGACCTCCGCAAACAAAACACCGACTCTCCCTGGGAGGCAGACGAATCTCCTGAGATCGAGAAACTTTTCAGTCAATATAAACTTTTTTGCCGTCATGGTGATGCTTTCGATTCCTTCAACTTTGACACTGAAAGAGGCCGAGATCAGGCAACCCTGGGCGATGCCTTCACCATGGAAGTATGCAACCGCTATCCTGAGGAATTGAAACGAAAGTCCAATCTCAATACTGAGATCGTGAATAACTTAAGGCATATTACCAACGTTCGTCCTGCGCTCGCCACTCCGTTATGGATCACCGGGCAAATCAAAAAACTCGCCTCAGAAAACATGCTTAAAGATGTAAACGAAAGCGAACTCAAACGCGTATGGGATGATCTCGCCGAAAAATTCCTTGACCTCGAATTTGTCAAAAGTAAGGATAGACCTTTTCAATTCGATGTGGTCGATAAAATGCAGGCGGCAATAAAAATATCACAACTCATTTCGTTCGAAACACTCGATAAATTGATCTTTCGAATTCAAAACCGGGGAGTTTCGAGCGACAGCCATTCGTTTGCCGAATATTCGTTGCGGGAACCGGCATTCATCGACAATTCCGCACGCTATATCATCTATGGACACACGCATCACCACGAAACCATCCCCCTCGATTTCGATGATATCGGCGGCAATCAGATCTATTTCAATTCGGGCACATGGCATACCTACTTTGACCTGGCAAGAAAAGACCCGAAAGAAAAAAAGTTTGTGCCTTACAAAGCGCTCACCTATATTACCTTTTACAAAGATAATGAACACGACGACCGGAAATTCGAAACCTGGTCGGGTGCCTACGCATAACCTGCCGATATGGATCACGCCATAATCATCATCGGTGGCGGTCCCAGCGGACTCTCCACCGCGCTGCATCTTCAGCAGATCGCTCCGCATCTAGCCGCCCGCGTTCTGATCCTCGAAAAGGAAAAGTATCCACGCTTCAAACTTTGCGCCGGCGGGCTTACCCTCGACGCAGAGGTCATCCTCCAACGTCTTGGCTTGGATGTAAGCGAAGTCCCACACGTGGATGCAGAAGATATCCACTTCGATTTTCAAGCGAAGGGACTACGCATCCGCATGCCCAAACGGCACGCCCTGCGCGTGATACGCCGGGATGAATTCGATCACTGGCTGGCGGAAAAAACAAAGAGTAGAGGAATAGAGATCAGAGAGGGGGTAACTGTCAAAAATATCATCAACCAAATCGATAAAGTCATTATTGAAACAGACCAGGGGATATTCCACGCGCAAGTCCTCGTCGGTGCAGATGGCTCGAACGGGATCACCCGTCGCAGTATTTTTCCAAAAGACCCTATTTATACTGCGCGCGTGCTGGAGGTGATTACCCCTGAATATAAAGTCGTTGCGAGGATGGCAAAGCCCGACGAAGCAATCTCCACGATGAATAAGGGGATTGCTTCGGGGAAAAACATCCCTCATAATGACAAAGCCGCCTACTTCGAATTCTCCCCAGTTCCAAACAATATCGCTGGCTACGTCTGGGATTTCCCCACACAAATCAACGGAGAAGCCATGCGCTGTTGGGGTATCTACGATACAAATATCCTTGCAAATGGAAAGCGGCCGCAGCTCAGGCAAACACTCGCAAAAGAAATGGATCAACTGGGTTTCGACTTGAACGATTATGAGATCAAAGGGCATCCCATTCGCTGGTACAGCCCGGAGAATCAAATATCTGCGCCGAGAATATTATTCGTGGGCGATGCCGCAGGCGCCGATCCGCTCTTTGGGGAGGGCATCAGCATCGCATTGGGATACGGAGCCATCGCGGCGAGCGAGATACAAGAGTCGTTTCAGCGCAACGAATTTTCGTTTAGTGGATTCAAACGTCGGGTGATGCGAAGCGCTCTCGGTCAAACACTGATCGCGCGCTGGTTCATCGCCTACGTCATCTATCCGATAAAGTGGAAATGGTTCCAAATTCTGTTATGGAGAATATTGAAACCCATCGTTATCCTCGTCGCATGGTTATTTGTATTGAATTGGGGGAAACGGACTAAATAATTGCCAGACTTTTAAGATCGGATCTGCTTGAGGAATCCCGGCGTATTCAACTCTCGTTCAAGTAAATAAGTGAAATATCCCTGCATGAGACTCTCCGCTTCTTTCTGGACCTCGGGGCTGGGCCGCGCACGAGAAGCCTCCGCGTAGCTTGAGCGTTGGAAGTGACGAAAATACTTCAGCGTCTCCACTGAAATGGGTTTGACATTCGGCAATCCATGCCCACAGCGCGGACAAATCACGCCCCCTGCATTGAACGAAAAGAACTGGTCTTCGGCTTGAATCTCACGTCCGCAGTTGGCGCACTCGAAGAGTTGCGGACGAAAGCCCACATGATCGAGCAGGCGCATCTCATAGTAACGTGTAACCAGCCACACGTCGGAGTTTGAGGCGAGACGGGAGAGAGTATCTATCAGCAAACGAAACGTGGACGAACTCTCCCTCTCATCCACGGATGTAAAACGTTCAAGCAATTCGATCACATACGAAGCCTGACTGGTAAGGATCAAGTCATCGCGCAATGGCATATAGGCATCCACCGTATCTGCCTGTGTGATGATGAACATGTCGCGTCCCTGCGCAAGCTGTAGCCGAACGTGCGTGAACGGTTCGATATGTCCCGCCTTACGCGATGCGATCTTGCGCGCTCCCTTCGCAATGGCGCGCGTCTTTCCAAGCTGACGCGTGTACAGGGTCAACATGCGGTCTGCTTCGCCATAATCACTGTGACGAAGAACAACTGCATCCACACGAAAGGAACGAAATTTGGGGTCGGGCATGGGATTCGTAATTACGTATTACGAAATACGTATTATTTTAGATGCTCCGGCGTAAAGGCTTCCGGCAGCAATTCTTTCACCGTTGTTTCTTTGACGATATGGCCCTTCCCATCTGCCAATAGAACAATGGTATCCAAACCAAATTCAGCCATGACCTGTCTGCATCCTCCACAAGGTGAACCGCCGTTATCGGTCACAACTGTAATTACCTCGAATTCTTTCTCGCCTTCTGAAACAGCTTTGAAAATTGCGATGCGTTCCGCGCACATGGTTTGCGGATATGCCGCATTTTCCACATTGACGCCCGTAAAGATGTGTCCTGTTTTTGTGCGAAGCGAAGAACCAACGGGATATTTCGAATACGGTGCATATGCGCGTTGGCGTGCCGTATTGGCAAGGTCAACGAGGGATTGTTTTTCGTGTTGGGTGATGGTCATCATATTTTCCTTACGCATTACGTTTTATGTAATACATATCACTTATTCCTTCTTTCTTCTCTCCAGTTTCCGAATAGCACGCGCTGGAGCACCAACAACAAGCGTATCTTCAGGGACATCCTTTGTGACGACAGAACCCGCACCTGTACGAGCACCGTCCCCAAGTTTGACCGGCGCGACCAGCATCGTATCTGAACCGATGAATACATCTTCGCCGATCTCAGTGGGATGTTTCTTCTCGCCATCGTAATTTGCCGTGATCGTTCCCGCGCCGATGTTCGTATTGGCGCCAATGTTCGCATTGCCGATATACGAGAAGTGCCCCATTTTAACGCCTTCACCCAAATGGAATCCTTCACCTCGCCAAAGTTACCCATATGAACATGACTCTTCAAGTGTGCACCTTTTCGCAGGCGGGCAAACGGACCCATATCCACATCATCTTCAAGGATTGCGCCTTCCATGGCGGATGCCAGTATTTTACAATCATTTCCAATGGTTGTATCGCGAATGTTAGCTATTGGGTCCGATCACGTTTCTTTCACCAATCGTTGTATCTCCATGAATATATGTATTCGGCATAATGGTCGTATCTTTACCGATCCGTACATCTATGTCTATATAGGTTGACGCGGGATCCATCATACTTACGCCATTCAACATATGTGTCGCGATTGATGCGCATCCGCATGGCTGACTTCTGCTTCACTAAGATGGACACGCGTATTGATGCCGATCGTTTCGATAAAGTCATCATGCACAACGGCTTGCACAGGCAAGTTATCCCCAACCGCGATCTCGACAATATCTGTCAGATAATATTCACCCTTCTTCGGATTCTTTTCAATGCGATGCAACGCGTCCCATAACCAATCGGCTTTACAGCAGTATGCGCCGACATTCAATTCCTTGATCTGTTGCTGTTCAGGCAGTAGCGACATATTCTTCAACAATGGCTGACACTGTCCCGTCGGGTTTTCGGACGATTCGCCCGAAGCCACGCGGATCGTCTGCGATGACGGTCAGCAGGCTCAAGGGTCCGATATTGAGGCGCTGCGTTTCCAGGAGTTGTTGGAAGGTTTCACCGCGCAAAAGGGGCATGTCCGCATACGTCACGATGACATAATCCGTCTTGCCTTTAAGCAAAGGCTCAGCCTGCATTGCCGCGTGTCCTGTGCCAAGTCGTGGTTCCTGCAAAACGGTCTGCGCAGAATCTCCCAGGTAATCTGTGACCTGCTCCACGCCATGTCCGACCACGATCACGGGCTTTTCAGTACCCACATCCTTAAGGCATTCAAGCACGTGCCACAACATGGGCTTGCCGCACAAAGGGTGCAAGACCTTCGGCAAATCAGACTTCATGCGTGTGCCCTGACCAGCGGCTAATAAAACAGCAGTAACTTTCATAAACAACTCCGAAACGAAAAACAGGCTGCCGCGGATTGCGAAGCCTGTTTACTGATTTCCACAAAATACCAAAATTGTTCCAATGTTTTTTTGAAAAACCATGAAAGCCAATTTTATGCTTGGCGCAGTACCTTGTAGAAAAGAAGCCCCGCCTGAGCGGGAAATTGGCTGGGGCACCAGGATTCGAACCTAGATCCACAGCTCCAAAGGCTGGTGTGCTGCCATTGCACCATGCCCCAGTGCGGTCGCAATTGTATCACAAGATTAATGTCACTTCTTTTTCAAATTCAAACTGCCTGTTGTGGGCCGTCTAATAGTTTCGGCTTTGCCAGGATCCAGACCCAGCTTGCGCGCCTGGTCGAATGTGATCACGTCCGGGTTGGTTGGGATGTTTCCGGTCTTCTCGACGGCATCGTTCCAAAATGCATCCAGATCTTTTACTTTGGATTTTTTACCCGCGGCAAATAATGCGTCGACATCCACTTCGGGCTCAGGCTCTTCAAATTCATCAAACATTGTCGGCTCTTCTTCTTCAGGGATGGCTGATTCAGTTGTCTCAACCATGGGCGCCACCCCAAGCGACTTCAAGATATTTTCCACGTCACCGCGGACAAAGAGCATGCCATTTACGGTTTGCAGAATGCGGTCGGCATGGGCAAGGTCCTTGCCAGCCAGCAGCAACGCGTGAGATGTGTCAACCGGGATCAGAAGCAGGTCATGGTCGCCGCCGCGAAAGACATGGTAATTATCGAGAGCTTCCTGGCGAATAATACGAGAAACTTTCAAACCAGCGGCATAAATACCCATAAGAGCCGAAAGCAGTGAAACTTCCATACTACTGTCATAGAGATCACCCGCGCGTGCCAGCACACGTCCGCGCTCACTGATGAGATAGACCGCATCTGCCTTGATCTTCTGACGAAAACCGGTCAAGAGTTCAGAGAGAGTTTGACGATGTTCTTCAGCTTCCTTCCCGGTCTCAGGCGGGAAGATGGTCCGAACAAGCCCAAGTCCGCGTTCAACTGCGTCCAAAAAATCAGCCAATGGAATGGGTTTATCGAAAATGGCAATCGCGCCGCCTGTCAGCATTTCATCGCGCGCTTTTCGTTCTGTCATGCCGGAGATAAAGATCACTTTCATTTCCGGGTTACGGACTCTGATCTTGCGCATCAATTCCACACCTGAGATACCCGGCAGGAGATAATCTGCCACCAGCAAGTCTATTTTGCGGCGCGAAGCCTCGAGCAGAGCCTCTTCACCTGAGGGTGCATCGACAATATCCAGAGGATGCCCCAACGTTTGCAGGGTTGAATGCAAAAGACGGACTATATCTTTTTGATCGTCAACCAATAATATGCAGGGATTCGTCGCCATAGATAAAACCTGTTATTAAGTATTCCCTTCAGCCACCCAGCAAGCCACCCAGTGATCCGGCGAAAGTTCCTTGAACTGAGGCTCTTCATGCGAACACTTTTCGACAGCGACCGGACAACGCGGGTGGAAGCGGCACCCTGAGGGAGGATTCAATGGACTAGGCACATCGCCCTTCAAGATCGTACGCTGTCGCTTCAAGCGCGGGTTCGGCACAGGAATGGCAGACATCAAGGCTTTTGTGTAGGGATGTAATGGATTGCGAAAAAGCTCCTCACGCGTGGTTAACTCGACCATCTTCCCCAAATACATTACAGCCACACGGTCGGATACATGTTCAACGACTGAAAGGTTATGCGCGATAAACAAGTACGTAAGACCGAATTCAATTTGCAAATCCTTCAAAATATTCAAAACCTGCGACTGGATGGATACATCCAGGGCAGAGACGGGTTCATCACAAATAATGAAATCGGGGCGCAGAGCCAGTGCGCGCGCAATGCCAATGCGCTGACGCTGTCCACCAGAAAATTCATGGGGATAGCGGCGGGCATGGTAGTCCTCAAGACCGACCTTCTTAAGGGTCTCACGCATGATATCCACACGCTCTTTGGGCGTACCGATCTTGTGAATATGCAAACCTTCAATGACAAATTCACCGATGGGCACACGCGGGTCAAGCGAAGCGTATGGATCCTGGAAAATAATCTGCATATCCCGCCGGACTTCCTTCAACTCCCTGCCTTTCAGCGCAAGCACATCCTTCCCTCCAAATGTAACCGACCCCGATGTTGGTTCGATCAATCGTAACATCGATCGTCCCACTGTGGTCTTGCCGCAACCCGATTCCCCTACGAGACCCAGCGTCTCCCCTCTTCTAACAAAAAAACTGACATCGTCAACGGCTTGTACCTGGTTCACAACGCGCTGCAACAACCCGGCGCGGACGGGGAAGTACTTAACCAGATTATTGACTTCAACCAGAATCTCCCCTTTATGGTTCGTATCCTTTTGCATTATGCAATACTCCAAATGAAGGGGATTAACTTACCTTAAGAGGGCAGCATGACCCTCCGCATTTTCATATAACCAGCACCGTACCTGATGCCCTGGTTTCACTTCTATGAGATCTGGTTTCACTTCAGCGCAGATGTTCAAACCATATTTGAGACGAGCCTGACAACGCGGAGCAAAACGGCATCCCGGCGGCAGGTTGATAAGGTTGGGAACAGAACCAGGGATCACGTCCAAGCGTTCTTTGATCTCTCCCAGCACTGGAATGGAACCGATCAAGCCTTGTGTATAGGGATGCAGCGGCTCATCGAACAGTGAGTTGACGTCCGTCTGTTCGACGATCTCACCCGCATACATCACTGCAACACGTTCCGCCATCTCTGCCACAACGCCCAGATCATGCGTAATCAGAATAACAGAGGTTCCCATTTCTTTGCGCATATTGCGCATCAGGTCAAGGATTTGTGCCTGAATGGTAACGTCCAAAGCCGTGGTGGGTTCATCTGCGATAAGGAGTTCAGGAACGCAGGCCAAAGCCATTGCTATCATCACCCGTTGTGCCATGCCGCCCGATAGTTCGTGGGGATATGCATCCACA
Organism: uncultured Chloroflexia bacterium; assembly: GCA_963753655.1. GTDB lineage: Bacteria > Chloroflexota > Anaerolineae > Anaerolineales > Villigracilaceae > Defluviilinea. The sequence continues at coordinate 59,078 of CAVWDB010000003.1, forward strand.
CGCCGTTCGGGGTCTGGCACGCCAACCATTTTCAGTAACGCAACGGCGCGTTTCCAGCCTGCTTCCCTACCCATATCCTGATGCACGTTCAATACTTCAGCCAGTTGGTCGCCAACCTTGAAAACAGGGTTCAATGCGGTCTGCGGCTGTTGAAAGATCATGGAAATGCGGTTTCCGCGTACTTTGATCATTTCTTCTTCAGGGAAGTTCAAAAGGTTTTCGCCATTCAGTAAGATTTCCCCCGCATCCACCCGACCGGGTTTGGAGATCAAACGCATGATCGAAAGGGAAGTGACACTTTTGCCACACCCTGATTCGCCCACCAAACCAAGCACTTCGCCTGGATACACCTCAAAATCAACGCCATCCACCGCGCGCACAATGCCATCTTCTGTATAAAAATATGTCTTAAGTCCTTTTACTTCCAAAAGAGGTTTGTTGTCAGCCATGAGGAGGTGCTCCCGTAGTAAGGAATAAAAGCATTATAGCAAACATTTATGGGCCATAGGTTCAATTCACAAGATTGTCAGCCAGCCACCAGCGGAGAAAATAACGTTTTCAACAGTGACAGGCATAAGGGCGAATGAGGCGGGATCCTATCTACTGGCATACCTCGCCGTAATCGAACGATCCAATATCTGCCAGTGGATAGGAGGAAGATGGGTCAAGTGTAAGCCCACAAAAGTCAGGGCGGGTGGCGGCAACTTTGAGTCGCAAATAAAGGGGGATGGAAGGAAGTTCGGACGCGAAGATGGATTGCGCCTCTTGATGAGATGTATAGGTGGGATCGCCCGGCAATGACTGCAACCCCTGCTGACAGGCGGTATCAAAAGCGGGATTCTTATACCCACTGATATTCGTGCCAATCCAGCTATTTGCTTCGGTTGGAATTTGCGATGTTGTAAACCAGCCGCACTGCGGTTCAAGACTATTCACACCAATTGCATATTCAGCAAGATCAAAGTGACGGCCAAAGAGTGGGCCTGCAGGTCCTTGTGCATAGAAATCTGACGCATTGTAATATTCAAGGTTTAAAGCAATGCCACATTCTGCCAGGGAGTTTGTAAATATCTCGGCGACCTGCCTGCGTTGTGTCGCGGAGGTTGTGAAATAGTTAAGCACAAGAGGCGTGCCATTGGGAATATTTGTAACGCCCAGAGATTGACGCGGCGTGGAGGGATCTTTATCGTGATCTATCCAGCCAACCTGTTCAAGGATCTGATTCCCGGCGGCGGGATTGAATATGTAGGTTTGGATATTGCCGTTGTGCAGTGGGTGATTGGCTGGCAGGTAACTGTCCGGCACCTGTGAGAGTCCGAAGAGGACGGTATCCACAACCTTTTGACGGTCCAGGCATAGGGCAACCGCCTGACGCGTACGTGCATCGCCAAAAATATCAGGACGGTCAGGATTGGTACCCGTTGAATTATATCCATTGTCATAGGAGGCAGGCGCAATGCCCAAACCCAGCCACTCCATGGTCTTGGTTTGCGCGGTAAGCAGTTTTGCCTGCCCATCGGTCTGCATTTGCTGGAGCAGGCCCACTTGTCCATCCAGTTGAATGGAGGGGTCAAGAACATCGCAGGTTCCATCCACTAGATCGCTGATGGCAGAATTTGCATCAGGTGTAAAAAGGAAAGTTAATTCATCGAACCTGGGCAGCCCGCTACCAGCAAGAAAATAGTTCAAGTTCTTGATGAGATGAATACTCTCTCCTGGTTTCCATTCCTGCACAATGTACGGACCCCACCCAACAGGCGCACGTGTGGAAACATCCACCTGCAAAAGATCAGCGGGTGAGAATTCGCCCCACTTGTGTTCAGGCAGGGGCGACCAGAAATTCGTGTAATAGTCAGGATCAATGAAACCGGGCAACCCCCACCATTGAACGGTAACATCGTCCGCAGCTTCGTACGTCTGTGTACGGTCAATCAGGAACTTGTTGGTTGGCGTATTGTTATCGGAGGCAAGCTGGAAGGAATAGATGGAATCCTGCCGCGGTGAGCGGTTCGCCATCTGACCATAACAATCCTTTCAACAGGATAAAGGTAACCACCATTTGATCCATTTGAACACTGCTCGAACCATCATAGGCAATCGCACAACTATCATTACGACAATCTTTGGGGCGTACTCGAATGCCCGTGTTCAGGGTCACAACTGCACCGGTCGAATCAACCACCTGATCACCCGCCTTCACAGAAACAGTGGCAACCTGCGCATCTCCATCCTCAATGTTGGGAATCTTTTCTAGGATGACCGGTTCATATTCATAGTTGCGAACATTCATCGGTCCATCATAGATCGCAGAAAGAACACTCCGTGCAGAGGAACTGAGGCTGCCATAAGGATATAACGAAGTTGGCTCGTCGCCGAGACAAACTGTCAGACTGCGAGGGGCAGGTGTCGGTGAGGGAAGAGGCGCAGGAGGCTGTGTTGGCGTTTCAGACGAGAGAGGAGTCCCTGACGCTTGGGGCGCGCAGGCAGACAGAATCAGGAAAAGAAAAAGTAGTATGGGAATAAAACGTGTTTGCATAAAGCCTCCCTCTAGATTGTAGTCGTATTTTTGATTTTTTTGAGGACGAAGTAGAGAACAATAAAGACAGATAACATGCCGATGAGCAGCCACCCCATCCTTGTTCCGCTTCCTTTTTGGACCTGAGCCTGCTGAAGCCTCCCAGGCGTGATCTTGACTTCAGCCGCGTTCGCTTCGTTCAACGCAACATCACCGCTCCAAAGCCCATTTTCACGCATGAGAAAAGCCGTTATGCTCCATACATCTTCATCTGCTAAACTCCCGGGTTTCCAAAACGGCATTGCCACACGGATGTATGAACTGAGCTGCGCGGCATCTGAAAATTTACTCAGCACATCCTGCCCGATCAAAGCGGGGATGACCATGGGAATGGTAAATCCATCTTCATAGGGTCTTTCCCCATGACATCCACGTTCCCAACAATATTGGTCTTCAGGCGGATAGGTAGTACGAAATTCGTCAGTTAGCCCCTGCCCTTTATCTCCATGACAGGGAAGACAATGTAACCAGTATGCCTGCGCGCCCAAGTCGGCCTGTGAGGGAGTCGCAGGCAGGGTCGGTTCTGCCAGACGATCAGGAGTTGGCGACGGTGCCGGTGTTTCTTGTGGCACTTCAGGGGCGCTCTGCCTGCCAACGAAGAAGACTAGCCCTGCAAAAAGAAGCAGGGCTAGTCCAAGAAGGGGCAATAGAAAACGAAATTTACGAACTTGCACGGAGAGTATACGGTTTAAGTTTTACCGCGCATACGTGGGTCTAATACATCCCGCAAGGCATCACCCACCAGGTTCCAGCTCATCACGAAGAGGACCAACGTAATTCCGGGCCAGGCAATAATATACCAATAGGTGTTCAAGCTGGTGATCCAGTTACGGGCAAAGGACAGTATCTGTCCCCAATCTGCATATCCAACTTCCGTGCCAATTCCCAAAAAGGACAATGCTGCAAAAGATAACACAACATCACCAATGGCAAGGGAAGCCAGCACCAGGGTTGGGAATATGGCATTGGGAAGAATATGCCGAAACAGAATCCTGGCGTCCTTTACGCCTATCACACGCGCCGCCATGATGTAATCCCGTTCCTTGATCGAAAGGATATCGCCGCGGATGATCCTGGAGTACCCCATCCAGCCAAACGTGATCAAGGCAATGATGGCAGGCAATAAACTCCTCCCTATTTTAGGTGTCAAAATCGAAGCCATGATCAATGCAGCAAGGATAAAAGGTAGGGTAAGAAACACATCCACAATGCGCATGATGATATTATCAACGATACCGCCATAATAGGCGGAAATGGACCCTACAATGACGCCGATCAAGAGGGTGGAAATCACGACAATAAGCCCCGTACGGAATGCGGTTCGCACACCCCAAACAACACCATAGTAAATGTCATACTGTCCCTGGGAGGTTCCCATGAGATGTACCCAGCTATCTGTTTTCATAACGGGTTTCCACCAAGCCGGTAGAGGCGGGACACCTCTCTCCCAGGGTGACATCGGGGGTCTGGGCTCGGAGCTAAAGCCATCGCGAGGAAGTTTATATGGATCGTTCGCCTTCAAAGGAGGCGCAAGGACGGGTGCAGCTATTGCTACAATGATAAAGAAAGTGATGAGAATAAAGCCTGCTATGGAAGCGGGTGTCTTAAGCAGCCCAACGACGACGCGATAGTTATCGGGACCGAGAAAGCTTTCCAGTTTCCCGATCTCACGCACCGAGTCTTTGTTCAAGATATCATTATCAATAGAGGGATTAATGGTTTCGGACATATTATCTCTCCTTACTTAGGATAGTCGGACGCGTGGATCAACGACCGCATATAAAACATCCACAGCCAGATTCGAAACAATCAGGATGAGCCCGTTGAAAAGCGCAAATCCTAATACGGTGATCACGTCCAGTTGAGAAGCGGCTTGCGCCGCGGCAGAACCAATACCCGGGTAATTAAAAACTGTCTCTGTAATTACCACACCGCCCAGCAGTCCCACTATGCTAAGCCCGGCAAAGGTTACTATAGGGATCATGGCGTTCGGCTGAGCATGTTTGAAAATAACATCATTTTCAGGCAAACCCTTGGCACGCGCGGTGGTCACATATTCCATGCGCAGGGTCTCCAACATCGAAGAGCGCGTAAGGCGCAGGAATGTTGCCCAACTCAAATAGGAGAGGGTCAGGATCGGCATCAACATATGGCGCAGGGCATCCCAGAAGATATCAAGCCGCCCGTTCAGCAAGGCGTCAAAGGTCAACAACTTGGTGTAAGAAGTAAACTCATTGGAAAAAACAACTTGATTCGCCCAGTCGGACAGGCGCCCAGGAGGAAACCATTTGAGGTTTGCATAAAAAATCATGAGCATCAATAAACCAAATACAAACGTGGGAAAAGAAGTACCCACAATACTAAAAATTCTCCCTGCCTGATCGATCCATCCATTTTGGTGTACAGCCGCCTGCACGCCCAGCCAGATACCAACAAGGATAACAGGCGCGACCGCCCAGATCGCCAGGTCTAGGGTGTTTGGAAAGCGATTTTCGATCAATTTAGCCACAGTCTGTGAACCTGTGCGTGAGTAGCCAAAATCCCCATAGAGAATTCCGCCATGCCTTATTCCCTGTCCATCCACGCGACCCACCAGCCAATTCCAATACTGGACGTAAATGGGCTTATCCAACCCGTAATTCTTGATAACAGCTTCAACCGCCTTGTCATTCTTGGGAACATCCTTAATGAATAATGCCGAGCGCTCGACCGGAGAAAGAAATTGCAACATGCCAAAAATAAGGATAGTAACTCCAAAGAGCAAAACGGGAACCAACAGCAGTCGGCGAATAATATAATTTAACATGCTTCACCTCATAAATTACAGGCAATTAACTGAAAACGCGTTATGAAAACTACAATCTGACAATGTGCGGGGGCTGATACAGCCCCCGCACATTTTTATAACTCTACACTACAGCTTTGCTTCTAAACTTATTTGATAGCAAAGTTATAGATGATCACGTTCATGGTGATACCCGGGCGTCCAATATACAAACGCAGTGGACCGCCTGTGCCGGTCTCGCCAGCAGCACACGCTGTGAATCTTTCCGGACCAGATTTATTCGGATCGATCGAGCAGACTTGCTGTACGGGACTGTAAGCATCGGTAGCGGGATCGTACACTTGCATCTCACCAACCATGGGATCCACCTGTGGGCGATCTTCCACGTTGACCGTGACATAATCTGCGTCACCAGCCTGGAGCATCGCAAAGCGGGTACCCCATTCCGGAACATTCGAGGTCACAACACGTTCCATGGCGGGAGCGTTGCCCCAATAATTGTCATTACGGGTGTACACGATTTCCTGTCCAGGAGTGTAGTGATCGAGCACGAACGGACCGGTACCATTCTCGATGGCAGTAAATGGATCATCTGCAGACTGCATGGCATAGAAGTTCTGCCACGTGTCACAGGAACCATCCCAACCGCCATTATCAGCAACCCACTGTTGGTCCATAACAGATGCCCACGTTTGCGCAATGGTGGCGAGGAAAGGACCCCAGCCTTGCGCCAGTGTCATCGTAACAGTGCCAGCGGCATCGTCGGCAACGATCGCCGATTTAACTTTTTCGCAGGCGGCTGAAAGAGTGGCAGGGTCGTTCGCAGACAGGGCTTCGCGATCATCAGCAGAAGCGCCTTCATCCACGATCATGGAAATATCGTCATTACCCACGCCAAAGAAAGGCTCAGCCAACAGCCATTGCGGGGAAACATAACCGCCCTGCAAAAGACCGCGCTGGAAGGAGTAGGCAACATCCGAAGGGGTCAGGTCGCCACCCGCATGGAACTTCACACCCTCGCGGATGTGGAAGGTCCAGACCGTACCGTCATCCGAAACTTCCCAGGAATCAGCCAGTTGCGGAACGAACTTATCCGTACTGGCGCCATCATAGAAGACCAACGTTTCATAGGTATTCTGGATGACTTCACCGCTGGCAGTATCATAGGCGAGCGCCGGATCCAGAGTGTCCAGATCTCCGTAAGTGACCTCGGTAAAGGTGGTTGGGTTGGGAGCGTCAGCCGATTTGGTGATGGGCGCAAATAAGATGCCCGGGAAAATCTGATTTGTAATGAGTCCCTCTACCCATTTCTGATAGTAGGTATGGGAAGTCGCAAGAGTGAGCGGAAGACCCGGAGCTTCATCGAAATACAATTGGTTGAACGGTTTATAGATCTCTGTACGTTTGGCGGGGTCAACTTCAGCTACGCCTGCATCCAGGTATTGGCCAAATTGATCCTGTAATTCTTTAGGCATATTCTGGCGATTGCCATAGGCGCCAGCGGTATAGGGCTGATACCAGTTATGAGGATCATGAATATCCTCTTGCCAGCCGGCAGTCATGATCGGGATCTGGCTCGCGCGCTGGGCTGTCAAATAAGCAGGCCAAGGCAAACCAAGAACTTCCACCGAGAACAGTTCGTTAACTGCAGCCAGGTTGGTGGCTAGAGATCTCGGAAATGATCTGGCGGGTGGTGTTACCCAGGTTATAGAGCATCTGAATACGGAAGCCAGTCGTCCAAACGTCGCCTTCGGGGTCGTCACCCGCGGCAATGCCGTCGTGGTCGAGATCTGCCAGTTTGAACTCTTCAGCAGCCTTGTCCAGATCGAAAGTAAAGTGAGCTGCGTTCGGGTCATAACCAGGCATTCCAGGCAGCGCCAGCTGTGTTGATTGAACTGCTTCGCCTTGATAAACATCATTGACAAAGGTGTCGAAGTCAAAGGCATAGCTAAAGGCGCGACGGATATGAACATCCGCGAAGAAATCAGCAGGGATGCCATTTCCATCAAGCGTACCGGAACCAATATAGGGATTGGCTGAAGCAGTGCTTGGCTCTTCCGTCATCACTGGCTCAGTGGCAACAGGTGCAACGGGTGTATCTCCACCAGCCGCTGGTGGGGCTTGGGTGGGAGTGGCGGCGGCGCCACCACAGGCTGTCAATAGCATGCTGGCAACAACCAACAGGCTAAGCAAAATAAAAAGTTTACGCATTTTTCTTCTCCTCAAATATTGAAAGGTTTTGATTTGATACTTACAAATATAGTACCGGAAACGAAATACTCAAATAGGGAACTCACCTCCTTCCATTAAAATTTTTATCAGCTACAAAAATCTTTCAGCAAAAAAACAGGCGACAAAATGACCTGGTTTAATTTCACGGAACTCAGGTCGTGATTGGGCACAAACATCTTCAGCGATTGGGCAGCGTGTGCGGAAGCGACAACCAGAGGGCGGGTTAACCGGCGACGGTACATCTCCTGTTAAAATGACACGCTCGCGTTTTGCATCTGCTATGGGGTCGGGGATCGGTACAGCTGATAACAATGCCTGTGTATACGGATGAAGCGGATTCGCGTACAAAGTATCACGATCGGCCAACTCCATAAAAACACCCAAATACATTACAGCCACACGACGACTGATATGCTTCACCATTGAAAGGTCGTGTGCAATAAACAAATAAGTTAAATTAAACTTTTCCTGTAATTCCTCGAGCAGGTTCACCACTTGCGCCTGAATGGACACATCCAGGGCGGAAATGGGCTCATCACAAATGATAAGGGATGGTTGGAGCGCCAGTGCGCGTGCCACACCAATGCGTTGGCGTTGACCGCCCGAAAACTCATGAGGATAACGGTTGGCAAAAGCAGGGTTAAGGTTAACCAATTCGAGTAAATGTTCCACATACTCATCCAGTTCCTTGCCCTTGGCTGCATTGTGAACCATCAATGGTTCACCAACGGTTTGAGCAATGGTCATACGTGGATTCAGACTTGCATAAGGATCCTGAAAGATCATCTGCATCTGACGGCGCATCCAACGCATTTCTTCGCGCTTGAGAGACATCAGATCCGTATCTTCAAAAATAACCTTTCCTGCCGTAGCTTTATATAATTGAAGAATCGTACGCCCCGTGGTGGATTTACCACAACCCGATTCCCCTACCAGCCCCAACGTTTCACCGCGTTTTATATCGAAGGAAATATCATCCACTGCATGCACAGCTCCCACCTGTCGTTGAATTACACCGCGGTAAATCGGAAAGTGCATGACAAGGTTTTCAACTTTAAGAATGGAATCATTATTCGGTGTCATGAACGATATCTCCCAGTTTTGACATCCACCCAACAAGCAATACGATGTTCGGGTGCCACAGGTTCAAGGGCCGGATTTTCTTTCCAGCAACGTTCCAATGCCCAGCGACAACGCGGAGCGAACGGACAAGCATGCGGCTTCTGCATCAGGACGGGTGGTTGTCCCTCAATGGAATATAACTTGGTATGCTCCTTCTCATCCACGCGGGGCAGACTTCCCAGCAAACCGATCGTGTAAGGATGCGAGGGATTGGCGAAGATCTCATTTACCGGCGCTTCTTCGATAATGAAACCGCCATACATAACCGCCACACGTTGGGCAATTCCAGCCACTACACCGAGATCATGGGTAATCCAGATGATTGCCATACCCAATTCTTCGCGCAGGCGTTGGACCAGATCCATGATCTGCGCTTGAATCGTCACATCCAGGGCGGTGGTGGGTTCGTCTGCAATTAAGATCTGAGGGCTGCAAGAGAGCGCCATCGCGATCATTACACGCTGACGCATGCCCCCCGAATACTGATGAGGATAATCTTTCAAACGCTCTTTGGCATTTGGAATGCCGACCATGGTAAGTAATTCAGCTGCGCGATCGCTGGCTTGTTTTTTGGTCATGCCAATATGCAACATGAGCGGCTCTTCCAATTGACGTCCAATGGTTAACACTGGGTTGAGGGAAGTCATGGGGTCCTGAAAGATCATGGCGATTTGGGCGCCGCGCACATGACGAATTTCTTCGTTCGACATTTTGAGAAGATCTTGCCCGGTAAAAAATGCCTTCCCCGCATTTATTTTTCCGGGAGGGGATTGTACTAACCCTAACACTGAAAGCATGGTAACGCTTTTACCACATCCACTTTCACCTACTACGCCAAGCGTTTCCCCTTCTGCCAGTCCAAATGAAACGCCATTTACTGCATGTACTGTTCCATCCGGAGTCTTAAAAGTCGTTTCTAGCCCTTGCACATCAAGAATGAAGTCGGGCATATATGGATTCCTTTACTTCAGTGGAGTATTAGAACGAGCAGTTCTATAATACCAAGCAAATAGATTATACCTAATTCCTCAAGCGTATGCAACTCCATCACCTTCCCAGGGTGATTTTTACTACAAAAACCCAAAAAGACAGTACCCCAGTGTGCTAAAAACCAATACTCCAGTAGGGTATTCAAAAAACTGTATGAAACAAATGTACCTTTTGTTTCATTATTTCAGACACTTGTTGACATCCCCGTTTCCAAAAGGTAGAATAACTTCATTCATAAATTTTCGCAGGAGGCAAGATATGTTGAAAGAATTCAAGGATTTCGCCGTGCGCGGCAATGTCATGGATTTGGCTGTTGCTGTGATCATCGGTGGCGCGTTCGGGAAGATTATCACTTCTCTGGTCAATGATATTCTAATGCCGCTCATTGGACTTATCCTTGGTGGACTCGATTTCAGCAACCTCGCTTTCACTGTTGGCAATGCAGTTGTTAAATATGGGGCATTTATCCAGGCGATTGTAGATTTCATCATTGTTGCCTTTGTTATTTTCCTGCTGGTGCGCACCATCAACCGCTTGCAGGCTCCAGAGACTGCTCCCGAAGAACCGACCACCAAACAGTGTCCGTATTGCTTCACTACGATTTCGATCAAAGCCACACGCTGCCCAAACTGCACCTCGCCGCTCTAAAATAAAGGTAGAAACATTCAAAAGTAGAGAGTAGGTTTATGATAGACTACTCTCTACTTTCTATTTCTTATGGACTTTCTAGACAAACTCAACACGCAACAGAAAAAAGCGGTCACAGCCGGGAACGGACCTGTTTTAGTGGTAGCAGGTCCCGGGTCCGGTAAGACGCGGGTGCTGACTCAGCGCATCGCTTATCTCATTGCAGTCGAGGGAGTCCGTCCCTGGCAAATCCTCGCGGTGACTTTCACGAATAAGGCTGCAAAAGAGATGCAGACACGTGTAAAATCCGTTTTGCCTGATCAAGCTATTGAAGGGATGATGCTCGGTACTTTTCATTCAATCTGTGCACGCATCCTGCGCAGGGAAGCAGAACATCTGCCCATTGAATCGAATTTTGTGATCTTTGATTCAGATGACCAGGAACGGATCGTCAAAAGTGTGATCCGTGAAATGAACATTAACGAAAAGCTATATCGTCCGGCAAGTGTACACGCTGCCATCTCGCGCGCCAAGAATGAACTCATTGAGGCGGAAAATTATCCAACCGCTACATATCGAGATGAAATTGTAAAGCGCGTATATGGTGAATATCAAAAGCGACTCATCGCCAGCAATGCCGTGGACTTTGACGATCTGCTTGTTTACACTGCGCGCCTGCTGGAAGATCTGCCTGCTGTGCGCGATAAATACGCTACGCGCTTCCGTCACGTGCTTGTGGATGAGTTTCAGGATACCAACCTCGCACAATACTCACTCGTACAACAACTCGCTTCCTTTAATAAAAACATTTTTTGTGTGGGTGATCCCGATCAATGTTTTCCTGCCGGCACAAAGATACAAACGCCTATCGGGGAAAAGAAAATTGAAAACTTTAAAAAAGGCGACAACGTTATTGCCGCCAGTGGGCGCGGTTCAACGATGACATCCCATGTCTCACATGTCGGCAAGCGGACATTCAAGGGTGACCTGATTAAGGCAGTAACACGCAGTGGGCAGGTCATCAAAACCACGCCAAATCACATTGTCTTTTCAAGGCTTGGAATGAATCCGGGCTTGCACTATGTTTATCTGATGTATCGCAAGGATAAGGGCTATCGCATTGGCATTGCATCGCACGCACGTAGTGATGGGACTAAATTAAAAGTCGGTTTACAAGTTAGAAGCAATCAAGAAAATGCGACCAAGATGTGGATATTGAAGGTTTGCACGGATAGAAATGAAGCACATTATTGGGAAGCTTTTTACTCAACAAGTTATGGAATCCCAACAACCGTGTTTCATGTGCGTGGACGTAGAATGCGCATGTCACAGGAATACATTGACAAGTTATTCAATGAAATAGATACGGATACCAACGCAAATCAATTATTAACCGATTTAGGGATGGATGTACGCTATCCACACTACACACCACAGGGAACTTTCCGAAACATTGTAAACCTCCGATATTTTGGAGACGGTCGTATTACAGAAGGATCTCCCTGGCACGCCCATCGCGTGGATTTATGGAGCAGTGAGCCAAAACTGGAAAAGCAGTTAAAAACGCTTGGATACAACCCTCGTATTCGAAGCAGAAATAATTGGCGGGTCGGCATTAACCGATTGCAATCTGCCGATATACAAGAAGCCGCGCAAAAACTTAGCGAAGCGGCAGATGATGCCGAAATTATTATGGGTGCATTTCTGGTAGATAAAGGAAGTTCAGCACTGTCTCAAAAATTCAGCCTGATGCCTGCCAGTCATCTTCATCCTTCCATGATCGTGGCAATCGAAAAGAATGGAAAGATCATCGAAGATGAAATCACGGAAGTTTCCCATGAACCCTATCAGGGAACTGTTTACGATCTCGAAGTCGAAAACCTACACAACTATATAGCTAATAGCATGGTTGTCCATAATTCCATTTACGCCTGGCGCGGCGCGGACTGGCGCAACATCCAACGTTTCGAGCAGGACTTCCCCGACGCGCATACCATATTGCTCGAACAAAACTATCGTTCCAGGCAAAACATTCTCGACACCGCAATGGGCGTCATCAACCCCGCTAAGAATCGCAAAAAGAAGAAGCTCTTCACCGACCGCGGCGCGGGCGATAAGATCTTCTTTTATGAAGCTCCTGATGACTATGCTGAAGCCGCTTTCGTTGTAGACACAATCGCGCAACTCGTGGCGTCGCGACAATATGAACCCGGCGATTGTGCCGTGATGTACCGCACCAACGCCATGTCGCGTTTATTGGAAGAAGCCTTCCTGCAAGCACGGCTTCCTTATCGTTTGGTGGGAGCGCAACGATTCTATGGACGGCGTGAGGTCAAAGACCTCATTTCATTTTTACGACTCGTCCACAATCCCGCCGATGAAGCCAGCCTCGACCGCATCATCAATGTCCCTGCACGCGGCATCGGTGATAAGACTCTCACTACATTACATATGGTTGCCCGTCAAAATAATTTACAACCCGGCATCGTCCTCATTGATCTCGCACGCGGCGCGGACTCTCCCTATTGGTCTGCGTTCACAGGTCGGGCGGCATTGTCACTTTCAGATGTCGGCGGCATGTTGGCGAATTGGCGTATCGCCGCGGGTTCGCTCACGATCCCGGAACTGTTTGACCGCATCGTCAGCGATATAGGCTATAAGGCGTATATAGACGATGAATCCGAAGAAGGCGAAGACCGCTGGGAAAACGTGCTTGAGCTCAAACGGCTCGCCGAAGAATATTCCACGCGCACGCTCGATGAATTTCTCGAAAATATTGCGCTCGTCTCCGATCAGGATACAATCGCAGAGGGCAACGTCCCTACACTCCTCACTCTCCATGCCGCCAAGGGACTTGAGTTCGGCGTGGTCTTCCTTGTGGGTCTCGATGACGGCATCCTGCCGCACAGCCGCTCGTTCGATGAACCTGAACAAATGGAGGAAGAGCGCCGCCTGTTTTATGTGGGCATCACCCGCGCCAAGGATAAACTTTATCTCATCCGTTCCATCCAACGCGGCGGACGCGGCTCACAGGAAGAGACTTTCCCCTCCCGGTTTCTGGATGATGTCCCTGTGGATTTGTTGGTCGGCAAAACGCGCACTGGACGCGCCTTCCGCGGGGCGCCCTCCGAAACGAAATGGTCGCTTTACACTCGAACTCAGCCCTTCGATCAAACTCAGGGCAGGTCTGTTTCCGGTATGGAATCCAAATACCGCGCCGGGACTCGCATCAAGCACTCCACCTGGGGAGAGGGCATCGTTCTCGACAGCAAAATCCAGGATGACGATGAGATCGTAGATGTGGTCTTTGAGTCTGTTGGCATCAAGCGCTTATCGGCAAGTTTGGCGAATTTGAAAATTATATAAATTATGGAGTCGGGAGCTTGCTCCCGCATTTCCGACAGCAAGCTGTCCAGACTCCAAAAGGAGTCCCCATGCAATACACTAACCTCGGAAAAACCGGAATGAAAGTCTCGCGACTGTGTTTGGGTATGATGAGTTATGGGTCGAAACAGTGGCGCGAGTGGGTACTCGAAGAAGAGGAAGCCAAACCCTTTATCAAACGCGCCCTCGACGCAGGCATCAACTTCTTCGATACTGCGGACGTGTATTCAGTTGGCGAAAGCGAAAAGGTAACAGGGAGTCTTCTCAAAAGTTTGGGCGTGAAGCGGGAAAGTGTCGTCGTCGCCACCAAGGTCTTTAACCAAATGAGCGATGAAGTCAATGACCGCGGACTCTCGCGCAAACACATTATGGATTCGATTGATAGCTCTCTCAAACGTTTGCAAATGGACTATGTTGACATTTACCAGATCCATCGCTGGGATTATGGCACTCCCATCGAAGAGACGATGGAAGCGCTCCACGATGTGGTCAAGGCCGGGAAGGCGCGCTATATCGGAGCCTCGTCCATGTTCGCCTGGCAATTCTCCAAGGCGCAATACACAGCTCAAAGTCACGGCTGGACGCGTTTTGTGTCCATGCAGGATCACTACAATCTCGTCTACCGCGAAGAGGAGCGCGAGATGATTCCGCTTTGTCTCGATCAAGGTGTTGGACTCATCCCGTGGAGCCCGATGGCGCGCGGCTTCTTCGCGGGGGATCGTAAACGTGGAGGCGGTGGAGAGACTACGCGAGCAAACACAGACCCCTTTGCAAAAGGTCTATATTTCCGCGAGGAAGATTTCACCGTGGCAGACCGCGCCACAGAAGTGGCAAAGGGACGCGGCCTCACTGCATCGCAAATTGCACTGGCATGGCTCTTGAACAAACCGCACATCACCGCTCCCATCATCGGCGCGACCAAAATGGATCATTTAAATCAAGCCATTGATGCGCTCGATATCAAACTATCCGAAGATGAAATCGAGCGGTTGGAAGAACCATATCAACCACACCCAATCCTTGGACATTCGTAATAGCTCGAGTGCGTCGCACCATTATTAGAAGATTCGTTTTCGCTTCAGTTTTTACCATTGAACAGACGGCTCCAATCTGGCAGGTGCGACGCACCCTCATACATATCTTTTCATTGGTAAAATAAACAAAACAGACCACGACGATCGGAGTTGACCTTGGCTGAAAACCTCAAAGTTGTAATCCCTATGGCGGGCTGGGGCACGCGTATGCGTCCGCACACCTATAGCAAGCCCAAGCCGCTTGTCAGTGTGGCGGGCAAAACAACGCTTGAACATCTGCTCGACATGTTCAAGACCGTCCCCGACCCCGAAAACACGGAATATGTTTTCATCGTGGGTCCATTCCTTGGCGAGCAACAAATCCCTCCTTTCATCGAAGAAAAATACCCGAACATGAAGGCGCACTACGTGGTGCAACATGAAATGAAGGGACAATCGCACGCGCTCCTGTTAGCACGCGAATATTTGCACGGACCCATGCAAATGGTCTTTTCCGACACGATCATCGAGACGGACTTCTCGTTTCTCGCGCAAGAGCAGGCTGATTCTGTTGCCTGGGTCATGCCTGTCCCTGACCCGCGCCGCTTTGGCGTTGCCGAGGTCGGCGAGGGTGGCTGGGTGAAACGTTTCATCGAAAAGCCCAAAACAATGGAGAACGACCTTGCGATAGCCGGCTGTTATTACTTTAAAGAATCTGAGAATCTGGTCGCCGCCATCGAGGAGCAGATCAAACGCGATGTGTCACTCAAGAACGAATATTTCCTCGCAGATGCCATGTCTATCATGATCGAGCATGGGACCAGGATACGCGTTCATAAAATTGACACCTGGCTCGATACCGGCACCATCGAAGCGACGTTGGAAACCAACAAAGTCCTGCTGGACCGCGGCGCGGCAAACGTCACAAAAGATGAAACACGCGGCAGCGTCCAGATCATTGCGCCGTCATTCGTTCACCCCAGTGCAGAGATCAGTGAAGCGGTTATTGGTCCTCATGCTTCCATCGGAGCCAATTGCCATATCAGTCAGGCTGTGATTCAGGAAAGCATCATTGACGAAGACACAGAGATCAGGCGTACCGCGCTGACCCATTCCATTATTGGCAGTAATTGTTATGTGGAAGGACAACCGCACAAGGATGAACCCCTGTCGCTGAATATCGGTGACAGCAGTTCGGTGATCATGAAATGATGAATACCGTCGAATGCCGTTCCGATTCAACCTTCGCAGAACGTCCGCTTTCTCTTACATGGGATGGAACTCAGTACGAGATCGCAGAGATCGTCGCGCGCTGGCGCGGTCCCTCCGAAAAAGGATTCCGCGTCAAGACGACGAACGGACAGGCATTTGATCTAACCTATCGGGAACTCCCCGATGAATGGGTAGTACAACCAATTTAATCCGTCATTGCGAGGAGCGAAGCGACGAAGCAATCTCCCACACGACAAAGGGATTGCTTCGGCTGGGTTTCGGTACGCCGCAAAGAACAAGAGCGCGGCTACTAACCGCCCTCGCAATGACGCGGAACAATGGAGGCTCCATGCAGGAAGTGACTGATGTAAACCGTCTGTCAAAAAGAGTAGCGGGATTAAAGCCCTCGGGCATTCGCAAATTCTTCGACATCGCCGCAACCATGAAGGATGTCATCTCGCTCGGCATCGGCGAACCGGATTTCACGACACCGAAACCCATTCTCGAAGCGGGCATCCGCTCCCTGCAAAATGGCGAGACGCATTACACATCCAATTGGGGCAAGCTGGAATTGCGTCAGGCAATTGCCGATAATTTGATGAATTTATACAAAGTCAAATACGATCCCACGAACGAGATTATTGCAACCGTCGGCGTTTCGGAGGCGTTGTATCTCACGTTTGTTGCCATCCTCGAACCCGGCGACGAAGTCATCATCCCCACGCCCTGCTTCGTATCGTATCAAGCCGAAGTGATTCTGGCGGGCGGCGTGCCCATCGAAGTGACCGCCCGCGTCGAAAACAATTTTTCCGTTGACCCCGATGACATCCGCAAAGCCATCACGCCGCGCACCAAGTGTATCTTCATCGGGTATCCATCCAACCCCACCGGCGCGGTCGCCACGCGTGAGGTGATGCTCGAGATCGGGAAGATTGCTGAAGAGCATAACCTGCTTGTGGTCTCCGATGAGATCTATGACCGCCTTGTCTATGACTTCGAACACGTCTGCTTTCCTGCCTTGGATGAAAGTTTGAAACATCGCACGATATTACTGGGCGGCTTCTCGAAAGATTATGCCATGACCGGCTGGCGCATTGGCTACGCCTGCGGACCCGCCGATATCATCCAGGGACTGGTGCGCATCCATCAATACACCATCATGTCCGCGCCCACTACCGCGCAGGATGCCGCGCTTGTCGCCCTGCAAAGCGGAGAACCGCACGTGCAGGAAATGCTGACAGAATATGACCGCCGCCGCAGACTGCTCGTCAGCGGACTCAACCGCCTCGGGCTCTCGACCTTCGAGCCGCGCGGCGCGTTCTATGCCTTTCCGGATATCCAAGCCTCCGGCATGGACGATGAGACCTTTGCCGAGAAATTATTGCGAGAAGAACGCGTCGCCGTGGTGCCTGGCAATGCCTTTGGTCCCGGCGGAGACGGCTTCGTACGCATGTGCTACGCCACCGCCTACGAACAGATCGAGGAAGCCCTGCGCCGCATGGAAAAGTTCATGAACAGGTATGGGTAGAGTAGAGAATAGAAAATGAAAACAAGCGGATCGTCCCGAACGTAATCGAAGGACATCCGCCTTTTTTGTTCGGATAATTTTTTTACAAAAGTAAGGGGGACGTTTTATGCAAAAGGATATATCAAATGTTTAAACGGATAATGGGTAAAAGCAATCTGGAAGTCAGCGCACTGGGTATGGGATGCTGGGCGATCGGCGGTCCATGGGATTGGACCCAGCCCGGGCAGGAAGCGTTCCCGGTGGGTTGGGGCGATACCGATGATCAAGGAGTCGATTCGCGCCTTACATGCCGCTTTGGATATGGGAATCAATTTCTTCGACACTGCCGCCAATTATGGAGCCGGTCACAGCGAAGCGCTGTTGGGACAGGCATTCAAAGGCAAACGGGACAAGGTGGTGATCGCCACAAAGTTCGGTCACATCGTCAATGAAGAAAAGAAGACCGTCTACAGCGCCCCGGATCAAATCATTCCAAATGTTCGAACGGATGTGGAGAACAGCCTGCGCCGCCTGCAAACGGATCACATTGATATCTATCAATTGCATGAGGGTCGCTATGACTCGCAATTGTCTTTGGAACTACAGGACATTTTGGAGGAACTGGTATCCGCAGGCAAGATCCGCTGGTATGGTTGGAGCACGGACGTGGTTGACAATGCCCGCACATTTGCAAGTTCGGCGAACAGCGCTCATTGCACATCCATTCAATTCCGATTGAATGCCATCTACGATAACGCCGCGATGCGGGATGTTTGTGCGGAGTTCGATCTGGCGGGCATTAACAAGGATCCGCTGAACAAAGGTTTCCTCACCGGAAAATTCAATGCAGACACGACATTCCCCGACAACGATAACCGTTCCGACTGGAATTTTTCCCAACCTGAGTTGCAACAACGCCTTAAACTCGTGGATGAAATCCGCGAGGTTCTCACCTCGAACGGGCGGACGATGGCGCAGGGCGCGCTGGCGTACATCTGGGCGTTGGATGAACGCATGGTTCCCATTCCGGGATTCAAATCTGTGAAGCAGGTTCAAGATAACGCGGGCGCGCTGGAGTTTGGTCCGTTGACGGAGGCGCAGGTGAAGGAGGTTCAGTCGATTGTTGGAAAGTATGAGTTGAAGGGTTAAGGCGCATTCTCTTAATATAAAGGGGTCGATGTAAATTTTTCTGATATTTGAGGGGGAATGGATCATTCCACTGGGATGGTGGAGGCGGTGAGTAGTTTTGCGAAGTTATAGTTTGTGGAAAGAAGAAAGATGAAATGCGTCTTGTCTTGAAGATGCAATGTGATTTTGATTAAGGCTAGAATACAATAAGATGCAAACAAGGGACATATACAAATGGAAAACTTCTTATCATCTATAAAATGGACAATTGCAGGAAAAGTTTGAACTCCTCCTAGTGAAGCAGGATATTTTCCAGTTCAAGATCTCAAACTTTCTAGCGCAAGCAGAAAACTACTTAAAACATTTGATAAAGGCATTTACCTTCATCAAAGAGAAGCAATCTGCCTTGCAAAAGACGGGAAGAACATTTGCATTAGTACAGGAACCGCATCTGGGAAAACACTTGCTTTTCAAATTGCTGCCATTGAAAACCTATCTCGAGATCAATCTTCGCGAGTAATGGCAATTTACCCGATGAAGGCACTCGGCAGAGAACAGGAAAAGCGATGGGATGATGCAATCAAACAAGCTGGTTTAAAAATCAATACTGGGCGTATTGATGGTGGTGTTGTACCTGCTTTGCGTCATCGTGTTCTTTCTGATGCGCAGATCGTCGTTTTCACGCCAGACGTAATTCATGCTTGGTTATTATCAAATCTGTCGAACAAAAAGGTTCTTTCCTTTCTCGAGAAGGTGGATTTGATAGTTGTAGATGAAGTACATACATATTCAGGGGTTTTTGGTTCAAATTCTGCTTTTCTTTTTAGAAGGTTAAAGCATTTATTCCATATGTTAGGAAAAGAACCGCAGTTTATTTGTGCATCAGCAACAATTGGTAATCCTGAAAAACATCTTGCGAATTTATTTGGTTTGGATTTTACGATTGTTACTAAGGAACAAGATACATCTCCTAAGAATCAGGTAGATATATATCTCGCTAACCCTCCAGGAACACAAGATTTTTTAACCGAAGTAGTTAATTTGCTATCTCCACTTTATGAAAGAACTAATTCAAGGTTCATTACCTTTGTAGATAGCAGAAAACAAGTAGAGCTCATATCTTCAATAATTGCGCGAAACCACTCAAAAGAAGAGAAAGATGATGAGATCGAAGAATTCGTCGAAGAAGCCAAGAATTCTAGTGAGGTGAATGATGATGATAACGATGGACCCTATGTTCCAGAAGAGGTTGTAGATGTTTTGGATGAAATAGATGTGCTTCCATATCGTGCAGGATATGAAGAGCAGGATAGGTCAAGGATACAAGAAAGATTAACACATGGTAAATTGAACGGTATAATAAGCACCAGTGCACTCGAGTTAGGTATTGACATACCTTATCTTGAAACGTGCGTTTTAGTTGGAGTACCTCCCTCATTAACTAGTTTACAACAAAGAATTGGTCGAATTGGACGACATTCCACAGGTAATGTAATAGTGATAAATAGCGGCAGTGTTTATGACCAAGCAGTATTCTCTAATCCTGAATCGCTACTGCAAAGACCGTTATCAGAAAGCGCGTTATATTTAGAGAACCCATATATTCAGTATATCCATGCACTGTGTTTGGCGAGGTTAGGCGGTGAACACGATCAAATGGAGGCGGCATTAAGCTTAATGCCTGAAACAGAATTTATGAGCGAAGTTAAATGCCTGAAAAGTTTCTTTGGCTATGCAATCAGGAAAGGTCAGGTCAAATACCAAGAGAACTACAGAGTATGAAATCAGAACTCTGGTGACAATCCAAATTATGCCTTTCCTCTTAGAGATGTTGAGATCAATTTAAAGTCGAATTTAGGCAAGGACCGAGAATTCAATCCTTGGGATCTTTATCATATGGGCAGATGATGAGAGAAGCCTACCCTGCCGCTGTGTATTATTATGCAACAATGCCACATAGGGTAACAAAAGTTTTTTTTACATCGAAGACAATTCTTGTCAGGAAAGAAAGACGGTACACGACAAAACCACAAGCGCTCCCAACAATGATCTTTCCAAATTTACAAGAAGATGTTTACCAGAGTTTTTCTCAAGGCAAGCTGATTTGTCTCGAGAAGTCACTTACAGGTACGTGAATTAATTAATGGTTTAAAAGAACGTCGAGGCTCGACCGAGAAATCTTATGCTTACCCGTTGTCTGGCAATATAGGGATATATTTTGACCTACCTCTCTTTACAAGGAATTATTTCACAACTGGCGCAATTATTACTCATCCAGTTTTTGATGAAGAAAAAGTGGACGTGTCAGTTATTGCTCAGTTTCTCTATGAGGCTTTTGTTTTATTGATACCTTATGAGCGACAAGATATTAATTTTGCGGCTGACAAATTCAGGGTAAAAGTTGAAACGATTAAAGAAGGATAAAAAGTTTATTGCAATCTACGATCAGACATATGGCAGTTTGCGCTTGACAAGTAGAGTTTTAGAGGAGGATGTTCTTAGCCGAATTCTTTTAGAGGCAAAAAATATTGCGGTAAAACAAGAACTAGCAAACCAACAAACAATAGACGCTTTCGATTTATTAACAAAATCGGCAGACAAACCCAAGCAGACAATTTCAATTGGACAAAACATCACTCCGATGCTTGGAAGTAATTTTAGAAGAAGTGATTTCCGGAAAGCAAAGGAGTTATTTTGACCCTAAACAACGAAGAGTTTATTGTCGAACGAGTTTTCCTATACCGATGGCTTGAAAGTATGAAGGAAAAACTTCGCGACAAACTACAGAAAGATTAGTTCCTCCCATTGAACATGTTAAGGAAATACCTGGTGAAAGCAAGATAGGCTACTACAATTTTGCAACAGGTCTAGTAGAAAAACTATCCGCCAAACATATTAAAGCTATTGAGGAAGAAAATCAAGAAAATCCGTCAACGGAGGAAGGGAGAGCGGACAAATAAATCAAGTGATGGATGTGGACCTCACCCTGATATTGGTTATGATCGGCGAGATGACTTGCCCCTCTCCCAAATGAGAGGGCATTTTATTACGAAACATGCTATAATTCCAGAAATTCGGAAATTCCGAATTTCTGGAGAAAAATCATGACTACGGTCCAGATGCGCGGCAAGGGAACGATCACTTTCCCTGCAAAATTGCGAGATAAATATAAATTGCAGGAAGGGGAAGTTTTCACCATCATTGACCTGGGTGGTGGGTCTTTTTTGCTTAAACCAAAAGTGCTGGAAGTTGATATCCTGTCCAGAAGAATTGCCAAAAGCCTCAAGGAGGAAGATTTTGATATAGAAGAATGGCTGCCCATCATAAAAGAAGAAAGAAAAAAGATTTTTCAAGAAAAATACGGTACTACCAAAACGTCTGGAAAATAATCCATGGAGAAAGTGAATATCTTTCTTGATAGCAGCGCTTTGATTGCTGGGATTATTTCCGAAACAGGTGCAGCTCATGTTTTACTTCAACTTGGTGAGACGGAAGACATAGCGTTGACGATCAGCGAACTGGTTCTCGATGAGACAACACACTCCATTGCCAGAAAATCCCCTGCCAATCTGGAAAATGCGCAAAAGGAAATACAAAAGTCAGGAATCAAAATTCTCCAGGACCCATCCGATGAAGAGATTCAGGCAAACCTATATTTGATGGATGATCCAGACGACGTTCCCATATTACTGGCTGCAATCAAAGCTAAAGTGGATTACCTTGCCACACACGACCGCAAACACTTCATTGACGATCCAAAAGTTGCCGAGAGGTCGGGAATAAAAATTGGAACGTCAGGGGATGTCCTTGCCTGGATAAGAGAAAATCTATGAGAATTTCAATTTGAGGCAAATAAAATCGGCGGCATAACAGCCGCCTTTTTTGCTTAACATTTATCTTCACTGATTGTGCGATTTACACATCTATGATTAAATAACAACCAATGGCTGAAAACAAAGAACAAGTAGACCAGATGTGGCACGACTGGTTCATGAACGATGCGTTCAAGATCGAAAAACTATATTCGTACACATTTCATATACTGCCGCACGACCCGCGCTGTAAACTTTGTAATGCTCCCTTCGATGGCGCAGGCGGTTTGATCATGAGGTCGCTGCTTGGCAGAAAGCGATCATCCCTTAACCCGCACTTTTGCAACGTGTGCGAAGACTATGCAAAAAAGAATCCCGGCGGCGCGGAAGTGGAAATGTCCATGTTATTTGTGGATGTACGCGGCTCCACGGCGCTTTCGGAACAAATGTCCCCCAGCGAATTTCAAAAGTTGATCAACCGTTTTTTTGTTGGGGCGACCAGAGTCATTGGGCAGGAAGATGGTCTGGTTGAAAAACTCGCAGGCGATGCCGTCGCTGCATTTTGGGGAGCAGGCTTTGCGGGGAAAGATTATGTGGCAAGGACCATCCACGCCGCGCAAAAGATTCAAAAGGCTATGGAGGAACAAAAAATTCCTGTGGGCATCGGAGTCCATACCGGGGTTGCTTATTTCGGCGCGATGGGTTCCGCCGAGGGGCTGGTGGATATTTCCGCCATCGGGGATGAAGTCAACACCGCCGCGAGGATCGCTTCCAAAGCCGCGGCTGGGGAGATCCTCATCAGCGAACCAGCGCTCAAAGCCGCGGGCATGGACGGCAGTGAGTTGGAGACGCGCAAGCTTGGAATTGAAAGGTATTAGCGCGCCAGTCACCGTCCATGTGATACGGGTTTAATTTTTTATTTACTGATTGGAAAAGGGCGGTTCATCTTCCCATCTGAGGTTGGTTTTACCTGCCCGCGATCTTCACCTTATATCCCAGCTTCTGCAAAATGTCTGCGATCTTTTCCCGTTGTTCGCTCTGAATTTCGATGGCACCGTCCTTAACAGTTCCACCTACACCACAATCCTGTTTGATTCTTTTTGCCAGAGATTTCATATCCTCTTCTGAAAGTACAAGGTTTTTTATAAGTGTGACAGACTTCCCGCCGCGCCCTTTCGAATCGCGATGCAGGTAAGCGGTCTGCTGTTGCGGCGGCAGGGAACGTCCCCCTCTCCCTGTGGGAGACGTGTGCCCTTTAGGGTAGGGGCTAGGGGTGAGGGATTTCTTGCGCTGGTCTCCGTCATTGGAAGACCAGACCGTGCGGGCATTGTTCTTGTTCATGTCGCTAGTGTAGAAGAGAAGCGGACAGTTGTCAATTCCAACAACTAAAGTTCATTTCTCAGCCACGGATTTCACAGATTTGCACTGATTTTCTTTTGTTCATCCGTGAGAATTCGTAAAATCCGTGGCGAAAATTATGAGCCTCGAAACTCAACTCTCAAAAACCATCCGTTCGGATGGGCAACAAATCATCATATTCATCGTAAACTAAGTACCATAACCATCCTGTCCGTGGAGAATATCCAATGAAATTATCTGTTACGAATTTTGGAAAACAATATCGCCGTGACTTTTGGGGACTGAAGGATTTCTCCCTCGAGATCGGACCCGGCATCTTAGGCTTGCTCGGACCCAACGGCGCGGGCAAGTCCACGTTCATGCGGATGCTGGCGACCATCACCAAGCCAACCGAAGGGACGATTTTGTGGAATGATGTTGACATCGTCAAATCGCCCGATACGATGCGCGCTGTGCTTGGATATTTGCCTCAAGACTTTGGTGTATACCCGAACCTGACCGCTGTCGAATTTCTCGAATACATGGCGGCGATCAAGGGATTGGATGCGAAGGCAACCAAGAAACGGATTGATGAATTACTGCGAGTTGTGAATCTTGTCGAAGCCGCGAAGCGACCTCTCGGTGGTTATTCAGGCGGGATGAAGCAACGTGTGGGAATCGCGCAGGCATTACTCAACGACCCACAATTGCTCATCGTGGACGAACCCACTGTAGGGCTCGACCCCGAAGAGCGAGTCCGCTTTCGGAATCTGCTATCAGACCTATCGGGCGAAAGAATCGTGATCCTGTCCACACACATCGTTTCAGATGTGGAAGCGACCGCCACGCATATCGCCCTGGTGAATAAAGGTCAACTCTTGCGCGAGTCCGCGCCTGAGAATCTACTC
Organism: uncultured Chloroflexia bacterium; assembly: GCA_963753655.1. GTDB lineage: Bacteria > Chloroflexota > Anaerolineae > Anaerolineales > Villigracilaceae > Defluviilinea. The sequence continues at coordinate 83,711 of CAVWDB010000003.1, forward strand.
AAGGAACTGGATAGCAAGGTTTGGGAGTGGACGGTCACCAGCGATGAACTGGTGGCGCTCAAAACGAAACACATCGTCAGCGGGACGATTAGAAGAAGTGACGGGGTGGAGGTGCGAGTTGTGAGCGCAAACCAGCCCGAAGCGGGGGCAAGAAGCGTGAGTCCGAATCTCGAAGATGCGTATCTGTATTTCATCGGGGGGCACTCATGAATCAAGCGCGCGTCATCTATCATCTGGCACGCGCCGATTTTTTAGAGCGTGTGCGCCGTTATAGTTTTTTGGTCGTACTGGGTCTGGTGATCCTGCTTGGCTATCAAACCGCTGTCGGGAACGTGCGCCTGCAACTTGGACAGTATCGCGGCGAGTTCAACTCCGCATGGATCGCTGGCATGATGTCGCTCATCGCCACGTTTTTTCTCGGCTGGTTCGGCTTTTATGTCGTCAAAGGTTCGGTGGCGCGCGACCGTGAAACGGGCGTTGGGCAGATCATGGCAACCACGCCAATGTCGCGCCCGTTCTACATGCTCGGCAAATGGCTCAGCAATTTTGTGGTCTTGATGACAATGATCGTCATCCTCGTGATCTTCGGGCTCGCCATTCAACTCATCAGCGGCGAAAGTGTACAGGTCGACCTCAATACATATCTTTCTCCGTTCGTGTTCATCGTTACGCCGCTCATGGCGATGGTTGCCGCAGTGGCTGTGTTGTTTGAGACTATCCCATTCTTATCGGGTGGTTTTGGCAACGTCGTTTATTTCTTTGCGTTCGTCTCCATCATTCCGTTCACGATGGATTCCGAGATCGTCAAAACATATCCTGCGCTCGAACCGCTTGGCATGGCTTTGCTCAAAGAGGACATGTCGCGTGAAGTCCTGCAAGTCTTCCCCGATTACGATGGCAGTTTCATGCTCGGCGGAATGGATACCGCAATCACAGGCACATTCACATGGACAGGCATCGACTGGACTTCATCCGTGATCGCAATACGTTTCGGCTTCATCGGTCTGGCGATCCTCCTGACGTTGCTGGGCGCGCTCTTCTTCGACCGTTTCGATCCCTCGCGGCAGAAAACCGCGTAACGTGCGGATAAAAAGCGCTGCCTCGACTCTTAAGCCGCAGGTTGTTCCAATATCTCAAACCTTATCTCAGCCCGCGCATCTGACTCCTCTATCCCAATCCCAAGGCGGATTCGTCTTCCTGCGCGTCCTAGTCTCCGAACTCAAACTCCTCCTCAAAGGACAACGTTGGTGGTGGTACGCGTGCGCAGTTGGATTATTTATCGCAAGCCTTACCAACCCCGTTGAAAGTGTGCGGACATATATCCTTCCGTTTGCATGGGTCTGGCCCGTCCTCATCTGGTCTGGCATGGGCAACCGCGAGATGACCAACAACACCCAGCAAATGGTCTTCTCCTCCGCCGCGCCGCTAATGAGACAACTCCCTGCCACGTGGCTGGCAGGATTTATTGTCACGGTCTTGGCTGGAAGCGGAGCCGCATTGAAATTGTTGGGCGCAGGCGATACGGTCGGCTTGCTCGCGTGGTTCTCCGCCGCTTTGTTCATCCCATCATTTGTGCTGGCATCAGGTGTGTGGAGCAACAGCCACAAAGTCTTCGAAATACTTTACATCACCCTGTGGTATCTGGGTCCCCTGAACAAAGTCCCCGGCATGGATTACATCGGCGCGAACAGCGACGGTTACATCGGGTTCTTCATCCCATTTTCCATTGCCTTGATCGTTGCCGCCTTTATTGGCAGGGCAAGGCAATTGAGGAATTGACCATGACGTGACATAGAATTAAAAAAATCCCCGGAACTTTCATCCCGGGGATTTTTGTCGTGGGTAAATCAATCAGCCAATAACGACGACGTTGCTGGCTTGAAGTCCCTTGGGTCCCTGTTCGACGGTGAACTCAACCTTCTGGCCTTCCTGCAGGTTCTTGAACCCATCGCCCTGAATGGCAGAGAAATGTACAAAGACATCGTCTCCGCCTTCGCGAGCGAGGAAGCCGTAGCCCTTCGTCCCATTGAACCACTTGACTGTACCGTTGATACGTTCCGACATTTTTGCCTCCTTATGGCAAATAAAAAAATATGGAGGGTACTCATTGGGTGTTGCATCGGAGCGCCGCAACGGCGATAAACAAAGTGGCTCACGGATTGTCCGTGAGCCACCTGGTATTTCCAAAGCAAACTACTGGTATCCTACGCCCGCAAGGATAACATGAGGGAAATGGGGTGTCAATGGAATTATGAATTGATTTCGCCAGTCGCCATACTGAACCCCGGCCTGTACGAATGGACTATAATATTTTGCGAACTGCTATTTTATCTTCACGCAAGGAAGTATCGATGCCTATTAATCCATCATCTACAAAGGTGCTTGTCACAGGCGCGGGAGGGTTTATCAGCCTCCATACGATCCAGCAACTACTCCAATTCGGTTATCAGGTGCGCGGCACCGTGCGAACAGAATCACATGGCGAACATGTGATCGAAGTCATGGCAAAAAAGCATACATCCACAGACAAACTCGAGATGGTCATTGCAGATCTGATGAAAGACCAGGGCTGGAGCGAAGCCGTCCGCGGCTGTGACTTTGTCCTGCATCTCGCATCTCCATACCCTGCAGAAAACCCCAAAGTCGAGAATGAATTGATCGCCCCTGCCCGTGATGGAACGTTACGCGTCCTGCGTGCCGCACACGCAGAAGGCGTCAAGCGTGTGGTTTTGGCTTCCTCCTTTGCTGCAGTGGCAGGCGGGCATATCGGAGAAAACCGCACATTCGACAATTCCGATTGGACGGATATTGAAAAGAGCAGGAACACGTACGAAAAAAGCAAGACCATCGCAGAGCGTTCCGCCTGGGACTTTATCAATGGTCCCGAGAACGGCAAAAAAATGGAGCTGGCGTCCGTCAACCCAACCAATGTCTTTGGACCTGTATTGGATAACCATCACCATACCTCCACAGAATGGTTCACTACGATCTTGCGAGCCGAGATCCCCGGTATGGCTCGCACACAAATCAACTTTGTGGATGTCCATGATGTGGTGGATGCGCTCATCAAAGCAATGACCCTGCCCGAGGCAAATGGCGGTCGCTTCATTGTCAACGGCGCGTCGATTTCCCTGCCGGAGTTTGCAGACATCCTCCACAAAAACTTTGCCAGCCTCGGCTATCGAGTCCCAAACCGCGTCATACCAGACCTGTTGGTGCGCTTCTTCGCCTTGTTCATCCCAAAGACCCGGTACGTAGCCGATTCACTCGGCTGGAAATATGATATTTCGACCGAATACACCCGCTCCACGCTTGATTGGCAGCCACGCCCCTATGAACAAACCGTCATTGATATGGCACAAAGCCTGATCGATAACGGCATGGTCTAAAAAACAGTCCCCGAAAATTCGGGGACTGTTCGTTCTATTTTGCCTTCACCAGACTGATCTTTTCTTTTCCGATGCGGTAATTGCCGTTCTGCTTCATCACCTGCTCCAACGCATCTTCGGGGATATCCACAAAAGTGAACTTCTCATCAATGAGGATCTTCCCAATGGTATAGCCAGGGATGTTCGCATGAAAAGCGATCGTGCCGACAACGTCATTCGGTCGGATCCCATTTAATTTGCCTTTATTCATCTTCAAGCGCACCATCCCCTCCTCATGCGACGCGGCACCGCGACGCCGGTTACTGCCTCCCCTCTCAGAGCCTTCGCGCCGCCCAAACGTTTCACGCCGTCCCCCGCCTCTTTTCGGCTTGAACTGTTTCTCCGAACTGCGATAATCAGACTTAACCTCTGCCACCTCAGCGATGGGTCTTTGTTTTTCATCCGCACGCGCGATCTTGATCGCCGCCGCGGCAATATTCAACGGGTCATGCCCGGCTTCGATCAATTCCTGCACCATCTCGAGTTCGCGCTTGTAACGTCCGCGCCCGAGCCATATCTTCAGGTTTTCAATAGTTTGTGCTTCACGGTGATGGATAATATCTGCCGTGGTGGGAAGTTCCATCTTCGTGGCGGTCTGCCTGGTGAGGGCTTCCACTTCCCGCATGCGGCGCTTCTCGCGCGGCGAGAGCAATGTGATGGCAATACCTGTTTTACCAGCACGACCAGTGCGTCCAATACGATGGATATAAACTTCGGCATCGTCGGGCAGGTGATAGTTGAAGACGTGAGAGATATCGTCAATGTCGAGTCCGCGTGCAGCGACATCGGTAGCGACCAGCACCTTCAATTGATTCGAACGGAAACGCCCAAGCACGCGTTCGCGCGGATTTTGGTCGAGGTCGCCGTGAATGGCTTCAGCGGGGATGCCGCGTACGACCAGTTCGTTCGCCAGGGAACTCGTCTCTGCGCGTGTGCGGGCGAAGATGAGGGCACTCTTGATCGGTTCGATCTCAAAGAGGCGCGTCAAGGCGTTGGTCTTGTCCGATTCGTGGACGAGATAATAGCGTTGCTCAGTCGATGCAAGGGTGAGAGTATCTCGTTTAATGGTGACAGATTGAGGGTCCCGCATGAAACGGTTTGCAAGGGAGCGAATGCGCGCCGGCAGGGTGGCGCTGAACAAGGCAGTCTGTCTCTCTGTTGGAGTCTCCGCAAGAATCTTTTCGATATCTTCGATAAACCCCATGTTGAGCATTTCGTCGGCTTCATCGAGCACCAGCGTGCGGATATGTTTGATGTTGAGAGCGTTGCGGTCGATCAAATCGAGCAGGCGTCCGGGCGTGCCAACAACAATATCCACACCGCGGTTGAGCTTGCTGATCTGCGGTCCATAAGGCTGCCCGCCATAGACAGCCAGCACGCGCACGTTGAGATGCTTGCCGTACTCAACCATGGAATCAGCGACCTGCAGGGCAAGTTCTCGCGTAGGAGCCAGAACCAATGCCTGCACGTATCGTCCTTGTTGAAAGTTGTTGAGAATGGGGAGCGCAAAGGCGGCGGTCTTGCCCGTGCCGGTTTGCGCCTGACCGATCACGTCCACGCCGGTGAGCATAAGAGGGATCATGCCCGCCTGGATGGGCGTCGGCGTTGAATAGCCGAGCTCGGTAATCGCCTGCATGATCTCGTCACGCAGGTCTAAAGAAGTAAATTCGGTTGTCATCTTAATCCTTTATGTTATGCCATCGCGCTGAGCGGAGCCCGAAGGGCGCAGTCGAAGCGGCAGTGACAGGCAATCTCCTCGTCAAGCGGGAGATTGCTTCACGCCTTCGGCGTTCGCAATGACGAAACGAGTACGGGATGTTCCGATGACTCCGTTTCACTACTTCTTGCTAATCAAAGCTTCTCTTTGCAGATCGGCTCGCCCAACAAAAAAGCCCGACAAATTTTCACCGGGCGTTCAGAGTGATCAAAACAGTTCCCAAAAATTTGCTCTCCATTGAGAGCGGCAAGAGTTTATCACATATTTCCGTAAAAATAAATGGAGTTTCAAACTGATGGATGGATCTGTAAGAAGTTTATATGTCCATCATTCCGTTTCACCTTCATATATGGTACATTCCAACAAAATAACGGAGGTGTTTTATGAAAATTCTTGGCATTGACGTGGGCGGCTCGGGCATCAAAGGCGCGCCCGTAGATACAAAGACTGGTAAATTATTGGGAGAACGGCTCCGCATCAGGACTCCGGAAGGGGCTGAACCTCAGCCGATCGCAGAGGTCGTCGCTGAGATCGCCAAATCCTTCAATTGGAAAGGACCCATCGGCATCGGTTTCCCTGCCCCGATCAAAGCGGGTGTTGCGATGATGGCGGCAAATGTCTCAGAAAAGTGGGTGGGCACGAACGCAGATGATCTGTTCACCAAGGTCACGGGTTGTGACTGCACAATGATCAATGATGCCGACGCGGCAGGTCTCGCGGAAATGGAATTCGGCGCGGGCAAAGGTCGGCCGGGAACGGTCATCCTGATCACATTGGGAACGGGAATCGGCACAGCCATCTTTTACAAAGGGAACCTATTACCCAATACGGAGTTTGGTCACCTGCATATGGAGGGCAGTGGATGCAGAACATCGCGCCTCCGACGCTGGCACGTCAGCGTGAAGACCTTTCGTGGAAAAAATATGCCAAACGCCTGAACAAGTATCTGGCCGCCATGGAAAAGCTTTTCTGGCCCGATCTCTTCATTGTCGGCGGCGGCATCAGCAAGCAATCGGAAAAATACATCCCCCTGTTGAAGATCGAAACACCCGTTGATCCCCGCGCAATTCTTGAACGAAGCGGGTATTGTCGGCGCGGCATTGGCGGCAAGAACAAAGTAAACAACCCATTCCAAAAACAGGCGGACGTATTGTCCGCCTGTTTTTGATTTGCCTCTCCCTCCCTGTTAATCTGAAATTCATCATCGAGTGCTATCGTAAAGCCTGCAAGGTTATTGGGAATGCTCCTGAAACCTTATCAGGAATGGAACGTATATTATCAAATATCAAAGTGCCTGCGGGTTTTCCATCCATGAATAACAATGTTACATACATACACTCTATCACCAACTTCATCCTGTCATTAGGAGGCTGGTCTTATATTCTTCTCGCTCTGGTGGTTTCTGTGGAAGGCCCCCTGGCTACCCTCGCCGGAGCCGTTGCCGCTTCTGCAGGACTTCTAAACCCCATACTCGTGTTTGCCTCTGCCAGTGTTGGAAATCTGACCGCTGATACGGTCTGGTATTCCGTTGGATATCTCGGCAAAACAGAATGGCTGGTGAAATACGGACACTGGTTCGGGTTGAAAAAGAAACTCATAGATCAGCTGGAAAAAGATATTCAAACGCATATTCGCAAGATCCTCTTCGCGGCAAAGTTGACTCTGGGCTTTGTGGTACCTACATTGATCGCAACGGGGTTGGCGCGCATTCCCATGAAACGCTGGTTCGGCGCGCTCTTCACTGCTGAATGTATATGGACAGGTGGACTCGTACTGGCTGGCTATTATTTTGGCACGCTGACGCAAAGGATCGCATCGAATCTGCGCTGGGTTTCACTGGCCGGGGCAGCCATTTTTTTAATCCTTGGACTGATCTACATATCGCACCGAAAATCAAATTTGGAAAACGAATAAACCATGCGCATCCTTATCGTCTCACAAACATACTCCCCTGGAAATGGACAGGCAAGTTTTACGATCCAATTGGCAGAAAATATGGCAAAAAGCGGACATCGGGTCATGGTCATTGCGCCTTCTGAAAACATACAAGCGCACTCCACAGTTAAAAACGATGTGCGCGTTGAAATGGTTCCCGCCATTCATTTATCGATACTTCACCCGTCCATGTTTGTAACACCGTTTCCATCCCTGTATATCAAAAAACTTTTTCACACATTTCAACCAGATGTTGTGCACATCCAGGATCATTATTTTCTGTGCAGTGCCGCTGTCAATGAAGCGCGCCGGCGGGAAATACCCATCATTGGCACCAATCACTTCCTCCCCGAAAATATTCTTCCTTTTTTCAAAAACTTTCCGCGTCTCCAGCATCTCTTCACAATTCCTTTATGGAAAATGATGTTATCTGTCTTCAACAAGCTGGATGTGGCGACCACCCCATCCAGGACAGCCGCGCGGATATTACGCGCGCAAAAGATATTTATCCCCGTCCACGCCATCTCGAACGGAGTGGATACCTGCCGCTTCAAACCGGACCCTGAGGTTGATCGCGTCGGCGTTCGCCGAAAATACGGACTCGCCGCTGATAAGACTCTCTTCCTCTACGTGGGACGACTCGATGGCGAAAAACGTTTGGACATATTATTGGAAGCCGTCTCCCTCCTCCCGCGTGACGATATTCAGCTGGCGATCTGCGGACAAGGTCTTTATGAACAAATTCTTCGCAAGCAGATGCAGGCGCTCGGTCTGGAAGGACGCGTGAAATTCATCGGATTTGTACAACCAGAGGATCTACCAGTCCTATATAACAGTGCGGATGTCTTTGCCATGCCCAGTCCTGAAGAATTACAAAGCATCGCGACGTTGGAAGCCATGGCATGTGGCAAGCCCATCCTCGCCGCAGATGCGCGGGCCTTACCCGAATTGGTACAAGCGGGTATCAATGGATATTTATTCAAACCGAACGATCCAAAGGACGCGGCACAAGGTGCCGAAGATCTAATGAATGCACGCGGCAAATGGAAGGAAATGGGCGAAGTCGGTGTTGAACGTGCCCAATTCCACAGCCTGGAAAACAGCATGAAATATTACGAGGAGCATTACCGAACGATCTTTGAAGGAATTCACATCAAAAGCAGGCAAGTTGCTCCATCACGAAAAGTTGAAAACAAATATATTTAGCCATTGAGCGGATGTAACGTCCGCTCAATTTTTTAATATCCACACGGGTATAATTCCCCGCAATGGACGCCAAAACACTGCAAGTCCTTGAATACCCCAAGATACTCGAACGGTTGAAGTCATTCTGTGACTTCTCCGCTTCGATGGATTTGGCGCGCTCACTTGAGCCAACCGATTCATATGATCTCGCGCTTGCCCGTCTTGCAGAGACAACCGAAGCACGCAACTTGTTCTCCACAAACGACATTGGCATCGGCGGCGCACATGACATTCGCCCCGCGGCGGACCTGGCGGCACGCGGCGGTGTGCTCGATCCGCAACAATTACTAGATATCAAATCCACGCTGATCTCGTGCCGTGAGATCAAGAAATCGCTCGAACGCAAAACGGACGAATTCCCGCGACTAAGCCAAATGGCAATGGCCCTGCCCGAATCTCATGGCATCGTGGATGCGATCACGCGCGTCCTTTCAGAGCGCGGCGAGGTGTTGGATTCCGCTTCTCCGAAACTTGCTACACTACGCCGCGAGATCAAGATTGCGCATGACCGTTTGATGTCGCGTTTGCAAAAGTATCTAACGGATTCTGCCTCCAAGTTGCAGGAACCCATCATCACGCAACGCGATGGGACGTTATGTCATTCCATTGCGTGCGGAGTTCAAGGGACAGATCAAAGCCGTTGTCCACGATCAATCCTCCAGCGGCGCGACGTTGTTCGTAGAACCGTTGCCAGTTGTGGAACTCAACAATAAAGTGCGTGAATTGGAATTAGCCGAACGCGACGAAGAACGACGAATCCTTCATGAACTTTCTGTGCAGGTCGGTGAACATCGCGAAGAGATCAATTACGGCGTTGAAAATCTTGCGATGCTCGATCTGATCTTTGCGAAGGCGAAGTATGCGGAGGAGTTGAAGGCGAGTGAACCAGTATTACACAAGGCAGAAGGCGGAAGGCAGAAGGATGAGATCTGGCAACAGACCATCCAATCCAATTGATTCGTGCGCGTCATCCTTTGCTCGATCCTCAAACGGTTGTACCAACCGATATTGATCCCAAGCCTGGCACACGCGCCATTGTGATCACAGGTCCGAACACGGGCGGTAAAACGGTATCGTTGAAAACTGTCGGTTTGTTCGCGCTCATGGCGCAAAGCGGACTGCACATCCCTGCGCAGAGCGGTTCGGAATTGCCGCTCTTTCACGATGTCTTTGCGGATATCGGCGATGAACAATCCATCGAGCAATCGCTCAGCACATTCAGCGGTCACATCACGAATATCATTCGTATCCTCAAAAAGATCGATGCGCGTTCACTGGTCATCTTCGATGAACTTGGTGCGGGAACTGATCCACAGGAAGGCGCGGCGTTGGCGCGGGCTATTCTCAATCACCTGCTTGAAACGGGATGCACGACTCTCGTCGCGACACATTATCCCGAACTGAAAACATTTGCACATTCAACGGAAGGCGTCGTCAACGCGTCTTTGGAATTTGATATCAAAACTCTGCGCCCGACGTATCATCTCACCATCGGACTGCCCGGACGCTCGAACGCACTCCTCATCGCCCAGCGACTCGGTCTTCCTCAGCCGATCATTGAATCAGCAAAAGGAGAGATCAGCCCCGACGATTTACGCGCCGACAAACTGCTCGATGACATTCGTAAGGAACGCAATCGCACATCACGTGAACGTCAGAAGCTGGAGAAGGCGCGCGATAAACTGGAAGCGCAAACAAAGGAAATCGAAAAGCGACTCGAGAAGATCGAAGATGAACGCCGCGAAGTCATCGCCAAGGCACGCGCCGAAGGTGAATTGGAAGTAGCTGTTCTCAAACGAAATATTGAACTCGTTGAAGTCTCAACTCAAAAAAGCAAAGCAACCGCTCGAAGCGATCAATGCGATCGAAGAGAAGATGGAAAAGATCGAAGAGAAAGTGGAAGCGCCAGTGGAGAGAAAAAGCGAACAGCTTATCAGCGGTCAGTCAGTCAGTCATTGAAGCTGGGCGAGCGCGTCACTGTCAGCACGTTGAAGGCTGATGGCGTGGTGACAGCTTTGGGTGAGTCCGATGCGGAGGTCCAGATCGGGAGTCTGCGCGTGAGGGCGAGACTCATTGACTTGCAAAGAAAAGGTCAAGAGGCAGAGAATCCAAAAGAAGTGGAAAAAGCGGTTAGCTCTGAGCAAGTGCCTGTCAACACGAAATCGCCCGGCATGGAGATCAATCTGCGCGGCAAACTGGTGGATGATGGACTGGACGAACTGGAACGTTATCTGGAGCGGGCATATTCATCCGGTTTGTTGTTCGTGCGGATCGTGCACGGCAAAGGGACTGGCAAGATGCGTGAGGCGGTTCGCAATGCGTTGAAATCCAGTTCGTACGTTACATCGTTCGAGGAGCCGAAGGACAGCGAAGGCGGCGCGGGCGTGACAGTTGCGAAGATAGCGAAATGACAATATAATCTTTTTATTGGAAGGGAGCGCGCATGTCTTTAGATGACGCCATTAACAAAATGACCGACACAATCAAAACCGCATGTGGAAGCGCGGAGATCAAGACCGTTAAGATGTCTGATGAAGAAGCGCGTTTAAGTGTATATGCGCCAGCGGGCGATATGCAGAAGATCAAGGATGCAACCTTTCAGCCTGCCATTGATATGTTGAACAGCGATGGGATGGACGTTCAGGTATTTGTATATGACAAGGACGCGCCGCCGCTTAAAGGATGAATGTAGAAGGCGAGAAGAGACTCGAGAGTTTTGTTCAATGAATAGGCGACGAGCCAACGTTCTGTGTGGCGAGACGAAGCGCTCGTCCCTCATTCTTTCGTTCTGCTCACATGTCCCGTCACGCGGGCATTTCCCTGTTCCACCGCCAAACGGCATTCAACGCTTCAAGCCCTGTCATGCGATGGATTTGTGCAGCTTCATCGGTGAGATAGATATCGCCCTGCAATGGACGATCATCGCGTGTGTAGAGTCCGCGGTTGGGGAGATCGGAGACCGCCGCCCAGAAATTCCAAAGAGGGAGATCATATTCGTAGGCGAGCAAAGCCATGTCATTGTTGATGCGTTCATCTTTTTCGCGGTTATCGGCTTTGGTGGCAAGGATCGGCACAACGCCCGCGTCGATCAATTGTGTAATGACTTTTCGCAAATATTCCGTGTTGCGCGATTCGAAAGTGTGTGCCAATCTGAATAATAACAAACGACGGGTTATGAATCCGCAATTCACATTCGACGGGCGTTTCGGCAAAGGTACATCCGTATTCGCCGCGATGCCATTGAGTCCACAACAACGCACCGGGCGTGGTGCCATCTTGTGATGTGGGGCTTTCGCGATTGAACGAACCTTTGAAGTTAGCAACCACATCCTGTAGTTCAGTTGGAAGACTTTGCACAACAGATTCATCAGTTTCAAAGACGCCAAAGAAAGCATCGGGGCGTGACTGGCAATCGCCGAAGATCGAAAAGGCATGCGGGTCGGTGCCGTGTGCGACGCCATATTCATAGATGGCGCGTAAGGTGGGGTCAACGCTGGGGAGGACAGGCCAGATATTTCCAATCCACAGGGTCGAGGGGAGCTGTCGGGAGTTGCAGAGGGGTGAACCGATGGCGTAGCAGATATTGAAGTGGGTAAACGGCTTGGAGGGAGTAACAGAAGGTGGAACGGATTCTGTCACGGTTTTGCGAAAAGAAGCGGATGGAGTTAAGGTTGGCACAACCGTTACGTCTGCGCCGCAGGCGGATAATAAACAAGCGATTGCAATAAATATAAACAGTCGTTTCATCCCGATAAAGTATATCCACAAACATAAAGTGGCGCTGAGTTTTATGTTAAACTTGGCGACTATGACGGACAAACCCTACCTCGGACTTATCGATCGTTACGGACATTTACCTCGACCTCCCGTCTCACACACGGACTGTAAGCCTGCTCGAGGGCAACACGCCTTTGATCAAAGCGGACGCCTTGACCCGCCAACTCGGCGGCGGCTTTGAGTTGTTCATCAAATATGAAGGACTCAACCCGACCGGTTCCTTCAAAGACCGCGGCATGACCGCCGCTGTCAGCGAAGCGCTGGGGCGCAATGCAACAACGGTGATCTGCGCTTCGACAGGCAACACCGCCGCATCCGCCGCGGCATACGCGGCGCGGGCAGGGATGAAGTCCATTGTGTTGATCCCGCAGGGAAAGGTCGCGGCGGGGAAGTTGGCAGGCTCCATCGCGTATGGCGCGCAGGTCATTCAAATTGACGGTTCGTTCGATGACGCGTTGACGATGGTTGTTGCGATCACGAATAAGCATCCCATTTGTCTGGTGAATTCGATCAATCCCTATCGCATCGAGGGACAGAAGACATCTGCCTTTGAGATTTGTGATGTGTTGGGTTCTGCACCGGATTGGTTATGTCTGCCGGTTGGCAATGCGGGCAACATCACATCCTATTGGGCGGGATACAAGCAATATAACGAAATTAAATCCACTGGCTTGCCGCAGATATTGGGAGTGCAAGCCGCGGGTGCCGCGCCGTTGGTGTTGGGTCATCCCGTGGACAACCCTGAAACGGTCGCGACCGCCATCCGCATTGGGAAGCCGGCACGCGGCGAACAAGCCATTGAAGCCGCTGAAGAATCAAAAGGAAGAATCATCGCAGTGACGGATGAACAGATCCTGGATATGCAAAAGATGCTGGCAAAGCTCGAAGGGATTTGGGTGGAGCCTGCCTCTGCGGCGGGGCTGGCTGGTTTGGCAAACGATATCGCAAATGGCAAGTTGAATCCCAAAGGCAAGCGGATCGTTGCGATATGCACCGGTCATGGATTGAAAGACCCGGATATTATCACGAAGGATATGCAGAAACCACAGATCGTCCCGCCGAAGTTGGAGGCGTTGGAAGAGGTTATATTGGGGTAACGCATCGCGCTCCCGAAATGCATCGGGACGATGTGAGCTGAGAGACGAGCGACAGCGAGGAACGCAGACGAAGCGCAAGTTTCCATGCAAACGTGCGCTTCGTCTGCGGGTCTCTAAAAGCATTCGACCCTCCGCTCAGCGCGATGGATAGCAAATTATGAACATAACCATCAAAGTCCCTGCCACATCTGCCAATCTTGGACCTGGGTTCGATACCCTGGGTCTGGCTTTGGATTTGTGGAATGAAACGGAATGGGTAACGGATATAGTCACGGATTGGAAGCGGATGAACAGATTGTTGTGTCAATTGAAGGGGAAGGGGCGGGGAAGATTTCACAGGGAAAAGATAATCTGATCGTTGAAGCGGCGATGAAGTTGGCGGAGTTGGCGGGGAAAGAGTTGCCGGCGTTTAAATTGAGTTGCGTGAATCATATCCCGATGAGTTCGGGACTTGGGTCGTCATCCGCGGCGATATTGACGGGGATGCTTGGGGCGGATGCGTTATTGGGCGAGCCGTTTTCACGAAACGAGATATTGAAGATCGCGGCAGAGATGGAAGGTCACGCGGACAACGTCTCTCCGGCGTTGTTGGGCGGGTTGACGTTGTCGTCGGTGGATGTGGCTGAGGATAAGGTGATCGTGCGTCAAATCCCCATTGGGATGGATTTGCATGTCACGGTGGTGTTGCCTGATTTCCATTTGCCGACCAAAGAAGCGCGGGCGGCGTTGCCCAAACAATTTTCGATGAAGGACGCGGTGCATAATATCAGTCATGCCGCGCTGGTGTTGGAAGCCTTCCGTTGCGGGGATTTGAGTCTGCTTGCGCGAAGCGATGACCGATACGTTGCATCAACCGTATCGGATGAAGTTGATCCCCGGTGCGGAGTCGGCGATGGAGGCGGCGCGTCAGGCGGGAGCCGCGGCAGTCGCGCTTTCGGGAGCGGGTCCCAGCTTGATCGCATTTTCTTCGGAAGCCGAAGCAGGCATCGGGGAATCAATGAAGCGTGCGTATGAGGCGGCGGGACTCAAGGCGAGGATATTTAATTTGAGGGTGAGCGGTCGAGGGGCTGAAATTTCATAGGGCGGACACATCAGTCCGCCCTTACTTCCATTCTTTTGCAAATTTCAATATGCGCGGTTGGATGTACCAGGCGAACGGGTCGGCAACGGAGCGGCGTTCAGCGATGAGTTGCATCGCCTCCTGCGGATCGTAGCCCTGCGCAATGAGGATGCAGGCGCCCATCGCCACGCCGCGGTGACGTCCGTAGGCGCAATGGGCGTAGACCTTGCCGCCGTCACGGATCGTTTCGAGCGCGGCACGTGCGCCGTGGATCAATTTGGGGATCGAGAGCGGGAAGAAGGGACTGTCAATGGAGCGCAGCCAGAGGTGTTGATGGGTGACTTGCGTGCGGGATCGGGATGTGGGCGCGGACGCGAGAAGCGCATGTTGATGATGAGCCGCACGCCGAGGTCGCGCAGACGGTCGTAGTCGATTGAGGGAAGGCGTATTGCCGATGAAGAGATCATCGGTGATCTTTGAGAAGTGCATAATCAGGAATCCTATCACAAGACGGTGGGATGGAAAGTGGAAAATGGTTGGATTACAATAGGTTCAGTCGAGCACATGAGCAAGATGAGATAAGGGTAGGCAGATATGGCAAGACGGATTTCAAATACGATGTTTTTATTTCCTACAGCCACAAGTACGAAGCGCAAGAGAAAAGGTGAATTATGAATAACACAGGGATATTGCTTATTCTTTTCGCAATTGTATTAATGATTGTAGCCGCATTAGCCGTGGCTATCGGCTATTTTTTGGCCTCGTCTACAACAAAAACAGCTCTTCTTAAGCAAATAAAAGAACAAAGAGATGATACTTTCAAACAAGCACAAGAACAGTTACAGAGTTGGAAAGAACAGGAATTAAGTTCTATTAGGCAACAA
This sequence comes from uncultured Chloroflexia bacterium, assembly GCA_963753655.1. GTDB lineage: Bacteria > Chloroflexota > Anaerolineae > Anaerolineales > Villigracilaceae > Defluviilinea. Next base: position 98,854 of record CAVWDB010000003.1, read on the forward strand.
ATATATGATGCCGCAAAAGGTCAGGTAATTCAAGAAATGCAAGCTCAAGTGCAGAAATGGCAAGAGAATGAATTGCAACAAGCCCGACAACAAATGTTAGAAGGTGTGCGAGGGGAAGCAATAAAAGAAGCGCAGGAGCAACTTGTAAAGTGGAGAACTGACGAATTAGAAAATGCAAAAAGTCAAATATGGGGTGTGCTTAGTAAAGAAGCAACTGTCAGCCTTGAGCAATGGAAAGTGGAAGCAGAAAAGGAAATCAGAAAAGATGCGATCGATAAAAGCTCGTCTGTAACAATGGGGAAAATGACAGAGCACATGGTCCCTTATCTTCCAGGTTTTGGATTCAACCCTTCAGACGCTCGATTTATTGGAAGCCCAATCGATTTGATTGTCTTTGATGGACTTGGAAACGATGAAGTAAAGAAAATTGTTTTTGTGGAAATAAAGACAGGTGCATCAACATTATCAACAAGAGAGAGAATGGTACGAGATGCTGTTCTTGCAAAAAACATCGAATGGATGGAAATAATAGCAAACCTAGAAAACCCCGATGTTGTTCAAGAGAGAAGATCAAGAAGAAGAAATAATTCAGCCTGATAAAACTCGCCACTTGTGACGGTCCGCCGTATTATTACAGGGTAGCGAATGAGGCGACGAAGATGTTCTTGAAATCATTTAGAATAGTAATTGTCTGAGAAGAAAATCAATGGAACAAAAAATAATTTCCGAGCAAATTTGTCATTACACTAAAATAAAGTCTGGGCTAAATATTTTGTCTGAGAAAAAGATACGCTTGAATAAGATAGGCAAAACAAATGACCCTAGAGAATCTAGACCTTGGGAACTTCTGACGTTTTTGAAACCACGAGGTAATCCAAAATTTGACAAGCTGATTAACGATGCCAATAAGATTATTCGAAATGTTGTTCCAAAGGTTATTATGGAAGAATGGAAAGTATTATGTCTTACATTGGATGGTTTAGGTCAAACTGAACAGACTAATGAAGTCTTTAAGAAAATGTTTGCCGTATTTCTGGATCCAGGGTATTCTCGTCCAAGAATGTGGGCACAATATGGGGAAAATCACAAGGGATTTTGTCTTGTGTTCGATAAAGACAAGCTTATCAATAAATTGAAAAATAAATTTGGGGCGAGATGTCTTCAAGGCAAAGCTTTATATGATGGTATTACATCGACATCCTTATCCATAATGCCGCCTCCAGCAACAAGCATGCTTAACGATATAAAAATCCTTAGTCCAAAAGAAGTAGTGCGAAAGTATGTGGCTGATCATTTCTCATCATTTTTCCTCAGAAAAATCCCGACTGGGCAAATGAAACCGAGTATCGCTGGCTTGTTCATAGCTCCAATAGTGAATTCGAGAATATTTCAATTGAAGGTGTAATAACAGAAGTTTTAGCTGGAATGGATTTCCCCAAAATTCATGAACCATCTTTAATAGCTTTTTGTGAAGTACTTGAAATTCAGGCAAGAAGAATGAAATGGCATAATGGCGTACCAGAACCCAAAGAAACCTTTGAAGTGATTTTTAGTCCATGAGCCAAGGCGAAACAGTACGCCGAAGAAGCCAAGAAACTCGCCACGTGCGACGGTCCGCCGTATTATTACAAGGTGGCGTATGAGGAGGCGGAACGATTTTTGAAAGACCTCGGTGGTTGAGCGCAAGCAGTCGAAACCACTAATAACAAACCAACTCCGCTGGTCGAGTAGCCACGAAGTGGCGTATCGAGACCACAAATAGAAAGCAAGTTTGATATTTCATGTTGTGGTCTCGATACGCCCTTCGCAACGAACGCTCAGGGTTACTCAACCACCGTATGAAATAACACGTAGGGGCGACTCTCCAAGCCCTATCAATCGTTACGTCAAGCAATGGAGTCGTGCCAACTCTGAGGAGTGTCAGTCCCTGACGAGTCGCCCCTACACTCACCGTTTGAAACACTAATTTTCTCCGTGTCTTTGCGAAGCATACTCGCAGAGTGCAGTGACTCCGTGGTTAGTTTATGCTAAACTCGGCATATGGACACGATCCAAACAAATATCAATCCCCAATCAGAAGAATTCAAACAAAACGCCTCCCACCACCGCGCCCTCGCGGATGAACTAAAGCAACGCATTGCCAAAGTCCATGAAGGCGGCGGAGAAAAATATCGGGTGCGACAGGAAGAGCAGGGCAAACTCTTCGTCCGTGAACGCATCGAACGTCTGCTTGACCCCAATTCTCCATTCCTCGAATTCTCCCCTCTCGCCGCATACAACCTCTATAACGAAGAGACTCCCTCCGCGGGCATCGTCACCGGCATCGGGCGCGTCTCGAATCGCGAAGTGCTCATCGTCGCCAACGACGCCACCGTCAAAGGCGGCTCCTACTTCCCGATGACGGTCAAGAAACATCTGCGCGCCCAGCAGATCGCCGAAGAGAATCATCTGCCCTGCCTGTATCTCGTCGATTCGGGCGGCGCGTTCTTGCCCCTGCAAGATGAAGTCTTTCCCGACGTCAATCATTTCGGTCGCATCTTCTACAATCAGGCGCACATGTCCGCTAAAAAGATTCCGCAGATCGCGGCGGTCATGGGCAGTTGCACGGCGGGCGGCGCGTACGTCCCTGCGATGAGCGACGAAGCCATCATCGTCAAAGGCACAGGCACCATCTTCCTCGGCGGACCTCCGCTCGTCAAAGCCGCAACTGGTGAAGATGTCAGCGCTGAAGATCTCGGCGGAGCGGATGTCCACACACGACTCTCTGGTGTTGCAGATCATTTTGCAGAGGACGATGATCACGCGATTCAACTTTTACGAGACATCGTCGAAACGTTACAACCTGCGGACTTTCAAACGGCTTCTCTCCAAGCTGGAAGTTGCTCCACCAGAAGAACCTCTCTACCCCGCCGACGATTTGTACGGCATCCTCCCGACAACTTTCCGCGCCACCTATGATGTCCACGAGATCATCGCCCGCCTCGTAGACGGCAGTAAGTTCCGCGAATTCAAAGCCCGCTACGGCACGACCCTCATCTGCGGTTTCGCGCGTATTCACGGATACCCCGTCGGCATCATCGCCAACAACGGAGTCCTGTTCAGCGAGTCCGCGCTCAAAGCGACTCACTTCATCGAGCTCTGCGACCAGCGCGGAATCCCGCTTGTCTTCCTGCAAAACATCACTGGCTTCATGGTCGGACGCGAAGCCGAAATCGGCGGCATCGCCAAAGACGGCGCGAAGATGGTTCATGCCGTGGCAACAACTCGCGTTCCAAAATTAACGGTCGTCATCGGCGGTTCCTTCGGCGCAGGCAACTACGCCATGTCCGGTCGCGCCTACGACTCCAGATTTTTATGGATGTGGCCCAATGCAAGAATCTCCGTCATGGGCGGAGAACAAGCCGCGAACGTGTTACTCACTATCAAACAGGATCAACTCGCCCGCGAAGGCAAACCTGCCATGACCAAAGAAGAAGCCGATGAATTCAAACAGCCAATCCTCGATAAATACGAAACCGAAGGAAATCCCTATCATTCCACCGCACGTCTATGGGATGATGGTGTAATTGACCCTGTAGATACGCGTCAGGTTTTGGGATTGGCACTGTCGGTTGTTTTGAATTCGCCGGTTGAAGAGCAGAATTTTGGTGTGTTTAGAATGTAGAAAGTAGTATGTGGAAAGTAGAGAAGGAGAAATGAATTATCCTGATTGGCAAAAGACGATTCCAGACGATATAACGCAAGACCCATTGTGGAAACTCGAAGTTTATCGTCTCGGCTTGTTTGTCGCCGATATTTCATGGCAAGACGCTCTTGCGTTGAGCAAGAATCCACTTACCCGTAGTCTTGCCGATCAACTTTATCGCGCAGTTTGTTCCATTTCTGCCAACATCGCAGAGGGGTATTCACGTTCCACTGGCAAAGACCGCGCCCGCTTTCTCGAATACTCACTCGGTTCTGCGCGTGAAGCACGCGATTGGTATTACAAATCACGTCACACATTGAAAGAAGAAGTAGTGAAACATCGAATCAATCTGCTCACACAAATTATCAAAATGCTGAGTGTTCTAACTCCTCATCAACGCCAAAAAGGAATCCGCGAAGAGCAAGCCACCTACGACATTTCACTACAACCTTCAAACTTCAACCTCGATTCAGAAATACCACTCCCATAACCCACTCACCACTTTCCACTTTCTACGTAAATCAATACTTTTACCGAAAGGAATCCCATCAATGACCTTCCCCCAAACCTCAGGCAGCCCCCATCATTTCCTCGCCCAACTCGCTGGCGGCTGGACGGGCACATCCAAGATATGGCTCGAACCAGACAAATTATTGGACGAAGCCCCGATCATTGGCAACATCCAATTGGTATTGGATGCTCGCTTTGCCTTGTTCCTTTATCAAACCTCCGTTGAAGGAGAAACACAACACGGCATGTTCACCTTTGGTTACAACACCACCCTCGATCGCTACGAAGCCTCCTGGCTGGAACTCGTTCCACAACAACACGGCCCTCATGTTCTGCACCGGTCACGCCATCGAAAACGGATTCCAGGTCCTTGGCAGTTACCCCGATCCCACCGGCGGACCGGACTGGGGCTGGCGCACCGAAGTGGAACTGATAGATGCCGATCATTTGACGATCACCGCCTACAACATTCTTCCCGAAGGCGACGAAGCCAAAGCGACAGAAGCGATATTGACAAGAGTGAAAAAATGACTCGCGCCCTCACCCTAACCCTCTCCCATAGGGAGAGGGGACATGACTCCCTTCTCCCCGTGGGAGAAGGGCTGGGGATGAGGGAGAAAAGGAATCCATGAACATCCTCATCATCGGCGGTACGCGTTTTCTTGGAAGACATCTCGTCAACTCCGCTCTCGCACGCGGACATGACGTCACACTCTTCAATCGCGGCAAATCGAACCCGAATCTATTTCCGCAACTTGAAACGATTCATCGGCGATCGCGAACATGATATCGAAAAACTATCAGGTCGCGCATGGGACGCGGTCATTGATACTTGCGGGTATTTCCCGCGCATCGTCCGCCTCTCAGCCATCGGGTTGGAAAGAAGCGTCGGGCGTTATGTTTTCATCTCGTCCGTTTCGGCGTATGCAGAAGAAACGTTCAGAAAGATCGGCATTGACGAGTCCGATGCGGTTGGCAAGATCGAGGATGAATCCATTGAAGAAATCACAGGCGAATCCTATGGTCCATTAAAAGCATTGTGCGAAAAAGCAATTCTCGAAATTTATGGTGAACGCGGATTGGTCATACGTCCCGGACTGATCGTCGGTCCCAATGACCCAACCGATAGATTCACGTATTGGCCTGTGCGCGTCGCAAAAGGCGGAGATGTTCTCGTCCCCGAAAAGCCAGATGTTCCAATTCAAATCATAGACGTGAGAGATCTATCAGATTTCACCATCAAGTTGATCGAAGAAAAAGCATCAGGCATCTACAACGCCACAGGACCCGATTATGAACTAACATTGGGAGCGATGCTCGAAACATGCAAACAAGTAAGCGGGAGTGACGCAAACTTCCAATGGGCATCGGTTGAATTTTTGAAACAGAACAACGTCGCCGAATGGAGCGATATGCCCGTTTGGGTTCCAGACAACGAAGAGAATCAAGGCTTCTCGCGCATTGATATTTCCAAAGCCATCAAGGCAGGCTTGAAGTTTCGTCCCTTGGCAGAAACCGTAAAAGACTTGATCGAGTGGGCGAATACACGTCCGGAAGATCACGAATGGCGTGCGGGATTAAAATCAGATAGAGAGCAGGAGTTATTGCGCCTGCTGAATCAATAACAAGGAAATCACATTTTCGTATGAACATCCATCGCGCAAGACATTGGCTCGTCGTTCTTATCCTTCTTCTATCGGCATGTTCCAAACAAGCACCACCCCCAACCGCTACCCTCCCGTCTCCCACTGAAACACTCGCACCGCCAACCGAAATACCCACAGAAGTTCCCACTGAAATCCCAATAGAACTTCCATCGAACACAGACCCTGCTCTCTTTGGCGCGCTTGCCAAAAGTGAGATCAACCCGTTGGCGGCTAAAATTCACGAAGCTATATTTATCAAGGTCATGGATGGTTTCATCACAAGCGGCAACATCATCGAATATCAGATCATCAGCTCCGAAGTTTTCCCAGCAGGCGATGGCACACTTATCGCCGAGATCACTTACAACGTCCGCACCACAGATTCATCGTGGCTCGTCGACGGCGGCACGCAAGCCGACGACAATTGGATTACAGACAAGTGTAACCGTTTCGACTTCGTCAACACAGAGGTAGAGTTTCAGCTGAAAAACAGAAGAACGTGCAATTAAGTGAATAGTGAAACGTGAAGGATGAGATTGTGGCTTGAGGAGTTTCCAGAATGAAGTTTGATGAATGGGTTGCAAATCTTCCAAAAGAAATAACCGGCGATAGCCTGTGGAAAATGGAGGCATATCGCCTGGCTCTCTTTGCGACTGAAATTGGTTGGCATGATGTCACTGAATTGATGAAAGACAGGCGAACCATGGGAATTGCCGATCAGTTATATCGTGCACTGGGTTCGGTCAGTGCAAATCTGGCAGAAGGATATTCGCAACACACTGGAAAATCCCGGGCGCAATACTATCAATACTCACTCGGTTCTGCACGTGAAGCACGGGACTGGTATTACAAATCACACCATATTCTCAAAGATGAAGTAGTGCAACATCGTATTTCATTCTTAACCCAGATCATAAAATTACTTCTCATCATGGTTCCTCAACAACGCGGAAAAACACTTGCTCTTCGCGAAGATAAAACAACGTACAATACTAAACAAGACACACGACCAAACATCGAAAGCCTTCTGGAGCAAATCCCTCTTCCCTAATTTCACGTTTCATTTATCATTTTTCAATGTCTCAAACACAAACCCTGCCTTTTAACAAAATTCTGGTTGCCAACCGCGGCGAGATCGCCATCCGCATCATGCGTGCCTGCAAAGAGCTTGGCATTCGCACCGTCGCGGTCTACTCCGATGCCGATAAGAATTCCATGCACGCCCAATTCGCTGACGAAGCGATCCAAATCGAATCCTATTTGAATGCGGATGTCTTGATCCAAGCCGCGCTCTCCTCGAAAGCAGACGCCATCCACCCAGGTTATGGATTCCTCTCAGAGAACGCCTCTTTCGCCGCCGCAGTTGCCTCTGCACAATTGACCTTTATCGGTCCCTCAGCCGACTCCATCCACGCGATGGGCGATAAAGCCGAATCAAAAATTCGCATGAAGAAGGCCGGTGTACCTACCGTCCCTGGCTATGAAGGACTTGAATCCGAAGGATGAATTTAGAAAATCTGCAAAAGAGATCGGTTATCCAGTTCTCATCAAAGCCTCGGCGGGCGGCGGCGGCAAAGGGATGAGAGTAGTAAACGCCGAAAGTGAACTAAGCGAGGGAATAGAATCCGCAAGACGTGAAGCGCTGAATGCTTTTGGTGATGAACACTTGCTTATCGAAAAATATCTTGCAAACGCGCATCATATCGAGTTCCAAATCTTTGGTGATAAACACGGAAACATTGTCCATCTGTTCGAGCGCGAATGTTCTGTGCAACGCCGTCATCAAAAGATCATCGAAGAGACGCCGTCTCCTTTACTCACGCCTGAACTAAGAAAACAAATGGGCGAAGCTGCCCTCAAAGCCGCAGGCGCTGTAAACTACTACAACGCAGGGACTGTTGAATTCATTTTCAATCCTATAGATTCTACTTTCTACTTTCTAGAAATGAACACCCGCCTACAAGTGGAACATCCCGTCACCGAACTCACAACCGGACTCGACCTCGTCCAATGGCAGATACGTGTCGCGGCGGGAGAACACTTCCCTTATGGACAGGAACAACTCAACCAACGCGGACACGCCATCGAGTGCCGTATCTACGCCGAAGACCCCGCGAATGGATTTTTACCCAGCACGGGAAAACTCCTGCAATACATCGAACCGCGCGGCCCCGGCATCCGCGTGGATTCCGGCTTCCGCGCAGGAGACACGGTGACACATTTCTACGACCCCATGCTGGCGAAATTAATCGTTCATGGAGAAAATAGAGAGGTGGCGATTCAGAAGATGCAATCTGCATTGAAAGATTTTGTTGTGCATGGTGTAATAACAAACATTGATTTTCTACAAGATGTTCTCGCTCATCCCGATTTCGCAGATGGCAAAGTTTCCACACGATGGGTTGAAACGGTTATGGAATCAGACAGCTTGCTGTCGGCGTCACGGGAGCAAGTTCCCGGTTTCCATACTCTCATTGCCGCATCACTCGCAGACTTTGCAATCGTCAACCGTCAATCCAAAATCGAAAATCGAAACGAGCCTGATCCGTATAGTCCTTGGAAGAAACAGAATGGATTTCGTAACTGATGAAAATTACATTCGATAACAATACGATCGAATTAACGCCGTCAGGTAAATCCTATCGCGCCATAATGGGAGATAAGACTGTTGACGTTGAAATCATCCACGCCGACGAAGGGAAACTTGAACTGCTCATCGACGGCGAACACGTCACCGCTTATGTTTCCTCCGAAAATGCCAAACGCTGGGTCACGATCAACGGACGAACCTATCTCCTCACCAAACAATCAGGCTCTCGTAAAAGCGGAGTGAAACACGATCATTCAGGCGAATTGACCGCGCCCATGCCGGGACAGGTCCGCGCGCTGAATGTCAATCACGGGGATACGGTGACGAAAGGTCAAACACTGATGGTGCTCGAAGCGATGAAGATGGAGATTAGAATACAAGCGCCAAGCGATGGCGTAGTAAAGTCCATAGCGGTTAAAGCTGGACAAACAGTGGAGCGGGAGCAAACGTTGATAGAGATCGTTGACAGACTGGAAAGTTAGAACGTTTCAACGTTCAAACGTGCCAACATTCAAACGGAGGTTTTTATGCCCGGAAAATATTACGACGAACTCGAAGTTGGAATGAAATTTAAACATCAAGGACGTACCGTCACCGAAATGGACAACGTGCTTTTCTCGGCATTGACGATGAATTCACAGCCGTTACATGTCAATGAAGATTACGCCTCGAAAACGGAATTCGGTCAACGCTTGGTGAATGGAGTCTACACGTTCGGACTCGTCGTCGGCTTGACCGTCCCTGAATTGACGGAAGGTACCATCGTCGCCAATCTTGGATATGACAAGGTCGTACATCCGAGTCCCGTTTTTCATGGGGATACGATCTATGCCGAGAGCGAGATCATCGAGATGCGTGAGTCGAAGTCAAGACCGAATGCAGGCATTGTACGAATCAAATGCTGGGGCAAAAAACCAGACGGTACAATTGTGGTCGAGTTTGAACGGACAGCAATGTTCTTAAAGCGTTCGCAAGTTTAAATGTTAGCACAAGATTATTTTTTGGTGTTTCTGTCTTCATCTGTAGAGACAATATCGCCATCCATTTTTGTATATGTCCCTAAATCTCTATACATACGAAAAATTGTCAAAAGAGCAACTACTAGTGAAATACATAAGCCAAAACTTAATATTTCCAATAGTAACTCAAATATTTTTATATCTTGAGAAGTCGTTGGAAAAATAAGAAAGAGGAGACCAAAGATAACGCCTACTGATCCTATTCCTGCTCTTAAGGAACGTCTGTTTCTTTCTTGTTTGGTAATATATGTATAGTTACGAAAGTCAGAAAAAGGATATATCTTCATGATGAAATACATACTGACTGCTATCAGAATGCATCCAAAGACCTGAAATAGAATTTTTACCAAGCTTGATATTTCATACATGATTATATTTTACAGCAATATATTAGGAGTTATCATGCACTCACGACGCGCACTACTCTACATGCCCGGCGATGACCGGCGCAAGATCGAAAAATCCACGACATTGGGGGTTGATTCCATTTGCATGGATATGGAAGACGGGACAGCGGTAAACAAGAAAGCCGAAGCGCGTCAGGTCATTGCACAGGCGATGAAGGAATTGGATTTCGGCGACTCCGAGCGATGTATCCGCATCAACAGCATCGGTTCGGGATTCGAGAAGGATGATCTTACGTCCGCGCTGGCGGCAAAGCCTGATTCGATTGTTGTGCCAAAGATCGAAATCGGCGGAACAGGTGAAATGGGTCAGTGACCAGATCGAGTCTTATGAACTCTCGAACAAGCTGAGATCTTGGAAGCATTCGTTTGTTGATCGGCGTGGAAACGGCAAAAGGAATTTTGAACTTGAAGGAAATCGCCGAAGCGGACAAACGTCTCGAAGCCATCATCTTTGGCGGGGAGGATTTTGCCGCGTCCGTGGGCGCGGTGCGGACGAAGTCTGCGATTGAGTTGTTGTATGCGCGGCAGGCGGTGGTCACTGCGTGTGCGGCGAACGATTTGCAGGCGATTGATATTGTCTTTATCGATTTCAAGGATAACGAAGGACTCCGCCTTGAAGCAGAGCAGGGAGCAGGATTCGGCTTCAGCGGGAAACAGATCATTCACCCGAATCAGGTCATCCCTGTGCAGGAGGCGTTCACTCCATCCGATGAAGCGATTGCATACGCAAAGAGAATCGTCGAATCGTTCGAAGTCCAGTCAAAAAGAGGGCAAGGGGGCGTACGCGCTGGACGGAAAAATGATCGATATGCCTCTTCTCAAGAACGCTCAAAAGGTTTTGGAACGCGCAAAAGCCGCAGGGAAAATTTAACTTGTTCTCGATCTTCAATGGTATTTTATCCGCCCTATCGTGGGGCGCGGGCGATTTCGCGGGCGGGCTGGCCACGCGCAAATTGGGTGCTTTTCGCGCCGTGTTTTACGCCGACTTTTTGGGGTTGCTCGCGCTGGTTGCCGTCAATATTTTTTATAAAGAGGTCATCCCCTCCACCTCATCCTTGATTCTCGCAGGGGTTGGCGGGATGTGCGGTTCAATCGGATTGATTACCCTTTATTACAGCATGGCACATGGACAAATGAGCATCGCCGCGCCTGTCTCTGCTTTGTTTGCCGCAGCGCTCCCTGTGATCGTCGGCGTGTTCACAGAAGGATTGCCCACTCTCATTCATTTCATTGGTTTTGGATTGGCGCTTCTTGCTGTGTGGTTGATCTCGCAAGGTGACATGGCGAATCGCTTCCACGTGGACAGTTTATCTGATTTGCGCCTGCCGCTTCTCGCGGGACTTGGGTTTGGCTCCTACTTTATCATCATGCACTACGCTACAGAGGGAATCTCAGCCACGGTCTGGCCCATGATCGCCTCCCGTTTTACAGCGACTCTTATGTTGTTTGCACTCGTATTAATACGGCGAGAGTCATTTTCCATCCAGCGTGATGCCTGGGGAGTCGTGCTGGTAAATGCCTTACTCGATGTCGGAGGAAATTTCTTTTATCTGCTCGCTCTGCAATTTGGCAGACTTGATATATCCGCGGTTCTTAGTTCTCTCTATCCCGGCGCGACGGTTGTCCTCGCGTGGATATTCCTCAAGGAAAGGATCTCACGCACGCAATGGCTGGGCATTCTCACAGCCTTAATGGCAATTGCGCTTTTTGCAATGTAAACAAGCCACCCAATAAACTATTGATTCGCCTGAATTCTCTGATCAGCCAACTTCAAATATTCCTCGTTAACTTCATAGCCCAAATAATGGCGTCCCGTTTTCAGCGCGGCGAGCGCGGACAGAATTATCAGGCAACTCTGTCATCTCTTCGGATGAATGATCGAAGATCACATCCAGCGAGGGAATTGGATTTTCGATGTACGAATCAGCCTCCGGCTTGGTCTGATCCGCATAGAGACGCGTCTCATAGAAGGCGGAGGCGTCATATTCCTCGCGTCCCGGCGATCCGAAAGAAGTGGTGGATGTATTTTCAGAGAATTTGCGCTTTGCCATGGATTTCTAACATCAATTATCTCCTACTAACACGAGAAAAAGTAAAGGCGTAATGCAAAACCCTGTGGAATTGCATTACGCCTTTTATTCAATTGTAGTGTTTTGGAGTCAGCCAGCTTGCTGGCGAATTCATGGGAGCAAGCTCCCCACTCCATAGAAGCTATGCCTCGTAATCCGCGGCATCCTCTTCGACGGCCATCACAGGCTCATCCTTGTCCCTCTTATCGAGGAATTGCAGGCTGAGGGCGACCACTTTTGTGTAATATTTGGTCTCTCCGCCTTTATCCTCGTACTTCTCCGTCTTGAGCCTGCCTTCGAGATAGACCAGACTACCCTTTTTGAGGTATTCCTGGCAGACCTCTCCAAGCCGTCCCCAAGCCTCGATGTTGACCCATTCAGTATATTCCTTGGTCTCACCAGCAGTATTCCAACGCTGCGAGACGGCAAGGCTGAAATGAGCCACCTTCTTGCCTGAGGGTGTGAATTTGCTTTCAGGATCTTTGCCCAAACGACCGATCAGTTGAACGCGATTTAGTGCTGGCATGATTCCCTCACTTTCTGGTTACAGGTTCTTTTAGATGCAATGTTACGTGTCATATCAAATCTCCTTTTCTTATCTAAAAGCGCAATTTTTTTTCTCCAGCCTGATCGAAAGAGGCTGGAATACAAACAGAGTTATACTTTGACGATACTACCCTTTAGCAGGTGTTTCAGAAGCGGGTGCTTCAGTAGCCGGCTGGTTCTTCTTCAAGACGAGCATGCCCGTCTTCATCTCGACCACATTATACCCAGCAGGGACTGCATCGAGCGCATTGTCCTTGATTTCCTTCGAGAAGAAGAACATTCTGCCGTTGGAATGCAGGTAGTAAGTGGTGCCTTTCGAATTCGTATGTGCGTAAGCCATTTTTTCTCCTTGTTTTAATTGGTTGGAGCTTAAGTTTAGCACATATTTTCTATATCTGTCAACACTGGAGAATGGACTATGCGAAGCGTCTCAACACTGGAAGAACTACACTCCGCCCGCCTCTCTTTCTCAGGGACGGTGGGTTTGGTGCCAACAATGGGATTTCTACACGAGGGGCATTTATCCCTTATCCGCCGCGCAAGAGAGGAATGTGACCATGTAGTTGTCTCCATCTTCGTCAACCCGACGCAGTTCGGGGAGAACGAAGACCTCTCGAAGTATCCACGTGATATTGACCGTGACTTGAAGCTGATCGAACCCCTCGGCACGGACCTGGTCTGGATGCCGTCAGCGGAGATCATGTATCCGCAGGGGTATCAGACTTGGGTGGAGGTCGAGGCGATGACCCGTCCGCTGGAAGGCGCGATGCGGCCCGGTCACTTCAAGGGAGTCACAACAGTCGTTGCCAAGTTGTTCAATGCGGTCCAGCCGCATAAGGCGTATTTCGGTCAGAAGGATGCGCAACAGGCGGCGGTCATCCGTCAAATGGTGAGAGATTTGAACTTTCCGCTTGAGGTCGTTGTCTGCCCGATCGTGCGTGAACCGGATGGGCTGGCAATGTCCAGCCGCAACGTGTACCTTGACCCCGAACAGCGCAAAGCCGCCACGGTGTTGTTCCGCTCGTTGAGCGCGGCGAAGGAAGCGTATGAGGAGGGTGAACGAGATGCGGAAAAGATAAGAGGAAAGATGAAAGAAGTTTTGGCGAGCGAGCCGCTTGCCGATGTGCAATATGTCTCGTGTGCAGATTATGATACGCTTGAAGAGTTGGATGTAATAAAAGGGAAAGCGCTTGCTCTCAATGGCGGTGTTTTTTGGGAAGACAAGGTTGATTGATAATTTCGTGTTGGATGTCTGGCTATAGTACTATCCCAAAGTTCATTGAACGATAATTTTCCAATGCTGTTTCGTATCCTTGCTGAGTGTGCAAAGAAACCAAAAACACGGCTCATCGGGCGCCGACATCAGGCGTGGTCAATTCGGCCGGTCAGTTGATGAATATCCTTAATGAGCAAATCTTTATTAGACTGCCCCCAGAAAAATATACCCGTGAACCAATGTCCCCAATAGGTGAGATACCAGCATTGATGCGGATAGTCTAATCCATCAGGCAGACAAGCGAGGATGGAGATTGGCTTATCCTTGTTCACGTTTCTTTCGATGATGGGCCAGCCATTATAGGTGTTCGCATCCAGTCGATTCCATTCCTTAATGTTTTCAGCCGGATCAGCGTACCAAACAATGGTTTGTTCGATGGAAGTATTAACCGTATCGGGTTCGCTATATAGGCTTTGGAAGAACCCGCGTTTTTCCTCCCACAGAAAGGGACGATAAGGGTCGCTGGTGCTCATCCGCCAGTTGTCGGTGAGGAATAACTTTGTACCAATGTAACTGCCAGCCCAATCCTGAGGGGTAAGCAATGGAAGCTGCGGTGACAAAATCGAGAGAGGGTACGGGACCAAGGCCACGACAAGCTGCCCGATCACTCCGATGACAAACACCCACCGGGTACCGACATGGTTTTTCAATAGGTTTCTGTTACCAATAAGACGTTGAATAAAAGAGGGCTTCATTTCACACCGTTCCGGAGTCATCAATTTGCGAATTGAAACATGATAAAGACCCACATCGCGAAGGCGCCTACAGGCACGAGCGGGAACAACAGGAGGCACAGCCATCTTGTAACACCCGCCCAGCGTGCCCAGGCAAATGCGATACAGGCTGGACTGGCAACTGCAAGAATCTTTAATCCCCAAAAAACATAAAAGAGGGGGAACGGAGGGGCAAAATTTTCCTCGATACGGAAATAACCCAGGAAGGCAGCCCCACTGGCAAGGAGGAGGCTGGCTTCCCACATCAAGACCTGACTCCAGGAACGAAGAACGAAAAACAGACCAACCGGCATTACTAAAAGCAACGCCATTGGGGAAAAAAGTATGAGACGAATAATCATCGTAGTTTCCTCAATTAATCTGGTAATGACTGGGATTTTGCCTTGGCTTAATCCGGCTTCCACAATTGATTGTTTACCAGATAAGCAACACTTCCATTTGCCAAAGAGACATCGTAGCCATCCACACCGACGGGCTCGAATGTGAGTTGTGAATTTGTCGTTCCAGCGCGTTCCATGCGAAAGACCTGCGTGAGTCCAGTATTAACATCTCTGCCAAGATAATATAAATTATGCGGAAGCAGACTCGGGGATTGTTCAGGCACAATTGTGGGCGTATCAGGGACTTCAGGCGTGATGGCTTGCAATGTGACGGCAACGATCGTCGCCACTTGATCCGAGGACGATGGTCGAGCGGTACCAACGCCCGCGGGTGAAGCGCAAGCCGATAGTGCCAGCAACGGGATCATCATCAAAGAGAGAGAGAGAAATCGTTTTCATACGTTATTCCTTTCTTCGTTTGCGAAATAGCAGAACACTACTTCCAATCAAACCTATCAGAGCGCCGAGAATAAAACCGATTGGACCCGTAGCTTCATACCCCTCCCAGCCATTGTAGGTGAAATCCGGTGCGAAACCATAGCCGAGGTTTATGACAATAATTGAGCCCATTACAGCGGACACAAATCCGATGAGGAGTACGGCAAGAACCCGAAGTATTGTGCTGAGCATTTTCATAATCATTGTCGTTTCTCCTTGTTTGGGAATTTTTATCATGGCTATTTGGATTACATCACTGTTGGACTTTGAAGATCGAATCCCATTACTTCAAACGGAAAACAAGCTGGAATGGCAAATGCCATGGCCATGAAAGCGGTAAAGGCTTGGAACCGCTTAATCATAACTACCTCCAATTCAAGCACCAATTAATAACGAGGAGATTCTTCCTTTGTCCGCTTAATTATCCATTGTAAGACAATTTCCCCGAGAATTTTGTGCCAGCGCAATCGCCCCCAACATTCCCGCACGATTCCCAACCCAGGTGGAACAATATATTCGTCAATCGCTTTTGTGATCATCGGTGATTGAACGTATCCATTCAGAATCGTTTGCACATTCTTGCGAATGATTGGAAGCAAATCATCCCTGCCTCCCACGCCGCCGCCAATGATGATGCGTTGCGGTGAAAGGTATAATATAGTTAGCCAGTGCCAGCGCAACGTAATGTGCTTCCAGTTTCCAGGCAGGATGATCTGATGGCAGAGTCTCAGCTTTTTGACCCCAACGCTTTTCGATGGCAGGACCAGACGCCAGCCCTTCAAAACAATCCTTATGAAATGGACAACATCCTTCAAACGGATCGCGCTCCTTATCATGCGGCAAAAGGATGTGTCCCATTTCGAGGTGGATGAGTCCGTGCAGGAGTTGTCCGTTAACCATCGCGCCACCGCCAATGCCTGTGCCAACCGTCAGATAGATGAAGGTATCCAATCCCTGCGCCGCGCCCCATTTCCATTCGCCGAGCGCCGCGCCGTTGACATCCGTATCAAAGCCGATGGGAATATCGAAGGCAGAGCGAAGTGTTCCAACGATGTCGGCATTCGTCCAGCCGGGTTTTGGAGTGGGGAGAATATGTCCGAAGGTGGGCGAGGCAGGTCTCGGGTCAAGCGGACCGAAACAGGCAACACCCAAAGCGGAGAGTTTGCCAAAATCCAATTCAGCTCTGTTGAAAGAATGAGATGGCTTGTCCCAATGTTTCTTCTGGAGTGGTGGTGGGGATGCGCGTCTCGCGGCGAATATCATCGGGTGATGTGCCGACCGCGCAGATGAATTTTGTGCCGCCGCCTTCAATGCCGCCAAACATGTTAGGGACCCCATTTCATATTTTGTGCAAAGGTAGTCAATACAGACGGATGGACGCCCATCAAGATAAGTGACTTCTGCCTGCCCACCAACATATACATCCTGTATCGGAGCAAACGCAACAATGACAAAACTTGCATCCGGTGACCAGAGTGCATCGTTCATCAACTGGAAGTTATCGGCGTTGATGACGGTTCGACCCGTTACACCATCAGGCGCGGATCGAACGAGCTGCAATGGCGCACGGTTAATAAATTCTTCCGAGTTGGGAGCTTGCCCAAAGAAGAAATAAAGCTGTCCGTCGGGTGCGAGATAGGGGTCACTGGCAAGGTTGTAATTTCCGCTGCCATCGTCCGGCGGCAGGAGGGTTGTCATGTTTCCGCTCGCGGCATCCACTCTCCATAAACCGGAGCCGAACATACCAACTGAGGATGTGGCAGTAAAAAGAGCAGAACTGTCAGATGTCCATTTAGGAATGCCGCAACAGACTGCGAAGACATCGCCGCCTGTGATGCGGACAAGGGAATCGGCTGAGGGATAGAAAATCCCGCCGGAAATACCGTCGCTGTTGGGAATAGCAACTGTAATTAAGATTTTTGTTCCATCGGGTGAATATCTTTCGGGTATGTACATTTCACCTAGTAATCCGGTATCGGGGTTAACCTTTTGCGGCAAAATTGGATTGGAAATGCCCGTGGAAACAGCATACAGGTTCAAGCCTCGCAATCCATAGGCGATGGTTTGCCCATTGGGCGAAAAAACGGGATTGCTGATACTGGTCTCGAATGGATCGTTGGGGTCTACAGGACCGCCATCCACCAACATGCTGCGATTGGAGCCATCGGCATTGATGGAGAGGAGTTGGTTATTCGCCACGTATGCCACACTGCCATCAATCGGAGAAACATCATAAGAGCTGACATTGACCGGTTCAAACGTGACCTGGTGAGAGGTAACCCCATCGCGTTCGATACGGAAGACCTGTATCAACCCGGAACTGTCATTGCCAAGATAATAAAAACTGTGTGGAAGAATCCCTTCGTCAATGGGAACAGATGTTGCTGCGGGAATTTCAGAACTCACAGGCGTGAGCGCCTGCAGCGTGGAGGCGACAATGGTCGCCACCTGATCGGTCGTGGGGTCGATACCTGCGGGCAAAGCACAAGCCATAACCGCAATTGTCAGAATAATAAAAGCGGCAATGGGACGAAAGCGTTTATTCATTAATACCTCATATGGTTGATTACAACACATGGAGACACAGAGAGTTATCTCAGTGTCTCCATTCCATTCTTACCAATACAAGACTGTCTTGAGTATGATTTCGTTCCGAATTACACCTGCTCGAATCGCTCCACAGGGACAACAAAGAGCGTGGCGCGTTTTTCTCCGGAGGAGAGAGGAGGCAATTTGGTGCGAATCAGCTCCAAAGCAGATTCGACGCGTTCATCCCGCACGCCCAGTAAAAGCGTGACCACGCCGCTGCGCAGGAATCCGCCTGTAGATGCAACGCGCGTGACCCGGTACTGATCCGCGGTCAGCGCCTGTGTGACTTCATCCGAGTCGTTATCTTTGACGATGAGAATGATCATTTTCATAATACGCACTCCTGAAATCAGAGCCTAAAGGTTTTAAAAACCTTTAGGCTCTCTACTTAGATCTCTTCAAAATGTTCCACCGGCAAGGCAAAAATGGTCGCGCCGCCCACAGTCACAGGAACAGGCGTCGGCATGGGAAGAGGCGAACCCTCCAGTGGCAGGGTCATATATTCGATATGTTGCCGGCAGGTTTCCTGCAAAACTTTGATCGCCGACTCTTCCTTCCCATCCAGTAAACCGATCAACAGGGTCGCGTTTCGTCTTCCAAGAAAACCACCCGCGCTAAAAAGGAAAACCACCGGCACATCCAAACCATCCAGCGCCTGGGTTGCCTGGTCGCGGTCCTGTTCCTGAACAACCGCCAGCATGAGTAATTTTATCGAGGGAATTTCCATCAGTCTCTCCTGTGATCAAAACCAACGATAAAAGATAGTATACAGGATACTGGCAATTATACAAGCCGCCAGCATCACCGGCAGTCCTCGCCGTGTCCAAAATGCCGCGGTGATGGGTGTGCGTGTTTTTTCTGAAAGGGTCACCACGATAATGTTTGCCGTTGAACCTATGATGGTGCCATTCCCACCAAATCCCGCTCCGAATGCAAGCGCCCACCAGAGCGGATTAACTTCCATACCGGTTTCACCCAACCCATGAATAACGGGAATCAACGCAATCGTGATCGGGATGTTATCCACGACCGCCGAAAGAATGGCAACCACCCAGATGATTCCGACGCCGAACAAAACGGGGTGGACGCTGGATGCGCCTCGAAACAAGCCGACAATTGATTCCAGTACCCCGGCCTTTTCCAACCCTCCCACCATGACAAAGAGCGCGCCAAAAAACACCAGTACGCTCCATTCGATCTTTTTGAGCGTTTCGTGAACATCAGGCTGCACCCAAAGCATGGCAACTGCCGCCGCGCCCAATGCCACAAAAGCCGGTTCGATATGCAGCAAGTGATGGACAAAAAACAAAAGAATCGCCGCGCCCAGCACGATCAAAATCTTTCGAGCCACTGCGGGCTCATTGAGTGATTGTGCGGGGTTAAGTTTCATCACCGCCCGGATACTGCGCGGGCGTTTCGACAATTCCTTCTTGAAAAGATAACGCAGCAGGAATAATGCCCCAAACCACGTCACCACAACAATAGGCAGGGAATGAATAAGAAAATCGTTGAAAGAAAAACCGGCAGCAGAACCGATCAACACGTTCGGCGGATCGCCCACAAGAGTTGCCACACCGCCTGTATTGGACAACAAAGCTTCGGCCACCAGGTAGGGAATCGCGCTGACGCCCAAAATCTCACTGATCAGCAGGGTAACGGGCGCGATCAACACAACGGTCGTTACGTTATCGAGGAACATCGAAAGCACGGTGGTTACAGCTCCAAGTAATATGAACAGCCGCGCCGGTTTCCCTTTGGAGGCGCGCGCCGCGAGCACGGCAAGATACTGAAAGAAGCCCGTCGGCTCGAGCATGGCAACCAGGATCATCATCCCCATCAAAAGACCAAGCGTTTCAAAATCTATCGCTTCAATGGCATCTTTCATTTCATAAAAATGAAGAGCCTCCCCCACTGCCACGACCAGGATGGCGCCAGCAAAAGCAACAATGGTACGGTTGATCTTTTCGGAGAAGATGAGCGCCAGACTGACAACAAAAATGAGGGTGGATAAGACAGCGGCGACATTCATATCACTCCGCCTTTTCCCAGGCGAAAAGGATGGAGGCTCCAATATCCACCCGTGAGGCGATTCCCATCAACTCCCCGTTCTCTGAAAGCACGGGCATATCATGCAGATTTTGCTGTAGCATGAGCGCATAGGCGCGCAGCAGACCGCAATCCTTTTCAACAGTTATGGCGTCCTTCATCAGGGTGGTGATTGGTTTTTCAAGCGCTTTTGCATGTGGGTGCGTGGTCTCGACCGCGCCAAAATCATGAACAAAGTCCAGGTCTTCGATGAAACGCACGAAGTCGGGCAGTTGTAAATTGAGCAGATCACGCAGCCCTACCACGCCAACCAGCTTATTATCCTGATCTACAATGGGCAATAAACCAATGTGTTTTTTGACGATCATGGCGGCAGCCTCTCGTATGGTGGCTGTTTCCGAAAGAGATATGACATTCCGTTTCATACAATCCGATATATTCATTTCACCTCAAAAGATTTTTTAGAGTTCAATATACGATTCAACTTCAAACACAAAAATAGTTGCGCCGCCCACTTTCACTTCAATGGGCTTGGGCATGGGAAAGTTGGAAGCGGGAGACAAAGTATTAACAAACTCGATACGTTCCCTGCAACTATTCTTCAAGGTGCGCACCGCGGACTCCTCGAGACCGGCCGGCATACCCACCATTAAAGTAACATTTCGATGTCTCAGAAAACCTCCCTTGCTTGGCAACCGCGTAATGGCAAAACCAAGCTTGATCAGCGACTGGACAGCGTTTTCAGCATCCTGTTCCTGAACAATCACCGTCATTAATCGGTTCACTTTTAATCTCTGTCCGATACCGGTTCGCATTAACTCGGGCCAGACGATATTGTTTTCCGTCAATGCCGTATCCACTTCACCCACCAACTGGGTATATATATCATCTGAAATTACGCCATCCCGCAGTAGACCGGTCAAGGCGGCGCGTTGCGCTCTTAACGACTCACGGCGCGCAGTATCGATCTCCTCAGCTTCCACCACCGGATCAGAGGTGACAATTTCCTTGATAGCCTCCGCCAATCCCGCGGTTCTTTTTTCAAGCAGGGGAGCCAGGCGCTGCCAGGTATGTTCTGAAATAAGACCCTGCTGGCTCATGCGACGAATGTAGTCGTGCGAGGCGCGTCCAGCCACAAAGCGGGCATGACGGCGCTCATATTCCTCCTGAACATTTGAGCGTTGTATTAATTGAAGCCGTTTTACAAGCCAGTCGGCAGAACTGCCCTGCACCAACAAACTGAATAACACCAAGCCAAACGCCATAGCCTGTAAGCGTCCGCGCTCAGCCGCAAGCAGACCTGCTCCAGGCAAGCTCAAAGCCAGGGCAAGTGTGATGGCGCCGCGCAGCCCTCCCCAGAATAAAACATGTTTCCACTTCACAGGGATTTCGCGACTGAATAAAGAAAAGCCATAAATGCTTACAAAGCGTGCGATCAAAGCCGCAAAAACCGCCCAAATGATCGCCTGCCAGTTTGCGATCATCACATTGACGTCGGTCGTCAAGCCGATCAGCAGAAAGACCAGCGAATTGGCAAGGAATGCCGCATATTCCCAGAAATTAAAAACCACTACACGTGTCGTTGCGGACATTCCCGTAGGGCCTACATTCCCGTTCACGATCCCAGCCGCGACCACTGCCAAAACTCCACTCACACCCAATGTTTCGGCAATGAGATAAGAGCCAAATGCAAGAACAGTTGTAAGAGTTGTTTCCACCAGAGGGTCATCGATACGATTGATAAACTGGGAGATCAGTGTTCCCAAAGCAACGCCGATCAAAACGCCGCCTCCGGCGATCTTGATGAAATCACGTGCCGCTAAAGCGAAACTAAAATTGCCTGCTTCGGCGATACCGAGCATGATACTGAACATGACAATCGCGGTACCATCGTTGAACAGGCTTTCCCCTTCCAGAAGTAATTGCATGCGACGCGGCACACCCAAACGGCGAAACAATGCCACCACAGAGACCGGATCTGTTGCGGAAACCAGCGCGCCAAAGACGAGCGCAGCAGAAATCTCCAATCCTGTTCCCCAGGCAACCACGCCTCCAACAAGTAATGTGGTGAGGATAACGCCCGGGACTGCAAACGTCAGGATCAACCCAAGATCACGGCGCAGATCTTCCAATCGAATATGGAACGCGGCTTCGAAGACCAGGGGCGGAACCAATAATGCCAGAATGATATCCGGTGAGATAACCGTTTCAGTTGCCGTGAGAAAGGTCAATGCCAGTCCGATCAATACCAAACCCACCGTGTAGGGAAGCCTTAACTCCCGCGCCGTAATCGCCACCACTGATGCGATCAGAAGCAGGGCAATGATAATCTCTTCGATGACAATAATATTTTCGCCGATCAACTTTTCTCTCTATTCATCATGGACAAGGAAGGGGCTATTTTAATTTTTTACCGAATAATTCAGTTTGCAGTCGAGAGGGACGTACAGGAAATATTCCCTGTTGAAAAGAGCGCAACTCCTCAACGGTAAAAAAGGCTTTCGGGTGTATTTCCTGAATGATTTTTACCACATCCGGAAGTTCCTTCCTCTTCACGATGGTGTAAACGATTTGCACAGGTCCATTCGCTCCATAACCATCCATGTGTGTGACACCGTAGCCACCGGAGTGTAAGCGTTCTATCAGGGAATTTCCATCCTTGGAAAGAAACGCGCGCACCACTAATGTACCTATCGCCAGCTTTTCCTCAACGGACATGCCGATATAGTTGCCCACTGCGAACCCAGCCGCATAGGCAAGGTAGGCAATGATATTATGGGCGCCGCCTACGATCTGTGAAACAACGGTGATCCAGATAAGGACTTCTACAAAACCAAGAACAGGCGCCAGAATCTTTTTTCCTCGCGAAAGGAAGATGATACGCATGGTGCCCAATGTCACATCGGTTACACGCGCGAGGAAAACGATCAGAGGCAGGATAACCCAGGTATACCAGTCAAATGTTTCCATGTTGAGAATTATAAACTCCTGCTGTTCCCCATGGTGGGGAGTATCCATTGGTCATCGTAGAAGCCGCGCAGGACGCGATAGTAGTACAGAGCCTCCTTGTTTTGCAGGTTGTAGTCCCAATCTTCTTTGAGACGCCGGCGTTCAGAGGAAAATTCGCTGTCTGAGATTTCGTTCAAGGCTTGTTTGAGGATCAATTCCGAAGAACCCGCTCCCTTTGAGAATTTTGCCTTGGGGCGATTGACGATCTCGCGTGGCAGGTCGTCTGTGAAAGATTGGCGTAGCAAGGTTTTGGGCACGCGTTCTTCGTGGAGTTTCCATTCGGCGGGAATGCCCATCGCTAGCGAGACAGACTCAACGTCCAGAAAAGGGACACGGGCTTCCAATCCAAAGGCCATGGACATGCGGTCAGCCCGTTGCAGGTTCGTGTTGTGAAGTGCGTTCGTGATGTGAAGCATCTCATCCTGAAGCTCGTCAGCCGATTCGTATCGGGCGAGGTAATCATATCCTGCAAAGACTTCGTCCGCGCCTTCACCTGTGAGAATCACTTTGACATGTTCGGATGCAAGTTTGGCGAGAAAATAATTTGGGATAGCGCTTCGGACGAGGGCGGGGTCGAAGGACTCGAGATGGTAGAGGACGTTGGGAAGCGCTTCGACCATATCCTGCGTCGTGTACACATGCTCGTGATGGATCGTATCAAGATATCGGGACATCTGCCGCGCCGCCGAGAGATCGGGACTCCCCTCCACGCCGACCGCGAACGAATGCAGATGCTCGGTTTCCTCACGCGCCAATGTGGTGACAATACTGCTATCGAGCCCGCCGCTAAGACTTACGCCAACAGGGACATCGGCAAGCAGACGTTTATAGACCGCCTCGCGCAATGAGGATTGAATGGCGGAAATAGCATCCTCTTCCGTTCCATCGAACGGATTGATTGTTTCTTCGAGTTGATAGTATTTATGCCAGCCAAGTCGTGAGTGATACCAGTATCCCGCTGGAAATTCCTTGATGCGTCTGACGTGACCGACCAACGCTTTGATCTCGGATGCAAAGAAGAACTTTTTGCCGTCGGCGCTTTTGCCATAATACAAAGGCTTGACCCCAATGGGATCACGCGCCAGGAACATTTCACCGTTATGTTGCAGGGCAAATGCGAACATGCCATCCAGTAGGTTGACACATTCAGGTCCCATTTTGCGGTAGAGATGGATCAACACTTCGGTATCAGAATGTGTTTTAGCGCGCAGACCGGGAAGATATTTTCGTTTAAGTTCCTTGTAGTTATAAATCTCCCCGTTGAAGGCAATGGATGTATCCTGATAATCCATGGGTTGATGCCCGCCTTCCACATCGAGGATGGCAAGACGGGTATGGCCAAGCGTCCCGTTGGGAACGCCCACAACGCCATGACCATCGGGTCCGCGATGTGAAATGTTCTTGATCATTGATTTGACAGTTTGACTTGCTGGTTCCTGAAATACTCCAGCAATTCCACACATAGTTTTACTCCTTATATTTTTGATTTGAAATGTAGGGGCGACCCGCCAGGATTAATCAAGATCCTTGAATGACCATGGCGGGTCGCCCCTACTTACACAAACCCCTAATCCACCACGCCTTCCTGCACGAAGCGCGTCAGTTCGCTCACACTCCATTGCGACAATCCCAGTTTTTCCACCGTGCGGCCGCGCCGCCAGTAATCTGTGTGATGAATGATGCTGGCAATTTGGATCATGCTCTCCATGCCACGCACGGATACCCCATAACGGATCCCCAAAGACGCAATGGGCACCAGGCTCATCGGCACATCTTCAAAAAGATAGCGGTGATTCAAAGTGGGAGGCGCCTTGATGCCATAATAACCAGGCTGATTATGGATGGCCTCGTGCAGATCTGCTCCGCTTGTATCGTAGGCAAGTTTCAACCATTCGAGCGCGGTCCGCGCACGAATGCCCAAGGCAGACGCCACAGTAACGCGTTCACGATCCAACACTTCCAACATCCGGGTGACAGAAGACGACGCGCCGTCAATATAGAATTGATAATCGCCGTGTGTGGCTTCGATCCACCCGGCATTCATCAAGGTCAACGCCGGGTGAAAGATGGCGCCCATATTGTTTAAGCCTGTGTTGAGCACATCCACACCGTCAATGAACTGGGGATAGGCTTCGTTGATCACATCCAAAACTTGTTGTGTACGCGTGGCGGGTAACGCGGCAAGCGGGACCGCTTCCTTGATGCGAAAGATACGTGCTTGTGCCGGTCCATCGGAGCGTGAGGCGTAAATGAATGTTTCTGCCTCCGCGATGGTCACATCGGCTGTACAGCCGTTATCCCTGATAACTTTGGAGAATTCGAGCGCGCCGCAGGTACGGCCGGGGTGCAGGATGATAATCTGCTCATCACGTAAATAGGGGGCGCAGGCTTTCGCAATATCTGCATGGGCAGAAGACGGCAAAACCACCATGAGTACATCCGCTCCTTTGATTGCCTCATCCATATCAGATGTGACTTTGGCAAGGGTGCAGAACCCGCGCGGTCCTCCTTCATCGCCGCTATCCAATTCTATACCGCCACGTTTTTTGATGATCTCGATCCGTTCGGGAGTACGGTTATACAAGGTGACCGGGAATCCCATCAAGGCCAGGTGTGCCGCCATCGCTTTGCCTCCATGCCCCGCCCCGATCACTGTGAAGTTCTTCGTCATGTATCCTCCTGTGCTGGATGTTATTTCAAATTTGATAAACGCTTGCTTTCCCTGACCGGTTTTCCTTTGGCGTCAACAGCCACACTCGCACCATTGACGATCCTCG
Organism: uncultured Chloroflexia bacterium; assembly: GCA_963753655.1. Classification (GTDB taxonomy): domain Bacteria; phylum Chloroflexota; class Anaerolineae; order Anaerolineales; family Villigracilaceae; genus Defluviilinea. The sequence continues at coordinate 124,575 of CAVWDB010000003.1, forward strand.
TACGCACCTGCCCGCGTCCAAACTTGTTATTGCGCAGTTGCGGGGCGTCCATGAGACCGGATGTCACAGCCCGGGTTAAGGTCGCGGCATCCGTAAGCGGGTCACCAACTTCGGGTCCCGCGAGAGCCGAAATGGCATCCAATAAAAGTTTCGCTTCCTTGACAAGTTCCTTCCGCCGTTTTGTGATAGCCTTATCAGCAGTCATATCAGGCGCGCCCATCGCGTTATCAATGGCGCGTCGCACGATCTTGCTGGCTTCGATAATATCGTCTGCGGTGGCAGCGTGATGGGCTTCGGTATGACCAACGATGTGATAGATGTTCGGCTTCAAAGACATTTGCAGATACGTAGCAGCAGCAAGATGTCCGCGTGCGGCATCAGGGTCAAGTGGATGCGAGAGCAAACCAATGCGCGACTGCCTCCACACTTTGAAGTTTATTTCCTGAAGCGGCTCGACCATATCCATGACCGCAAGCATCTTCGCGAGATCCATTGCATCCGAAAGCCCAGGCGGACTGTTGAACATGAGTTGCGCAATATAATCCTTCACGCCAAAGGCGCGCGCGTTATACGCCGCAAGATACGCCGACACCACGAACGTAACATCTGACGAATCACGCATGCCCCAATGATGCGGCTCGTTCAACTCAACGGGGATGTTATGCTCCCCATACCACTTCATTACACTTTGATGCTCACGGATCGATCCCTCCAAATCCCACGGTCCGCGCCCATCCATTTGATTGAACCAAAACAACGGGATCGCACACCACGCGATATTGATCGTACCCTTATACATCTCAGCCAATTTAATAAAATCATCAGTGCCTGAATACGTGCGCAACATCGGGAAGTTGCCGCGCCTACTCGCCTGATACAACGCCCGATAATCCTCAGCCGAACGTACCGGCACACCGCCCGCGCCTTTTTGTCTTGGGTTTTGCCTTTCAGGATGAAAGAAATTTTCCTGCGCATCCTGATCGATGCCCAGCGAGATCACATCCAACGCCTGAGCATCCGCGATCTTTTCAATACCAGCAATCGTATCTTCCATTGTTGGAAGACCAAAATGATGGCGAAGAATCGGATATGGGGATTTCCATTTGATTCGCTCAATCGTAGATTGAGGAAAATCCGCTTCCTTCGCCACCCCGTTCTGCTTGCCCTTTAAATAAGCGAGTATCGCCTCTGGAGGCTGACTGCCATCAAAGACCCGCTCGAAGAAGCCGATCTTCTCGACACGCTCTGCAACGGGAGGCGTCCCGCCAAACGCAAAGCGAACCCCCTTCTCATGTAACTCTGATGCGGCTTCGGCAAATTCGCCGAGCAACCGTTCACCTGTTGCAGGTGTCAACCGGTAAGAGACTCCCACCATATCCGCGTTCTCGCGTCTGGCGGCTTTGATCATTTCATCTATCGAAACAGAGGGTCCTAGAAACACTGTCCGCCAACCAGCCGATTCAGCGAGACGCAAAAAATTCGTCACCCCGGCCACGTGAACACATTCACCTAAAGCTCCAGCAACAACTGTTTTTTGTTTTATCATAAATTATCTCCTTTCTTTTTGCTTCCCCCCTAGAACACACCAAACCCTGGCTAAGTTTTATACCATGAAAAATATGGATTTCGATTAATTTTGGTAAGGGACAAAAAAGTCCTACAGATCATTTACGCTGCAGGACTTGAACGTTTTCACGCAGACGCCTTATTGAAAATACTGCAACGCCAGCCTCAAGCGTTCTTCCGTATCTTCAGGCGCATCCTTCGCAATGGATTGGATCGCAGCCTGTGCTTCAACCACAGAGTAGCCCAGTGCGGTCAAAGCCGCAAGGACTTCACCATCTACATCAGACATGGCGGCGACCTTCGCAAGCGCATCCGTAGGTTTGAGTTTATCCTTCAAGTGAAGCGCCATCTTTTGCGCGGTCTTCTTTCCCACACCGGGGACGCGGCTTAACAATTCCGCTTCATCGGCAAAGACTGCGCGTTGGACGGCATCTAATGTCATGGTGGATAATACCGAGAGCGCAACTTTCGGTCCCACACCATCCACGCCGAGCAGGGTGTTGAAAAGTTCGCGGTCGCCTTGCAATTCGAAGCCATACAACGTCAACGCGTCCTCACGGACGACAAGATGCGTATAAAGCAAAATAATTTCTCCCACTTTCATCCGTCCACGGACGGGCACAGGGACAAAGACGCGCAATCCCACCCCGCCCACTTCAAGGATGAGGGCATTATCTTCGATCTGGGAAATTTCTCCACGCAGGGTTGCTATCATGGGTTTATTTTAACCCTTTTCACCACAAAGGACACGAAGTCCACAAAGAAAATCTGTGGAAAGGCTATTCAATCATCAGCCTTCCAACCTTAGTGATCTTTGTGTCCTTCGTGTTTACTCATATCGTCTCGTATTCAAATGCGTAATAGCGACTGCCAGTGCGTCGGCGGCATCATCAGGCTTGGGGATGGAATCGAGTTGAAGCAGGGCACGTACCATATCCTGCACCTGTCTTTTATCGGCTCCGCCATAACCGGCGACAGCGTTTTTGATTTCCTTGGGGGTATATTCAAACGCTTCAATGCCAGCCTGTTGAAGGGATAACATCACCACGCCGCGCGCCTGTCCCACTGCGAGGGCGGTGGTCACATTGCGTGAGAAGAACAATTTTTCAACTGCCGAGGTGTCTGGCTTGTGTTCGTGGAGGAGTTGACACATCTGATCGTAGAGCATCTCAAGGCGTGCGGATGGGGCGGTATCCTTTGGGGTTAAGATCACGCCATATTTAACGGCGACCAGTTCCCCGTCAGGCGCGAGGCGCACGAGTCCATATCCAGTTGTGGCCGTGCCGGGGTCAATTCCTAATGCGAGGGTCATTAAAAAGTTGGGACACGGCGACGCCATGTCCCAGCAAATTACGCAGTTTCGAGCGCGGCTAGGGCTTCATCCGAAACCTTGAGGTTCGAGTAGACGTTCTGCACATCGTCGAGGTCTTCGATGGTTTCGAGCGCCTTGAGAACGTGAAGTGTGTCTTCGGGATCGAGTTCCATTTCCTGTTTGGGCGCCATGCGCAAACCCGCTTCATCGGGCTGGACATTGGCTTTGTGCAATGCGTCTGCAATCAGCTTGAAGGATTCAACGGGAGCCATGATCTCTATCGTGCCGTCCTCTTCGACTACATCGTTGGCGCTTGCTTCGATCCCAATTTCAAAGGCTTTATCGAAATTCATCGCGCTCGCAGGGAAGGAGAAATAGGAAATATGATCGAACTGCCATGCCACAGATCCCAATTCGCCCATGTTGCCGCCCGCCTTGCTGAGCGCGTGACGAAGATCCGAAACTGTACGGTTGCGATTATCGGTCACAGCTTCGATCATGACCGCCACGCCATGCCCCACATAACCTTCATACATGATCGACTCGAACGCCGCGGCATCTTTATCTTCACCAGCGCCGCGTTTGATGGCGCGCTCGATATTATCCTTGGGCATGTTTTCGGCACGGGCTTTATCCACCGCGAGCCGCAAACGGAAATTCGAATCGACATCGCTGCCGCCTTCGCGCGCGGCAATCACTATTTCACGCGCAAGACGTGTAAAGATCGCGCCGCGTTTGGCGTCTGCCACGCCTTTTTTCCGTTTGATGGTGGACCATTTTGAATGACCAGACATTGGAACTCCTTACCTTTTTAACCACTTCTGTGGGAAATTTACTGTTGCAAAAAATTATACCATGTGGAATTTGCATGAAAATCGCCCACAAATCTCGCCCCACGATGAAAGACTTTTGTTATTTGTATTTGATTATAAGGAAAATTATTCCAACCCAAGGAACGCTTTCCCTCCGCCAGAAGCTCATCGTATTGACTTTCCAACTTTGGGCTGACTCCCCGCAAACCAGCTACAACCTTCTCGCTCCACAACAGGTATTCCTGCCGTCGTTCCAACGTCCAATCCGGGGGCGGGGACTCGATAATGTCGCGGATGTTATTGATCTTATCCGCGATCTTGAGTAGTTTTGCACTTCGGCTTATCTGCGGTGCATGTTCGATCTGCAATTGTTTCCGGGTTGGCTTGGGCAGGCTTTTATCATCTGTTACTTCAAGCACCAATGCAAGAACCTCTTCACCAAACTCCTGCTTGATCTCATCTTCTGTTGTGTCCGTATCTTCAATCGTGTCGTGCAGGATGGCAGCGACAAGCAGAGTCTCGTCGCGCACCTCGCCAATCGTCCATAGTGTCTCAGTCACACCAATCGGATGATTAATATACGGCGAAGCCTTGGCATCCTTCCGTTTTTGATCTTTATGTTTCCGAGCCGCAAAGCGTATGGCTTTCAAGATGATCCCAACTGAATTATCCATTCCTCAACTCCTTCGAATTAAACAGTGTACATTTTGTATAAATCAGGACCAAAGACTTTCAACCACATGGTACGAGTTCGCTGCGCAGGTTTGACCTCTCGACTAGCAGGATTACATCGCCCTCGCCCGCTCCGCCATTTGCACACGCAAATCATTCGTATCTTTTTCAACCGTGAACAGCGCGCCGAGATAAAAGAAGAAACAAAGCAGCCACGCGACGATGCAAATGATAAGGATCGAAAAGGTTTTATCATGCGTGGCAACAATAAGCGCGCCTGTCAGCGCTGGCGCCGCGACCGCTCCGCTGTTTTCAACGAAGTATTCCATTGCCTGCGCCGTGGATCGGACCTCGGGGACTGTCACATCATAAACAGTTGCAATGACATTGGCGGAGGAGAGCGGCATGAAGGTGGCTGTGAGACACATAAAAATAAAGAACTGATTGGGTTTATCGAGCGGTGTGGTCATGGCAAGATAGATAAAGAGTGCGCCCAATAGAACGCCCGCGCTCGAGACCAGGATGCGTCCCTTTCTGGTACGCTTGAAGAACAAGTCACCCAGAAAGCCTCCGACAAAATAGCCAACTGCAAGGATCAAAATGACCGGCGCCATGGTGGCGATAATGCCATTGGAATCGTAGCCGCGCTCCGTTTCCAGATAACCAAAGAAAAAGAACGTGATCACATTCCACGGGAAGACACCCGCAAACCCCTGCATGAAGATAAACCACAGGGTGCGCTTCTTGAATATCTCCCTGGCTTCCTTCCATGAAAATTTAAAGGTCGCCATTTCCGGCATATTCTCGAATTCAGGTTCTGCCTTGCCGCGCGGCATTTCCTTCACGCCGAAATAAATCAGGACCGCTACAACCAGCCCAAGAGAACCTGTAATGTAGAACACCGAACGCCAGCCGCCGATCATGGGCGCGACCACCTGTCCCAATATCAAACCAGCCAGAAACCCCAGCGGCTGCGCAAGTTGCAACAATCCATAAACCTTGCCGCGCAGGTTCGGACCGAAGTAATCCGCGATCAAGGTAAAGATGCCCGGGTAGGATGAATTGTCAATACCGGTGGAGGCGCGCGTGATCAGAAATCCGCCATACGTGCGGACAATCGCATTGAGCCAGGTCGTCGCGCCCCAGATCAAAGATGCAAGTGAAAGTAATCTGGCGCGTGCATAACGGTCATACAGGTAGCCCCATAATGGATATAAAACCGTGGCAACCGCCAGCGCGCCCGAATTGACCAGCCCCCATTTGAAATCATCCAGCCCAAATGTTTCACTGATGGGTACCTGCAATGAACCGATCATCAGCTTGTCGGTTTGATGCAGGAGCATAAAGAAAAAGAAAATGGCAACAACGAACCAGCGATAACCTGACTTTTGCTGTGACATGGGAACCTCGCTCGGCAGGGTTTTGGAATAGTTTATTATGGAAATAATAGGGCGTCAAACTACGAATAAAAAATGAACAACCTCCTTTTCAGGAGGTTGTTCATTTTGGAAGGCAGCTAACCTATCGATTTATGATGAACAGGATACCGGCAATAAGAGCGCAGATTCCTGCAAGAAGGTTGACGATATTTCCTCCGAGGCTAACACCCAAAAGAGTGAGACCCGTCAGGACCAGATATATTCCAAGTAGAACCCATTTTAGATTGCGCATTTTTATTTCTCCTCATGTTCAAATAAGTTGTTATCGGAAAGCGAAGCCATCGATTGAGTAAGGAGTGAGTCTCGGTGATGATGGCATACTGTCCGTCCGTCATGATAAAAAACCCTGCACCGCGGCGTGAGTTACGGATTCTTTCCCTCGGACAAATCGTCAGAAATAATCTCCTGCGCCAGTTTTTGCAATTCGCTGGCATCCTCTATTTTCGCTGAATCAAAATATTGCGAAAGCAAATCCAGCGGACTCATACTGCTGACCACCTGTCCCTCCGGGATGCGCACCCGTGACTCGATATGCGGGCGTTTGACCAGATGAAACTCGAATGCCTTCTCTGCATGTTTGCGCAATGCAGATTCGTCGATCAACGAATCCAACTCTCTTGGATACTCGACCACGAGTTTGACAATCGCTTCGGCCACACCTGCAGGGTTGGGCAACGCGGATTTAAGAATCTCAGTCACGTTCTCGCTGGACCTTAGAACTGCGCGGCGCTCAATGAACGGACGTGTCCCTTCGAGCTTTATCCAATCAACTTTTGTATCCACACCCTTTTCGATGTGAGCAATGACAAAGAATCGATCTTCGTGCGCTTCGCCAAAATCCACGCGTTCGATGGAGCCGGGATAAATTACAGGAGGCTGTTGATCCTGATTCACATCCTGCGGCTTATGGATATGTCCCATGGCCACGTAACTAAACTTTTTATTCTTTACCAAACTGCCTGAGAGCACCAGGTCATTCCCCAACATCACAAGACGTTCACCGCCATACTTTGCACCCTCAATGGAGGCATGCGCTGTAAGGATTACAGGCAGAGACGAGTCTACTTCTTCCTCCAGCCAACGTTCGATCATCTCACCGATGTTATCTTCGATGCGCGAGAATGCTTCAGTGGAATTGGTCTCGCCGGTCGCCGCCATTAAGCCCGAACGTGTGATCCACGGTATCGCAATGACCTGTACCGGCACATCCCACAGTTCAGCCGGTTTCATAAAACAGGGTTCATCCAACACGTGTACAAAAGGAACCTGCAATGTTTTGAATTCCTGAATCGCATGGGCGCGTCGTGTCGCGGGAGACATATCGTGATTCCCACCAACAGCAACGTTGGGATTTTCGCTTGGGATAAACGCATGATGCGTTTACCCCACTCACGCTGGAAGGTTGGCGCAGGCGAACGGTCTTTGTACGCGTCACCCGCAAAGATGACCATGTCCACTTTTTCAGAGATCGCCGCGTCCACGATGGTATCCAGCGACTTGAGAAAATCAAGGACGCGTAGAGGCAATCCCGTTTCGGGGTCATGGCGTCCGTAGTTTGCCATGTCAATATGTGCGTCTGCGAAGTGGAGCAGTTTCATAGTTTATACATAATCCGGTGGTTGAGTAGGGACGGTGCTTTTCCGTCCCATATCGAAACCACCATATAAGCAAAATAATTTATGTTAGTGGTGGTTGAGTGGCCCTTCGCAACATGTGCTTAGGGCTACTCAACCACCGAAGTTGCTCTTGTTACGGCTGTATCCCCAGATCCTGCAATGACTGAATCGCAGGTCCCCAGTTGGGATGCAAGCGGAGCGCCTCGCGATAATCATCAATGGCAGATTTTGTGTCACCAATCATATATTCTGCACGTCCGCGCCAGAGGATGCTTTCTTCAAGAGTTGGTTTGGCAGATCGTCTCATTCAAGGTGACATTTGCAAGGTTGATCACATCCTGATAACGACCTGAATAGAAATAAGCAAAGTAGGGTCCCGTTTGATACCACATCATGCGGAAGGGACGTTGCTTGTCATCCTTGCCAATGGAGTCGTAGATCGAAAATGCTTGATCGTAGGCTGTCGCCGCATCAACATATTGCTGTAATGCCACGTGACTTGTGCCTTTGGCATACCAGGCGAAAAAAGCGTCTATGCCGCTTGCAGTGCGGATGTGATCTTCCGCACACATTGAGCGCGGTCTGTGCCGCCAGGGTTGGGTCAGCATATGAGCCAAGCACATTCATCAGTTCACTCTCACGCTCAGGAGCATACACCACGATAAAGATGTTATCAAATGAAAGCCAAGCTTCACTTGCCATAAATTCATCATACTTAATGCGGAAGTTCGGACCATCATTCCAGGTATCCTGAACGATCACTTCTCCCCGCGCGTCATCATAACCCGTTACAAATTGATAATGTCCAAGCCAGGCAACTTTGCCAGAGTAATCCTTTTCGTAATATCCTTTTTCAGCGATAAAAGGGAAGCCTGCCGCAAGGAGTTTCTTCCCCAAGTCTATGTTTCCACCAAGACGAGATAATGCACGATATTCGGTCTCGTCGTTGACATAATCCACCAGCTCATAAGGCATGACGTTGACGTCACTTCTGCCCTGTTGGATGAAATCCAGTTTGGGGTCTTGAATCCCGGGTTTGATGGCTTTGGCAATCATGTCGCGGTTGCCAGCCCAACCCAGATAGCTCAATGCCATGGTCAGGTTGGCAGGACCGCAATAATTCCAGCGGTTTTTTTGGTCCACATATTTGAACCCGGTGGCTGTCACAGAAGCAGGCAGAGGCGTAGAGGTGACCGTCGGCGCCAGCGTTGGACCAAGTGTGGAAGTTGGGAGTCAGGCTGGGGGTGGGAAGAGGCGTGCGAGTCGAAGTGATTCCGCTTGTTGCAACAGGTGTTGATGGTTGAAAAACCGCATCTTCCGGCGGATTGATGAGATTTTTGATGGCAGACTGTAAATTCTCGAACCGCGGTAGGACGCGGGAATAGACAGGGGGAAGAAAGAATATCCCAATTCCCAACAAGATGATGACTAGGATTATCCATTTACGATTAAAACGATTTTGCATGGAAAGATTATACTGCCCGCCCAATTTGATGTAAACGAAGGAAAGCCTTCATTCTCAGAAAACTCTAATAATCAGGGCAGTAACTTTGCAGAGAGATGAACGACATTCTCAATAAGATCGTTCAAAAGGAGTTTTTTATGCGAAAAAGTACACTTTTCATTTCAGCCGTATTAACCACTTTTACCTTGGTGATGCTGTACAACGTTGTTTCGGCATATCGCAGCAACAAAAGTGTAGATGTAAACTCAGGGAATGTAGTGGAGGTGGCGGCTGAGGCGGCCGCAACGGATACACCGCTACCCACGGATGTTCCCACGGCGACGCAAAGCTTCATTACGCCTGAAGAAGCCGCGCAGCTTGCCGCGCAGCTTGTCGGGCATGACAATCTGTTGAGCGCAGAAAGTTCAAGCCTGGACGGTGTGGACGCCTACCTCATCACCTTTACGAATAAGGATATGGTTTATGTGGGGCTGGACGGGCAAATACTTTCGGTACAGATCGCACCGGTCGTTGTCAATATCGGGCCTCCCGTCAAAAAGAGCAACAACAAAAACAACAACAACCAGCAGCAGAATAACAGCAGTGGCGAACGCGAAGATCATGAAGACCACGACGATTAAGGAATAAGAGCATGTCACCCAAACCCAATTCCCGCAATTGGAACGATATCCAGATGGCGATTGCAACGACCGCTGTTGTCACAACACTGGGACTATGGAACTTATTCGCAACACCCGCGAAAACCGTCCCGGCGCAGGTGGTGGATGAACCCGTCATCCCTCCACCCCCCACTGAGCCGCCTGTTGATATCGAACCCACTGCCATGGCGCTGCCACAGGTGAAGATCATGTTCACACAGACCGCGCCGCAAACCATTAGCAATCCGCAACAGCCACAAAACAACAATCAAAACAATAAGAAGAAAAAGAATAACAATAACAATGGTGGTGGTGGAACAGTAACAAGGACAAAAACCTCATAACCATGTTGCAGCGCCTTGAATTTCACGCCATGGGTTGTGACATGCTGGCAGTGGTCGAATGTGAAACGGCGACGGACATACTTTCACGCGTCCCCGAATGGTTCGAGGAATGGGAACAGTCTCTCAGCCGCTTCCGCTATGACAGTGAGTTGACACGCCTCAATCAAACTCATGAACAACCCGTCCGCGTAAGCGAAACGTTGTGGGATGTTTACCAAACCGCGCACAAAGCCGAACAAACGACAAACGGACTGGTCACACCGACTCTGCTGGATGCCGTCATCGAAGCGGGGTACGACCGACCATTTGATGTGTTACCGCATCGTTTCGACCAGACTGAACGCTGGCTTTCCAGGCCGACGGTTGATACTGTTTAACAACTTCCCGATCACTGACAACGATAGCCTTCGATGCCTCAGCCCGAACCATCACCCTGCCTCCCGGCATGGGACTCGACTTCGGCGGTGTGGCGAAGGGCTGGGCGGCGCATCAAGCTATGAAGCGGTTGCAGGCTCAAGGTCCCGCGTTGATCGACGCGGGCGGCGATATCGCCATCAGGGGTCCGCGCGCAGACGGAGGTCCGTGGAAGATCGGTATCGCTGATCCATTCCACAAAGACGAAGAGATCGAAGTCCTGCATCTCAATGCGTGTGGCGTTGCCACGTCGGGCAAGGATCGTCGCCGCTGGATGCGTGCCGGGCTCCTTCAACATCACATCATTGACCCGCTCACCGGTCGACCTGTTGAAACAGATTTATTAACTGTAACCGTGATCGCCCCAAACGTCATGGAAGCCGAAGCTGCCGCAAAAGCTGTGTTCATACTGGGCAGCCGTATGGGACTAGAATGGATTGAAGCGCGCCCCGCATATGCAGGCGTCTTCATTCTCGATAGCGGTGAGATGATATACAGTCAAAATATGGATACTTATCTGCAAGAAAAATGGAACGGAGATAATTTATGAACCCAAATCAACCTGTTCGAAGCGAAACCTATGAATCATCGGTCAACATTCAATTTTTTCTTTTGGTCATGCTTGCCATGGTGGTTGGCATGTTGGGAGCAATCCTGTTATTGCCCGCATGGTTACCCAACATGGCAGGTTCGCTATCCGGTGAAAGCCCAAAAATCTATTGGTATCTTTCGCGTGCGACCGCCTTCATCTCGCTGAGTATTCTGTGGTTATCCATGGCGTTGGGATTGGGTATGACCAATAAGATGGCGCGCTTGTGGCCCGGCGCGCCCGCCTCCTTTGCCATTCACGAATATGTCAGCTTGCTGGGGTTGGCATTTGCCTTGTTCCACGCCCTGGTGTTGCTTGGGGATCATTACATTAATTTCACGGTCGCACAGATTTTTATGCCATTTGCCACACTGGATTATCGGCCCGCCTGGGTGGGCATCGGACAAATTGGGTTTTACGTCTGGTTGATCGTGGCGTTGAGTTTTTACCTACGTTCGATGATCGGTCAAAAGACATGGCGTGTACTTCACTATCTCAGTTTTGCCATGTACATCATGGGATTGCTCCACGGGTTATTCAGCGGAACGGATAGCCCTGCGAATTGGGCGCAATGGTATTACTGGGTATCGGGCGGCAGTCTACTGTTCCTGCTGATCCATCGCATCGTCAATACGATCACCGAAAAATCAACTCGTCGTCCCGTGCGGGCCATCCCCGTTCAAAATCCAGTACAGCCATCACATGATTAAATAAAAAAGACTTCCGAAGTCTCAGAGACTTCGGAAGTCTGATTGTTTTATTCGTTCACTTCACCCTCGATCACATCTCCATCCCCTGATGGGGGTGTGGATGGACCGCCGGGCGCTTCGGGTTGAGGCTGTCCTTGTGCGTAGAGTTGCTGGCTCAAAGCATGGAATGCCTGCTGCACATCCTCACTCGCTTTCTGAATTTGACCGAGGTCTTCACCCTGCGCGGCCGACTTTAGATCATTGACTTTGTTTTCGATCTCACCGCGTTCAGCAGAGGGGACTTTATCGCCCAGGTCATTCAACGCTTTTTCAGTTTGATAGACCAGGCTGTCGGCGGTATTCCTGGCATCGATCAATTCGCGGCGCTTTTTGTCTTCCGCTTCATGAGCTTTGGATTCTTGCACCATGCGGTCAATGTCGGCTTTATTCAGGTTGGTAGAAGCAGTGATGGTAACTTTCTGCTCCTTGCCTGTGGCTTTATCTTTGGCGGTCACGTGTAGAATACCGTTCGCATCAATATCAAATGTGACCTCCACTTGCGGAATGCCGCGCGGCGCAGGTGGAATGCCATCGAGTTTAAATCGTCCAAGCGACATATTATCAGCCGCCATCGGGCGTTCACCCTGCAACACATGAATATCAACAGCCGTTTGGTTATCCGCGGCGGTGGAATAGGTCTCCGTCTTGCGGACAGGGATGGTCGTGTTGCGTTCGATCATCTTGGTCATCACACTTCCCATCGTTTCAACCCCCAGGGAAAGCGGGGTGACATCCAGAAGCAAAATATCCTTGACTTCACCGCCCAATACGCCGCCTTGAATCGCCGCGCCAATTGCCACGACTTCATCAGGGTTCACACCTTTGTTCGGTTCCTTGCCGTTGGTTAATTTACGGACCAAGTCCTGAACCATGGGCATACGCGTCGAACCACCGACTAGAACAACTTCATTAAGTTTCCCGGCGTCGATGTTTGCATCTTTCAACGCGGCCTCGAAAGGTTTGCGGCAACGATCAAGCAGGTCTTCAGTCATTTGTTCAAACTTGGCGCGTGTGAGCTTCAATTGCAAATGTTTCGGTCCACTTGCATCTGCCGTGATATAGGGAAGATTGATCTCTGTTTCCAGCACACTTGAGAGCTCGATCTTGGCTTTTTCTGCGGCTTCACGTAAGCGTTGCAAGGCAGGACGGTCATTGCGAAGATCAATACCCTGGTCTTTCTTGAATTCATCCGCCGCCCAATTGACGATCTTCTGATCCCAGTCATCACCACCGAGGTGTGTGTCACCGTTGGTGGATTTGACCTCGATCACGCCTTCACCGACTTCCAATACCGATACGTCGAACGTACCACCACCCAAGTCGAAGACCAAGATCGTTTCATCTTTCTTTTTATCGAGACCGTATGCCAGCGCAGAAGCTGTCGGCTCATTAATGATACGCATCACTTCGAGACCAGCAATCTTGCCCGCGTCTTTTGTAGCTTGTCGCTGACTGTCATTAAAATATGCAGGGACCGTAATCACAGCCTGTGTAACAGGATCACCCAAATACGCCTCTGCATCGGACTTCAATTTGCCCAATATCATCGCGCTGATTTCCTGCGGGGAGTATTCACGATTTGTAACCGGAACCTTCACGCGCACATCATCAGTCGGTCCTTTGACCACATCATAAGAGACCATCTTGCGTTCGGCTTCGGTCTCTTCATAGTGACGGCCGATAAAGCGTTTGATGGAATAAACTGTATTCTCAGGATTTACAACTGCCTGACGCTTCGCGGTCTGACCGACGAGTCGTTCGCCGGACTTATTAAACGCCACCACCGAGGGGCACAATCTGCCTCCCTCTGCAGTGGAGATAACCGTCGGCTGTCCACCCTCCATAACAGCAACAACAGAATTGGTCGTACCCAAGTCAATGCCAATAATTTTACCCATAGTAAACTCCTTGCATAGTATTCGATGTTTATATCTTACCCGCCCAATGCAAGAAAACCGTTAACGGTATGTAGAAATTGAATTGGATTTTGCCCTCACCCTGCTTCGACTTCGATCACTATCGTCCCCTCCGCTCACATCGTCCCGATGTTCTTCGGGAGCGCGACAGTAGGATGGGGATCATGGTTCGCTGACTGTTACAAAATCGAATGAAGCAATGACGGGAACATTCTCAAAGGAAGAAGCGGTAAGTCCCACTTTGCCTTCGGTAAGCTCATAGCGCGCCACATCCACGCTGCGGACGAGTGTATCGTTGATATAAAGTTGCAGGGTGGTATCTTTACAGCTTAAACCAATCCTTTGCGGCTCACCGCTTTGACCGATCTCTTTGGATGAACCATCCATGACGGGTACATAATCGGCGATGCCAACAGACAGCCATTTCCCATAAAGGACGTTATATGTACCATCGGTGGAAATGTTATATTCGAGCCATCCGTCTTCTTCACTGTAGCGGCAGACCAAACCAATGGAAGCGGGGCTAAGTGCGTTGTTGATGAATTGTGTTTCTATATAGATATCGTCATAGTCCTGCGCACCGTACAAAACATAAAGCCAGGTATGTGGGGAATCCATTTCAAGGCGCAGGACGCTGTTTTCAGTGGAGATGTTGGGAACAGCGTCATTCCCTGCCTGGAGGATGACCCAGCCTGCAAGAGATGAATCGAAATCGTTGGTGAAAAGCCGCGGGAGCGGAGTGGGGGTAGGCTCAAGAGTAGGAGTTGCTTCGGGGGTGTTCGTAGCAGGTATCGGTGTAGGGGGAAGCGTTGCTGTTGGGAAGAGGGAAGGCGCGGAGGTAGGCGCGACAGCGGTTGTTTGACAGGCAGATGTCAGGATAAGAAATCCAACCAGGAGAATTTTTTTCATGCTGCTCCTATAGAAAAACGTACCACCTTGCGGTAGTACGTTAGTGGAGATGCCGGGAATTGAACCCGGGTCCGAAAGATTCGACCCTCGGAAATCTACGAGCGTAGTTGGTCGAGGGTAGTCATCGCAGAGGTCTCGTCCAACAAGAACTCCCTGCGACCAGCCGCTAGTCTTTCGCGCACGCAGCGGCGTAATGCGCGGCACTCCACCATTGTTTCGCCCGATCCGTCACCGGGTGGAGGACGGTGCCGGCGGACGCGGTCTCATCTAAGGAGATCGACTGTTATGTTTCGCTTATGCAGCGAGGGGCATAGCAGCGTATGAAGTGCGATTGGCACTTGATTTTTTGCGCTGAGTTTACGAGTTCGGCGCCGCTCGGCTCGCATTCCGGGACCAGCTTCTCCCGTCGAAGCCTGTCATCCCCAGAGTGGGCAAATTGCCCACGACCAAAAATAATTATAGCATACTTGCAAGAAGGGCTATTATCTTGCTCTACGGACATCTTTATGCTAGACTGTTATAAATTTATTAAGGAATAGCCGTATATGAGTGAAAAGATACTCATCGTTGACGATGATCTCGATACATTACGACTGGTAGGACTGATGCTTCAGCGTCAGGGCTATCAAATTAGCGCGGCGACCAATGGACAACAAGGGTTGGACAAGGCGTTCGAAGAGGACCCGGATCTGATCCTGCTCGATCTGATGATGCCCGACATGGACGGTTACGAAGTCACGCGGCGGCTCAGGCAAAATCCTTCCACGCTCAGCACCCCTATTTTGATGTTCACGGCCAAGACGCAACTCGACGATAAGGTGGCGGGTTTCGAGGTTGGCGCGAACGATTATCTGACAAAACCCACACACCCATCCGAATTACAGGCACGTGTAAAAACCCTGTTATCACGCGCTGGCGACAAGAAAAATACCGCATCGCTCGGTGCGGACGAAAACCTCGGTTACGTGGTCGGTATTTTGGGCGCACGCGGTGGACTGGGTGTTACCACGCTGGCCGTTAATTTGGCGGCGGGCTTGCTTACGAAAACCAAAAGTGAAGTGATCGTGTCCGAAATGCTTCCCGGGCAGGGCGCACTTGGACTTGAAATGGGATTGAACTACTCCACAGGGCTGGTGGACCTGCTCAGTATCAACAAAACTTCTGATATTACACGCGATAAAACGCGTGAGGCGCTCACCCACCACGGTTCGGGGTTAAAAGTGTTGCTTTCTTCAGACCGTCCACGCGATATGCATCTCATTAATCAATCCAGCAATTATGAAACGATTTTGACAAGACTTGCGGCACTGGCCCGCTTTGTTGTTCTAGACTTGGGCGTAGGTCTGCAACCCTTTACCCAAAACGTTCTGCCGCGCTGCAATGATGTGTTGATCGTCCTGGAGGGTGTACCGAATACGATTATCCACTCCAAGGCGTTGATCGATGATATTGCATCACTGGGCGTCAACAAGAAAAATATTCAAGCCGTTTTGAACAACCGCATCCGCTCGGATACGGTGTTACCCTCCAGTCAGGTACAGAACAAGCTGGACCATGAAATCCTTACGACCCTCACGCCCGCACCCGAGTTATTCGTGCAAGCCACTCGTATGCAATCACCAGCGATCCTTTGCCAGCCTGAAAGCCTGACCACGCGTCAGATTTCCAAACTGGTGGATTACATTGCCGAGCGTGAGGCGCTGCCGCGATGAGTTCTCCCCAGTCCAACACGGACTGCGCTGGACGATGCGGCAGAGCTATTCCGCAAAGCCAAACGTGTGGTTGTGTTGACCGGGGCAGGCATCTCCACTCCATCCGGGATACCAGATTTCCGTTCAGAGGGATCAGGATTATGGTCACGCGATGAACCGATGGACGTGGCATCCCTGAATACATTTCGCACACACCCCGAAAGATTCTTTGCCTGGTTCCGTCCACTTGCGAACCAGATATTCGATGCAAAACCGAACAGCGCCCATGAAGCGCTGACAGAAATGGAACAGGCAGGAATAGCCCAGACCGTCGTGACTCAAAACATTGATGGGCTGCACCAAAAGGCGGGGTCAACGTGTGTGATCGAGTTGCATGGCACAATACATACATCATCATGCACGGAATGTTTCAAACGGGTCAAGTCTGTACAACATCTACAAGCGTATATAGATGATGGAAAGATACCGCGTTGCGAAAGTTGTAACGGAATTTTGAAACCGGATGTGATCTTGTTCGGAGAACAGTTACCACAAACGGCGTGGATGGAAGCGCAAAGTGCGGCTCGTCAATGTGACCTGATGTTGGTCGCCGGTTCCTCATTGGAAGTCCTACCCGTGGCAGGGCTGCCCATGCAAGCCCTTGACCGCGGCGCTCACCTGATCGTTATCAACAACACACCTACGTATGTAAACATTCGCGCCGACGTTGTTATTTCAGACGATGTCGCCGCTGTAATTCCCAAAATCATGAAGCGAGTGTTCCATGGCTGAGATCAAAACCCAAGCCCTCGATAGTTACCTGCGCCTGATCGAAATTTCACGTGATCTGGCTTCAACCCTTGACCTTGATATCTTACTGGATGATATTGTGCGCGCCGCGGCGGACATTACACAAGCCGAAGCCGCCTCGATCCTTCTCTATGACGATACGGCGCGTCAACTCTACTTTCAGGTTGCCACCAACATAGACGAACCCACCATGCGCGGACTCGTTGTCCCGCTCGAAAAAAGTATCGCCGGCTGGATTGTGAACAACCACCAGTCGGTCCGTATCGATGACGCTCATAAGGACACACGCTTCTTTAGCGACGTGGAGCAGACGATCGGGTATTCGACGAAATCATTACTCGGCATTCCGCTTGTCACAAAGAACAAGGTGGTGGGCGTGCTGGAGGTGATCAACAAGAAAAGAGGCAGGTTCACCGATCCTGACGAGTTGATGCTCACTGTCTTGGGCGCTCAGGCGGCGGTCGCCATTGAAAATGCGCGCCTGTTCCAGCAGTCAGACTTGATCGCAGAATTTGTCCATGAACTACGCACACCGCTTGCCTCACTAAGCACAGCCACTTATCTTTTGCTGCGTCCCGAAATGTCGCTCGAACAACGTGACCAGATTGTCAACAACATACACAATGAAACGATTCGATTGAACTCACTGGCGTCATCCTTTCTCGATCTGGCGCGGTTGGAATCAGGTCGTGTGCAATTCCGCAAAGCGCGTTTCAGCGCGGCCGATCTGCTCTACGAGTGTCGCGATGTGATGATGTCCAAAGCGCAGGAGACAAACATCCAGATCCGCGTGGAAGTGCCTGGCGATATGCCGCTTATGGAAGCCGACCGCGATAAGGTCAAACAGGTAGTACTCAACCTCTTGAGCAATGCCATTAAATACAACCGTCCGAACGGTTCGGTGATCGTGACCGGCGACTTCACTGACACAGAAATATCCATGACCATTCAGGATACGGGTTTGGGCATCCCTGAAGATTCGATCCCCCATTTATTCGAAAAATTCTTTCGTGTGCGTGAGCATGAAGGCAAAGCTACAGGAACCGGTTTGGGACTTTCCATCTGTAAACAGATCATCCAGGGACATAACGGTCGTATTGAAGTAAAGAGCAAGATGGGTGTGGGAACATCCTTCCAGCTTTTCTTCCCGCGTGCACCGCGTACACCCCCGCAAAATAACAATTGATTCTTTGGAAGGCAAGCTGTCAGATTCCAGAATTAAGGCTGGACCAAAACCTTGAGCACACCGGTTTCTGCGGCGTGCTCAAATGCTTTTAAAGCATCATCTAACGCAAATTCCGAATCGATTAAAACTGTCGGGTCAACCTGTTTGGATTCCATCAATCGCAAGGCGGGCTCGAATGGACCACAGCGCGACCCGATGATGTTGATCTCATCTACAACAATGGATGAAAAATTGACATTCATCTCGCCCTTATAGGTGGACTTAAGAACCAGCGTTCCACGCGGACGAATCGCCTGCCTCGCTAAAGAAAAGCCGCTCGGTGACCCCGTGGCTTCCACCACAATATCCCACCTCCACGGCTGGATCTCCTCTTCCGAAATGATTCGAATCCCACGCGCTTTCAACAATTCCTGTTGACGCTTATGCCGCGCAACCACGCGCAGGTCACAACCGGTCAAAGCCAGAGTCTGGGCGATGAGTTGACCGAGCCGCCCCGCGCCGATAAGCAATATGCGGTCTGTCGGCTTGATCTGTACCTGCTGTTGAATTTCCAGCGCCGCGGCGAGAGGTTCGGTGAAGACAGCCATCTCGTCCGGGACAGAGGCGGGCACACTGATGGAGATTGGTAATTGGTAATAGTAGTAAATTCGGCAAACGTCCCATCGCGATTGACAATTCCCAACACGGTTCGATTTTCACAATGAGTAGGGCGTCCGTTCAAACATTGTTCACAGTCATTGCATACCGCATTGATCTCCCCCACTACACGTTGACCAACCCACGAAGCATCATCTGCTTCAATAATTTCGCCAACAAATTCGTGCCCAAGAATTCCCGTATAGGGATAATATCCCTTCACCAATTCAAGGTCGGTACTGCAAATCCCCGCTTTGTGGATTTTGATCAGCGCTTCATTAGGTTTACGCGGTTGCGGCGACATCGCGCAATGAGATTTGATTGTTTTCAAGCCAGAGCGCCTTCATTTTCACTCCTCAGCAACTGCCCATTGATCGCGTCCATTGTTCTTTGCCTGATAGAGGGCGGTGTCGGCGCGATTGAGTAGTTGTTCCCAATTCTCCTCTCCAATTTTAAATTGTGCCACACCAATGCTAACGGTGACGGATAACAGTTGATCGTTCGCTTCCACCTGTAATGTACGGATGCGCTCACATAAACGGGATGCCTGTTCAGTTGCGGCTTTCAATTCACTATTCGGCAGAACGATCAAAAACTCCTCACCCCCATAGCGACCGATGGTATCAGGATGCCGTATCTGCTCCCTCAAGCGCGCGGCAACACTCCGAAGCACTTCATCGCCCGTGGTATGACCATAGTCGTCATTGACCTTCTTGAAGTGATCGATATCCAAAATGGATATGGAAAAGGGACTCCGATAACGATTGGAACGAATGACTTCCTCCTGCAAATCCACGATGATCTTGCGGCGGTTTGGGAGAAAGGTCAATACATCCGTATAGGTAACTTCATCTGCTTGCGCCAGGACTGCCATTAATTCGATCTCTTTGATCTCCAGTGAGCGTTTCAACTTCTCATTTTCGGATTCCAATTTCTGGAATTCGTCCATGAGTTTTTCATACTTTTCCTGCAGGGAAATTTTCTTTATTAGCGGGCACCGCGCCTCCCAAATTGACGTTCAAGCATATCTACAGAAAGATGGATCATCGTCGGGCGTCCATGCGGACAGGTGCGCGGCGAGTCACAGGCTTCGAGATCGGTGAGAAGCACGCGCTGTTCCTCGTTGGTTAACGCCTGCCCGCCTTTGACCGCCATCCGCTTGCAGACGCGTGCCGCGAGCTCTGGCTTCGATCTCGTTTTGTAAAGGCGTTTCATCCTCTTCAAAATCTTCGACCAGGGCACGCAAGCCAACAGAGGGGTCACTGCCTGTAAACAAGGCAGGCATCGCTCGAACCTGGAATGTGTTGGGTCCGAACTCTTCCACATCGAAGCCGAAGTGTTGAAGAGTGGGTAATTGGGTAATGAGTAATTGGGCTGATTGCGGTGGGATGGTGACAACTGCAGGCGTAAGTAAACTCTGCGACGGAATCTTCTGCAAATCATGTTGCGCCATGAGCTTCTCAAATAATACTCTTTCATGTGCGGCGTGTTGATCGATCAGATATAACCCATCGGGACCCTCTGCCACGAGATACGTTGCGCCGATCTGACCGATGAGTCTCATCAACGGAATTCGTTCAAACGATTGCTGTTCGCCGCTGACTGCTGATTGCTGACCGCTATTAGAAAAACCCTCACCCTCCGTCCTCTGGCTCCCGTTGGAGAGGGGACTCAACAACTTCATCATGCCCAATGGCCCAATCCAACCCAACCGTTGACATCGATTCAGAAGGCGCTGTGCGCGTCGTCCCCCACAAACTCGGCGCGACGTTCGGGACAGGTGAATAAGCCAGCAAAGCCTTGCGCGCAGATCGTTGAACAAAACTAAAGACCTTATCCTGACTCCGAAACCGTACTTCTGCTTTTGTAGGATGCACATTCACATCCACCTCATTGGGGTCGATTTCAAGGAACAGCGCGGTCATTGGGTAACGTCCCACCATCAACAAGGTGTGATACGCCTGCAACAACGCGGTACTCAACGAAATATCATGTACCCAGCGACCATTGATGAAAAATGTGATCTCCTTGCGATTGGAACGCGTCAACGATGTTGGGCTGATAAAACCTGTCAGGCGATAACCATCCTCCTCTGACATGACCTCAAGCATCTGTTTGGCAACATCCACACCGTAGAGCGCAGCCAGGATGGCGCGTCGAGTCGCTGTCGCCGGTGGTTTGCAGGGTAACGTTCTTACCGTCAGATAATTTAAATCGTTTATCGGGATATGCCAGCGCATAATGCGTGACCAACGAGTCAATGGCGCGTCGTTCCGTCACATCGGTCTTTAGGAATTTCAAACGCGCGGGAACGTTGTAAAACAGATCTTCAACTCGAATCGTCGTACCCACTGTAGTGCCGACTTTCGTCAGCTTGCCAGATTTGCCACCTTCCACTTTTAAGCGTGCGCCCTCTTTTTCTTTTTCCACACGCGAAGTGATCGTCATGCGTGAAACGGAAGCCGATCGAAGCCAGCGCCTCGCCGCGGAATCCGAGCGTCGAGATGGAAAAAAGATCATCGGAGCGAACCAGCTTCGAGGTCGCATGACGCGAGACAGCCAACTCCAATTCGTCGGAGGGAATCCCAAGTCCGTCGTCCGCAACCTCGATCAGTTTTTTTCCAGCTTCTTCGATGGTGATCGTCACCGAATGAGCGCTCAGCATCCAGTGAGTTCTCCAATAATTCCTTCACCACCGAGGCCGGGCGCTCGATCACTTCTCCCGCGGCGATCTGTGAAGCAACTTCAGAGGATAATAAACGAATGGGCATGTCACGATTATAATCGCCCCATGCGCTTTACAACCCTCTTTTTCGATCTTGACGGCACATTGTATCCCAACTCAACAGGATTGTGGAAAACCATTAAGGAACGCATGAATCTCTATATGATCGAGCGCATGGGTATCCCAAAGGATGATGTTCCGGCAATGCGCGAACAATATTACAAAATGTACGGGACAACACTGCGCGGATTACAGACGCGCCATCATGTGGATGTGGAGGACTACCTCGCTTTTGTGCATGACCTGCCCTTGAAGGATTACCTGACTCCGAATCCGCTTCAACGCGAGATCATCGCTTCACTGCCCAGCCGGAAGCTGATCTTTACCAACGCAGACGTTAACCACGCCCGACGCGTTCTCGCCGCGCTGAATCTTGATGATCTCTTCGACACCATTGTGGATGTGAATGCCGTCGCACCTTATTGCAAGCCCATGCCGGAGTCCTTTGCCATTGCACAGGAACTCGCCGATGAACCCGACCCGCGCAAATGCGTGGTGATTGACGATCTGCCGCGCACTACACGCGCTGCGCTGGAGGCGGGCATGGCAGGCATTTTATATGGCACCGAAGAACCCACAGAGGATGCCAGCGGCGTATTCACCGATTGGAATCATTTGCCGATTCTTTTGGGCGATTGAGGCTGACCCCTCGTGAGTGTGTCGCGCCTTCATACTTATAGGAACACATATGGAATCAAATCGTTTAATAATCGCTGCCCTGCTCTTCATCCTCCTCATTATCGGGATCAACTTCGTAATGTACGCCATTGCCCGAGGCGCAACAAAAAACGGAGATGCGCGCTGGATGTCGGCCTTACGCAACTCGCTCAGCAAGCCGATGGATGGCTCAACGAACAAATCCATGAATGAGTTGAGGAAAAAGATGGAAGAGTTGGAAGAGAAAAAGAAGGAAGAGTAACGGGGTTTTAATTCTTACACTTCTCATATGGAAGTTCTTCCGAAATTCATCGGGCTTTAATCCCGTCATAGTATCTTATTCAAAGAACATTCACTGTTATATAGTGATTGTCATCTGCTTGGAGGCATCTGTGAATAAAACAACAAAAATCATATTAGGCATGTTCGTATCTCTCATTCTGCTGACGGGTTCCTTTGCAGGAGGGTTTGTGACACGGCATGCGCTGGCTGGATCGGGCATGTTTCCAGGATTTAGCGACTCTACAGTCCCCAATGGACAGGTGCCCCTGCCACAAACCTCATCCAATTCTCCCAAGGAATTGGAACAACTCTTCACTCCCTTCTGGGAAGCGTGGGATATTGTCCATAAGCAATATGTAGACCAGCCTGTGGATGACCTTGCCCTGATGCAGGGCGCCATCCGCGGCATGATGGATGCGCTGGGCGATAAACAAACCTTCTATATGGACCCCCAGGTCTACGAGGCAGAAACCTCCTCCCTGCAGGGTGAATACGAAGGCATCGGCGCATTCGTGGATACCCAGGGTGACTATCTGACCATTATTAGCCCGATCGCAGGCTCACCCGCGGAAGCGGCGGGTCTGCATTCTGGCGACAAAGTCGTAGCCATCGATGGCGAGGATATGACCGGCTTCACTCCCGAGGAAGCGCGTCAAAAAATATTAGGTCCGGCAGGCACAGATGTCAATTTATCGATAGCACGCGACGGAGAGTCTGAACTATTGAAATTCGACATCACGCGCGCAAAGATCAACGTTGCGAGTGTGACTGGCAAAATGCTTGAGAATGACATCGCCTATGTGGATATTAACACCTTTGGCGATAAGACCTCCAACGAACTCAATACGACTCTTGTCAGTCTGCTAAAGAATAATCCCAAGGGTATCATTATTGACCTGCGCAATAATCCTGGCGGCTACCTGAACACTGCCGTGGATGTGGCCTCCCAGTTCATCCCAGATGGCATCGTACTCTATGAACAATACGGCGATGGAACCCGCAATTCATACAAGGTGCACGGTAATGGACTGGCGACCAATCTCCCGCTCGTTGTCCTGATCAATGAAGGTTCAGCCTCCGCCTCTGAAATTTTGGCGGGTGCATTGGAGGATTATGGTCGCGCAACGCTGGTTGGGGTCAAATCCTATGGAAAAGGCTCGGTTCAACAATGGGTTCCTCTCTCGAACGATCAGGGGGCGGCACGTGTGACCATTGCAAAGTGGCTGACCCCGCATGAACGCGCCATAGACCATGTAGGAATTGACCCGAATGTATATGTGGAAATGACAGCCGAAGATTACACATCCAACCGCGATCCGCAACTGGATGCCGCCATGGAAACCCTGCTCGCCACCCTCAATAACACAGCCATTCCCACCTCACAGCCAACACCGGTAAATACACTGGTTCCATAGTTTTATCTGTAAGAAAGTAAGGAGAATAAAATGTTTTTCTTTGACCCCACCTATCTCATTTTCATGGTACCTGCCTTCATATTAATGGGCATTACATCCTGGTATGTACGCAGTTCGTACGACAAGTGGAGCAAAGTCCGCGCCAGCAGTGGATTGACCGGCGCGCAAGCCGCACAACGATTGATCTCGTCAGGCAATTTGTACGGTGTAAAAGTCCAGGGCATCGCCGGAAACCTGACCGATCATTATGATCCACACGATAAAACACTGAGCCTCTCACAAGGAGTCATCAACAGTCCCTCGGTCGCGGCTGTGGCAATTGCCGCTCACGAACTCGGTCACGCCATGCAGGATGCAGAGGATTACCTGCCGTTGCGCTTCCGTGCCGCCATTGTGCCTGCTGTTAATATCGGCTCATATCTCGGCTGGATAATGATCTTTGCCGGGTTACTTCTTCGCATGACCAATCTGGCATGGCTGGGCGTGCTGGTATTCTCGGGCGGCGCAGTATTCGCTTTAGCTACCCTGCCTGTGGAATTCAACGCTTCGGCGCGTGCAAAAGAACTGCTCGTGCAGACTGGCATCATCCAAACGGATGACGAAAGGCGCGGCGTAAATGCAGTTCTCAATGCCGCCGCGTTGACCTACGTGGCCGGTCTGGTCACAGCCGTTCTGCAACTGCTCTACTTTGCATCCCTTGTCAGTGGAAGACGCAGATAAGAGAAAAAACAGATACAATTTCATCACAAACACCCGCGAAAGTTTCGCGGGTGTTTGTGTATAATCCTCTCTATGCGGAAATTCATATTTATCCTCGTCATATTCCTGGGCGCTGGCCTTTGTCTATCTTAGTTTCGGGGAGCTCGAAAGCATTCTGGCAACCCTCCAAATGGGGAATCTCTGGTTCATTCTTCTTGCCTTGCTCATTCAAGCTGGTTGGTTCGTTATATCCGGGTTAACCTATCTCTCCCTGTACCGTGTACTGGGTCAGGAGGGAACCGTCTACAAAATGTCGCTCAAGTCCGTCGCCGCGAACTTCGTCAATATTGTCGCTCCCAGTGCAGGCATGAGCGGCATTGCGATTTTCATCCGTGATGCCAACCGCAACGGACGATCTCCCGGCAAAGCCACGGTTGTCAGCATGTTAAACCTGTTCCTTGATTACCTCGCTTTCCTGGTTGTACTTACCCTGGGTTTGATCATACTCTCCCGCCGCAACGATCTTGGACCCAGTGAAATTGCGGCTTCAACCATCATCTTTGCCATTGCGGCCGCGCTGGGTACGCTACTATATCTTGGCTCACGTTCCGCAGAAGCATTGGGACAGCGCCCTCGCATGGATGGCACGACTCGTCAACCGCATTGCCGCCCCCTTTATCCACCGTGATTATCTTAGTGAAGCGCGCGCATACGCATTTGCCAATGAAATGGCAACAGACCTGAGATCTCTTCCTGAACAATCAGGCAGTCTGCTGGTCAAACCACTGCTCTTCGCCTTCGCAAACAAAGCTCTCATGATGGGTGTACTGGCGGCCTGCTTTATATCATTCAATGTTCCCTTTACCGCAGATACGATTATCGGTGGCTTCTCGATCTCCTACCTTTTTCTGATCGTCTCCCCCACGCCGTCTGGCATTGGCATCGTGGAAGGTGTCATGCCGCTCGCCCTCTCCTCCCTGCGCGTCCCGTGGAGTCAGGCGATCATCATTACCCTCGCCTATCGCGGCATCACCTTTTGGTTTCCTCTGGGAGTTGGCGCAATCGCCTTCCGAATACTGGAGCATGAAAAGTAAAATTCCATGTCCGTCACTTCTCTTTTGGATTTCTGGAAACGTGACCGCGATACTGCCCCCAATCTTATCGCTTGGCAGACGCTTCCCTCTCGCCCCGCACAGACGCATCCCTTCCCGACCGATCTGCCTGCTCCTGTTTCTCAAACCTTGATCGCGGCTGGCATCCATTCCCTCTACTCGCACCAACTCGAAGCATGGAGACATTCCCGTGCTGGAGAAAACATCATCCTCTCCACAGGCACAGCCTCCGGTAAAACCCTCGCCTACAACCTTCCAGTCATCTCTGCATTACTTCAAGATAATAACGCTCGTGCTCTCTATCTCTTTCCCACCAAAGCCCTCACACAAGATCAACTCTCCACACTTGACAACTTGCAACGTGGAACATGGAACTTGAGCGCAGCGATCTACGATGGCGACACTCCACAAAAAGACCGCTCGCAAATTCGCAAGAACGCCCGCATTATCCTCACCAATCCCGATATGCTTCACACCGGCATCTTGCCACATCACACCAACTGGTTGGAGTTTTTCACGAATCTCAAATTCATCATCATAGACGAAGCACACACTTATCGAGGCGTCTTCGGCTCGCATGTTGCCAATGTCATCCGCCGAATCAAACGTGTTGCGAATTTTTACGGAGCAAAGCCGCAATTCATTCTCGCCTCCGCCACCATTGGCAACCCGAAAGAACTCGCAGAAAAACTGATCGAAGAACCTGTGTACTTAATTGATAACGATGGTTCCGCCCGCGGGCCGCGTCACTTCATTATTTACAATCCGCCGCTGACAGATAAAGCGCTCGGCTTGCGAAAATCATCTTTGTTGGAAGGTGTGCGGCTGGCAAGGGAATTGGTCAATAGCAATGTTCAAACGGTGGTGTTTGCACGATCCAGAAGAAGTGTTGAAATCATCCTGAGTTATTTACAAGGCGAACTCACCCCAAACTCCAGCATTGAGTCGCCACTGATTCCCTACGAGTCGCTGCCCGATCCTCGATCTTTTGTTCGAGGGTATCGCAGTGGATATTTACCATCCCAACGCCGTGAAATAGAAAAAGGACTCCGCGATGGAACAGTAAAAACCGTCGTTGCAACCAATGCTCTCGAACTCGGAATCGATATCGGCGGGCTGGGCGCGGCGATCCTCATTGGCTACCCAGGAACCGTCGCTTCAGCGAGACAGCAAGCGGGTCGCGCGGGACGCGGGCTTGAATCTGCGGTGGCTGTCATGATCACGTCCGCAAGTCCACTTGACCAGTTCCTCGCGCATCATCCCGAATATTTCTTTGACCGTTCACCTGAACAGGCATTGGTTAACCCGGATCATTTGTTGATATTGCTTGAACATTTACGCTGTGCCATGTTTGAATTGCCATTTCAAAAAGGCGAAGGCTTCGGCTCATTATCCGGAGAGACCATTGATGAGTATCTGCAATTTCTCGTCGCCAACCACGAAGCACATGAATCGCAGGAAAAAGTTTTTTGGATGGCAGACCAATATCCCGCCGCGAACATCTCATTGCGTTCCGCATCGCCGCAGGCAGTTGTGTTACAGACGACCAACGACGACAGACCATCAACCATCGGAACCGTCGACGGCGAAAGCGCATTATGGATGGTGCATCCCGGTGCGGTCTATTTGCATGAGGCGCAGCAATATTTCGTGAACGATTTGGATCTCGAACAACACATCGCACGCCTGAAACCTATTGAAAGCGATTACTACACCGAACCGTTACGAAGTACCGAAATAACCGTGTTGTCTGAATCGGATCAAGCGACCACGAAGGGCGCTGAGAAAAAATGGGGCGAACTCCAAGTCACCACACAAGTAACCGGCTTCCGCAAACGCCGCTGGTATACCCACGAAAACCTGGGCGAAGAACCGCTGGACTTGCCCCCCACCGACCTGCAAACCACTGGCTATTGGCTTTCTCTTTCAGAGGAAACGGTTACACATCTGCGCGAAGCTGGAGCCTGGACCAACGACCCGAACGACTATGGAAAAGACTGGGGCAAGATACGTGACCAGGTCCGTGCCCGTGATGGATACAAATGTCAGGTGTGTGGAACGCCAGAGTCCGGACGCCAACATGATGTACATCACAAAACCCCATTTCGGGCTTTCACTTCCAGAGAAGAAGCAAACCAACTCGAGAATCTCACAACTCTTTGCCCATCCTGTCACAAAAAAGTAGAGGAGAACGTCCGTATGAGAAGCGGACTTGCCGGGCTTGCTTACGTTCTCGGCAATCTCGCACCGTTGTTCCTGATGTGTGACGCAGGCGATCTGGGCACACACATCGAACCCGTCGAAAACCAAATCTTCGGTCAGCCAACTGTGGTTTTGTATGACATGGTTCCCGCGGGGATCGGTTTCAGTCAGAAACTATTCGAACTGCACGAAGAATTGGTCGCCCGCGCCTATGAACTCGTCAGCGAATGTGCCTGCATGGATGGCTGTCCTTCGTGCGTGGGACCCGGCGGCGAAAATGGATATGGGGGCAAGCAGGAAGCATTGGAAATATTAAAACTCCTAACCAATAAATAATGAAACAAAAACATGTCGTTTCCCGTTATATTGATTTATCCATCAAAGTAAACAGGAGTTTGAATGCTAAAGAGTTTTCGTAGAATTTCCATTCCCATATTAAGCAGTGTTGTATTCCTTGTAACTTTGGCATGCAACGCGTCTTTCACAGTTCTTAATCCTACTGCCACACCTGTTCCGCCAACGCCATCCTCCGTTCCACCCGTGGAAACGGCCGTTCCGCTCAGTCAGCAGGTGACATTGGTCTCTGTGCCGTTCAACGAAACGGATCCGGGTTCCAATTTCCCAAAATACACGATCGATTCACAGACACCACAACTGACTGGCAGTGACGACCCGCGTGTGCTGGCTTTCAACCAGCGACTTAATGATCTCGTTGCCAAGGGAGTGGATGAATGGCGGCAAAATTTTCAACAATTGCCGATTACAGAATTTTCAAATGGAAGTTCCCTGGATGTGAAATATACGTTGATCTCACAGATCGATGAACTGTGGAGCTTCAAATTTGACTTCTCGTTCTATTCGGATGGCGCCGCACATCCCGGATTAAACAGCACAACACTGAATTACGATCTCGCTCAGGGCAGGGAACTTGCCTTAAGTGATCTCTTCCTGCCGAATTCAAATTATCTTGAAACCATTTCCAATTACTGCATCACCGAGCTTCGCAAGCAGCCTTTTGCCGATGTCTTTACGACGGAAGGCGCGCTGCCCACCCTTGATAATTACCGCAATTGGAACATTACCCCGAAAGGCTTGATGATCACCTTCGATGCCTATCAGGTCGCACCGGGCGCGGCGGGACCACAAACCGTCACTGTGCCGTATGACCAGTTGAAAAGTCTGATTGCGCCAGAAGGACCTTTAAGCAATTTCATCCAATGATCTTCACTGAGAGTTGCGAAGGTTCCATCTTCCATTAAGCATAACTACTTGAAACAAAAAACATCCTCACTACGTTCTATCATCAGAACACAGAGAGGAGATATAAATATGAAAACCAGCCATAGAAAACAGGTTGGAATATTGATAAGCATCGCCTTGTTTTTCGTTCAGGCCTGTGGAACTGTTGCCACGGTTTCCACTGCAACGCCCCTGCCAGTGTTGCCTGCGATCACCCCGATTCCTCTTAGCCAACAAGTGACACTGACATCCATCTCTTTCAGGGAGGAAGGGCAGTCCCCGGTGTACACGCTTACTGCGCAAACACCGAAACTTGCAGGCAGTAACGATCCACGCGCGCAAGCCTTCAACAAGAAAGTGGATGGTCTTATCCAGGGCGAGATCGAATACTTTCGGAAAAACATCCTCGCACAAATATCCGCTTCTTCCGTTTCGGCTGGGAGTTTCTTTGACGCACGGTACACTGTCATCTTTCAAAGTAATGACTTATGGAGTCTCAAATTTGACTTCATGGGATATGCAGAAGGTGCGGCACATCCCTATCATTACAGCATGACCTTCAACTATGACCTTGAACAGGGCAGGAAATTATCATTGGATGAATTATTCCGCCCCGATTCAAACTACCTTGAGGCTGTTTCCAGTTACTGCATCTTTGATCTCAGCAAAAGAGACATCGGCTTCTACGGCGGCTTCGAGCAGGGAGCAGAGCCCACACCAGAAAACTACCGCAACTGGAACATTACCTCCAACGGACTGATGATCACCTTCGACGAGTATCAGGTCGCCCCTTACGCAGCGGGTGCGCAGACAGTTGTTGTGCCGTATGAGAAGTTAAAGACCGTAATCAAGCCGCGGGAGCTTATGAGCAATATCACCCAATGACCTCATACGGGACCCCGCGCACTTCCCACTGCTTATCACCTACATTCCCCATCACTCTAACGGGTAACAATTTCGCAGGGACACCTGAGTTTGGAATCCAGATTCGGTCTGTGTGTGGAAGAATCAGTAATCCATTGTCATCACCGACAGGCGTGAAGTTTTCATTCGGTTCCTGTTTGAAGGCAGATACGTTCAATTTAGCGCAAAGTTCGTTCGCCCAGCTCACTACATCCTCTGATGGCAAGCCGATCTCGCTGACGTTCAGAATTTGACTGCTATTGAATTCCTCTTCAACGGCATTCTCCAAATTATGACGCGCAATGAACTCAAGGACATTGCCTGCCGCGTCCTTGAAATAGACGGAATCGGAATTCCAGTTTTTCGATTCAAACTCATCCTTGCCTGTTTCGTCAGCAAGAAGCGGGATACGGCTGAAATCCATTTCTTTGCTGTATGAAATTGATTTTCAGGGATATTGAATGCAAAATGATACGCACCATCGAAATCAGAATCGGCTTGTGTGAAAAGAATATCCGTATGCCCTGCTACAACCTCCAGACTTGTGTCTGTCATTTGAACGGGTAGTTCAAGCACACTGGAATAATATTCCCATTGGGTGTGCAAATCTTTTGTGGGAAGTTCAAGATAGGTTATGTTCATTTCATTCTTCTCTCATCCATCTTTTGACGGCTGCATGTGGATGTTCATATAATGCCATTAAATCAAGTAATTTATTGGGGTCAGATTCATAGGATAACGCCTTGCGATGTTCCATATAGATAAATCCTTCATTCACGGCATGGTCAATGGCAGCCAGCAAAGGATCAAAATAATTCTTCACGTTCAATATACCCACTGGCTTTTCGTGTGCACCTGTTTGCGCCCAAGTGATCGTTTCGAATAATTCGTCGAATGTACCAAATCCGCCGGGCATGGCGATATAACCATTCGCAAGTTCGTGCATGCGGGCTTTGCGTGCATGCATACCGGGGGTAACATCCATACGGGTAAGACCGTCATGTGCAAGAACCTTCGTGTTCATGGATGGGATGATCACGCCGATCACTTCGCCGCCTGCTTCGACCGCGCCATTTGCCACGGCACCCATGAGACCGGTCTTCCCGCCGCCGTAAATTAAGCTGAATCCTCTATCAGCGAGGACCTTGCCCATTGACCGCGCAGCAGACAAATAGTCCGAATGAACCGAGTCCGATGATCCGCAAAAGACACAGATTGATTTCATAGTTTCACCATTTTCAGAAATGTCAGGATATTGTATCAGTCTTGTAAATAAACTCTAATCTTTTTCCTACGCGGACTCATCCCCCTTTTTGGTAGAATAACCGTACTTATTCAGGAGAAAAACATGGCTGGAATGGAGAGATTTACACAGCGAGCAAGGCGCGTACTTAGCATTGCACACCAGGAAGCTGAGCGCGCTCGCAATAATAACATCGGCACTGAGCATCTTTTGCTTGGCTTGATGGATGAAGAAGGCGGCGTGGCGGGACGCGTTTTGCGCGAACTCGGCATGACGTCTGATCGCGTGCGTGAAGTGATCAGCCGCGTGACAACTCCGTCATCCACCTTCGATGCCAATCACGTTGAACTCGCGTCCGATACCCAACAAGTGCTCGAACATGCCGTTGAGGAAGCGCGCCGACTTGGTCATCACTATATCGGCACCGAACATATTTTGCTCGGACTCGTGCGCGTGGACAGCACCGCCATGGAAGTGCTGCGGAGACTCGGCGTCACTGCGGAACAGATCCGCAGGCAAACTCGCCGCGTGTTGAATGAATCCGCTTCTTCCTCACCGACGCCTGCTGGCAGCAGCTCGTCGCGTGGCGCGGCATCGAATGCGAAGACCCCGCTGGTTGACCAGCTTGCCTCTGACTTGACGACAAAAGCCGAAGAGAAGAAACTGGATCCCGTCATTGGCCGCCAAATGGAGATCGAGCGCGTCATCCAAATCCTTGCACGCCGCACAAAGAATAATCCCGCGTTGATCGGCGAACCCGGCGTCGGCAAGACTGCTATCGTCGAAGGTCTCGCACAACGCATCGTGGATGGCGACGTGCCTGCACCTCTGATGAACAAACGATTATTGCAACTTGATGTGGGTTCGCTTGTCGCTGGAACGATGTATCGCGGTCAGTTTGAGGAAAGACTCAAACGCGTGATCGATGAATTGAAACAATCAGGAGCGATCCTGTTTATTGATGAAGTGCATATGCTCGTTGGCGCGGGAGCCGCTGGTTCCTCCGTGGACGCGGCAAATATTCTCAAGCCTGCGTTGTCACGCGGTGAATTACAAGTCATCGGCGCGACCACAATGGACGAATATCGCAAACATATTGAATCGGATGCCGCGCTGGAACGCCGCTTCCAACCCATTACTGTGGAAGAACCCTCTGAAGAAGAGACCATTCGAAATCCTCAAGGGCATTCGCTCGGCGTATGAAGAGCATCATCACCTGGTTATTTCCGATGAAGCGCTCGAAGCCGCCGCCCAGTTATCGTCCCGTTATGTGACGGAACGCTTCCTTCCCGATAAAGCCATTGACTTGATCGACGAGTCTTCATCACGTGTGCGCATGTATAAGAGTCCCGCCGCGAAAGAAGCAAAAGACTTGTTTGGACAGTTGAGACTGGCACGCCAAAACCGTTCCCTTGCTCAAGAAGAGGGCAACGGGGAAGACATCAAGGAATGGGAAGAACGCGAAGTCGAACTGGGCGAGCAGATCGAACGTCTGCGCACCGGTTGGGATCGTGCCACCAGTCCTGTTGTTTCGGCGGAAGATATTGCCGAAGTCGTCTCCATGTGGACAGGCGTTCCGCTCATGCAGCTTGCCGAGGAAGAATCACAGCGTTTGATCAAGATGGAAGATGAACTCCGCCTGGGCATCGTTGGGCAGGAAGATGCCATCGTGGCAATCTCGCGCGCAGTCCGCCGCGCACGCGCCGGGTTGAAAGACCCGAAGCGCCCCATCGGTTCGTTCATGTTCCTGGGACCGACAGGCGTTGGCAAGACCGAGCTTACCAAGACACTTGCCAAATTCATGTTTGGCAGTGAAGATGCGGCCGATCCAATTGGATATGTCCGAATTCATGGAACGTCACACCGCTTCACGTTTGGTCGGCGCTCCTCCCGGATACATTGGTTACGAAGAAGCCGGTCAACTCACCGAAGCGTTGCGCCGCCGCCCCTACTCCATCGTTGTCTTCGATGAAGTGGAAAAGGCACATCCCGAAGTCCACAATATGCTGTTGCAGATCATGGAAGAAGGTCACCTCTCCGATGCGAAGGGACGCAAAGTTGATTTCCGCAATGCGATCATCGTGATGACCTCCAACATCGGCGCCGATGTGATCAAGAGACAATCGTCGCTGGGCTTTGCACTCAAACGCGATGAAGTTACGGAAGAGAGACTCTCCTACGAGGACATGCGCAAGAAATTGAATGAATCGCTCAAGCGCGCCTTCCGGCCTGAGTTCATTAACCGGCTGGACGCAACCGTGATCTTCCGTGCGCTCAACAAGGAAGATATTCAAAAAATTGTTTCCCTTGAACTCGACAAGGTTGCCCTGCGCCTCAAAGACCATGACCTGGTGCTGACCGCCACACCTGAAGCTTTAGCCACCCTTGCGGATCTGGGCTACAACTCGGAATTTGGCGCACGTCCTTTGAAAAGGGTCATCCAGCAAAAAGTGGAAGACCTGCTTTCTGACAAAGTTCTAAGCGGTGAATTCCAGAACGGAGACACAATCCTTGTGACACTGGATTCCGATGGAGAAATAATGCTCGAACGTGAAAACGAACGGGAAGTCGTAGAAGAAGTTGCACCAGCGGTATAAAAAGAGATTAGGAAATTGATACAAAAAGAGCAGAGATTCGTCTCTGCTCTTTATTTTAATCTCGCACTATTAAACTTTCATTACCCGCACAGAAACCGGCTGACTCACCCCCTTCAACTCAAGCGGACGACTCTCCAACCCATCCTCATCCAGGTTCCCAAATTTCACGCTATCTTCACTGATCAAAATCTCTCCCGCCGCGGCTTTGGAGGAAAGACGCGCACACATATTTGCCGCACTTCCCAACACAGCGATCTCATTGACACCTTTTGCGGACCCAACACTGCCCACGTAGGCAATTCCTGTATGTATTCCTACACCCACGGGAATCCAGGGACCAGCTGGATTCCCGTGTCCAGTTGCGCGCAAGAGTTCACTGGCGGCGTGGACAGCCACCTTCGCATGATATTTCCCGGCAAAGCGTGGAACAAACAGGGCAATCACCTGATCACCCATCAAGCGGTTGATCAGGGCGTTATGTTGCACCAATACACCAGTGGTCTCTTTATAAAACTTTTAAATCATGGTTGCAAAAGCAGAAGTGCTGTTTGATTCCGCCAAAGGCGTAGAGTCGCGCACGTCGGCAAATAGCATCGTCAGCTCAAGTTCCACACCACCTTCATCTTTCCTTACGCCGCTCTCACACCAACCACACAGATGTGGATTAAAGGTCGAACTCTGGCGCCAAGAGGCTTAAGGATGAGTCCACCCGGTCCAGCCAATGGCATATCACAATGCATACAGCGTGGACGTCCGGGCAAAATATTGAAAATTGCCTGCTCAATATCCATCATCATCCCAAATAACTTTGGAAAAGTCTCGCGCCTTTCGCCCGTTAAAAACCAGTACCACATATCGTCGTAGGGCCTTTTTTCCACCGCACGCCTCCTTCCTGTAAATGCATGTATGGGATAATTAAACCATAAAAAAATATGTAATATTTTCTTAATAAGATTTGGTAGACACAAAACGTCCTATCAAGTGAAAGCGCCCTTCAATTTTAGAAAAGGAGTAATCTTATGAACGCAAATCTTCATACTGCAACACTGGCTGGGGGATGTTTCTGGTGTCTCGAAGCTGTTTTCGATGAGGTCAAAGGTGTGCATGGCGTGGAGTCAGGCTATGCAGGTGGTCACGTGGACAACCCGTCCTACCACGCAGTTTGCAACGGTGATACGGGACACGCCGAGGTGGTGCAGGTTCATTTCGACCCGAATATCGTTTCCTACCGCGACCTATTGAATGTCTTCTTCGCCATCCATGATCCCACCACGATGAACCGTCAGGGTGCGGACGTGGGCACGCAATATCGCTCAGCCATCTTCTATCATGATGACGAGCAAAAGATGATCGCTGAGGAATTGATCAAGGATTTGAATACTCAAAAAATCTGGGATAAGCCCATTGTTACCCAAGTGGAAAAGCTGGACAAATTCTTCATGGCTGAAGACTATCACCAGGAATACTTTGCCAGAAATCAGTATCAGCCTTACTGTCAGACGGTTGTTGCGCCGAAGGTGTCCAAGTTCCGCAAGCACTTTCTTGAGTTATTGAAGAAACAGCCTGCATAAGTTGACAAGGCACTAAAGATTTTTGAAATCTTTAGTGCCTTGTTATTTAAAGATCACACGGCGATTCTGGGATCCCCGGATGGACAGTATCCTGAAATTTCACTGATGCGTTCCGAAGTTCCGCAACCTTCGCATTGACCTCATCCGGCATCAGCAAAACATTCGCTTCGTGAAATACCCAGTCAATATCCTCCTCATATTCGCGTATTCCATCTGAATTACTCAATCCATCCTCGATAAACCATAAATTGAAATTAATGGACATATAAGCATCAGGATAATACTTACCTCCGTGTTGCGCGATCAAGTTGCCGTCCACAAAATAACGAACGGTTCCACCTTCCACTTGTGCCACCAATATATGCCAGCCCGTCAGACTACCCTGAGTTGAATTGCTCGTATTATCCGCGTTCCACGGCTCGATCTGAACGGTCTCCCAGGTTGTGACGTACATCGTTATCGGAGAACCGCCCCATCCGCCATTGGGCAGATATTCGAAATCCATTTCACTATAATTGGGATCGAAAGGCTTATCATACGGAGTGATCATATAGAAGGTTTCAACGATCTGATCGCCATCCCCTCCTGAAAGAGGTTCATCACTAAAGCGGACGCGTGCGGCGTAGGTCCCTTGGAGATATTTGCGTTGATGGCAGATTTGCGTCTGATATGTGTTCTTACCGACACCATTGGTGGAGGATGTCATTCGTAAAAGACAATTCCCAGCCAGATCGGGGTAATCTATAAAGGTAACGTTTTCTTTTCTGAAGGTTGCACCAGTCACACCGGGCAAGCCGTCACCATCGCGCACGACCCAGTTGTTTGCGATCATTTCATCCGTGCTGGAATAAGAGAAATCGTCAAATAAGATTTGGGCGGGGAGTCGACGCTGGTGGGTTCAGGTGTTGATATTGGTATTGGCGTCCTTGAAGCACAGCCTGCTATCACTAAAAAACAAAAATGGAGAATAGTTGGAATATGGCTTGGAAATTGCATCTCATAACTCCTGTAACTTGTTTTTAGCAGTATAATCGCAAAACATCTTCTCGCTTATGTAATGTAACTTTATCTTTTAAGTGGGCAGCATAAGTACTGGAAAAATTATCATAGCCAGAAAAAAGATTAGTAGCCCTTCAAAAAAGGAAAAGTGTTTCATGACTTCATCAAAAAAGAAACTGACAAATCAGGATTTAAATGCAAAAAGAGCTATTTTACAAAAAATCCGATATGGGAAATACTCCTTACTCTTTTCATTTTTATACTTGCACTAGTGAGTTGTAATTCATATGCCAACACAACTATTGCATTAACGAGTTCTTTCACCCGTCGCTTACGGCATACTGAAACGCATACAGCAAGCCAGACCCCAACAAAAACACTTACTCCTACCTAACACCACACCGATTGGTGGCGGAGAAAATATAATTTTTTCTTATGTTTCATGGGCATCTGATGGTCAGATGTTTCTCAACGTTGCACTTCCTGATAAAACATTAAACGTACCGATGGAGAGTGCAAATCGTTATGCATATCTTGATGCATATTTGCTATTCACCCGCTGCTGATGTTGTAGTAGTTGATATCAAAACTGAAACATCCACTGATATAACAGCAGTTTATATTCAAAAATGACCAATAACTCCAATTGTGCTTGCTTCATTACCAGAACAGGCTTTTGGTTTTGATATCCGTTTTTCTGCAGGCGGCAAATGGTTATCCATTAAGTATACTGATACCAGTAAACGCAGGGACTACCAGCGTTTTATAGAGATGGAGACGGGTAGCTCCTTAATAAATTATGATTGCAGGGAACTCATCGCATTCGCTTCTGATGATATAGCTTATTGTAGAGATGGTACGTACTCTGATGATTTTGGGGAACTTAACTTAGCCCAGAACTCAATGAATAAATCTTTTCTAATGTTACCGAGAAATAAATTGTTTTCGAAGACTAAACTGAATTGGTATGCTAAAACGATGAACCAGAGCTAGATGCATTCATCATAGAACGTAGTGATGGCAGTTTTGTTTTTGCAGATCAGCTAGAAACCCGTGGAAAGCGAACTTTTTGGGATCAAGATCAGAGAGATGAACTAATTGATTCGCCCATCATTGCAAAGCTGCCAACAAGTGCACGTGTATTGCAATTCTTGGTATCACCTGACAGAAAACAAATTGCTGTAACAGGAATTAATAACAATGGTGGCTTTGGTATGGGTCCGGGAATGGATCAGCGTACATTAAGTTTCGTTACACCCATCGACCAAACTTATTATCCACAAGATATTGATAAGCCAGGCAGTCTTTTTTATGCATTAACTTGGTCCACCGACAGTAAAGCCTTAATTGGACTCTCTGGGGACGGAACCACATTGAGTATTTGGGATGCTGCTACAACGAGCGAGTTGAAAGTGTTGTATAAATCAGACTATTTTCGTTATGAAAATAAACATATTGTTAGAATTGCCGTCTCTTGGCAACCTTAAGTATAATCTTGTCAGACAATGACTACAAAATCCATTCCTTCATTTTATATACGAGACATCCCCATTTACGGGGATACAATCCTCGCGCCCATGGACGGCTACTCGGACTGGCCCTTCCGCTCGATTTGCCGCGCGTTGGGTTCTGCCATGAGCTATACCGAGTTCGTGAAAGTGGAGAAAATTCTCAGTCGCTCGAAAGAACCTGCCAAGCGACTTTATTACGAAGAAGCCGAACGACCTGTCACCTTCCAGATCTACGGTGACGACCCGGATTTGATCCTTGACAGCCGCGTTGAAGATCGAGCCGTTGAAGCCAGACATCATTGACATCAATATGGGTTGTCCCGCTAAATCAATTGCAGACCGCGGCGCGGGCGTGGGCATGATGCCCAGCCCGTTGAAGATCGCTCGCACGTTCAGGAAGTTGGTGAAAGCGTTAAAGGTCCCGGTCACTGGCAAAATCCGTTTGGGATGGGATCGGAATAAAAACTACAAACTCATTGCCCGTATCGTGGAGGAAGAGGGCGGCTCGCTAATTGCGATCCATGGTCGCACCAAGGAACAACGCTACAGCGGCAATGCAGATTGGGACGCGATTGCCGAGGTGAAGTCAACGGTTCATATACCGGTAACAGGCTCCGGCGATGTAAGAACCGTCGCAGACATCCAGCGCATGAAACAATATACAAATTGCGACGCGGTCATGATCGGGCGCGGCGCCATCGCCAATCCGTGGATATCTTTGCGGGCTATGACCGTGAACAAGTCCCGCCTGAGTTGTTGAAGCAAACCATCCATGAGCATTTGCAAAAGAGTGTTCAGTTCTATGGCGAAGAGGATGGGCAAGAATTTTCCGCAAGTATGCCGTGCAATATCTTTTGTTGAAGACGCTTGACCGCAATTCTCGCAAAGAGATCTTGAAGGAAAGACCCACCGGGGAATTTTTGGAGATGTTAGATCAGGTGTATACCGCCATGACAGCGTGAATAGAACATAAATTCTGTTATACTGGCTCAGGGACACAGCGCGCTGTGTCCCTAATTGGTGAGGGGGAGATAGAATATGGCAAAAACACACACACGATATGTCTGTCAGGAATGTGGGCGCGTCACCGCGTCGTACATGGGAAAATGCCCGCAATGCGGATCGTTCAACAGTATGGTGGAGGAAGTTGTCCACGATGAGCCGGTGAGCAAGAACACTGCGGTTCGTGGACTTACGGGTCGGTCTGCTCCGCGCTCCATTGGCGACGTCTCCTCTGACGCCGAAGACCGCATCCACCTGCCCATTGGTGAGTTCGCGCGCGTGCTCGGTGGCGGCATCGTCCCCGGCTCGATTGTTCTCATCGGCGGTGATCCCGGCATCGGCAAATCCACGTTGATGTTGCAGATGGCGATGGAGATGGCGGCGACAAAACGCGTCTTGTATGTTTCGAGGGAAGAATCGGAACGCCAGATCAAGATGCGCGAACGCGTCTCGTAGGGGCACAGCGAGACGATGCAATCGTCAAAATCCTCTCAAGGTTCCGCTGTGCCTTACCCAAGAATTTATTACTCGTCACAGAGACAAATCTTGAAATCATCTTCAATCATGTCAATGAAGTCAAGCCCGATCTCCTGATCGTTGACTCGATTCAAACCACGTATCTCTCGCAAATGGATTCGTCCGCTGGCTCGGTCAGTCAGGTGCGTGAATGTTCATCGCAATTGCGTGAACTGGCAAAGACCAGCGGCATCTCTGTCTTTGTGATCGGTCATGTCACCAAAGAAGGGACGATTGCCGGTCCACGTGTGCTGGAACATGTTGTGGATACCGTCCTCTATCTCGAAGGCGACCGCTTCCAGGCATATCGTTTGTTACGCTCGGTAAAAAATCGTTTTGGCGCGACAGCCGAAGTGGGCGTCTTCGAAATGCGACGAAGGCGGACTGATCGAAGTGACAAATCCATCCGAAGCATTTCTTGCAGAGCGAATGATCAACGCGGCAGGTTCAGCCATTGCCGTAACGATGGAAGGCACACGTCCCATCCTCGTTGAAGTTCAGGGACTTACCTCTCCCACACAATTTGGCAATGCACGCCGCACTGCCAACGGCGTGGACTTCAACCGTCTGCTGTTGATCTCGGCGGTGCTGACGCGTCGCGCTGGATTGAAACTTTCAGAGCAGGATATTTTTGTCAATGTGGTGGGCGGCTTGCAAATAGACGAACCCGCCGCCGATCTCGCCATCGCCACGGCAATCGCCTCTTCATGGCGGGATGTTTCCGTGAAAGCCGATGCAGTGCTGATCGGTGAGATCGGTCTGGCAGGCGAATTGCGTATGCCTGGTCAAATGGTGGCGCGTTTACGCGAAGCACAGAAACTTGGTTTCAAAACAGCTATTGTCCCCAAGGCTTTACGAAAAGCAGAACCTTATCCCACTGGCATTGAGATCATCGAGGTCCGCTCAATCGATCAGGCATTGAACGCGGCGTTTATAGTTTCAAAGGAATTGCCAAAGGGTCGGAAAGTGGCGTAGTCACGTCATTGCGAGGGCGATGTTCTTCGCCCGAAGCAATCTCCTATTCGACGTGGGGATTGCTTCGTCGTAACGAACGCTCCTCGCAATGACAGCATTGTTTTGCAACCAATTCTCCTTCTCTCACGTATAACGACACAGAAGGAGATGCACAATGAACATAAAAATTATTTCAGCAATACTTATACTCGCACTTGCTTCCCTGGCATGTGGGTTCACCTTTGACTTGCCCGAAGGGGCAAAAGCGGGTCCCGATGTAAAGGAATCCATAACGGTGGCAGACCCAAAGTCCGATGAGACGCGCTTGACGATTTCATTCGGCGCGGGAAAATTGAATTTATCCCCCGGCGCAAAAGATCTTGTGGATGGCAGCGTTGTTTACAACGTCAAGGAATTAAAACCGGAAGTCAACACAAACGGAAACAGCATCGAGATTAAGCAGGGTAATTTCAAAAACCTGCCGCCATTCAAGGACATGAAGAACGAATGGGATTTAAAGTTGGGTAAAGCTCCGATGGATTTAACGATCCAGGCTGGCGCATATGACGCAAAGTATGAACTTGGCGGACTGGCGTTGAAAAGCCTTACTGTACGGGACGGCGCCGCGAATGTTGACCTTTCTTTCTCGGAACCGAATCAAACCGAGATGTCTGTCCTGCGTTATGAGACAGGCGCCTCCACGGTAACTTTGGGCGGACTCGCCAACGCAAACTTTTCCACGCTGATATTTTCTGGCGGCGCAGGCAGTTATTCACTCGATTTCAGCGGTGACCTTCAACGCGACGCGACCATCACCATCGAAGCTGGTTTCGGCGACATGAATCTTGTTATCCCCAAAGACGTAAATGCCAAAGTGACCGTCGAAAGCGCGGCAGTGGATATCAATCACAGCACGAACTGGTCGCAAAATGGAAACCTCTATACACAAACAGGCGCAGGACCCAGCCTGACGATCATCGTAAAGATCGCGGCCGGCAGTCTCTCTCTCACAGACTAAGCATGGCACATCAACAAAACGACCTCAAAGCAGCAACTTTGGGGTCGTTTCGTTGATAAACATCGGAGTAAAAGGTCATAATTCCTCTGTGACCTCTATCACTTGCCCTCCAAACGGATGGACAATAAAATCGTGTTAAGAGACAAGCATTATCTGTTTTCGAGAAAGAAGGTACCCATGCAAATCACCCGTCAGGCTGACTATGCCGTTCGTGCGGTTCTACATCTTGCGCGTGCAGGAAATGCAGAACGTTCTGCCACCAGCACGATTGCAAAAGAGCAGAATATCCCCCCCTCATTCCTTGCGAAGATCATTTCCCAACTTTCCATTTCAGGTTTATTGCATACCTCACGCGGCGCACGCGGCGGCGTGACTCTTGCCCGCGACCCAAAAGACATCACATTACTGGAAGTGGTCGAGGCAATTGATGGTCCCATCCAGTTGAACGAATGTGTTGGGAATACCGGCGCCTGTACCTTTGAAGATAACTGCCCGATCAAACCGGTCTGGTGCGATGCGCAGGATGAACTGGTGACCCGCCTCAAAGGCACAAACTTCTCTCAAATGCTTTCTCAAAATTCGTAATTGATATTCAATGGATCATCCCTCCCGGTTATAATCATCGGGAGGGATTTTTATATTGGAGGAGTTGATGAATCGAAACAAGTTTTACCTTCGTATCAGTGGAGTGATGATTCTAATGACAATCGCGGCTTGCGTGATTTCCAGCCAAGGCTTGCCCTCCGCGCCCACTACAGGTTCCAACTTGGAAGAAACCATTATTGCCAGAACAGCCCAGGCATCTGTAAAACAGACCGAACAGGCATTCGTTGCCACTCCGGTACCTGCAACGATTCCCAGTGATACGTTTACTTCAACACCCAAAATATCCATTTCAGGAACTTCACTGATCTTGCAACAGGACCAGGGCGCAACGTTTGTTGACCACACGGCTGGCATACAACTCACCATTCCACCAGGCTGGATGCCAATACGTCCCGGTGAGGAGGAATACTATAAGGCATTTACGTTGGACGTGGTCGTGGCAAATCAATACCTTACCAATCGCCTGATCGGCATCCAAAACGCTGATACCCATTTCCTGCGCCTGGATGCCATTGACATTCGCGATGGGCACGTTCAGCACGGAATTGTTTCAGATATTAACGTTATATTTCAGGGTGGCGACACGAGGAGTCTCGAAACATGGGCACAGGCAGAAAAGAAAAAGGAACAACCCTTTGAAAATTTTAAGTTCATCTCATCCAGTTATCCTCACACAGCCGATGGCACAAGAGTTCTCGTCATTGAAGAAAGCTGGGCGGCAAATTCAGAAGTAATCTATTATAGAGGCGTATTTTTTAGTCTTCCGAGAGGAACGCTCGTGCTTGATTTTTATAGCGATATTCTGTTTAAAGATGTCGTGTTACCGGATCTTGAACAGGTTGTAAATAGCGTTACTTCGCTCACACCATAAAGCCGGATTATGCCTCTCGACCATACCCAGGGGCATAATATAATCGTGAGGAATTTTTCTTTTGATAAGGAGACGCATCATGTCTGGACCTAGAACTGTCCGCGCCCCAAGGGGCACTGATCTCACCTGTAAGAATTGGCTCAGCGAAGCCGCTTATCGCATGATCCAAAATAATCTCGACCCGGATGTAGCAGAGAAGCCCGAAGACCTCATCGTCTATGGTGGACGCGGTAAAGCCGCGCGCGATTGGGAATCGTTCGATGCGATTCTCAAATCATTGAAAAATCTCGAGGAAGATGAAACCCTCCTTGTGCAATCAGGGAAACCTGTGGTTGTGTTCAAGTCGCATAAAGACGCGCCGAAAGTGTTGATCGCCAATTCCAACCTTGTGCCGCATTGGGCAACATGGGAACACTTCGACGAACTTGCCAAAAAGGGACTCATCATGTATGGGCAGATGACGGCCGGTTCATGGATCTACATCGGCACACAGGGAATCCTGCAAGGCACGTACGAAACTTTTGGTGCATTGGCGAAACTCAAAGGTTGGGACTCGTTAAAAGGCAAATTCGTGCTTACCGCAGGTCTCGGCGGGATGGGCGGCGCGCAACCGTTGTCCATTACGATGAATGAAGGCGTGGGGCTTATCGTTGAAGTTGACCCCGAACGCGCTGAACGCCGCCGCGCGATTGGGTACGTGGATATGGTCGTGGACAATCTCGAAGAAGCGATGACCCTTGTGGAAGAGTTCAAGGAGAAACAGGTTCCCAAGTCCATTGGGCTGATCGGCAACGCGGCGGATATTTATCACGAACTGTCCGAGCGTGGAGTGGTTCCCGATGTGGTGACAGACCAAACGTCCGCGCATGAGGCGTTGATGTACGTGCCGTCTGGTTTATCGGTCACAGCCGCGGACGAGTTGCGGGAGTCCGATCCTGAAAAATATAAAAAGATGGCAATGGATTCAATGTCGAAACATGTGCGAGCCATGTTGGCATTCCAGCGCGCAGGCGCGGAAGTGTTTGACTATGGAAACAATATCAGGCAACAAGCATTCAACAACGGCGTAAGTGATGCATTCGAATTCCCAGGTTTTGTACCGGCCTACATTCGACCGCTGTTTTGTGAGGGCAAGGGACCGTTCCGTTGGGTGGCGCTTTCTGGCGACAAGGAGGATATTTACAGGACCGATCAAGCCATTATGGAATTGTTTCCCGAGGACGCGCATCTGCATCGCTGGTTGAAGATGGCGCGTGAGAAAGTCCCGTTTCAGGGATTGCCCGCGCGCATCTGCTGGCTCGGTTACGGCGAACGCGCCAAGGCAGGCTTGAAGTTCAACGAGTTGGTCGCAAGCGGAAAAGTCAAAGCGCCGATCGTGATCGGACGCGACCATTTGGATTCGGGTTCTGTCGCATCGCCAAA
This sequence comes from uncultured Chloroflexia bacterium, assembly GCA_963753655.1. Classification (GTDB taxonomy): domain Bacteria; phylum Chloroflexota; class Anaerolineae; order Anaerolineales; family Villigracilaceae; genus Defluviilinea. The sequence goes on from CAVWDB010000003.1 coordinate 168,943, forward strand.
CCGCGAGACCGAAGCGATGAAAGATGGTTCGGATGCAATCTCAGACTGGGCAATACTTAATGCACTCATCAACGCAGTCGGTGGCGCGACGTGGGTATCGTTCCATCATGGCGGCGGCGTGGGGATGGGATACTCACAGCACGCGGGACAGGTCATCGTGGCAGATGGGACTCCCGAAGCAGCTCGGAGGTTGGAAAGAGTCCTGACAACGGACCCAGGCATGGGCGTAGTGAGACACGCTGATGCGGGGTATGAAATTGCGATCGAGGCGGCGAAGCGTCACGGTATCAAAATGCCGATGTTGAGGTGATCCGATGAAGAATAAATTCAATGCAGGTTGGGCAATATTTCTGTTGGGCATAATCGCCTGCCAGCCTGTCTTTGCAATTGGATGGAGGGAAATATTACTGGTCCTTATCGTTGCGGTCTTCTTGCTGGGCCCGCCCCTATATCGGTTTTTGCGAAGACTCGAAAACTTTTGGAAACAACGGGATAAATAAAAAAAACAAGCGGATATTACGTCCGCCTGTTGCTTTAGCCAAGAGGGTGCGTCGCACCCTGTGATGTGAATTTATGCGGGGTGGAATATTTTTTGAAATCCCAAACGGACAACCCAGCCGCCGTAGGCTCCAACGAAGGCAAAGACCAACGCCAGAAGAGAGAAGTAATTATGCGTGACGAAGATGCCGCGCAAGGGGATCCATGCGCCGACTGCCAGCGCAGCCAACCAAGGGCGGCGATGACCGAACAATGTAATCAATCCGCTGACGATGAGAATGCTGAACGCAAGAACCCCTGTATCGTCCCATGTGGGACGGGAGTCAACATAAGCGGAAAACAAACCAGCTAGGACAGCAACACCTAAAAGTAAATTCTGCATCAGGTTACTCCTTTCTTTTTCAAATGCGAGCGACACAACCTTGACCGAACCAAATCGTTCCAACGCTTGTCTTTCAGACTCATCCACGCTCAAGCCACGACGTAAGCCTGCCTCGACCGCTTCGAGCAAATGACTCTCCACCTCAACCAGCGACTCGGGGTCAAACACACCGCGCAGCCAAAGTTGACGTTTCAATGCACGTAAATAAACTTTGATTTGCTTTGTCATTTCAAATTCCCACCGTGGTATTAACTGCTTTCGAGAATTTCAGCCATTCGTCTTGACGCGTGTTCAATGCTCCTTGACCTTTGGGAGTCAACCGATAAATACGTTTGCGGCGACCTGAATCCTCGGACCAACTGCTATTTAACAATCCCTGATTCTCCAAACGATGCAGGGCGGGATAGACCGTCCCTTCGGGGAGATCGAACATACCCTCGCTTCTTGCACAAAGTGCATCGATGATTGCATATCCGTGCGCAGGTCCATTGGAAAGAACCGAAAGCAAGAGTAGATCGAGATGTCCTTTGAGCGCTTCGCCTACCATGTCTGCCATCATATACCTAGTATTACTAGGTGTCAAGAGAGGAAATGAGTACTGTCGTACTATACTTTTTCTCTTGACATACTGTATGATATACAGTATTATGCGACTAAATAAAGGTGAGCTATGGAAAATGATGAACTCGTACAAAATATGTTGTTGGAACTGCGGCGCGGCGTAATCTCGATTGCGGTGCTGAGTCGGTTGAGTAAGGAGGAGTATGGCTACTCCCTGCTCAAGGCGCTCTCCGATCAGGGCTTGGAAGTGGATCAGAGCACTCTCTATCCACTACTCCGCCGGCTCGAGTTCACAGGGACTGTTACAGTCCGATTGGCGTATTATGGACGAAGCCCGTCCGCGCCGCTATTACGTCATCAGCGCGCAGGGCAAGGCTGTGCTGAACAAACTTAAAAAAGAATGGTCTGCGATGGCGGAGACCATGAACAAAATGTTATCGTAAATGAAGGAGAACAAAATGAACTTAATTGATAAATATATTGTCGCAGTCGGCAGGCACCTGCCACGCAAGAACCGGGCAGACATCGAAGCGGAGATCCGCTCGACGCTGGAGGATATGCTCGAGGAACGGACACAGGCGAGCGGAGCAAAGGGTCCGGCAGATGAAGCGATGGTCGTTGAACTCTTGAAGGAATATGGCTCGCCAGGCGAAGTCGCGGCAACCTACAAAACGCGCCAATACCTCATTGGACCGCGCATGTATCCGATCTTTGAGAGGGTGCTTCGCATTGTAATTACTGTCGTGGTGATTGGTTCCTTCATTGGGCTTGGACTCAATCTGTCAGAGACAGGTTTCGCGGGCGGTGGATTTGCGTCAGCGCTGGGCGAATGGTTTGGAAATATTCTCAGCGGATTGATTGCCGCTCTTGGGAACGTGGTACTTGTATTTGCCATCCTCGAACGAACACAGGTGGTCAATAAATTTGAAAAAGAAAGCAAGGAATGGGATCCCAAGGAATTGAACGAAAGCGAGATAGACCCCGACCGGGTTGACCTGCCAGACCACATTGCCACCATTATCTTCACCTTCCTGGCGCTGGTTATTCTGAACCTGTATCCAAACCTGCTCTCGATCACGTTCGAAAATAGCGGTATACCAACTACAATTTCCGTTCTGACCGATGTTTTCTTCCGCTTCCTGCCGTGGATCAATGTACTGGGTCTCGTACAAATAAGCTTCAACGGGTTTATGCTGAGTCAGCAGGAATGGAAACCTGGGACTCGCATTATAGGCATCGTGATCGATATAGCTGAAGCCGTTCTGCCCGTCATTATTCTGAAAACACCCGGAATCTTTGGTTTTACGCCAAACTCCCTGGCGGCAATCGGGCTGGGCGAATCTGCCGAGGCGTTGACACAAATCTTCGACGCGATACCAGCCATCGTCATAATCGTTATCGTTGTAGTTACAGCGATTAAAGTTGGAAAGTCCTTGATGAGGCTGATTATAGGAGCACCGGATTCACCTTATCTCAGGGTGAAATAAATCAGTCGAAATTCGCAAGCAAAACAAACTCTCCAATTCAACGACCATCGGAGAGTTTGTTTTTGGGGTCATTCTTTTATCTTATGTTTTGCGACAAGTAGATGCGCCTTGAGTAAACACTGTCATCCTTTTGATAAGGTCTCCAAAAGGTCTATTGCCAATGGTATGATGGACAGGTAATATGCATCGAAATGGAATAAAAAGGAGAATCAATGAAATCCAAATCCCTGATCATTGTCCTCGTATTAATGCTTATCCTGCAGGCATGTAATCTTCCGTCTAATGCGCCAGTCACGGAAACCCCATCCACCGAGCCAACACAGACACCCTCAGCCACACAACCCCCGCCCACTGAAACACCGACACAAACTGCCCTGCCTACTGATACGCCGCTTCCAACATTCACCTCTACCCCCACGGTCCCAATCGTATTCCCAAAGGATGTAGCTGTTAATTGTCGGTATGGTCCTGGAACGGTTTGGGTTGTCCTCAGCGGTTTGTCGGTTGGACAATCCGCCCAGATCATTGGCAGAAGCGCGGATTTCAACTGGTGGTATGTTGTCGACCCGCTCAATGGAAGCAAGAATTGCTGGGTCGCTGGAAGTGTCGTTAACACCGCTGGCAATTTATCACCCATACCCGTTGTCGAAACGCCCAAGGCATCCGTCACAAAAGTCACGGTTAAAATAGATCCAACCACCATCAGCGTCCCCGGTTGTATAGGACCCATCCCCGCCAGCAAGATCACCGGGACTATCGAAACAAACGGACCTGCTACCGTTAAATGGTATTTTGAAACTCAACAAGGAGGCGTAATGCCTAATCAAATGACTGAGTTTGATGCTTTTGGTTCAAAGGACATCACCGTCGAATATACCCCTCCACTTACGGCGGGAACCTACTGGGTACGGCTGATCGTCACCTCCCCGAACAGCATTCAAGCTGAAATCACCTACAAGATCGAGTGTTAATATCAGCATGGTTGGGCGGGTGCGCGCCCAACCAAATTTTCATACCCAATACCGACCTTACGGATACGAGTTTTCGCCCTCAGCTTGCCCATTGAGAGACAATTCGCCACACGTCCGTAATGATCAAAGGAAAGACCAGCAAATAAATTATTTTGTGAAGAGGCGCCATTGAACCGAAACCGCTTAATTGTGGGTATTGCCATACTTGCAATTCTGGGAATTACAGGTGTGATTGGGCTGGGCCTTCTGATAAACAAGTGGAACCCCAAACAGCCACAACTAAGCCAAAGACTTCCCGTATTGGAGTTGACGGATTGCAACCCCAACAATATCCCTCCATGTATTGCATCCTTCGGCATCGACTCCGACGAAAATATGTTGATTACCCTTCTGGTTCCTGATTTTTCTCACCAGATTTTTATTTAAAGGTTGTCCGAAGCGTGGGTGAGACCAGGTATGAATGCCAGATGGTCGAGAATTTCTCAACCCATTTTTATTGTGTTGGAGAGAAATTGCCCCCCGGGGAGGCATTTCAATTCATGCTTCTCTCCAGTGAGGATGACGCCCTGCTTGCAAAGGGAGAGTTAACCATTATCGGCTTGGAATTTCCAACGCTCGGGATAGTAACTCCCACGCTTTCTTTTACGCCAACTGAAGAAAACAGTCAAAACCTGACCACTGGAACGCCAACACCGTTTCAAGGGACCCCCAACCTATCAACCCCAACCAAGCCATCGTACCCCAACCCCACTCCACTCAAAAGCAAAACCCCGTTTTATCCCTGATTTGAATATGAATATACTCATGGATGGTATATCCATCCTGCTCGAGAACTGGCAAATAATACTTGTCATATTGCTATTCATCATCGCGAATCAGTTTCTGATTCATTCTGTTCTAGCAAGAAAACTTGCCGAGCAGTTATCACCAGCCGAATATTTTTCGCTTGCAACAGCCGGAGGGTTGTTGCCTGCATTGTTAGGATCCTTGCTTTGGTATTCATTAAGCATGCTTCAAGTATCCCAAGTTGGAATCCTTACTCTAATGATCATCATTTTTGTTTTTGCTTTTATTCAAGGGCGCAAAAACTTTGCTATTTTATCTTCACCTTCACAACCCACAATGTGGATTTTGCTTGGGCTATTTGGAATATCCATTATATGTCGCCTTGCCTACGTTTCCAAAGCCCTCATCCCCACGTATTTCAACTCAGCCCAGCATTATTTATATATAAAGAACATCATCGCAGATGTTGCATATCCAAATGGAGACAATACACTCCAATGGCTGACGACAAATTATTATCACCTGGGCTTTCATATTCTCGCCGCATTTTTAACCACCACCTTGCATACGGATATCAAAAGCACCATGCTGATTCTGGGTCAAATGATCCTGGCAGTGATCCCCATTTCAGTCTTCTTCATGGTCAAGCATGAAAGCGGTTCCAACAGTGCGGGTTTTTTTGCCGCTCTCCTCGCCGGATTCGGATGGTATATGCCTGCCCATGCCGTAGATTGGGGAAAATATCCTGCGCTTGCCAGCCTGCCGCTGATCCAATTTGCCCTAAGCCTGGCTTATCTTTTAATGAGACAGAAAAATACTTTATCCATGAAAAAAAGGCGCTGGCTTCATCTACTACTTGCGCTGAGCATTCTCACATCCATTTTTTTTCACAGCAGATCACTTATCGTTTTTGGAGTTGTTTTTCTCGCATGGATTATAGATATGGGACGGCAAAAACTTCCTCGCATACTTCAAACCATTGTTATCTTTGTTCCCATGCTTGGGATACTATTTGAAATCATTTTTATACAAAGGCACGATATTCTTAAACCTCTTGTAGATCCATACATCAACAACGGATTTTTGATTACTTTGATGGTTTTAGCGTTAATGTTCTTTGCAATAAAGTTTTATCCAAAGCTGGCGTTTATTTGCATTGTTTCAATATTCTTGTTGATCATCAGTATCTTCATCCCAATCATCGTAGTAGCAGGCTATGAGAATCTTACTTTTCTGGATAGACCATTTGTTGAAATGATCCTATATCTTCCACTTTCCCTGCTCGGCGGCTTGGGACTGGCGGGGCTTTTTCAGTATGGACAGCAAAACACAACCATTCCGCTTGAAAAGATTGTCGGATCTCTGCTGATTGGAATAATCATAATAAACGCATATAGTCACTATGATTTTTATCCTTCGGATTGCTGCAACATTGTAGGTACGGACGATCTGACAGCCATCGCTTGGATGGACAGCAATCTGCCGGCAGATGCACGTGTCCTCATCTCGACGACTGAGCTGATCCTGCTTCCCTCCGCCTCCTCTCAGGCGGCGGCCGGCGCGGATGCTGGCATTTGGATCTCGCCCCTGACAAACAGACAAACTCTCTCGATGCCATACAACTCCAACTTTGCTATGAGAGAGACATTGGATATTCTCTGCAAGAGGAATGTCAACTACATTTACATTGGGGAAATGGGCCAGACATTCGATGACATACAAATAAGATCAAACCCCGCCTGGTATAAGCCTTTGTTATCCATGCCAAAAACCGGAGTTTATCAAGTTATTGGCTGCAACTGATTGGGTTTAAGGCGGAGCGGGATGCAGGGCAAGCAAAATGTTCTCACGCGTATTCGGAAAAAAACGCAGGGGAAGTCGGATATGGGTAAATATCGTCTCCGTACCGATCTGATCAATGGGAATGTAATATAACTGCGTTTCACTGTCCGAACCGCGCCGAATATCCTGGAATACGAATAAGATATATTTTCCGTTGGGGCTAAAAGTTGCGTCACGGTAACAACAAACGCCATCGACAGGGTTGATCTTGTTCTCCAGAGTGGTCGTCATATCGTATAAATACAACTCACCATACCCCTCATTCCGTTTGAAGGTATTGAACAGGAAGCGCTGTGCCCCATCCCAATCGAAGGAAGGGAGGATCGGATAGGTTTCATATCCTTCCGGTTTAAACCGCCGGGCTGGGAATTCATCCATGATCAATGGGTCGACTGCACGACAGCGCTGTATATTTACATCCAATACACGAATGATATCCCCAAGCCTGGGTCCCACTGCCGCCTGATAGAGGACTGCCAGGCTTTGTCCGTTGGCGGACCATTGCGCGCTTTTTACCGCGACGTCTGCATAATTTATACAAACATTTTTCAGCTTTTGGAGTTCAAAGGATGAGGCGATGGTTGAAAGCGCCTGAGTATCAAATGGAAGTACGATCAAACGCCGCTTAATACTGATGGCAACCTGTTCCCCATCCGGCGAGACCTGGAACCCATCCAGGGGTGAATCGTCAAAGCAGACGATTTCCTGTGGCTTATTTTCAGTTGCATCTGTGCTTAACTGATAGATACATTTCCCCTCCCCATACAGTAGTTCGTTCCCACCCGGAAGCCACTGGAGAGCAAATTTGGGAAGATTGGTGTTGGTTAGTTGTTGGATGTTGCTCCCGTCCATGTCCATGAGAAAAATATCCCCATTGGCAGTTAGCGCAATCTTGTCTGCGCCACCGATACCAAAGTCCACAGAAAGAACTACCGGTACTGCCGTTTCAGTGGGCAAGTTTGCAGGTGTGGGGGATAAAGGCGTTGGGGTGAAAACGGCGGGAGTAACAGTGACAGCCTCCGGCGTCGATGTCGAGGCGCTGACTGCCGGGAAGAGTTGAGGATATCCCCGCATGGCAAGGACGATGAGGGTCAGGAGGATAATTCCACCCACAATCCAAAAGCCTGGTTTGGATTTGGGCTCAGCATTGAAAGGAACGATCGTTCTTGCATTGCCTGTAAGGTAACGTAACCGGTTTGGTGGAATCAGATTTATATCCGGTGTGAGCGGTTCAGAGAGAGTCGCAATAAAGGCGTTCGCAAATTCCACGCCCGTGTCATACCGTTGATCGGGATCCTTCGCCAAAACTTTTTCAAGGATCGTTTCTGTTCCAGCAGGCAGGTTCGGGTTAATACTGAGGATATTCGGCGCAGGTTCAATGGCGTGTTTCATCGCCATGACAAGCGGAGTGGTGGCTTCGAAGGGTGTTTTCCCGCTTAGCATTTCAAATAGAATGACCCCTAAAGAATAGATGTCGCTGCGCCCGTCCATTTCATCTCCCTGCGCCTGTTCGGGACTCATGTAGGTGGGGGTGCCAATGATCCCGGAGTTTGTCAGGTTAGTGGGAGTGTGTGCAAATTTGGCAATGCCAAAATCAGAGATGTATGCGTTGTTGTATTCATCGAAAAGGATATTGGCGGGTTTCAGGTCGCGGTGGATAATGTCTTTTTCGTGGGCGTAATCGAGCGCGGCGGCAATCCGTTGAATGATGTGCGCCATTTCAACCGAGGTCATCCTGCCTTTCTGGATGCGGTCAGAAAGAGAACCACCCGTCATATAGCGCATGACGTAGAATAACTGATCGTTATCGTGACCGACATCATGCACAGGGACGATTGCCGCGTGCTCAAGCTTTGCGACGATCTTGGTCTCGCGCTCGAAGCGGTCGAGCACGAGTGGATCGTTAAGCAGTTCGCGCTTGAGGATCTTGAGCGCAACTTCCCTCTCGAATAATGGGTCATAAGCACGATAAACTGTAGCCATTCCCCCAATGCCCAATTCTTCGCGTATTTCGTAACGACTGAATTTCTCAGGGATTTTGTTCATGCCGCACAACAGCATAGAGTATAACGAGCGTTGCCGATGGCGTCCCGTACATTTGAATTACAGAAAATTTGAAGGGAATTTCAATAGTTCTCCCAGTAAGCTTTTCATATCGAAAGCATGCAGAGGACTTATAAGGGCTGGCGGCTCTTATGCTCTTAGACAGTTAGGGCACTATGCCGAAATCCCTCTTAACAGTATGGTAATAGTTCCGTAAACTTACGGCAAGAACTCCTTTTAGAATGAAAAAATAAAACGAATAAAGCAATGTTAATTCTACTGATTACCCATTGCCCAGATCAAATTCGGAATATCCAAATGCAAGATGTCCTGTCAAAAAACACCAATCACAGACTTCCCCGATCTCCGCAAATTCCCACAAAACACACTTTTCCCAAACAAGCAATCAATAACCTATCCCTGCCTGACCAATTCTATTTACGCGCAATGGGCAACCGAAGACGCCAAAGGGGATGGATGCGTTTGTGGAAAAACGCGAACCAGTATTTACAGGGATGTGAGGCTCATTTTGCACCAGAAATTTGACTACGCTCATTGGAACAGAAAAACTAAAACCGCAAGTGCTTGACCGTCTCTCCCTTGTTGATGAGTTGTTTAAGCGAATCGATACCGATGCGCAAGTGCAAGTCCAAATATTTTTTTGTAACATTTTTATCGCTCAATGAAGTCTTGACACCGCTGGGCGTCATCGGTTGATCAGAGACTAACAGCAACGCGCCCGTGGGGATCTCGTTATAAAAACCAGTGGTGAAGAGCGTGGCAGTCTCCATATCAATTGCCATGACACGGATCCTGCGCAGGTACGCCTTGAATTTATCGTCATGTTCCCAGACGCGGCGATTGGTTGTGTAAACCGTACCCGTCCAATAGTCCCGATGATGATCGCGGATGGTCGTCGAGGTGGCTTTTTGCAAACTAAAAGCGGGCAGGGCTGGGACCTCAGGCGGGTAATAATCAGTGGATGTCCCTTCGCCGCGGATGGCGGCAATCGGCAGGATCAAATCTCCCACTTTGCTTTTTCTTTTAAGTCCGCCACACTTACCGAGGAAGAGGCAGGCTTTGGGTTTGACGGCGCCCAACAGGTCCATGACGGTGGCGGCATTGGGACTTCCCATCCCAAAGTTGATCAGGGTAACGCCTTCGGCAGTGACGTTGGGCATGGGCTTATCCAGTCCGCGAATGGGGACCTTGTACCATTCCGAGAACATGTGCAGGTAATCTTCAAAGTTGACCAGCAAAATATACTTGCTAAAGCCTCTCAGTGGAGTGTCGGTATAACGCGGAAGCCAGCTGTTGACGATCTCATCTTTTGTTTTCATTCTGCCCTCCTAAACTTGAACCTTCAATATCGAACTTGCTGTATAATTTATTTTAACATCATGTCACAGTACAGAAAAATTCTCCCTGATCAATCCAAGAGGGGATAATGACCTACCTGCCCAACCAACTCCCAAACGCCAGAGTTTTGATCACGGTAAAAACCTATCCTTTACCCTCGCGCAACTATTCGGAATTGGTTTGCGCGGCGGGACTGTTAAACGGCGAAAAATGGATTCGGATGTACCCCACTCCATTTCGGTTTTTACAGGACAAGCAGAAGAAATATCCAAAATATTCCTGGGTGGAACTCAATTTGATCCGGAAGACGCATGATTTCCGTCCCGAAAGTTACAGCCCAAAGCTGGGTACGGATGAGCCGATCAAGTTTATTCAGCAAATTGGAACTGACAATGAATGGGCGGCACGGAAGAGTTACGTTCTCAAAGAAGTGTTCACTTCGATGAATGAACTGATTACGCTTGCAGAAGACCCAAATAAAAGGAAATCTCTGGCGACATTAAAGCCATCCCGTATTGTAGACTTTATCATCGAAGAAGACGAACGCGAATGGAAACAGGAATGGCAGAATCAACTTAAGCAATTCGACATGTTTGAACAATTCACCCAGAATAGGACCAAAAAACTCGTCAAGAAACTGCCCTATAAATTCTCTTATCGCTTCTTCTCTGAAGGCGACAAAGAACCTCATACTTTGGTGATCGAAGATTGGGAAATGGGCACATTCTTTTGGAACTGTCTCCATCAGACCGAGGGTGATGAAGAAGCCGCATTGGAATTGGTCAGGCAGAAATATCTTGAGAAATTTACCGGGCAGGATTTATATCTCTTTGTGGGCACAACCTTGAAGTTTCATGCCATGTCAGCGCCCAATCCATTTGTGATCATTGGGCTGTTTTATCCGCCTAAAACGGATCAATTACCCTTGTTGTGAAGCCGTTAGTAAAGACACATCGGTAGCTGCTCCCAAATCTGACGATTTAGCCAGGGATTCAGCAGAAACAACGCGCCTTAGAAAAGGCTCATAAAAAGTATTGTGTAATCGTTTGAATGACGTAGGGTATAAGTCCAGTATGTTTTTGGGGTAGGTGCTAAAGTTGAATTCTCTTCTTCTCCTCCCAGGAAAATTGAAAGAGCCGGACTTGGAGCCCCGGCTCTTTCAATTTAAATATTGTTTGATCTTTTGCACTACCACAGACAAGTTCTTCAAAACATTCTCATTCTTAAACCTAACCACCCTCAACCCCAACGCGGACAACGCCTTCTCCCGCCTGGCATCTTCCTCCTGTTGCAGATCGTGGTTATACCCATCCACCTCAACAACCAACCCCGCTTTGTGACAATAAAAGTCGACGACAAATCCCTGAATAACTTGCTGCCTCCGAAAGCGGACTCCCAGCTTCTTGGCGCGTATTTCATTCCATAAAATCTTTTCGGCGGGAGTCATGTCATGCCGCAGTTCTTTTGCGCGTTGAAGTTTTTCTTTTGCAACCTTTTGACCTGTGACGATATTTTTGATCGGCATGTTGGAATTGTAATGCAAAACAGACAAACCCCTCTCCCGTCTCCCCTGAAGGGGAGAAGCTAAAACCACTGCCCACCAAAACGTTGACCATGCAATGTCCGCGCCAGCGGACAAGATAGAAGCCAACACCATGCCCTTCCCTTTAGGGAAGGGGCAACTCAACACGCCGAAAATTCACGACAATCGGGGAAAGGTCCCACCCCTCCCCCGTTTGGATTTGCAGATTTATAATTCGAAATATGGCAGACAAAAAAATAACCCTGAAACAAGTCATCGAACAGGTTCTATCTGAATTGAATGAATCAATCACAGTAACGGACTTGGCAGATCGCGTATATGCCATCTATCCAACAAGAGCAAAGACTGCAATGTCTAGCCTTCGAAATTGCCTTCATTACGATGAACAGGGAGTAAACCTCGTTTACCTGGACAAGTTTACTGTCCTACCAATGCGGATCGCCATGAAAGGTATTCGCTTTCGCGTGCCTATTGACCGTCATGCAGAAAAAGAGAATGGGATACCTGTCTTGTTTTTTAATTATTTTATCGATAGACATGGAGAACCGAAAAACATCCGCTTTGTAGATAGCAGCGGAAACCCAATAGCTTTCAAAATCAAATCGGCAAAGAATATATGGGAATTAAATTCCTTATGGAGGCGGGAATTTGTTGATGCATTTGATTTTAGCGAATGGTTCAGCAGGGTAAATCCCCAACGCGGGGATAGCTTGCTTGTTACCGTTCGAAATTGGGAAAATCATGAATTCCTCATGGAATATGAGCCAAAGAAGAAGAGACGCGCAGGAGAGATTCAAAGTTTCAACAAGGAATTCAGTGACATCTTATTTAATATGCTCGAAGAATCACGGGATGGCAATATTTTTCTTCACCAAGTCATTCCTGATGTATTTGTCAGGTTGTCAAATCCGCAGGGGTATCCAGGCGACAATTGGCGCGAAATAGTTGAAAGTGACAAACGCGTCAAGAATGATGGAACAACTCTTACATATCCAGAGGAAGTATCGATGTTCGAGCGAATGATGTTGACCAATGCCGAACAGTTACCCTGGGTTGGAGATAACTATTCAAAGCAACAGAGCAATGACATTTATCGTTTCAAAGTCTCACTGGGATTTGATTCTCCCATCTGGCGCATGATCGAAATCAAGGCAGGACAAACCTTCGCCGATCTTGATACTGCAATCCGTGATGCGTTCGGGCACGACACATCCGACCACATGGGAGGATTTTGGAAATTGATCCCGCGCGGAAAGAGCAAAAAGAAATTTCGTGAAATTGAGATCGGTGACATCAATCCGCTTGAGGAAGGCACCGCCGCAGACTTGCACATCGGCGGAATGGATTTGAAACCTGGCGACCTGATAAAGTACGTGTACGATTTTGGAGATTGGATAGAGCATGAGATCAGCCTTGAAGAAATCTCAGAAGTTGAAACGGGGAAATCCTACCCTGTACTTGTAGCGAAAAACAAGCCAAAATATCAATATTGTGTCGTCTGCGAATCGAAGGGAAAAGAAACGATTGCCACCCTGGTCTGTTTGCAATGTTCAACTCAGAAGAGGGTTATCTTTTTGTGTGAAGATTGTGCTGACAAAAAGCATGAAGAGCACTATGTGGAGGAAATCATTTACTGATAGAAATCAATTCCTTGATCCTCCCCACCACCGCGGACACGTCCCTCACAACCTCATTATTCCCAAAGCGGACCACCCTCAATCCCATCTCACTCAACACCTTCTCCCGCCTCTCATCTTCCTCTTTCTGCAAATCGTGGACATCACCCTCCACTTCAACAACCAGTCCCGTCCTGTGACAGTAAAAATCGACGATGAATCCCTGAATGACTTGCTGACGTCTAAACCGAACTCCCAGCTTCTTGGCACGCCGAAGGTCCTCGCAGAGGCACTTCCTGCCACAGCAGTTTCTCAGCGGGCGTCATATCACGTCGCAGTTCTTTTGCGCGTTGAAGTTTGTTTGTTACAAATTCCCTTTAACCCAGTCAACAAAGCCTTGAAAAGTCATTTCCTCTGTTAAATACAATTGAGACTTGTCTTCCCGATGCAAATGTGGGACGTTTTCTCCAGCGTGTTCTGCGCCGATCTTCCCATATTTGAGTCGAATGGCACGCGGATCGGGCACATTATCAAACCCTGCCTCGATCCAATCGCCGCGCATGACGTAATAGCGATATTTCCGAATCCCATCGCTGAGTAGCTCTGTGACCAGAATCTGGTATTTGCCGTACTCCGCAGTGATGCGCAAAATGGACCGATCTGGAGTCGCGTTGATCTCGTATATGACGTTCTCAAAAAAGGTCTGAGCAAGTTCGATTATTTCAGCAAAATGTCTTGAAGTTTTTTCGTCCAATCTTCAATCCCCTTATGAGAGAATTCCCAGTCAGCCATATCCATTTCCCATGTTTTGCTGACATTGGCTTCCACGGTTTTGACGAACTCCTCGTCTTCACTTGTGCGTTTTACAAAAGCAAAAAACTCAAGTCCGTATTTTTTCTGAAACTCCTGATCTTTATGGCGAAGTTCAGTAATCTTGTTGGAGATTTGTTCAATTGTGTACCGCTGCACAGCCGCGTTGACAAATTCCTGCACATCTCCAAAAGAGGCGAGGATTTCTACAAATTTGCTTTGAACGGTTATAGTGGTCATTTCTGTTCCTTTTGAAGATTATATCACCTTGAAACCAGCCCTTTGATCCTCCCCACCACCGCGGACAACTCCCTCAACACCTCATCATTCCGAAATCTGACCACCCTCAGCCCCAACACGGACAACACCTTCTCCCGCCGTTCATCTTCCTCTTTCTGCAAGTCGTGGACATCGCCATCCACTTCCACAACCAGCCCCGCCTTGTGACAATAAAAGTCAACGATAAATCCCTGTATGACCTGCCTTTGCTCCCACCAAGACAGACGTCCCGCTCAAGGTTTTAACACTGGCTGAAAGTGCTATAATTCTTTCATGCCGCTGACAGCTAAAGCAGTTTTAGCCAACACAGATGTCCGCTCTGCACTGCAACAGGCATGGATAGATTCAAATCCAGGCTTAAATGGCAGACATGAGGAAGGCGGTTTTGTTGTCAGAGACACAGATGGAAGTTTAAGTGTCAGGCGCTGGCAGGTAGGATTGCAAGATACCATTCAAGTTCCACCACATAGGAATTGTGAATTTGACGGTTTGGAGATTGTCACTTCATTTCATACTCATCCAAACACAGGCAATGACTATTTACAGGAACCCAGTGAAACCGACAAACGAGCCGTGCGCGATGACCCCGATTTGAAAGGCGATGAATACATCGGCGAGTTCATCATTTCACAGGCAGTGATTTATCTGGTATCGCCTGCTGGGCAAGTTCGTGAAGTGGACGATACAGAAGTCGTATTTGGCATGTAAGGAGTTTGATAATGGCTACACTTTCCTCTGAAGTTCTTCAAGATGATATGGCTGTTGCTTTGGCGCGTGTGATGGCGACAGCAAATAAACGTGCCCGTGAATTGGGCGTGGACATCCTCCAGAGTCTCGTCACCATTACTCAGCATTTCGATAAAGGTATGCTTTGGCGAATCAACTATGGTCCCAAAGATTACATCAACCAACGCGGCGGTGACTTGATTATCGAAGTCGGAGGGGATGATATAAAGATCAAGCAGGTATTAAGGGGACAATAGCCAATTCTTTGATCCTCCCTATCACCACGGACAACTCCCTCACGACCTCATCATTCCTGAATCGGACCACCCTCAGCCCCATCTCACTCAACACCCTCTCCCGCCGAGCATCTTCATCTTGTTGCAAATCGTGGATATCGCCATCCACTTCAACAACCAGCGCGGCTTTATGGCAATAAAAATCGACGATGAATCCCTGAATGACCTGCTGCCTCCGAAAACGGACTCCCAGCTTCTTGGCACGGACTTCCTGCCACAGCAGTTTTTTAGCAGGAGTCATCTCACGTCGCAGTTCTTTTGCGCGTTCTAGTTTTTCTTTGGTGACACGTTGATCAGTGACAATATTCTCACTTTGTGATTTTACTTTATACCCCACCCAGTCTTCCCCTAAATTGTATTTTGAACAAGCTTTTTCTACTATTTCGATGTAATTAGACTATAAAAGTTCATCTCCTTTCCGAGGTAAATTGAACCTGCCTCAGAAAGATGCGATCTATCACCATAAATAAAAACACCATCCAATTCTGCATAGCAATACATGTCCTCACACAGAGGGGAATTGTAATCCTGACGATCTAACAACTCCATTGGTGCAAGCTCAAATAGCCTTCAGCCTTATCACGCAAAACAGAACCAAACTCCCCGAAGAATGAATCGGGTTTTTATCATCCAAAAATCTTCGCGCTCTTTGCGGTGAAAAAATCATCATTCAGCATTCCACATTCTTCATTCCCTTCTTCTGATACAATACGCCCCGACCAACTCGAATAACGAATTATCGAATATCAAATCCCTAATATCTGGAACCCCATGTCAAACGAATCCTTAGTAATCTACTCCATGAACAAAGTGGGGCGACTCATCCCCATCAGCAACAAAATGATCCTGCGCGACATTTCGCTCGGCTTCTACTACGGCGCCAAGATCGGCGTGCTCGGACTCAACGGCGCGGGCAAATCCACGTTACTGCGCATCATCGCAGGCATCGACAAAGACTACATCGGCGAGATCTCGCAAGCCAAAGGCTACACCTACGGCTACCTCGAGCAGGAACCCAAACTCGATGAAACCAAAACAGTCATCGAAGTCGTGAAAGAGGCGGTGGCACCCATCGTCGAAATGCTGGCGCGCTTCGATGAGGTCAACGCCAAGTTCGCCGAACCCGATGCCGACTTCGACGCCCTCGTCGCCGAGCAAGCCAAACTGCAGGAACAGCTCGACAAGCACGACGCCTGGAACCTCGACAGTCATCTCGAAGTGGCGATGGAAGCCCTGCGCTGTCCGCCGTCGGATACGCCCATCAAGATCTGCTCGGGCGGAGAAAAGCGCCGCGTCGCGCTCACCCGACTCCTGCTCAGCGAACCCGATGTGCTCCTGCTCGACGAACCCACCAACCACCTCGACGCCGAGTCCGTGGCGTGGCTCGAACATCACCTGCGCGACTACAAAGGCACCGTCATCGCCGTCACCCACGACCGCTACTTCCTCGACAACGTCGCAGGCTGGATCCTCGAACTCGACCGCGGCTTCGGCATCCCCTACAAAGGCAACTACTCCTCCTGGCTCGAACAAAAACAGGAGCGCATCCGCCTCGAAGAAAAATCCGAAATCCAAGCGCCAAAAGACTCTCGCCCGCGAACTCGAATGGATTCGCATGGGCGCCAAGGCACGTCAAGCCAAAGGACAAGCCCGCGTCACTGCCTACGAAAAATTATTGGGGCAGGAAGCCGAAGCCCGCCGCGAAGAACTGGATATTTACATCCCGCCTGGTCCGCGCCTCGGTGACGTCGTCTTCGAATTTGACAAGGTGACCAAATCCTATGACGACCGCCTCATTCTCGACGGGTTTTCTGCTTCTGTTCCCCCAGGCTCCATCATCGGGATAATTGGTCCCAACGGCGCAGGCAAAACCACCCTGCTCAAGATGATCATCGGCACAGAAAAACCCGACAGCGGCTCCATCAAAATTGGCGACACCGTCAAATATTCCTACGTTGACCAAACCCGCACCCTCGACCCTGAGAAAACCGTCTACGAAGAAATCTCAGGCGGCGCAGACTTCCTCGAACTCGGCAAACGCAAGATCAACTCGCGCGGCTATGTCTCCACTTTCAACTTCGCAGGCACCGACCAGCAAAAGAAAGTCGGCATCCTCTCAGGCGGTGAACGCAACCGCGTCCACTTCGCCAAGACCCTCACCGAAGGCGCCAACGTCCTGCTCCTCGACGAACCCACCAACGACCTCGACGTCAACACCCTCCGCGCCCTCGAAGAAGCCCTCACCGAATTCGCAGGCACAGCCCTAGTCGTCAGCCACGACCGCTGGTTCCTCGACCGCATCTGCACCCACTTGATTGTCTTCGAAGGCGACTCCATCGCCAAGATGTACATCGGCAACTGGTCCGATTACGAAACCATGATGGTGGAAAAATTCGGGAAAGATCTAACTCCGCATCGGGTGAAGTACAGAACATTGAAGAGATAATCGTTGGTCGAGTAGTTCCGCCCGCGCTGAGCGGAGCCGCCGTTCGTTGGCGGCGAAGTCGAAGCGTCGCGGGACGTATCGAGACCAACCGTCACATAAAAACAAAATCTTCCTTGAAAACTGCTGGTCTCGATATGAGCGAGAAGAACACTCACTCTACTCGACCAGCGGTCTCGGCAACTGGTCCGATTACGAGACGATGATGATTGAGAAATTCGGCAAGGATTTGACTCCGCATCGGGTCAAATACAGAATGTTGAAGCGATAACCTAAATCATGTCACCCTGAGCGACAGCAAAGGGTCTCTTACACCACAGTAGAGATTCTTCGGTCTCAAAGAACGCTCCCTCATAATGACATCCAATGCGTAAGGGCGGAGCGATGCTCCGCCCTTACATTTTTACAATCATGCCAAACAAAAAACGCACTCTCCTGATCTCCTCGTTCCTCCTCATCCCCACAATGCTGATCTGGTTCCAGGTTACATCAACAACCCTCGGCGCCAAATGGGGATACATTGTCGGACTGGCTGGCTATTGGTTTTATTGTCTCTTCACCGCCTGGCTCATGGCTGGCTTCGATTGGACTTATTTCAAAAACGCGTGGAACGGACAAACTGAAAACAAATACGCCAAATGGATTTTCCTAGCGGCGTTTATTCCCGCCATCCCCATATTCTTTATTTCATTCCTTTACCCTCTCGCCAACTTGACTCTTGCAACCTTGGCATTAGCCGTCATCACATCCATTGTCAACGGTCCCATCGAAGAATTCTACTGGCGCGGCTTATACCTTCTCGAATATCGCGATAACAAGTGGATTGGCTTCTTCCTATCCACACTGTTGTTCGGTTTATGGCATTTCGCGGTCTGGTTTGCCAAAGGGGTGCATTACAACGGCGGAGTCGTGCCGTTGGTGGGCGGTGCCTATTTTCTGGGTTTGCTCTGGGCATGGGTCACGCGCTCCACAGGGAATTTCCGCGCCGCGGCGTTCGCGCATACCTTGGTCAATCTCTTTGCCCTCACAGGTCTTTTTGTGAATAACGGTTTTTAATTCTTAGCGAAGATGTACCTCCGCAATTGATCCAATTACGAAACAATGATGCAAGAGATGTTCGGTAAGGATTTAACTCCGCATCGGGTAAAATACAGAACGTTGAAACGGTAACGCGAGATTTATCTCGCCACCGAGTGTAAAGCGACATGAATGTCGCGGTACAGCATATCGGCAACTGGTCCGATTACGAAACGATGAAGCAGGAAAATTTCGGGAAGGTCTTAACCTCGCATCGGGTGAAATACAGAATGTTGAAACGGTAATTTTATATAAGGGCAACTCCTGCGTTGCCCTGGAAACTTAATAGAAATATTATTATGAGTGACTTCTCCACCAAGTTAAAAACTATACTTCTTCAGAGCTTATTCATTACGTTGTTATTATTCGTCGCGGCGTGTTCACCCAAAGAATCTTTCGCTGCAGTACATCCCAATCTATATCTCAACCAATCCGAGATCTACGAAATAAAATCGCATATCGCATCTGATCAGGGACCGTGGAAATCCGCCTACAGCGACTTTATCTCACAAGCCGATCAAGACCTCTCCCTCCCTCCTGGAAGTGTCACGGACAACGGCGGCGGACACGTTTGGGAGACAGACCAACCCTATACCAGTGACGGGATTTATGATCCAAATGCCGACCGACAGGACTACATCCTGGGCGACAAGATTTCCGATGCCATTCTCGATCTGGGGCTGGCTTATCAGCTTACCGGCAAGCCGGAGTATGCCGATAAGGCTATTCAGCTTATCGAAGTCTGGTTCCTCGATAAAGACACCGCCCTGCAAGCTGGCACTGGTTCTGGAAATGAAATTGAGATGTGGATTACGATGCCCGCCGCTTTTTACGGGATGGATCTCTTGTGGAATTATCCTTCCTTCCCTGAAGAGGACAAACGCGCCTTGCAATTATGGGCGCAGGTAACTATTAATCGACTGCGCAACCTGCGGTTAGTCAACAACTGGGAGAATTGGCGTCTGGTTTATTTAATGTCCCTGGCACATATAGCCGATGACAAAGGCGCAATGGATAGTGCGATAGCCCGCTGGAAAGAAGTCGCGGAATACCAGATCGACGGGGATGGGTTGATGTCCACAGAGTTGAACAGGACTCTGTCGCTCGATTACTCCATCTTCGCTCTCAGTCCCATGGCGCAGGGGGCCGAGATCGCGCGGCACTATGGAGTGGATTTATACGGATATCGTAACAGCCATGACCAGGGTTTGGAGACAGTCTTCGATACTTACGTGCCGTACCTGCTTAATGATTCTTCGTGGCCCTATCAACAGATCAGACCTTTTGACACTACAAACGGTATATTCGTCTACGAACTTGCCTATAGCAGGTATGGTCACAAGGATACTTATAAATCGGTCATCAATAAATATCAAAGACCCATGGTCGACACCCGCACGATGGGACATGCCACTCTAACGCACGGCAGCAGTTTTGATGATCCGCTGCCTGCCCCCACTCCTCTTCCTTAATTTCTATTTTATTAAAGTATTGGGATGTTTAATTCAATACCCAAACCCACGAATTTTCGTATGTACAGTTTCCTTTTCCCAAATCCTCCAACCCTAAAAATCCGAATGAGCCTTCCATCCGTTGTTTGCTATAGTCAAAGTATCTTCCCTGGCGCACATTGTTGATGTACACCGTAAACTGTTCGTCCTGTACTACAAGCGCGAACTGATTGGATGATCCATTACTTAAATCCAGCGCGTCAGAATATTGGGTTTTGGTGGGGATATTCTTGAAATACCCAAACTCATGAACTTCGATTGCCCAGGCAGGTAAACCCGAAAGCCGCAGGTATGAGAATTGGTACTGTTTACCCTGTTCAAGATTCGGCTCCGAACGGAAGAGCGATCCGCAAAGAATGATCCCTGAGGCTTCCCAGGTGACATCCGATTTAAAAACAAAGTTTTTGGCGGACAGGTCATCCCTGATCTTCAATATCTTATGGTCCGGTCCTGTAAGTTGGATGTTCATGGGTTTATTCTGCTGCCATGCCAGATAACCTTCCTGATAGGGAATATCTGTATCGCCCAGTAGTTTATCCAATTCATCCAGCACATCTCCGGCAGATTGTGTAGCCCCGGCGCTGACAGTCGCGGCTAGGTCCGGCGTGGAAGTTGGCAGGGGTGTGACAGTCGCTGTAGATATTGCGGTATGGGTTGGCGCAGGAGTTTCCGATGGCAGAGGTGTGGCAGCCGCTTCAGGACCTATCCCTGGAATAACACATGCCAGCGCAGCAAAGATCAATACAAGCAGAGCCGCATATGGAAAGCGTTTCATTAAAAATCCTCCTTGATAAAATGTGTCTTCCTTTGAACTTCCCTGTAAACAAGGTCACGTCCCGGAAGCCATTCCATGATACTGATTTTCAGAAGCTGATACAACCGTCAGATGTCACGACTTCGTTACAGATGTAACACACATTTTTCTTTACATTTCTATTCATCCAACAGAAAATCATCGTTATTCAATACCCCCTCCAAAATAACTCTTACTGCTTCCGCGTTCAAGAGTTCGTTGGTATTAAATGATTTCAAACGCGCCTGTGTGGTGCGGACGGACGGTTCCAAAAAATCGTCAAAAGGTAACGACGTTCTGAACAATTGGTAATATAAAAACCTGCGTGCATTCCGTCTGAAATCCGCGGGCACATCGATGTTCTCCACATTCAAAAACTTTTCGAGTTCACTGCGATAGGCTTCGATACTTTGCGGAAAGAACACTGTCGGATATTGCGTAAAGCGCGCTTTGCCCGCGCACAACACCGCCGCGCCCAGAATGGACGCTTCCAAGCCGATCGTTGAGTTATAGATCATCACGAACTTGGATTTCTGAATTAACTCGTATGAACTCAACGATTCAGTCGGACTCACGAAAACGACATTCGCCTCTTCATCCACCCCGCGGCTTGCCACCCAGCCCTGAACCGTCTCCCGGCTGGATTTTCGTACGCGCAACTCGTCGGGATGCGCGCGTATCACGAACAACGTTTCAGGATGCAACTTGATGACTTCGAGCACCAAGTCCAACCACGCGAACATGTCCTCAAAGATCGTGTTCGCATGAGGCTGACTGGTATCAAAGATGACATTTGTAAAGACAGGTACGATCTGTTTGAATCCCGCCGCCTTTTGCAAAAACGTCTCGTCGAGTCCTTTCATATCCGCCCAAAATTTGATGCCCGCCATCGTGAAATCGCCTTGAAAACGTCTGGCGAGATAGGCATCTAGTTTGGCATTCTGCTCATCGTTCAATTCAAACTCATCGGGAATGTGAATGGGATATGCTGTTGCTTCACCATCGGTAAAATATGCAGACGCAGGTTGCAATCCCACTTCATGAGTAATCACACGGATGCCGCGCTTCTGTGCCATGTAGCGCGCGGTCGCTTCGGGAAAGAACTGCCCATTGAATACAACCACAGCCCGCGGCTGGGTTTGATCGAGCATTGCATCAAACTCCCGCGCCACATTCCACGCGGACAAAATATACTCTCGCAAAAGATAACGCGTATTCTCGTCATCCTCCAAATGATGAATACGCAAAATCCATCGTAAACCAGGCAAACATAAACTACCAAGCGGAACGCCTTGCCATGCAAAGACCATCAACTCTGGAAGTGATAGTCTCGCTATAGCCTTTACCAGTTCTTCATCGCGTTGATAATCAAACCAATTAACGTAAGCCGTAGTGGCGACTTAAGTCGCCTTTTTATCAGGACGACTAAAGTCGTCACTACGTGTTCCCGAGTACAGCGTCCTCGATTGAGCCACACATGTCCTGCACGGCATCGCCTTATGAGGGTTATCCCGATTCGTCCCCAGCACGCAATGGCTCATGCCCGAATTGCACGCAAAATACACAACCGGGATTCCCTTCAAGCGCAACGCCCACGAAGCCAGCAGATGGAATCCGCTGTTCCACGAGAGATCGTCAATACCTGTGGATGCTTTGAAGAAGATAACTGGCGCGCCGGATGGTTCAGGTTCACTCTTCGCCACCTGCTTTGCCATGTTGGCAATCTTCAAGTTGTTGAGCCTGCGGACAAATCCGCGTTTGAGGCGTTGGACGAAAAAGTCTTTAAACATCAGGGGCTACCAGAGTTATTGTTTCTTTATAAACTGAGACGAGACATTTTTATACTGACAATGGTCAGCCAACCTGCTTCTAAAACTATGGCGAATAATAAAATTTGAACGAATGCAGAAACAACGATATTGAAACTCGTCGCACCAAGCTCATTTGTGATTTTCCCAAACATTACCATTTTGATCTAAAACAACGGTTAAATCAGCAGCCGCTTCAGGGTATTGAACATAATATTGATAACATCCTATAATCTGCTTATTTCTTATCACCAAACCAACAAATTTCGGATCATCAAGTTTACAAACTGTCATCAACTGTTTTTTATATCCTCTTCTGTAAGTATGCAATCACTTTCGCTTTCATTTACCCAATTTGATTCTTTTCCCCCATAGCTATAATAATTTTTCCCGTCTTCAGATCTTAATAACGATAGTGTAGTAAAGTCCTGGATAAAGTCCAACTAATTTTACAGGTTTAGAAGGTAAATTTTGTAACTGCACCCAAGTGAGAATAAAACCTCTGGTAATCAGAATTTCAGAAACAGCTCCAAACAACAACACTTATTACTATACAAATAATCGAAACTACTTAATATATTTCATCAATTCGAAACCACGTATTACGCATCTTTACCACTCATTATCCTTTTCATATCCCAATCTCACCAGCAAATCCCCAGCCACATCCTTGAACAATTTCTTGTGTTCTTCGGTGAAGTATCCCTTCCAGCCACCCGTTTTCCCGGAGCGGAAAGTGTGACTCTTCTTTGGTTGGATCGCTTCGACCAGGACGGATAACGCCTTCTCGCGCGGCGTTGGAATTTGGTAACCCGTCTTTTCCACTTCATCAAGCATTGATATTCAAAGTTGAGTATCGCGGTTATTGATCAAATCCTCAAAGCGGATACACAGTACGTTCTTTTGCCGAGAGGCATCCAGCCACTGAAAGACGCCTTCGTATCTTTGTTTGACGGAGACCATCTTCAAGCCATCTTTGTCAATGCCGGTGATGGCTACTTTGAGTCGCTCACCAAAATCAGGCAGGGAGTTATAGTATTCGTGCATTCCATGTCCTTCGTGCATATCGGTCGCGAAGAAGACTTGCGAGATGAGCATATCTCTGGGATCGCGATAAATGAAATAGTTCACGCGCCCAGCCTCGGTTAAGAAAGAGGCGTTCTCTTCCGTCGCATCCACATATCCCCATCCGATCACGCCTCTTGGCACGCGTTGTAAGTCCGCGAGAATTTCGTCTGCCATCCGTCTTCCGCCTTCTGCCTTCACCGTTCGTATGGGTTCCGCCTCCACATAACGATAGGGTATGATCTGTGTAAAACCGTTCAGGATCTGCAATAACAAATGGGAGCCACTCTTGGGCTTGGAGTTGCCGAAGAGGGGCGGCGCATCGTGAAAAGAAAACCGCTTCCATCGAACGATGGCTTGAGCGGTTTTCCCATAGGGACGTATTGTGCGGCGGACGTTTTGTATAAGAGCCATGATTTACCACAATGTTCAAAGGGCACAAGACTGTGCCGCTGTGCCCCAACGCATATTATTCGTTCACAACCCTGCGTAATTTCTTCATCGAACCCTTTTCGGAGTCATACACTTTCTTCACGCCATCGCCAAGCGAAGCCTCGGTCACACGGATGTACTTCACGAGCTTCTCGAAGCCGCCAGGTTCCACCGAAGCCGCATGGTCACTGCCCCACATGGCGCGGTCCAATGTAATGTGGCGTTCAATGGACGTGGCGCCCAGCGCGATGGCAACCGCCGAAGGGACAAGCCCGGTTTCATGACCCGAATACCCGATGGGATTGTTCGGGAATTCCTTGCGCAGCGTTCCGATCATGTTGAGGTTCAACTCTTCAGGTTCGCAGGGATAGGTGCTGGTGCAGTGCATAATGACAAGGTTTTCTTCACCGATCAGGCTCACAGCTTTGCGGATCTGCTCCATCGTGGACATGCCGGTTGAAATAATAATGGGTTTGCCCGTCTTGCGAACGTACTTCAATAAGTTGTGATCGGTCAGTGAAGCTGAAGGCACTTTATAGGCGGGCGTGTCAAACCTTTCCATAAAGTCCACCGAAGACTCGTCCCACACGGACACCAGCCAATCAATGCCCTGCTCCCTGCAATAGTCGTCGATCTCACGATACTGTTCCTCATTGAACTCGACCTTGTAGCGATAATCCAAATAGGTAATGTAGCCCCACGGCGTTTCGCGCATCTGCGTTTGTTGCTCAGGCGGCGTACATATTTCCGGCGTGCGTTTCTGGAACTTGACCGCGTCCGCACCTGCATGGACTGCGGCATCAATGATCTTCTTTGCAATGTCGAGATCGCCATTATGGTTGATACCCACCTCTGCGATCACATACGCGGGATGTCCATCACCCATCATTCGGCTTCCAAATTTTATTTCACGAGTCATTGGTTCTCCTGTAACTTTTTCAAAATGATTTCGCACAGTTCACGCACTGCGCCATTCCCCCCAGGTTTACTTAACACAAAATCAGCGGCTTGGATGACTTCAGGATACGCGTCCGCCACCGCCACAGACCAGCCTGCGATTTCAAAACACGGCAGATCGTTAATATCGTTGCCAACATACACAACGTTCTCCGCTTTGACATTTTTCTTCTCAAGGATTTCACGCATCACGCGCCCTTTTTCCTGTAATCCCATCCCATGAATGACCTCCACTTTAACCTTTTCCGCCCGCGCCGCCACGACCAGATTCGCCTCCGAGGAAAGGATCATTACATCAATGCCTTTCCCGCGCAATTCACTGATTCTGATACTGTCGCTGCGATAAGAAGCGACCGTTTCCTTACCATCCTGACCCGTCCACACACGATTATCGGTGAACACACCGTCAAAATCAAAGATGACCAGATCGATCTTTTCAGGCATCGCACGGCGGATTCTGATTGTCTGGTGTTACCATATCCAGACCGCCTTGATAAACAAGGGTTTCATACTTTGCCCAATCGTATAGTGTATCAATGTCCACCGTGTAACGAGAGTCGATCACCAACGGATAGATGACATCGCCGGTCAACGACCCTTTGCGGCTGATGGTCGTCGTGCGGATGGCGTCAATATGCCCGGTCTGCCAATACACGGGCGGGAGTGTCTGTCGCGGGGCATTATACGGTTCCTTGATTCCCTCCACGTCAATCAATTGATTCATGGGTCTATCATATCCATTGAACCGCCACATCTTATACGGGTTTTGCCCGGCAGGGACCACGCCGCGCACACAGTCGGCTTCGGGGTGTTCGATCAGGATCCGAACCGCGTTATCGATGCAGTCCTTAGGACGGATTGGTGACGTGGGACGCAACTGTATCACGATATCGGGCTTGTAGCCCTCAATATCCTCCAGCCATTTCAAGGCATGTTCAAACACTGGCAGGTCTGTAGTCCGATCTTGCGCAAGTTCGGAGGGGCGCAGGAAGGGGGCATCTGCTCCATAGTCACGCGCCACGGATACAATCCTCTCATCATCCGTCGATACGAGAACACGCGACACGTTCTTGGACTGCAAGCCAGCCGCGATGCTCCATGCGATCAACGGATAGCCTGCAAAGTCGCGGATATTCTTATGGGGTATCCCTTTCGAACCACCGCGTGCGGGAATGAGAGCGAGTATTTCAGTCATCATGAATTATCCAGTTGATAGATTTATTCTTCACCGACATCTACAAAATTATAACGATAAAGAGTCCTTCCGCTATAACTCACCAGAGGCGTCAGGCGGTCCACAAGCATGTCGGCATAAGGATCAGATTCCAACAAAGTATAGGGGCGTCCGTACACATAATCAAGTTTCATTTGATCCCAAAAAAGGGCGCCTTTGCCGTTTTTTAATAGCTCGAAATATTCCGCGCCGTTAATCAGTCCATCCATGTTAACGATCGTACGACCATTAAGGAAGTAGGCCGTAGTTCCGCCTCCGGTCATGCCGATCAAGGTATCTGGATCGGTCACTTTTTCGATGAAGCGCGCTTCACCTAGATAGGACTCTTCCTTTCCCGGCTGAACCTGGTAAGGGAAAAATCTGACACTTTGCATCAAGGAGGAAAACATCACCGCCAATCCAATTGTGATCGTTGCAGCACTCCATCCCCATTTCTTCACGCCCCATTGTTCCAGAATCAGGCGAAGCGATTCCATAAGGATGCCCAACAGTAACATGCTAAAGAACATTTCACCGGTCCAATACCACGTCCGCATGTGGACATAGGAAGTGCTGGTGTAATAGAAAATTTGGGTATACAACCCTAAAAATATGACGAATAAGCCCATGCGATTCAACAACAAGCTCGCGATCCTCTTGCGTTGAGATACCAACAGCACGAGCAGGATAATCCACATCAGGATGTTGATCACCGGCGTAATAGTTCTACCCGTGCGCGGCTTAAACAAGGGCACGACCAGCTTCGAGAGCGCGGTGAAATAAGAAAAAGCCAGATTCCAGGCATCCAAACCAAATAGCTGGCGATTGTTTTTGATCGCCGAACCATAAACGGTATTTGGCAAACCAGCCCACCAATGTTTGATCTGTCCGCTGATTGGCATGAAAATTCCAACATATTGGTAGCTCCAAATCAAAAACGCGCCCAACAACACGGCCACAGGAATATAAAACCACAAGCCGCGCCAAAGGAGTGACTTCCAAACTACCCATGAACGCAGTTCCCGGGGCTTATCCTGCTCATCAGAAGAAGATACAGAAGTGAGCCATCCGATAAAGAGTTGCAGCCCCCAGGCTCCCAGCAATGTCCCCACCCAATCAATGACAACTATCTGGCTGACAATAACAGCCGAGCGCGGCAGGGTCGTAATCACATTGAAAGAATGCAGGACGAAAAGTCCCAGTGCGATCAACAATGAAGAGGCAGTAACTGCCAGAAAAGTCCGAATGAAAGACCTGATAGATATTTCCTTAATAGGCTGGTAACGGCCAAACAAAAACAACAATACTGGTTTGAGTAAAAAAGCCAGAATAAGAAACCAGGATAAGGATATCGAATATTCCTGATAAAAAGCTCCCGCGCGCAAACGAATAAAGTAACTCAACAAACCAGCAATGAAGATCATCGCGAGATCGCTGACGATCAAGTTCCGAACATACGAACCCAGTGGCTTCAACACGAACCACAACCCCAGCAACATAACCACAAAGATGTTATCCAGCCGCGCCAGGACAGCAAGCCCGCCTACGAGTCCCAACTGGACAAGTCTATTTTGTGTAATCTCCTGAGTCTGCTCACGCGCTATCAAATAAAGAAACGCCGCGATAAAAAAAACGCTGATGGTCGCTTCCATGCCATTCATGACAACAATCCAACGAATGAACGGTTGAAATATCCAGATCACGGCAAGCAAAGCTGAAACTTCGATGGAAATGAACCTTTTCAACAAAAGAAACAGGAACGCTCCTGAGCCGATACTGAACAACGCAGAAACCAATACAAGCACCCTCAAAGGCAATATCAAATCGAATTTCCCAAGCCAAAATACAGGAATACATACCAATAGCCATAACGGATGAAATCCATTCGTAGGATTGATCCCATCAAATGTCACACCATGCCCGGAGGTGATATTCATGGCTACCTTATAGTAGTAAAAAGCATCATCCGTACTGTACCAATTCATTAAGCTGTTGGCGGGGCTAAGCGCTGTATACAGGTTGATTGCCAGCCCAACGACAAATAAGCCGGGCACAAACCAACGCCATGATGATTTGAATCGCTTCATTCCTACCAAGCCGTCCAGCCGCCATCAACAACCACATTGTTCCCCGTCATATAGGACGAAGCCTCCGACGCCAGAAATAATAGTGCGCCGTTCATTTCATCCTTCTTTGCCATGCGCCCCAGAATCGTTTTAGCAGAATAATTCTTTACGAAATACTCTTCATGATTATTGAACACGCCGCCAGGCGTAAGGGCATTCACACGGATCTCTGTCCCGGCATAGTATGCGGCGAGATATTTGGTGAAGCCCATCACACCGGCCTTGGTCACTGTGTAATAGACCGGTTTGAATGCCACGCGTTCGCCATCCTTGATATAGATACGCTGGTCGGGACCATTGAGTCCGTACGTGGAGCAGATGTTGATGATACTGCCCTTCTTCCCCTGGGCAATCATCTGCTTGACACATGCCTGCGTAACCAAAAACATCCCCGTAAGATTTACATTCAGCGCCGCGTTCCATTGCTCAAGCGGATAGTCCTCGAACGCGCCGGGCGCCATACCCTTCTTCATCGCGTCAGGATCGAACTTGGGATCGAGCGCGGCGCTGTTCACAAGGATATCAAGTCTGCCAAATGTCGAAACAACTTTTTCCACCATTACGTTCACAGAATCAGGCTGGGTAATATCGGTGGGAACTGCCAGGGCTTTGTATCCGCTTTTCGTAAGCGTATCAGCCGTCCCTTGCGAAGCGGAGGCGTTCATGTCCACCACCGCAACTGCTGCGCCCGCCTCAGCCAGTGTCTTGCAAAACTCAGCGCCAAGCAATCCCACTCCACCTGTTACCACTGCCACGCGTCCGGTCAGGTCAAATTTTTCCTGGATGGCCATATTTTCCTTTAAGGGCTTGCGGTGTAGATCGAATCACCCTGCGACTTATGTTCGAGGTGCAGACCATGGATGATCGCATCAACATCCTTCGCAACATTATCGCCGTTGTCAAAGAGCGCCAGCACGGCGCTGCCTGCATTGATCTCGTTTTGCATGCGCGCTACACTCTCATCGAAACCGGTGCGCTCCTGCAAGGTCACTGCATCATAACGATAAGGCAATACACGCGTGCCGCGCCCAACATAGAGATAGACCGCGGCCGGTTCATTGGTATAGATCATGATATCGTCGGGGAGTCCGCGCAAGTATGCCATTGCCTCCAAATCGTACCATTGGAAGGATGCGTACCCAAGTCCGCTTTTCGACCAGTTTTGAACCGTGATCGTTTGCTTATATACGGAAAAAGCAAGAATGACAATCGTTGCAATGACCACAAGTGTACGGCGTTTGTTTCTCATCCATATGCCAAAGGCAACCAGCAGGATCAACAAGCCGATGAACACGGGTGAAAGAATACGGAGTTTGAATTTTGTGGCGGCATCGAACATCAACATGGAAGACACAATGGACGCGAGATAGGCAAAGATATATAAGCTGACCGTAAAGGAGACAACTTCACGCGACTCTTTTCCGCCTCTTGCCAAAGCCGCCGCCTGACGCGGTTTCGAGATGTATTTCCACGCCCTGAAAAGGGTCCAGCCCAGGACTGCGCCCAGGATAATAATAATAAGGGCTTCGATCATGCCGGGTTGTTTGAACACTTCCCTGCGCCACGATTCAACAGGGATGAGAAATTCCGAAACCACGCGCCGACCCACGGTCAAATTCTCGGAGGTGACAGGATGCCATGCAAATGTACGGTTGGTTGCATTCCCCGCCACAATTCGATTGCGGATCGCCCATCCCAATACCCAGGGAAGGAAGCCTGCGAGAAAGATGCCCATACTCGTAAAACGCTTGTGCCAGTTGGTGCGCAATATGGAGATCGCCGCGATAAAGGCCGCGGCAAGCGCAAGACCCGCATAGCGTGTGAGATATGCCCATCCCGCAAACGTCGCACATGCTACCAGCCACCACCATTCCCCGGCAACCCCTCTCCCAACAGAGGAAGGCGGGCGCTCAAAATACAGATCGAACATCCAGAACGATAACAAAGAAAGGAAAATGAAAAGCGGCTCGCTCATGGCAACCGCGTGTATCTGGAACATTTCACTGCTTGCAATAAACAGCGCGGCGAGGACAAGACCGGATGTCAATGAAGGAGTCATACGCCAGGCAAGAATACCAAGCATGCCCGCATTCATTCCAAACAACAAGGCGTTGACCAAGCGCGTACCGCGCAACGGGTCAAGACCGAATAGACCAAAGAATGCAAGGACAGATGAAAAGCCGGGAGGGAAGTGCGTAACAGGCTCGTTACTTGCCAGCCACGCTTCACGATAGCCATGTCCCGCCAGCATACTGCGGGCGCCTGCAACGTATGCAATGGAGTCATCGGACAATCCCAGTCCCTCGGGTGTCGCTTTCAGAACGAGAAAGATCCCAATGGAGATGAGGAGTGCAAGAATAAGGATTGCAATGAGGCGGGAAGGAATACGCATCTTCATGACGATGAGATAACGCAGGGGCGGGACTTGCCCTAAATGCAGGCGAAGAAACCCGCCCCTACAAAGTTAATTGCCGTTCAAGTAACCTTGTTCTTCAAGATACTGGATGATGGTGTGAGCATTCTCCTCGGGAGTCGCGCCAAATCCTTTGAGTGTGATCTCGGGGTCAATCGGCGGTTCGTAAGGGTCATCCACACCGGTGAAACCCATCGGTTTCCCATCTTCCATTGCCTGGCGGGCTTTGGCGTACAAGCCTTTTACGTCGCGCTCTTCACAGACTTCCACGGGCGTATCCATGTATACAGTAATGAAATTCTCGCCGACCATCTTGCGGGCTTCGTTACGTGTGGAGCGATACGGACTGATGGCGGCACAAATCACGGCGCCTCCGGCATGAACGATCTCACCGGCTACGAAACCAATGCGCAGGATATTGGTATCACGGTCTTCCTTACTGAAACCAAGTCCCTTTGAAAGATGTGTGCGGACGACATCCCCATCGAGAATGGCGATCTCGCGTCCACGTTCGAGCATCAGAGATGTTAGCACCTGTGTTGTTGCGCTTTTACCTGAGCCACTCAAACCTGTGAACCAGATACAAAAGCCCTGCTTGTTCTTGGGCGGGTACATCTCACGCAGAATCTCAGCAGTCTCAGGACGGGTGAACCATTCTGGCAACAATTTACCTTTGGCTAAATAATCATCGCGTACTTGCGTCCCAGAGATATTGAGAGTTTTTGCACCCTGCGACACATCCTTTTGCTCTACATAACGATCTTCATCGGGAAGATAGACCAGCATCTCGAACGGAACCATCTTGACACCGATTTCAGATTCATTTTGCGTCATGAACTCCTGCGCATCATACGGACCGTAGAATGGTTTGCCGCTGGAATCATTTCCTGGTCCCGCATGGTCACGCCCCACAACGAAATGATTAGCGCCGTGGTTGCGACGAATGATCGCATGGAGCAATGCTTCTTTGGGTCCCGCCATTCTCATCGCGAGTGGAAGCAGGCTAAGCATTGTGTTTTTCTTATCGTAGTGATTATCTACCAAGGCTTTGTATGTACGGACGCGAGTGTAATGGTCCACATCACCAGGTTTGGTCATGCCAACTGTTGGGTGGACTAACAAGGAGCCTTTAACTTTTGCAGCGGCACGTTTAGTGAGTTCTTCGTGAATACGATGTAATGGATTACGTGTCTGGAAGGCGACGACATTATCATGACCCATTTCTTCGAGCATGGAACGCACTTGAGCAGGCGTACGGCGTAGATTGACGAAGTCGTAATACTTGGGTAAATTCACAACCTTCAATGGACCTGAGACGCAAACTTTGCCCCAACGTGCCATTTCAGAGACCATTGGATGACGCGGGTCGGTCGATCCATATGCAAGTGTCGCTTCAGTATCAGGATCCCAATGATAGATTTCTTCAAGGGTCATGATGGCGATGGTGTCATTGTTGGTATTGCGTAGAACCAGGTCCTCACCAACGGTCGGCAGTTCTTTTGGATCAGCCGTCAGCGTGATGGGAAGCGGGAAGAGTGTCCCATCTGCAAGACGCATTTCATGCAGGACGCGTTCATAATCGGCTTTGCCCATAAAAGTTGTAAGAGGCGAGAAGCCCCCCGTGGCAAGCAGTTCGAGGTCACAAAGATTGCGCATGGTGATCTTGATGGAGGAAAGTTTCGAGGCACGCTCAAGAAGTTCTCCGCGTTCATCGCCCTCCACAACCAGGTTCACCAGATTTCCCCCGTATGGGGTGATGAGTTTTGCTTTCGACATTATTTCTCCTTTATACACAGATTTCTCTGTAAATTTTGTAAATCCAAGAAACCATTATATCCTAAAATTCACCCGCTGAATTTTGGAATTTTCAGCTAAGGCGCGATACAGTAATAAGTGTCCACAACTCCAAGGATCGAATCGGAAAGTTCTGGCATTGCTTTGATACGATGACAAGCCTGCATGGAAATAAATGGCTTGGTGGCAATCGCGGGAGCCAGATCGATCAAGCGTTCAACGTTCCCGGTTACTGCGTAGGCTTGAAGGAAAGGCATCCATTCGATTAAGTCCACCGGCTCAAGACCCTGACCTTTCGCCTGCTCGCCAATAGCAAGAACTTGACCCCACTCCCCGCGTTGACGGGCAAGATCGGCTTGCTCATAATAAAAGCACCAGCTGTGGGAAGGCTCGGGTCCAAAAATCAGGCTGGGGGGCGTATGCGGCGTCTCATTCACAAGTACGTGGTCGATCTCTGAGTAGGCTCCCACCGCGCGGATAGAATTGGGGTCCTTTGGTGAAAGTTCAGGTTGCATACCGTCAATCACATGAACACATGAGTTCGCTGTGGGTTGTGTCAGCACAAGGATGTTGCGAGCATTGGCATAGGTGATGATATTCCTGCGATTGTTGAAATCCTGCCCTTCGCGTGCCAATATTTTTTTGACGGTATCCTTATTCATAATGATTGAGAACAAAACAGGTTGAATGTCGTTATCTTTTTGTTTTTGGGGATAATAGATCAAGTTGGCGGGTCCCCAAACAAAGTAATCCTCTTCCAGCACGATGTTGGGATAGCTTGCAACCAACGTTGTGTTCTTTTCGAATTGTGGCACACGCCATGAAACCTGCCACCAGAAGTTGTCTGTAGCCGATGTTGTTTGCGCAAATTTGACAGCGTTGGCATGGTGGGTGATGATTGAGATAAACACAAGCAGGGCAACAAGTCCGTTGCGAAAGATGTTGTTTTTCAAGTTGACCAGGATAGCGGCAAAACAGATCGCCACACCTGACGAACTGGCTAGTGCATAACGCGAAAAATGTGGAAAGGCAACCTGGCGATTTGCCATTGCAATCGGGATAAGACAGGCAATTGCAGTGGTCAACCCGAGCCAGAGTGCTTCGCGGTGAAAGGGCATTCGTTCTGTGTTCTCCCGAAGATCGATTCTCTTCTTCAGCAAGGTAAAAACAACCAATCCAGCAACAGCAAGTGCCAGCCACCCACCCCATGCCTGGATAAAGCCAACGAGTTGTGAAAGGGGCTCAATCCAGGCACCTATCATTACATCAAACATATCCTGTGCAATCTGCAATGACCAACGGTACATAATTTGAACAGGGTAAAGTTTCACCTGCTCAAATTGCATGCCCACATCGGTCGCGCCACGCTCGCTTTGGAAGAAGAACAAACGCCAACCTAGAAAGATCAGTGGGGTGAAAATATTGGGGAGCCAGCGTTTCACACTTTCAAGCAAACGGTTTTTCCATGCGGCAGATTTACGGAATCCAAAAATGGACAGGCATGCAAAGCGCAAAAACTCAAAACCCAAAAAGTATTCCACCAGGCCAAGATAAAGCCACCCTAATACTGTTGAGACGGCAATTAGAATAATTCGCACCCAAATACGGTCAGTCAACGATGCTTTCACCGTCAGGGCGATGGAGAGCATCGCTGTTGCTAAGCCGACCATTTGTGATTGGTAATCAATACCATTGAACTGGGATAAAAAGCCTGGATAGATCAAAAAAAACAGCGATGCCAAAAAGGTCGCAGTATAGCGGCGTGGCCATATCATCTCTAACAACCAAAGAAAGGCAACTGCTGAGATGACGCGGAATACGTATGCGCTAATATCGTAATAAAGCGGATTTTCGCCAAAAAGATAATAAGCCGGGACCATCACCAGCGCCCGCAACGGGCGGTCGACACTGAAAATATCCCAAAACACACCGGGACCATAGGCTCCAGCAGAATACATCAAGTACCAATCATCGTTATAGTAGCCAAACTTTCCCACCAAAGGCAGGTAGGCGATCATCGAAATAATCAGCAATGTAAGAACGCTTATCAAGTCTTTTCGATCTTTCAACACTGCTCCTCAGAATCAAGTACTTTGATCTTCATTTCATGCTGACCCAAAACCCTTTTTATATTTCTATTTTATTCCATTTCCATGTCAGGCACCACTATCGCGCTAACGGTATCATAATCCCCAAATGATATAATAAATTTTGTCGTGCCTGCTTGTGTCTTTTTTTTCAGATTTATTCGTGCCATTTCCCTGCTCCCGGACCACTATTCAACATGAAAACCCGATTGACGAATACGCTCAGATGGAGCATGGTGGGGGAGATTGTTTTACCCCTTGTGATCGCCCTGATTTTCCTTGCCTTCACATTCTCCTATTACCCTTTTCGGGAAAAACTTCAATTCGATACGGATGAAGGCTTGAATTTAATGCGCTCAATGCTGGTGACACTGGGTCATCCGTTATACCTTGAAGTATCCAGCGACCAGCCGCCATTGTTCACGCAGATTCTGGGACTACTGTTTCGCTTCACAGGCTTTGAAGTGAATCCCGCCCGTTTGCTGGTTTTATTATTTTCGACTTTATTGGTCTGGTCTGCCGCCCAGTTTTTGCAACTCGTTTCAGGGAAGCTTGCTGCAATCCTATTTTTACCTCTGGCTCTTATCATTCCGCGTTATTTAGAACTTAGCATATCAGTGATGATCGGTGTGCCATCCATTGCACTGGCTGTCCTATCCATGCTTTTCGTGACGCTATGGCACCAAAAAAAGAGCAACTTATGGCTGGTTCTTTCCGGTTTTACATTGGCTTTGTCGGTGCTTACAAAACTTTTTACCGGCACTTTAGCGCCTTTCTTTTTGATCGGCATCGTCGCTTCAGTATATTTTAGCGAACAGGCTAATGGCATTTCATGGAAAACGCTTCGCCCAGCATGGATATGGGGGATTTGGTTTGCTGGTACAGGCATATTGCTCGGATTGCTATTAGTAGGACCCCAAAACGTGGGAGCGATCATCCTCCCTCATATCACAGCATCCAATGAGGGCGTGTTTCATGGTGTCCAAAACACCATTAATACCTTCCTTCAAGCGGCTGTTCCGTTAATAATCCTGGGCGTTATAGGTACATCGATCTCCATTTACAATCGAAAATGGCTGATGTTATATCCGCTGTCCTGGGCTATCTTTTCTTATATCTTGTTCACTTTTCATTCACCGGTCTTTTACCATCACCAACTCATGATCACGATCCCGGCCGCGATATTGGCAGCCGCGGGCGTTGGAGAAGGAGTCCTTTCTCTTACCCGCCTCAAACGGACCTCTGACCTGATCCACATTCGTACTCTCTTGGGCATCGGCATCTTGATTGGTTTTGCATTAGTATTCAATCACTACCTGCCTACACTCAAAAAGGAAACAATGAATAAGCCTCGCATCGACGGGTTCACATTGAAAGCCACTGCCGGGAAACTGAAAATCCTTGAGACAATGTACGAATACGCAGACCAGACAAACTGGATCATGACCGATATGCCAATGTATGCCTTTCGCGTTCACAAGCCGGTCCCTCCCATTTTGGCAACATTCTCTCAAAAACGGCTGGATACTGGCAGCCTTACAGAGGATGATATCCTCAAAGCGATGAACGAATACCATCCGGAGCAGGTGCTTATGGCACGCTTTGAAATTCCTACGCTCGAAACATACTTAAAGGATCATTACACCCTTATTTCATCCGAGGAGTTTTTTAGGTTATTCATCCGGGACGATCTGGCGCCAAAAGTAAAATGAGATGAAGCGATGAAACAAACGATACAAAGATTATTTAAGAACGAAACCTTTATTGCCACGCTATTGATCTTCCTGACAACTGTAATCACACATGGAATCAGTATTCCCAGTTTGGGATATTATCACGATGATTGGTTCATGCTATGGTCGGGACAGGCACGCGGGGCGGCGAGCATCATGCCATTGTTCAGCACAGACCGTCCCTTCATGGGCGTTGTTTACTCGTATGTTTATCGTTTTTTGGGCGACAGTATCGTCAACTGGCATTTGTATGCGTTGTTATGGCGTTTTATTGGGGCGCTGGCATTTTTCTGGATAGTACGGTTGATATGGCCCCAACAAAAATATCTTACCGCCCTGATGACTGTGCTTTTTATCGTCTATCCGGGATTCCTCTCTGAACCGAATGCAAATACAAAGCAGAATCACCTTTACGGATTTGGAACAGCCCTTCTTTCGATTGCCTTGATGCTACAGGCGCTGAAAACAAGCAATCGGATATGGAAGGTTGTTTACAGCATCCTGTCCCTCATCCTCACTGCAAACTATCTTTTCATCTATGAGTACATGATCGGCTTTGAAGGGACGCGCCTCTTATTGCTTGGATACGCCCTATTCCTGAGTGGAATCAAAGAATTCCGTTCTCTCGCAAAAGAGACACTCCTTAGATTTGTGCCTTATGCGATCGTCACCGCTGGATTTTTATACTGGCGCATATTCCTGTTTGAAGGAGCCAGGAACGCGACCGATGTATCCAAACTGGCTGGAGGCTACTTCAGTAATCTCCGCTATATGTCCATTCGGGTGATATTGGAAACGATCAAGGACTTTCTGGATACAACAATATTTGCATGGTTTGTGATGCCCTATCGTTTGTTTTCTGATGCTCCATATGCAAACCTGACACGCGCCGTTCTGAGCGCCGCGGTGGTGATCGCATTGGTTTTACTTTACATATACTTTTTCAAAAGATGGTGGGGAACAAATTATGATGAGACACAAACTCCGCACCTGATGAAGGAATTCATGTGGATCGGCGCGTTCATCACTATTTTTGCCATTGTGCCTGTGATCTTATCGGACAGGGAGGTAGACCTCTACGATACCTACAAAAGTTATGGACTCCATCCCATTGGTGGAGTGGTCCTGTTCGTGACGGGAATTGTTTTGATGTTCCAACCAAAGTTCCGCAGGCTCGTGTTGATCGCCTTGATTGGAATATCGGTCTCGACGCAGATCCTGAACGCGGATGATTGGGCGCGGTTTTGGGATCAGCAACGTTCAACATGGTGGCAACTGACCTGGCGCGCTCCCGATATTAAAGATGAGACTCTTGTGATGGCATATCTGCCTGAAGGAAGTCGCCTGCAACAGGATTATGAAATGTGGGGACCCATCAATTTGATCTATAACCCTGAGCCAGCTAAAACACCTGCCATTGCCGCAGAAGTGCTCACCTATGAAACAGCCTTCAATGTATTGCGGCAGGAGGTTGTCAACAACCGCGTTCGCGACATCCGGCTTCACAGGGATTATAGAAACCTGCTCCTGATAAGTGTTCCCACATCTTCATCCTGTGCCCATGTAATCGACGGATCTCTGCCGGTTTATTCAGAAAATGAACAATTGTTGGTTCAAATGATCGGCGCATATTCACACGTGGATCGAATCGTTCCTAATGGAACGTCTCCCGTTCCACCTCCTGCCATCTTTGGTTCTGAGCCAGCGCATGATTGGTGCTATTACTACCAGAAGGCATCCCTTGCCCGTCAAAAAGGCAACTGGCAGGAAGTTGGCAGACTTTATGATGAAGTGAAATCTTTAAATCTGGAAGCGAACGACAAATCCGAAATGGTTCCCTTCCTTGAGGGACTCGCTAACTTAGGCAGGCGTGAAGACGCCCAAATGATTTACGATACTGAAATAAAAGGTCGCCTGCAAATGCGCTTCCCCTTATGCAATGCTCTGGCAAAAGATCCGGGTTATCCGCCAGAGTTCGGCTATGACTATAAAACAATCTTTGATATTATATGCAAGTTAGTTGATGAGGAGGGTACTCAAGTTCGAGGGAAGAAAAAAGCCTCCATAACGGAGGCAGGTACAAAGTCCAGAAAGATGCGGGGGAATCCATAAAAAGTTTATTTTGCGTGAGTCAATGTTTCTCCATCCACTTCGATAAAATCAAAGGGAGTCCCCCAGCCGGAGAAGTAATGCTTATCGGGCAATAGTTCAAATTTTTGACCGAAGTATTCATCCAAAACCACGCGGAAGGAATTGACCGGCGAGATGGTAGGATAAAGCGACTCGTAATTTTGCTTCGGGAAATAATAAGCATTGAGCATTCCGAAACGTTCCTGAGGAATCGAATTATCGAGCGAACCCCAATGCAGATACGCGCCCGGACCGTGGTCTCCCTGAATGATGATGATGGGCGGCGTCTTTGACTTGGCAAGGATTTGGTCAACCGCCTGCATCATCAATTTGTTCACGTATTCGATCTGACGTTTATAGCCTGTAATGTATGCACGACGCGAATGATCTCGAATAAAGTAATTGGCATCAAAAAGGGTAAACGGCTCATCGTGAGGCAATATTTCACCGTTTGGACCAAACACAAACGGAGGATGAGGCGCAATGATATGAGCATAGACAAAATAATTTCCATCGAGGGACGGGATGTCCTGCAATCCTTTGAACGCGGCAAGGATCTCATCACGATGCGTTTTGTAGGGCGCTTCGATCACGAAATTTTTGAAGGCGGGAAAACTTAGCAAGACCCTCGTCATGGACTGTTCGATCAAAATACCTTCAAATGCCGTTACGGGACGAGCCAATCCCTGCTCTGCATCATCGTAATAAACCTGCGCATCAGGGACTGCGACCTTATAGTCGTTTTGGAAGGAGACCAATTGATACCCCTGTTCAGCAAGAATGCGCCGCACTTCACTGTGGTGAATCATATCGATCAATGCGAAACGGTTTTTCAAAGAACTGTCTTTCGCGATCAGGGTTTGCACGTAATTCATGTTCAGGCTGGAACTCATGGACAGCGCCGTCTGGATATAGTTACTACTGCTTTGTTCCGCAACGTAGAATCCTCTTTCCTTTAGCCCATTGATAAACTCTGAATTGTCGTAGTTATAATATTCCTGAAGAATATCCTGCCTGCCATACGCATCCAAAATAATGTAATACACATCCGGGAGGTCATTGCTGGCTGACGTCATAGCTACCGACGGCTTGGTAGATTCAAATGAAGCGCCGCCATGAAACAAACTGCCCGCCAGTTGCCACGCGGGATTTAATATAAACAGAATACTGATCAAATTGAAATATAAATTGATCGAGCCTAGTCCGCTCGCCCAGCAAGTCACAGTTAAGAACCACAAAACCAGCACCACAAACAATGCCGCCAAAACAAGAGCGTTCGAACGCAAAACGGTGAGACCCGTTTTTGTCTCGACCCATTGGCCAATGGAACCAAAGGCAAAGAACAACGGAAAGAACATGGCAACGATCAAACCTGCTTTTACCCAACTTCTCAAGACAAGAAAAAATATCCCGACCAGCAATAAAGCCAATAAGAGCATCGCCAGCGCGGGACGCAGGACATCCTGGAATGTCACTTCCTCAAAATTGATTGCAAACAATTGAAGGATGGGTTGGACCGCAAAAATGAACGGCGAAAGGACGAGTCCTTCCAGAAACTTGAAATTGAATTTTTTCTTCATACTAACCGAGTTGAACCAGTCTCTCTTCGCGGCTCGATGTGCGAATCGCTTCGATCAACTTCGACACGCGAATACCATCCTGTAATGGACAGACGGGATCGACCTCTCCGCGTGCCACCGCAATGAAATGTTTCATCTCCTCTATAAACATGACGTTGCGTTCCCACCCCGCCGGTAACGGATACGACTTCCATTCCTTTTTCTCAGCCCGATAAATTCTCACCGCGCCGTCAGCGAAATCCATTTGTAATGAGCCTTTTGTGCCGATCACCTCAAGATGATGCGAAGGCGGCTGCTGGTTATAGTCAAGATGCAAACTTGCCCATCGCACCGGAAACAAATCGCAGACCGATCTTGGCGGTATCGTCCACATCCACTTCCAGGTCACTGATCTTATCCATCATCCCCCACACAGACTTGACCTCGCCCACCAGCCACGGAAGATAATCCAGCGAGTGACATTGCGTCAGCACCACGCCGCCGCCGAGGTCCGCGCGTGCGGCGTAGCCCTGACGATAATCCTCCCACGGATGCCACGCGGGCAGATATTCACCAAAGTGAACATGCGCCGAGACGACGCGTCCGATCTCGCCATCAATGATCAGTTTCTTCGCCTGCAATAATCCGGGGTGATAACGAAACTGGAATGCGACCAATACCTTTGCCCCATTTTTCGTCACGGCGGGTTGAAGTTCATCCAATCTTTCGGTTGAGTTTGAAATGGGCTTCTCAAGCAAAATAGCACATCCCGCCTTCGCGGCAGGGATGGCAATATCTAGATGCAACGCAGTGGGGTTCGCAACAAGCACTGCGTCAGGCTTGTGCTTTTTCAATGCTTCGTGAATGTCGGTCTCAACAGGATAACCCGCGAGTTCATCATCGGGCAATGTCGCCTTGCGCGTGCGAAGAAGGATAATATCCTTTTCGCCCAAAGCGATCAGGTTGCGAAAATGACGACGACCAATGGAACCAAGACCTGCGATTAGAAATTTCATACAAGTTCCTTGTGATAAGTGATTTGTTCATTGATCAACTTAAAACCAAGATCGCGATAGATCGCAATTGCCTTTTCATCATCCCCCCAATATTCGAGCGTAATAGGACGCTTGTCTTTTTCACGCAGCCCGTTCATAACAGCAAGAGCCAGAAATCGTTGAAAACCACGTTGGCGATATTCCTTTATCAAACCGGGAGCATCCAAAAGGTCAGAAATGCCGCGTGCATCGGTCTTGCCCTCCGGTTTCGCCGCGCAGATGCCAATCAATGAGTTGCTTGAATCGAAAAGCAGGTGGATTCCGTCCCCGCCATAATAATTTATATAACGATCCGCGCTGGTGACATTTTGATGATGTCCCACCATATCCTTGTAACATTGATCCAACGCCTGAACTACAATGGCGGGATCGCCCAACTCTGGGTATCGCCGAACAACATAACCGGCAGGGACTTCTACTTGTTGAGGGAGTTCCGTTATAGGCGCAACCATGACGCCCGATATACCAGCTATATCAAACCCATGATGCTTCAAGAAGGCATTGGAAGCTACATTATGCCCGGTTGCATAAATAAGGATCGTTTTGGTTTTGGACTCCTGGGCGCGGGAGAGTGCATGCGTAAGCAATTTACTACCAAGTCCTCTTCGCCGCTGCGAAGGATGAACGGCAACATAAATGGTACCGTAACTATCGGGACGCGGCAGAATTTGACCATAGCCAACCATTCCGCCATCCCATTCTGCCACCCAGACATTCTGGTCAGGGTCAAAATATTGCCACTCCATCATGGAGCGCAGATACTCCTCTGATGTTTCTTCTCCATCATGGTCAATTGATTCTATCTCAGTCAACATGCGCGAGAGCGTTGGTAAATCTGTTTCAGGAGAGTAATGACGGATTGTAAATGAGTTTGCCATGAACACCTACCAGTTATTGTCTCTCTCATACTTCCACTTGATTAGCATCTCGCCTGCAATATCCTTGAACAGGGATTTATCGCGTGCTGTGAAGAGTCTCTGCCAGTTGCCAGCCTGCCCCTTCGGAAGGAAGGATGCGATTCCTTCATTCCGTTTTGCCTGCCACTCCTCATCAGGGTTTGATTCCATCTCAGACTTGATCCGCCCCTCCAACGACTTGGAAATTTTCTTCACACCCAAAAACTTCCAAAGCTTCGTCATTTCGTCAAATGGGTTTTCGAGCAGATCCTTATAACGCACAGTGTGATAACTCTTCCCATAAAGTCTCTGTGCTTCTGCATCGCATTCGGACAAGTCTTTGACCCAGCGTGAAGCGATGTTGCGAATAAAAGTTTCAGTGAAGATTGAGCGCGTGCCATTCGTGAAAGGAGTTTGATCTTTTCGTAACTCTTCAATGATGCGCTTGTCTTCAGCTGTCAGAAACTTGGATTCTTCCACGAAGTTGCGAAAACGTTCAGAGATAAGAACATCTCGCCCGTCACGGACAATGTTCACGATCTTCGCATCGGGATAAAACGAATACATGTCGCGTACGACTTGACCGTGAATCACGCTGGAAGGACTTTATCCCCCACGATCATTTTGCCTTCACGCGCCGCATCACGTTCCATGATGAAATCAGCGGAGGCACGCAAAACTAACGGCGAGAGGTCGCGTCCATGATTCCAGCGGTTGGACTTGCGCGTCAGCCATTCTTCGATCTCGGCAGAGTCCACCAGTGACTTCAACAACGGCTTGCGCGTGAAGAAGTGCGCCTGATAGTTGCAATGCACTTCGGGATGCAGACGCACAAGGCGCATGAGGAGCGTTGTCCCTGAGCGGGCATGACCGAGGATGAAGAATTTGTCACGAGGGAAGAACTGCTTGATCTCCGCCACTTCTTCGGGGGTGATAGCAGGGATCGGATTGCGCTGTTTTATTTTCGGGTTCGCCCTTGAGCAAGATGCGGGCGGCAGATTTGAAGCGAGAAAACATTAGTATTGAGACTCCGAATTATCTCTTCCAGTTTAGCATGATAAGTCCGATAAAGCAGATCACTATTCCAACAACATTGACCCATGAGATTTTATCTTTGAAAAAGAAGATTGCCACGGGCAGTAAAATCAGCGACGCGACCACATTGACCAACACCGCCGCAATACCCAAATTCCAGCCTGCGCGGTAGGTCAACAAAAAGCCGAACTCGATGCCGACGATGGCGATGGCGAGTCCGATGCTTGCCCAGTTGAGTTGTTTCAACTCGAAGGTGAGTCCGTTCTTGATGGGGAAGAAAATAGCTGTAAGTAAAACAACCAAAAAAGCGACCCCGTATGTCACCAAAAGGGAAACCGTGAAGTTGACATTCGACGGTGTGCTTTTGGCGACGAAATGATACAACGCACTGGAGCAAATGGCGAGGGTGATGGAGAAGTAGAAGAGGAACATGGGTTTAGTCATTTGTCTTCTGGTTTGCTGGTTGGGTGGTCTTATGGTTCAGATATATCATGAAACCCCGCTGGTTGAGTAGCCTTGAGCGTTCGTTGCGAAAGGCGTATCGAAACCAGAAAGTAACAAGAATTCTTTTGCTTAGTGGTGGTTTCGATACGTCCCGCGGATGCTTCGACTTCGCTACCGCTCCGCTCAGCGCGGCGGGACTACTCAACCACCGATCACTTTTGAGAATTTAATATTTTCAAAATAAACTCCGCTGTTCGCTTGCCAGAACTTGCATCGGTGAATGTAATTTCATCTTCGACAAATTTTCGGCGTTCGGCAGAATCAATGGTCCGG
Source organism: uncultured Chloroflexia bacterium (assembly GCA_963753655.1). Lineage (GTDB taxonomy): Bacteria > Chloroflexota > Anaerolineae > Anaerolineales > Villigracilaceae > Defluviilinea. The sequence continues at coordinate 213,046 of CAVWDB010000003.1, forward strand.
TCTTTCAAATACATATTCAACGCATCGCGCAATTCGTTCTCGTTATTCGCAACGCGCCCTGCTTTGGCATCTCGAAATCTCTTATGCGTGGGCCAATCGCCGATCTCTTTTAGCGATAAAGAGAACTTTCCCTTTTTATTCCACCCGCCAGGGACATCGATCGTCGCGGCGATCATCGGGGTATCGTGGACCGCGGTTTCGACCAGCATCGTCGAATAGACTGTCACCACCACATCCGAGTACGCCATCATGGAGGATTTTTCGTCCATGTCTTCGCCGCCGTAGTAGCCGAGTGAGCCACCCAATGCCACAGGCTGGACAACATGCACGTTGGGATATTTCTTCTCCAACTCAAAAACTCGTGCGCGTTCGTCTGCAAAGATTTTCGGCTTATCTTGAAAGTGACTCGGATGCAAACGGATCAATAATTGCGAAGGTTCTGCCAGCGAATCGGATGAAACTAATTTCGCCAGCGCTTCGATGTTCGGGAAGTTCGGCGCAAAATGGACAAAACTGCTGGCGTACGAGATCAACTTGCGATTGGGGTCAAGCCCATGCAGTTTGAAATATTCATCGCGCGGCATGAGCCATTGCTTGCGGAAATATCCGTCATACGAGGGGATGCCGCCGATGTTCACATGGTCTGGGTTCCAATCGGAGCCGTAGACCAATTCATCCTTTTGCAATTGAGACCAACACGTTGCCCACTGCACATCCGCGCCTGAGATGTTGTATGAGGATGAATTGTCCCAGCCGACGATGACGGTCATGTTCGGGATGCCGCGTCTGGCAGATTCACGCAGGAGGTAACGGTCCATGCGCCAGCCTGGAGTCGAAGCGATGACCATGTCAGGGTGGTATTTGTCAAATAGATCGGTATACAGCCCAGGGTCAGGCGTGAAGCGGTTTTGCATCCGCACTAAAAGTTTGCGTGCCCACGAAAAATTCCGCAGGAGGAAAATCATCAGCGCGGAGGGAATCCAAATGCCCAAACGGAACTTCCAGCCGTTCTCCGCCCAGACTTCCCAGATGTGGCTGTCCATGGCTTCGGTGTTGATGCGGCGCGAGCCGCCGACGCGGCGCAGGTAGGCGAGCAGCCATTGCAGGCGCGGTTGGATTTTTTTTGCGTAGTCGTTGGCGCTTGTTTGAGGCGTAAGCCTTCGAAGATTAATCCGTGATGCGTAAAACGTGATGCGATGTTGTCTTTGGTTTCATCGTCGGTGAGGACGATGACTTCAACGCCCGCAGCGAGCAGAGTCGGGACGACGTCGCTTTGCAGGAAGTAGATGATTGCCATGCCGTGGTCGGCGGAGATGAAGATGCGTTTGGACACTGTGTTTCTTTCTTAACTGGAAGTTGATTCTGCCTTGAGGAGCGTTTTCTAGTTTTAATTGCATCTTAATTTATTAGTAATCCGCAATCATTTTTGCTTTTAGAAAAAAACTGTACTGTAGTGTAAATTACAGCCGATAACAATCAGGCAATTAATGTTTAGTTAAGTGTTGAATGGGAAAATTTATTCTCACGTATAAAACGAGCGGAAGACATTAGGGGCGTTTTGGAGCAAGAACCAAACGAAAACCGATATTGAGACTATTTACTATATTGTTTACATAGCGATGAGAGCAACGAGCATGCAACTTATCATAGTAGAAAGAGCCACCGCGAAACACCGTTTCACCATTCGTTTCAAGCTTGTCATCGTGCACCTCTGAATATTCATCTTTTGAACTGAAGGTTTGTTCCATAACATTTCCTGCCATATCAACGCAACCATAAGGCGAATCGCCTTGCGGGAAATATAAGCCTACTGGCGTAGTATCGTTGATAACGCTTTCGCTTGTATTACATTTGTTTTTATCAAAAAAATTACCCCAAGGATATATACGAGCATCTGTACCACGCGCTGCTTTTTCCCACTCAGCCTCAGTTGGCAATCTTAATACTAATCCCAAATGTATCTCCGACTTGAGAAGATTACCTATCCATTGACAATATGCTAGCACTTCGTGCCAACGGGTAGAAACTACAGGGTGGTCTTTTTTTCTTACCCACCCATCTGTCGGATGTTCGATACCTTTGGCATTGGTGTAAAGGTTGTATTGTTCGTTAGTTATGGGGAAACGTGCCATCCAGTAATCATAGGGAATATCCGCAATATGTTGATGCTTTTCACTATATTCATGATTATCACTTCCCATTAAAAACTTTCCTGCAGGCACTCGCATAAATTCCATGCCGTTAGAGAGAGTGATTTTATGTGCAGTAATCCATTCAGATGTGGGATCTGCAAGAAATTCTGCTTTTGAAATTTCAATATCGGGCTTCTCTTCAATAGAAACAGGTTTTAATTCCTCCACCGCAAAAACAGGTTCGGGATCAGATTTCTCTATTTCGACATTTTTGTCTTCTGGTTTCGAAGCAGTTTTTTCTTTTTTCTCATCTATGGAGTCAGCACGTTTTTTCAAACTAAATAGCAGCCTTTGTAGTCCACGTTCTCGCTGACCTTCAAAATAATCAGCAAACTGCCAAGCGCGCAGTCTACGTGGTGGTTCACACTCTTCCAAACGCACGGGCAAAATATATATAGTGCCTTCAGGTTTATAGTCGGCAAGGTCTAACACAATTCTTAATTCGCGTTGGACATAACCCTCTTTGTTGATTGAATTCTTAGTCAGGCAAACAATGATCGCGTCGGCAGCTTCCACAGCTTTTTCGATCTCCATGTTCCAATCCTGCCCTGGGTAGAGTTCTTCTTCGTCCAGCCAAGGTTGAATCCATGTTTCGGCGCGCAGTTTTTGATACAACTCGCGGACGGCAGGTTTGTCATTGGAAGAATGGCAGAGAAAAACGCGGAGAGGGCGGTTAGCGGTGACCATAAGCAATATTATATGCTACGAATAATACCAACTGAAAATCTTGTTATACACCGCCAGCAAAATCTTCTTGATAAATCCAATTTCCAATAGCCGCTTCCCCAACCCCACTTTCTTCTTTCCTCTTTCCTTTTGCTTCAACTCCCCGCGCAAATATCCCAGCGTATTGGACATATTCATCGCCAGCGGGTCGGAGACCATCAGGCGCAGCAAGCCTGCGTCGTTCATGCGCTTGTCCAACTGGCGGACTTGTCCCATCGGCTTGTCCATGTCAAAGGGCAGGAACTGTTGAAGCGTGGATTTGTACGCGGTAAACTGCCAGTGTGACGCGCCTGCACATGCAACCATGTCCTTCGACTGCACTCCGCTCCGCTCAGGACGAAAAGTTATTTTCCAATCTTTTGTCTCTGCATACACTTTTTTATTCTCTTCTTCGGTCTGCCCAAGCGAGAGATTGAATTCAAGGAAAGTTTCCCACGGGATGAATTGACCTTCTTCAAGCGTGGCATTTTCTCGTGCCCACTTGAGAGTCGATTCGTAAAATTCAGGCGGTGTGCGGAAGGGACGCGCGGTCACCATGCCAACATTCGGGAAGGTTTCGAGAATTTCCACGGAACGCGAAAGCCAGTTCGGGGAGAATAAAACGTCCGCATCGGTGTAGGCGATGATCTCGCCCGGCGCGCCTGCCAGCATCACATTCCATGCGCCGCCTTTGCCCATGTTCTTCTCAGAGAGGATCAAATATTGGATTCGTCCTTCTTCTTTTTCTTTCACAAGGAAGTCACGCACTTCGGCGCATGAGCCATTATCAAAGACCATCAAGTCAAATGGCAGACCCGCATCCTTGCGCATGGATTCGAGCGAGACTTTCAACACATCGAGGGTCTCGGCGTAGAATCCGCTCAGGAAAGGGATGTAGTTGAGCAACGCGACCGTGATCCGCTCGGGGCGGGCTACGTCTTTGACGAACTTGGCAGGGTTTTGACCTTTACGCATTTATCATCATACGCGGTGGTCAGAGTTGCCAGCGTATTCGAAGTATCGAAAGCGTTTGAAGCGACATTCGAAACTTCTGCATACTTCGGACGAGCATGTGACTACTCAATTCACCGATTATCGATTATCCGAATATATTTTTTATTCGTTTTTTCCATCGTTTGGGACGGGCAATATTTTCAATTGTATCTTCTGGCAAAAAGAAAAAGATAGCACGCAGAAACAATTCCAATTTACGAGTAAATCGCAGCTGATGTCATCTTCGGGCGGGTAAGTTTACCATTCACCAATTGATGCGTTGAATCCAAAATGGTGTAGCGGATATTGGCTTGTCCGCCCGCGAGACGGATATTCTCGTTGGTGTCGGGGTGTTCGTAGTGAGGTTTGCCATCAGGCAAATGAGCGTAATCGTGGTTTTGATGCACGATCATGATGGATGGCGTGCAGTCAATCACAGCCCAGCCTTCTTCGCGCGCTTTGTAGATCATCCAGTTGTCCCAGCCTGCGCGACCGATGGTGAAAGTCAGGAACTTCATTGATAAGAGGATATTGGGAAAGAGGAAGAAGTCACTTCCTGCGGGACGATGAAGTTGACCCTGTACCATGGACCGTGGACCGCAGACTGATCCTGCCAACCTTCGGTGAATTCGAGTGGATTGAGCAATATCAAAATCCCAGCGTTGGCTGAGTAAGACAAATTTTGATCTTTGAGTTTGACAGCCTGTTTCGCCGCTTCGACAAAATCGGGCATGAGGATCATGTCCGCGTTGATGATGCAGAGCAGATCGCTGTTTGAGTTTTCGCGGGCAAGTTGAAACATGGACGAGATCAGCGGCACACCTGATTCGTTGCGCTGCTACGTTGGGGATGTGCTTGACGCCAAGTTCACGCGCAGCTTCGGCGAGACCATGTCTCTTCGCCCAGCAAAATAACTTCGACATCGGGGAGCAGAGTCCACGATTTGATCGCGTTGCGTTGAATCATCGCGATGTGAGGGTCGGTAAAGGGTTTGGGGGCGGAGAAGAGTGTTATGAGGGGCATGAGTAATCAGTTATCAGTAACCACCCGTCATTGCGAGCCCGAGGCTCAAATGCCGAGGGCGAAGCAATCTCCAATACAGTGTAGTGGATTGCTTCGTCGAGCTACGCTGCTCCTCGCAATGACGGGATTATTGTTTAGGGCTCGTTCATCAATATCTTTCAAAGTTTTATGTTGTACGCCAGAATTTATTTTCATCAATTCAGGGTTGTCATGAACCAGATCAAGGACTTCTGTCCAAGTGAAATCGTCTCTTCCATCAAAATGACCATAGACCTGGCGCATGAATTCCAAGTCTTCGGGGGTGTCGACCGTCCAGCGGTAGTCGCCGAAGTCGGTGGTGTGATTGAGCAAGGCGATTTTAAATCCACGTGGCGACACACCTTCTGAAAGCTGACGGCTAATTGCTGAAAGCTCTACCCCTTCGTAGAAGTAGGGCATGGCGTGTTCGCGGTGTTGGGGTTCTTTGGCTTCCTTCCATGCTTTGGCAAGGACTTTGAACGTGCAGGCTTCGACGTCCAAGCCAATGGGATAGGTGCGACTCCACGGTGGTGGAAGACGGTTGCAAACAAAGTCATATTCATCTTCAAGCAATGTATTCACAACATTATCAATTAATTCGGGATCAATCACGGGACAATCCGCAGTAATTCGCACAACCACATCCGCTTTGGCTTGCTGTGGCGGTTTGATAGTAACGGTCAAGCACATCGTAGAGACTGCCGCGCGTGAAGGGGATTCCGCTGAAGTCACAGTATTCAGCGACGGGGTCATCAGAGGGGTCGGTTGTCGTGGCGAAAATCGTTTCGGAAACAGTGGCAGCCCGCGAGGTCCGGATGAAGACGCGCTGCAACATGGGTTGACCCGCGATGTCTGCGAGGATCTTGCCAGGCAAACGCGACGAATCCATGCGTCCCTGAATGATTGCAACGACGCGTTTCATTCTTGAGATTTCGGTGGTTCCACCGGCTGATCCAGCGGATTCACAGGCTTTGGCTTTTCCAATTCGGCGACTTTGGATTTGTGCTCATCCAGTTCCTTTTCAAGAGAGCCAACTCGTTTACGATGACTGGAAACTGCCATTGAATTCTTTAATCGTGGAAGGAGCAAGAAAGAGCAACCCGATCACAACACCGATCGCAAGCGTTACCAGCAAGACAAGTGAAAGCGACCCTGTTACCTCCCACGCCAAAAAAGAAATGGTGATGGTCATGGTATTCTGCAAGGCAAAGATCACTGCAACAATTGCGATGAGCAACGCCACGATCAAATAAACGGTAGCCATTGTTTACCTCCAGTTACTGGGATTGATTTCATCAAACAGGATTTTACTCTGCTTGTGCTTCGGACGGAATTGGCAATGCAGTGACGAATCCCTTTGCGCGGAATTTTTCGACATACTCACGCACCGCTTCATACTCCAGCCCAACCTGCTCTGCGATATCGAAGAGGCTGTGTTCACCCTCAAAGCGCATCATGATCTTTTCAATGGCACGGTTGAGCGCCCAGTTGTCGCGCCAATCGACCCAGAGACCGTGACCGCTGAGAAAAACGGGACCGCGGAATGTGCGCTTGGGAATGTAATTGCTGGCGTAGATGCGGATGATGTCTTCGGCGGTTCGCGCCGCGCCGACGAGCATATCTTCGTGGATGATGCTCGAGATTGTCGTCGGTGGTGTGATACTCGTCGTAGGGGAAACGATTGAGCGAGATGCACGGCACGTTGACGCCAGGTCCGTTGATGACGCGTTCATCGTTGGCGGGCGCGGCGGCGAAATCACGTTCGTCGTGAGGCGTATCGCGCAAAACATAATTGGTGATGCGGTCGAGGAGATGATCGTGTTGGCGTGTGTGATGCCACGCGATTTGATTTTGATTGCCCGTCATCTCCATGAAGATTCCGCCGCGCAGATTTGGGATGAGCGACTCGTTGTGCGCGAGCCACGCGATGGTGCCGATGGTTTCGGGTCCAAACCAAAAGCGGACGCTCATCGAACCAGCGGGAAGCGGATTCTCCGCAAGTCGCCGCGCCAACTCGATGGTGCTGACCACGCCTGCGCCATCGTCATTGGCTTGCATGGGGTGACAGGTATGCGCCTGCACAAGGAACTCACCTGCGTCGGGGTTGGGTCCGCCCTGCGGATGGACAACCGCGGTGGCAACTTTGAATCCCTGCTTTGGGATCGGTGATAAATTCGGATTTGATAACCGCGTGATATTTCTTGTCGCGTGGAAGTTTATCGAAAGTGTTCTTCGGCAGACAGAATCCCCAGTCACGTTCGTAGTATTTGAAGACCCACGGCACGGTGTGCGGACGTTTCTCGTTGAAATACAAATGCGGCTGGAGTTCTTCAAAGGTCAGCACTTTATCAATAGGCAACGAATACGAAACAATATGAAGCGGATTGTCCTTGAAATCCACGATGCGTTCGCCGTCTTCGGTTTCGAGATACGCCTCATGGACAACGTATCGCTCAGGCACTTTCCACGTCCAGACGGGAGTCAAGCGGTGCGTAGGTCTCGATGGTGTAGTCCGATGAGTTGGGCATGTACGAGCCGACGATCTCCAACGTTTTGTCGTGGTCGTCGGAGGCGAGGGTGCGGTGCAGAGGAAAGAATTCCGCCAGGATGGATTTGAAAGATGAATAAAATTTCATTAAATTATTCCTCGTTCACTCGATACTAGGTCAATAACCATAAAGAACAAAATGAAGGTTAAGATGATTTTTTATCTTGGCGTGCATTCCGAATTTCATCAGCCTTCTTGATTGCTTCATCAAACAATCTATGACTTTCTTGAATGGCTTCAGAATATTGCGTGTCAGTAATAGTAAGTTGCTTTATGGTAGACCGAAGATGCGAAGCCTTAAGTCTTTCTGTCAATTTTTTGATTGCCTGGAGCGCAGTCAGTTTTGAGTTTCGCTCTTTAGTAACATCATTGAATAAGCGAATTCCAGATTTTGTTGCGACAAATGTTTCATTCTGAATTTCTATGTATTTGCCAATAATCAATCGGCTTAATCCTTCTTCTAAGTCGCGCACCATTGGTTGTTCACGATTTATTGCATCTGTGGTCAAGAGAATTTCGCCAAGGGTTGTTTTGTAATTATGGCGTTGACAATATCCGATTGAGTAAAGTAAAAGTGCGTCTGTCAAAGTAAACTCTGGACTTATATTTTCCATGACAATCTGTTCACCTAACTCAAGCTAATCTTTCTTGACATAATACAATAAATGCAGATCGCGCCTCATCTCACGCGCCGTTACTCTAGAATTTCCGAATCAAATCGTTTCATGATCTCACCATGCTCCATGAACGGAGCAGATTGCAAAGCAGAAATCAACTCACGCAGTCTTGGCGTCAGAATGATAAGATAACGGGTTGGTCCGTGTGCTTCGTAATAGTCATGTGGCACTCCTGCAGGGACAAAGACGGTAGTTCCTGATGGAGCTTCCACAATTTTATTCTCGCCAAACCGAAAGGTAAGTGTTCCCTCGAGAATATGCCATGCTTCATCATCCGAATGGTGAACATGAAGATAACCAGCCCCACTTCCACTCCATTCATGGACATCGAACGATTCTCCTATGGCAGAAATAGGAGACTGGTCATCCGCCCGCACATCCTTACTTGAAACGATAATCGGCTCACTCATTCTCAATGCTCCTTGCTTTTATCCTTATCAACATAATACAACAAATACGGATCGCGCTTCATCTCGCGCGCCGTGAACTCATAGACTTCATTCGCCTTCATCAACTTCACATCCGCATCACCGACCTTGTGACTCTTGATGATCCCAGCTTCCTCCATCAACACGCCCATCGGGTCGACCATCGTCATCACACCCTTGTCCATGTCACGCACCAGCATCTCGAACGTATCCGTGTACGTGTTCCCGTTCTCGTCCGTCACTTCGCCCGTGAACTGTTTCAGGAAGCGATAGTCCACGCCTTCCATTTGCTCGATGTGATGAAAGAACGTCATGCTGTTGTTATACGACAGCCCGATCACCATGATCTTCCCATCCAGGTCACGCAACTTCCCAAACACCGAATTGCGTTCATACGCGCTCTTATACCGCAGGCTTCCCAGCATCTCGGCGTGCTTCCCCAAAATCGCAAACGAATAGAACGGATGAAACACCCGCTTCGCCCTCGGGTCCATGCGCACCACTTCCGTCAACGCGCCCATCTTCGACCGCGTCTTACGCACATCCCACGGCATCCCCTTATTGAAATCAAAATTGAACGTCGGCATGATCAGCGTCCCATCTTCGCGCCAGCGCCGCCTCCAACGCCCGCACCACCGTCTGCAGGTCCGCCATCCACCTCGCCCAACGACTTATACGAACTATGCACCAACAGCGTATCCCCCTCGTTCACGCCCAACTCTTGAAACCCTTCGACTAAATTTTCAAACGTATACATAATTTATTCTCCAGAATTCCAACACTTCAAACTTTATCTACCCTGACGCACGCTTCTTCCCTAGCCGATAACTGATACACTTCAAGAAACCTTCCTCACCCGCGAGTGCGTCGCACCTCACGGGTAGACTCATCTCATTAAGCAGGCAGAATCTAATCGTTAGGATTCGTCTTGTCGAGTCAGGTGCGACGCACCCTCACGATTGCCTCATACGCCTCAAGAAGTTTACCAAAATTCTTCTTCCAATCCGCCCTCTCCTCCGCAGTCTTCCGTGCCAATTCTCCAATCCTCTTCAAATTCCCTTCTCTTTTTTATCGCAAGCAAAATCTTCTCCGCCAAATCATCCACATCTCCATCACGGAACAGCCAGCCATTGACTCCCTCCTCGACCCATTCCTTGTTACCAGCGATATCCGACACCAGACAAGGCATTCCACACGCCAACGCCTCCAACAGCGACACGGACGAACCGTCCACGTGCGAAGGTGAGATATAAATATCCGCCATGTGATACCAGCGCGGCAGATCACGTTGTCCCACCTGTCCCCCAAAATGGACTCGTTCCATCACGCCGCCATTCATCAAAATCTGACGAATCCTTGCTCCCTGTGAACCGCCTCCCAACAAAATCAAATTCACATCAGGATTTACGCTCGCCACTTTGACAAACGCCTTCGCCAAAACATCCACGCCATAAATCGCTTCCCATGTGCGACTGCAAAAAAGAGTGATCTCTTTTGACTGCTTACTGCTCACTGATAACTTCTTTTTACTGCTTGTCTTCTCCGCCTTCTGCCTTCCGCCTTCTGCCTTTTCAGGATGAAATCTCTCAATATTCACCCCCCACGGAAACACAACAATATTCTCAGGCTTCATCCCAAACGAGACAGCCTTATCGCGCGTCACATTGGCATCGCTTGTAAAGAAAGCGCTTCGCTTCAAGGTGTATCGCGTCACCCATTGCATCCATTTGCTCGAATCCGCATCTTTGACTAAATCATATCCCCACGACTTTGTCAGTATCGGACGGAATCCGCTCAACACCGCAATAAACGCACACGTCTGTATCGGTCCCGCATGGACAATATCAGGTTTGATCCTTTTCACGATGCGCCGAAAATCCAAGGCAAAACGCGGAAGGTCGCTCCAACGGAACTCATGCTGTCCACCCGCCCAAAGGATTTGCTGAACATTCTCAGGGACAGGACGATCCTCCACCTGTCGCTGATTCGATTCGAGTTTTAAATAGAAAATCTCATGTTCTGTCTTCGATAACGAATATCAAGAACCGAAAATCGTGAGGGGTGTAGTTCCTAGAGAAGTAAAGTATTTTCATAAATAAAAAACCTCCGTCATTGCGAGCCCGATAGGGCGAAGCAATCTCCAACACGACGAGGGGATTGCTTCGCCGCCTACGGCGTCTCGCAATGACGGGTGATGATTACGCTCCCAAATCCGTCCAGCGCAAATCCTTGCCCATCGGCATATCAGCAATTGCCTTCGTGCCAAGGACATTCTCGATCTGGTCTGGCTTGATCGCACCCGGAGTTGCAGGGCGTAACACATCGATCATGTCACGCGTGAAGACTTCACCAGCTTTGATATCCCGCGCCGCACGCAGACAGCGACGCTGCACAACGGCGGTATCAATCTCATTCTCCGCGATGAACTTATCAGAGGAACCCAGCGAACGTTCAAGCAGACGCGTCTCTTCGACCATGTGCGCCCATTTGGCGGGATCCATCGCAAACTTATGGTCGGGACCTTCGCGGTCATTGCTGTCAGTGAAGTGACGCTCAATGACGCGCGCGCCAAGCGTCACCGCCGCGATGACCGGAGCGACAGCGTGGGTGTGGTCGGAGAGTCCCAGAATCACATCGGGGAACATCGTCGCATACGTCTTCAACACGTTGACATGCAGATGGTCATAGTTGTTGGGGCTGGCAGTGTAATTCGTGTTGCATTGCATCAACACGAGTTGCTTGTTGATCTTCAAAATCGCATGGACAGCCTTCTGCACCTCGCCAATTGTGGACGCGCCCGTGGCGACAAAGAATGGTTTACCCTTGCTCGCCATGCGCTCCAATGCTTCGATCCAATCAATTTCGCCAGAGCCAGCCTTATAGACGGGCACATACTGGTCGAGAAAATCAATCGCGTTGAAATCATACGGCGAGGAGAAGTAGTCAATACCCACTTCGTTGCACTCCTCCACTAAGGTCATTGACCAGTCAAACGGAATGGACGCGGCACGATAGACCTCGGTCACGGATTTCTTCCACGATGCCTGGTGGCTGACTTGTGAGTTCATGTGCGAGAAGCCATAGTCCGAGACGATCTTCGGCGCGTCGAAGTTCTGGAACTTGGCGGCATCTGCTCCCGCCTCTTTCGCCAGGCGGATGAGCAGTTTCGCCCGTTCCAGGTCGCCATCGTGGTTGGCGGCGATGTCCGCGATGAAATAGGTCGGGTGGTTCAAACCGATCGTTCGATTTCCAAATTTGATTTCCATTTTGTCCTCCGATTGTCAATTTTGGGTTGGTTCGTTAGTTGGTATAATCATGCCATGCCTTTTGAATATGATCCGCACAAGAGCAATTCAAACCGCAAGAAGCACGGCATTGACTTTGAAGAGGCACAAGTCTTATGGGACGATGAGGCTTTCCTCGAGATTCCTGCGAAAAATCTGGATGAGCCGCGTTTTCTGGTCGTTGGAAAGATCAAAGGAAAACACTGGTCGGCTGTGATTACATATCGAGACGAAAACATTCGCATTATATCTGTGCGGCGATCAAGAGACGAGGAGATTGACCTGTATGAAAACGAAAGCAACTGATTTCGATAAAAAATTCGACGATGGCGAAGATGTCATCGCCCAACTTGACCTTTCCAAAGCGCGCCGTCCTGCCGAGGAACAAAAGCGCATTAACATGGACGTTCCTGTCTGGATGCTTGCCGCTCTCGACCGTGAAGCAAAGCGGCTCGGCGTTTCGCGCCAATCCATTATCAAAATGTGGCTGGCGGAACGCCTGCAAGCGGGACAATAGTTCACAACTTCTTTTACTCAGAGGTGACAGTCATTTTGAAAATGACTGTCACCTTTTCTTTTACTGCCCATTCAAAATTCTTTGGGCATCAACAGGATTACCAACTGAAAACATATCAATATCATATTGTTGAAACAGTTCGTTGTTTTGATTCCAATATCCGACAAGAGCCAAAGCTACATCTACCGAATGGATTTGCTCAATATCTTCGGGACGGAACAATCCATAAGAAACGCTGAGACAATCCGTTTTGATCTTTTGCAGATATTCCGCAAGGCTCACAATTCTTCCTGTCAGCAAAGCACGGACAGTCAATTCAGGATAGGCAAGTTTCGTGTGAAGCAATTCTTCATGGTCAAAGAACAACAGAAGCACATTATCTATAGTGTTCGTCCGTTCCAGCAGACGAACAACTTCTTCTGCCAAGATTCCTTCTGGCTTGAAGAAGGTTTTCATATCAAGTGACAAGTGAGCACCTACATCTCGCGCCCAAACAAGGACATCTTCCAGCAACGGCAAAGGTTCACCTTCGATCTTAAGTTCCTTCAACTCATTCCAGGTCAAACTATGACTCCAGCGCTTATCAGGGAGTTGGTAATTATGGCGCAGAAAAGCAACACCGTCTCGACTCAATTGAATATCCACTTCGATCAAGTCAGCGCCCAATTCGTGACCGAGCTTTATCGCTGACCACGAATTCTCGGGCACATCGCCGTTTTCTACGCCGCGATGCGACTCAATAAGTGTACGTCCTGTTTTAGATTTGAGAAGTTCAAGAGTCATAAGTTTCAATACAATGTTTCGTTTTTGAAGGGAATCAAAGCCATGATTACTGCTGGTTCATAATAAGTGGTTCTCGTCAAAGCATCGTCCGTCAATATGCCGATGGCGCCATTAGCTTGCTTTGAATTTGTTCTACCAAAGACCATATCATCCGCTTCGCCAAGTTCCACGCCTTGACGTACGAGTTCAGCGATTTTTTGCGGCAGGAAAAACGATCCCGTTTTGCCTTTACCGATTTTTCCATCTCTTGCCTTCACGACCACCCACGCAAATACTTCCAATTCTTCGTTTACATCTTCTATCCCGCCTTCGATCCCGATCCAGTAATCCGCGTCAGTTACAAGTTTTGAGGCATTGTGTGCTCGGTTCATTGCGCCCATTAATGTTTCGTCTGAACTCATGGGTTGATCGGACACATCCGATGGAGCAGATACACCCTGGACATCAAAGCTTTCTTCAGGGAACATTTTGGCAAAGCCCATTTGAGCAGACTCGATTTTTACGGGGTTTGTGGAAGCAACAATCACTTTTTTCATTTTTGATTTGAGAAGTTCAAGAGGCATAGGATAATGTTCTTTTTCAATATCAGGCAAGATACTTATGGGGAACTATTTGGTAAAGTAGTCGTTTCCTGACTTTGGTAGTCATACGCATAAGTCGTAATCTGGTATGTATCCGAATAATTCATAATTCTGTAAACAATCATATCGCCTTCATCCCAAGAGACGGGCTCAATAAAGTCTGATATTTCAGACAAAATAATTCTTTGTGACAAATTTTCCAAATCTACAAGTATAAGAGATTGGATGTTTGGTTCGCTAACTTCATCACCAAACTCTCCTCCATATGCGGCTACAAAGACAAATTTCAATCCATCTGGAGACCATATAACTCTAACTGCTTGGCTGTACTTTGGGTCATCGTTAGGGACAAGTGTTTGATAAGACCCAGTTTTCAAATCGTGAACAATTAGCTTTGTAGGATGTTCGAATTCCTGCACTTCTATTAATCGACGATCGGTTGGAGAAAATGAATGATAGAAACTACCTGATAAAACTTTGTAAACGTCCCCATTTCCAATATCCATTCGACCCAAAAGTGGAGCAAAGGAATCAAGAGCAAGAAAACCTCCATCATTCCATTGTTCGGGAGTCACGGTGAAATACACAAAATGACTATCATTTGTCCAATGAACAGGATAGACTGAACCACTAAGCTCAGGAAAATCTGGATCGTAAAAATAATCCTTGCTATCTACAACATAGGATTTTGTTCCATCTTGATTTGAGACTTGCATTGTTCCATTGAATGAACAATATTCGGCTAACCAATTACCGTCAGGCGATATTTTGGTGTATTTATCAAAAAACTCATCTTGACACGCCAAGGTGAATTTTGTCTTGAGCAAAAATAGTGTAGGGCTGGGTGCAGGGAGTGTCTGGGTCACTTCAGGAGTAAATGTTGACTTTACAGTAAGCGTATTTGCGGAATTGGATGTTGGTAATAGCGAAAGGGTTGCAGATGAAGCCGGCTCAACTATAGGTTGAACAACTTCTTGTGGAGTTTCCGACACAGGTAATGATGATGCTGTATTACAACTACTCATAATAATTACAAAAATGATTGTCACTTGAAATATGTGTGGATGACGGCTCATAATATTCTCCATAGAACCTACCAACTTCAGAATTACCTCCCAATCCTCCCCAAGTGCGTGTTCTGGAAGGCATCCTCGTGCTTCAAGCCGTAGCCGAGGACACGGTCGAAGCTGGAGTGTCCGAGCAGGATCGCGCGAAGCGGTGCGAACATCAGCCACGGGGTGGCGAGTAGGTTGCCCAAAACATATAGCGTAACCGCAACTCCCTTGTGGTGGATCAGGTTATAGGTGCCGCCCTGAGCGTGTCGAAGGGTCCACACGCCGACGCGGGGGTTCACCAGATAGCCGATCATGCTTACACCGTCCCTGCGCGCTCTTTACAGGGAGGTCGGGAGTAAAAAACAGGAGCGCGTATCGCGAAGCACCCCATCCGTAATCCAATTTCGAAAAAAGAAAAAGGGCGAGTCCGAGCATCAAGAGTTCTTCGAGTTTAAGCAGATTTTTCATGTGGACATCCTGTGGATAAAGTTCCGATTTTGCGAGTACCTACTGTTGATAACCCCTGATTTTTTGTGGATAACCCTGCTGGAACTGTGTGTAGAAACCGTCCAAACCAGTGGAGAATTCGGGGATGGGACGCCCCAAATCTGTGGACAGTTTGTGGACAGACAGCCATAAATTGTGGGAACGTTTGGCGGTCAGGCCGGACATTTCGACTGATCTGCGGCGCAATGAGGCTTTCTCTCAACCCGAACTTGCGCGCCACTTCCACCCCGAACTGATACTTGTTCATCGGCTGTGCGCCAACGACGTGATACAAGCCGTGCAGGTCTTTCTCGAGCATGGCGATGAGCGTTTGCGCAAGGTGGTTGACCCACATCGGGCAGAAGATGACATCCGTAAAGCCGTTGACGTTCTTGCCTTCGCTCAGGTTGTTGACAAAGAACTCGCCGAGACTTCTCTTTGCGCCTAATGACCAACCGTAGAAATTAACTCTGGCAATAATGGCCTGCGGGTTAGCTTTCCTGACGGCGCGCTCGCTATCGAGTTTGGTTTGTGAGTAAACACCTGGCGGACTTGGTTCATCATCTTCGTGTATACATGCCTTCTTTTGTGCCATCGAAAACCGCATCGGTGGAAAGATGGATGAACTTAGTATTTCGTTTTGCACAGGCGATTGCCAAATCACGGGGCAAGTTCCGTATTGAGGATTTTTGCCTGGTCGGGATGCTTCTTCACATTCTTCCAGATTTGCCAACGCAGCACAATTGATGACCCAATCAGGGTTGGGTTGAATTCAACGATGGAATCAAATGCATCTGCTATTGAAAAAATTGGTCTTGATCACTGGGAACGGAGCAGACTTCAATTTGCCACTATCCACGCCAATGACTTCATGCTCGCGCATGGCTTCCATTGCGAGATTGATTCCGAGTAGTCCGCTTGCGCCAGTTATAAGTAGTTTCATATTTGAATCACGGTAGTCACGAAGTCATGAGACAAAGTAAAAGGATTCACGTACATCAGTGTCTCCGTGGTTAAGGGTCTGAGTTATCTTTGAGAGCTTCATTATCCTTCTAATTTCCCTTGCTTGAACAATTCTTCAAACGGCGCAACAAATTCCTTGATGCCCTCAATATCGAGCCATTCGGAGTTGTTGTCGCTGGTATAATAGAAGCCTTCAGGGAGCGGATTGCCTTTATCCTTCCACGAGTAACCAAACCAGTCGCTTCGGCGTGGTTTGACAACATACATCTTGTCGAGTTCAATGGTATGACGGGCTTCGTCGTCTGAGATGAGATCTTCATGCAGTTTCTCGCCAGGGCGGATGCCGATGATATTGACCTTCGCATTCGGCACGATGGCTTGTGGCAAGGTCAATAACCTTGGTGCTGGGAATCTTCGGCACGAACACTTCTCCGCCTTCCATTTGTTCGATGCAGTCAATCACGAATTGGACACCCTGATCCAGCGACAGCCAGAAGCGTGTCATGCGGTCATCCGTGATGGTGACTGTCCCTGCTCTCACGTTGCTTGAGAAACAACGGCACCACCGAGCCGCGTGAACCAACCACATTCCCATATCGGACGCACGAGTAGCGGGTTGCTGTGCCTGCGGCGTAGGCGTTGCTTTGCACGGTCAATTTTTCGGCGGCGAGTTTGGTTGCGCCGTATAAATTCGCAGGGCTGACGGCTTTGTCTGTGCTGATGGTCATGACCTTCTTCACGCCTGCATCCAACGCGGCTTCGACCACGTTCGCCGTGCCCATGATGTTGGTCTTGATGGCTTCCATCGGGTTGTACTCACAGGCTGGAACCTGCTTCAACGCCGCCGCATGGACAACAATGTCCACGCCATGCATGGCACGAACGAGACGCTCACGGTCACGGATGTCACCGATGAAATACCGCAGCGTTGAATGGTTAAATCCGCCCACCTGCATTTCGTGTTGCTTCAACTCATCGCGGCTGAAGATGATGATCTTCTTCGGCTGTTTCTCTTCGAGCAGGGTCTTGGTGAATTTCTTGCCGAAAGAACCCGTCCCGCCTGTGATGAGTACGACTTGATTTTT
This sequence comes from uncultured Chloroflexia bacterium, assembly GCA_963753655.1. GTDB lineage: Bacteria > Chloroflexota > Anaerolineae > Anaerolineales > Villigracilaceae > Defluviilinea. The sequence goes on from CAVWDB010000003.1 coordinate 230,384, forward strand.
CCAGTCCATGAATTACTCTCCATTTCATATCGGTGGTTGAGTACGCCGAAGGCAGTCGAAACCACATCTCTGAATTTCATTCTTACTGCTTATTGGTGGTTTCGATACGGGACGGACAAGCACCGTCCCTACTCAACCACCGATGGATATTTGTTATTTTATCGCTTCAAACAAACCAGAATCTTTTGTGATAAAGATCTTGCCTTTTTCTTTCAATTCCTGTTCAAGCTCAACCGCAAGTTTTTCAAACGCAACTTCCGATGCTTCTGCTACGTGCATGGTTGACCGAAGGAAGGCAATGATAGGTTTGACTTCTGTCACATGCAGATTATCAGGATAACGGGAAAGCGTCACTTGCGAAAAAAATTGTTTCAATTGCTCCAGCCCATTTTCAAGATTAAAAGAACTTCCAAATGAATTCAAAATCACTCCTGGGGTTCACTTGTCGAATCCAATTTGCCATTTCTTTATGATGATTCTTTCCAATGGTTGTAGCAAATAAACGACCATTCGGTTTTAGAACACGCTTGATCTCAGCAATCGCCTTCGGTCTATCAGGGACATGATACAGCATGTGATTGGCGATGACCGCATCGAACGTCTCATCTTCAAATGGGATTTCCTGCGCGTCGATCTCTTTGAACTTGAAGTTGCGTCCAGTGACGACCAGATTTCTCCACGCTGAATCAAGCATCCCTGAGGAAAGATCGGAGAGGGTGATGTCCCATTTAGGTGGAATCCGACTTGGCGTTCTCCTTCCACAAATGAGACCAGGTCCACATCCCAATTCAAGTATCTTTGCATTAGCTGGCAATTTCGAGACAGCGTCAAAGACCCAATTGAACCAACCATATGGATTCGTGCTAAAGCGCTGATGGATAGCAACCCGTGCATCGAGATTGGACGAATCTTTATATTGATCGGTCTTGAGATATTGCTGGTCGGTGAATTTAGACATAGTCATCCGAATTCTCCAGTCTCTAATTCTCTATTTCTGATAACGATCAACGGATACTGTCCGTTCTCGCCGAAGAAACGCGGGAAGGTTTCTTCGAGCCAGAAGATAAAGCGTAAGAACATCTTGCCGCCGAATTGTGGACGCACGAACCAGCGCATGAAGCGCGGACTTAAACTGCGCCACGGAAATATCTGAAAGTTTACCGCGCCGTTCAATTCATTCTTCAACCAACGCGGTGTCATCTTTTCGACAAATGTACCTGATTGATCTTCTTCGGAAGACCAATCCTTTTTCTTTTTGGCAGAGCGACCTGAAAGCAGACGTCCCAATGAAATGAAAGGTTCTGCCAATTTCATCAGCAAGGGATTATGCCAGCCGTTGATGATCGCGCCGCTTTTGCCGGGTTTGAGCACGCGGGTCAATTCCATGTAAGCACGTTTATGCTCGGTCAATGGGAGGTGATGGATCGTATGCATGGATACAACGCCATCAAAGGCATCAGGCTTGAATGGGAGGTTGGCAATATCCGCAACGACAAACAATCCCTTTTCGCCGAGTCTGTGTACGGGCTTCTTTCAACGCGGTGATGGAAATGTCCGCGCAGAGGCGATATTTGTAGTTTTCAGAATAGGTCAGATATTCGGGCCACTGCACAGGACCTGAACCCGCGTCGAGCAGGATGTCACCGCTTGGGGCAAGATGTCGCTTCACGCGCATGTGACATTTGTGGATATACTCGTGCGAAACAGGACGCAGGTCTTCGTAACGGGCGTTTTGATATAACCCATCACCTGCCTGCGACCAGCCGATCTGGTCATAGAATTCGCGCACTTGTTGTTTTGTGTTTTCTGCCATTTATATTTATGTCTCGTTGGTCGAGTAGGCGGCGGGAGTCTTCGCGTCTTTGCTAATTATCTCGCCTCCGCCGCCATATCGAGACCAACAGGTTATCAAAAGTAATTTTGTAACAAGAATTGCTTTGCTTATTGGTGGTCTCGATACTAGCTTGGTTTCGATACGCTCGCAAAGTGCGCTCGCTACTCAACCAACAGCCCTACTCGACCACCGAGTTGCTATTTCCACGTAAACGGTTCACCAACCAGGAATTTGAACGTATCGCCAAAATGCGACATGCCTTCATCACTCAATACCTTTTCAAGCGACCAAACTTCAAGGTCGTCCCAGAAATTCATCAGACGCCACGGAAAGGGACGAGGATATTCAAAGAAGAAACGATAGGCATAATTCCATGCTTTGGCGGTTTGTTCTTCGGTCAAGCGATGAGCAGGAAGATCAGATAGAACGTTTTCGAGCGTGGAGAAGTATTCATCCCATGTGTTTGGTTCGATGGTGAAGCCGCGACCACGGTAATGAGTTTGCCCGCATGAGATGACGGGGATGCCGTTCATCGCGGTCTCAACACCGACTGTCGTTGTGTATGCCAAACCGAGATTGGCGATCTCGATCAAGTCATACGTGTTGACATTGTCCAACGCGCCGATGACATGAATATGACTTGGAAGTTCTGGCAACGCTTCTCGCACAACCGTCCCCATGGACTTTGCCTGCGGGACGATCTTTTCTCCAGGGTGGACGCGAACTACCAATTGCACATCGGTTCGTTTAGCAAAGTATTGGACGGTTCTCTGTGATCCATTCAGACATGGATTCGGCGAAGATGTTTCGTCCAAGAGTGAGGCTATCGCCCAGACACATTCGCGGCGAGCAAAACAACAGGACGATCATCCAGCCCAAGCGTTTTCTTCGTTGTCGTCTGCGCCTTGTGCTGAGACATATTGCCACAGTCTCTTTGATTTACCCCACACGCGAGCGCCGCGTCGGGCGTTCTCAAGGTCAGCGAGACGTTCGTACATTTCATCGGTCATTGGGAGAGAGCAACGTTCACGCACAAGATAATCTGTATCTTGTTGCATGATGGATGTGTTTTGCGCGAGCCAAATTTGTTCGCGTTGGTCGTTGAATTCAAAGGTCACAGCGGGGATGTTCAAGTATTTTGCTACTCGGAAGACAATTCCCATTTCGAGGATCAAGCCGTTGGGGATGAGAACAACATCGGGCTTGTTGACTTGCATCCATTCGAGGGCGGCGAGGGCGGCAAAGGTGTTGCGTTTGATGCGAAGATCGTATAACGCTTTGTCTTTCGCATTGGACATGTCCACTTCTTCGCGCATGAGCGTGTATTGTGCGTCCCACAGGGAGATCTCCTCGATGTCAGCGTGGAGAGAGGCGGGTAAGTCCGAAGCAGGCTTGAGGTCCAGGAAAGAGGCGTGCATCACATAAGGAGCAAGCGATGAGAGCGCGTCACGCGTGTGGAGTCCGCGTTGCTTCTGAGTCATCTTGTCCATCTCTTTATGCCACTCAGAATATGGCAGAGTTAACAATGTAACTTTATGCCCAAGCCCGGCAAGCGCGAGGGAGATGTAAGCGGCTTGTTCGATCCAATAGTGAAGCGTGGCGAAGAAGAGAATTTTTTTGCCGATTGCTGATTTTTCGATGAAAGGCTTTGCCTGCGCAACACCATGCGGCAATGCTTTTTGCAGGCGCGCAAGATTGTAGTGATCTTTGCGGGCGCGTCCCTTTTGCCGAAGCGAATAATCGAGTTCGGCGGCGAGAGGCAGTTCGCCAAGAAAGTTGCGGAGGGAGTTTTTGTTGAGCATATTATATACATCGGTGGTTGAGTAGCGGCGCATGATCGTCGCGCGACGTATCGAAACCACCAGTTAGCAAAGTATTTTTATAACGAGAATTATTTTTGTTACTGCTGGTTTCGATACGCCCCTCGTTGCTATCGCCTCGGGCTACTCAACCACCGAGGCTAATCAATTTTTCGATCTTCCAATCAAGCCGCGGGCGGATGGGACCCTGACGAAGCTCGGGCCATTGCGTACCCGGCGCGCCGGAAATATCCACGTTGAACGAGATGGCATTCTCATCCATGAAGTAACGTTGCACACCGAACGAACTGGCATTGACGCCCAGATAATAACGACCCTCATTGAAAAAATCAGCGGGGATGGTGCAACGGCTGATATAACGCCCCGCCTGCCGCGCGCCGAATTGTTCGTATTGTTTCGCATCGTCGGTATCGAACGCGGTGAACACATATTCGCCGCGCATCGTGTTGAGATACATGCCCACACGCAAACCCGTGATCGGCGCATTGATCTGATATTCCCATTCGACGGTGACAGGTTCCGTGGAGCGGACAGTATCGACGACGTTCCCGCCTCCATCTTTAATTCGAATTGCCACCGGTCTAAAGGGCGCGCTCGTCGCTGGAATATCTTCCACACCCCAAACGCGCTCACCCGATTCCGCCTGCCCCGATGCGAGATAATAATCCACTGCTTCGGGCGATGGCGCGCGCTTGATGAGTTTTCCTTTGTTGAGAACAATGGCTTCCTGTGTGAGGCGCAAGATCGCAGACATGTTGTGACTCACAAAAAGGACAGTCCGTCCCTGTTGTGCGACATCGCCCATCTTGCCAAGGCACTTGCGCTGGAATTCAGCGTCGCCCACTGCAAGGACTTCATCCACAACAAGAATTTCAGGTTCAAGGTGCGCGGCGACCGAGAAGGCAAGTCGCAGATACATGCCTGATGAATATCGTTTGACAGGCGTATCGATGAACTGGCTGACTTCCGAGAACTCGACCATTTCATCGAACTTGGCATCGATCTCGGCACGTTTCATTCCGAGGATGGCGCCGTTCATATAAATATTCTCACGTCCCGTGAGTTCGGGATGAAAACCGGTTCCCACTTCGAGCAATGAGCCAACGCGCCCGCGCACAGAGACTGTTCCCTTTGGTAGGTTCAGTCACGCGAGAAAGAATTTTGAGCAATGTGCTTTTGCCTGCGCCATTGCGTCCCACAATTCCCAACACTCTGCCTTCTTCAAGATCAAACGAAACATCATCCAACGCCCAGATAGTGGATGTACTGTTCGTGCCGCGCATCCCTTGTCCACGCAGAGCTTGGATGACGCGCACGGGGGTCATGAGCGTATCCACGATCACATCGCGGAACATGTTATAGCGAAACTTCTGTTGCGCCGCGCCGATGCGATATTGTTTACCGAGGTTGTTTACTGAAATAGCTGTTGTCATAAATTCTCATTCACGTCATTGCGAGGAGGACGTTCTTTCCGACGAAGCAATCCCCGTCACGATGAGGGAGATTGCTTCGGGCGAAAGTGCATCGCCCTCGCAATGACGGGTAATATTAAATCGTGTCAGCGAAAGTCTTTTCCATATTGCGGAAGTAGAAAAGTCCGCCGATTAAAACAAGTATAGAGACCGCTACCGAGATCCACATCTGTGGGCTAGGTCCGGTATTCGCGCCAAGCAATGCCCAACGGAATCCGTTCACTACGCCCGCCATGGGATTCAACGAATAAACAAACTGCCATTTGCCCGAAATGACACTCGCCGAATAAGCGACCGGCGTAATGAACAGCCAGAACTGAGTCAGGAATGGGAGAATATAGTTGACGTCTCGATACTGAACATTGATGGCGGAAAGCCAGAGCGCAACTCCCAGCGCGGTGATGATGGCTAGAATCAGGAACAAAGGCAAAGTCCAGAGAGATGCGAAGTTCGGCGTCACCCCGAAATAGATCATCAACCCAACCAGAATGACCGATGCGATGGCAAAGTCAACAAGTCCGCCCAGCACGGATGCCAATGGTAAAACCAGACGCGGAAAATAGATCTTCGTCACCATGTTCTGGTTCGATGTCAACGAACGGCTGGCGTTGTTGAGCGCGGCGGTGAACAGCCCCCACGGCAGGAGCGCCGTATAGGAAAAGATCGGGTACGGGATGTTGCTGTCGGTCTGCACTTTGGTGATGCCGCCGTTGAAAATAAAATTGAAGACCAGCATCGTCAGCAACGGTTGGATCACAGCCCAGGCCGCGCCAAGCACGGTCTGTTTGTAACGAACTTTGATATCGCGCCAGATCATGAAATAGATCAACTCGCGATACAGCCACAAGTCACGCAGGTTAAGCGCGGCAAGTCCCTTAGGCGGCTTGATGTAAATGGTGGTGGGTTCGTGTTTTATAAGTTCGGTCATTTTCCAACTCCGTCATTGCGAGGGCGTTAGCCCGAAGCAATGACGCTACTTGATTGTGTCGCGGTTTTCCTTGAACCACTCGATCGTGCGGCGCATCCCTTCTTCAAAGGGAACCTGCGCGCTCCAGCCAAAATATTCTTTTGCGCGGCTGACGTCGAGTCCGCGGCGGGGTTGACCGTTGGGTTTGTCCGTTTGCCAGGCAAGGGTGCCGTTGAAGCCAGTCATCTTGACGATCATCTCGCTCAGATCTTTGATGGAGATTTCATAGCCAGAACCCAAATTGACAGGCTCTTCGCCGTTGTATTTTTCCGCGGCAGTGACGATCCCATCCGCGGCATCTTCCACATACAAGAATTCACGTGTCGGAGAACCATCGCCCCAAACCTGAAGTTCCTTGTCGCCGCGCTCGCCCGCTTCCACAGCTTTGCGGATCAAGGCAGGAATCACGTGTGACGAAGCAAGATTAAAGTTATCGCGTGGACCATACAAATTCACAGGCAAAAGGAAAATAGCATTGAAACCATATTGCTGACGATATGCCTGTGCCTGCACCAGCATCATCTTCTTGGCGAGTCCATACGGCGCGTTGGTCTCTTCGGGATAGCCGATCCACAAGTCTTCTTCCTTAAAAGGGACGGGGGTGAATTTGGGATAGGCACAAACTGTTCCGATGGCAACAAATTTGCCGACGCCGTTCTTATATGCCTGATGCATCAACTCCACACCCATCATCAGGTTGTCGTAGAAGAAATCAGCGGGATGTTCGCGGTTGGCGCCGATGCCGCCCACGTTTGCGGCGAGATGGATGATGACCACGTTCTTCGGGTCAACACCTTCAATTGATCGGAATACAACTTGCGGATATCGTTCGGGTCAACAAGGTTATAGTTCTCGATGCGCGGGATGAAGATGTCCGTTGCGCCGCGTTCTTTTAATTTTGCGGTGACGAATGAGCCAAGAAAGCCCGCTCCGCCGGTGACGATGACGCGTTTACCCTGCCAAAAATTTTCAGACATAATGTCTCCTTAAGCTGTCGTCATTGCGAGGAGCGTTCGTTGCGACGACGTGTGCTCCGTCAGAGGTAAACAATCTCCAACACATTAGGAGATTGCTTCGGGCTATCGCCCTCGCAATGACAGAATTCTATTGCACAATGAACTGCGCGTTACGATAGTGCGCGTCGGTTGGGTTTTGAATGATTCCCGTTTTCAAAGCAAATAATATTTCACGAATACCATCGTCCACGTCGAGAGTGGTATCGAAGCCAAGCGTATTTTTTATCTTTGCAAAAGACACGGTGATGTCACGCATGTCGCCGCCGAAAGTCAGGTCTTTGTATTCGACGATCGTTTGCGGCATACGTTTGAGAACAAGTCGTACAATGTCATCTTTTGAATAATTGCCTTGATCCGTTCCGAGATTGAACACCTGTCCACGGATCTTTGCCTGCTCCGCTTCGAGTCCCATGATAACGCCGCGCGCCACGTCGCGGATATGCACGAACGAACGCGAGTATCCGCGCTGGTAAATGATCAATTCGCGCTTCGTAAATGCTTCCAATACAAACTGATTGACGATCAAATCAAAACGCGTACGGGGAGATAAACCGTACAACGTGGCAAAACGGAACACCAACGGCGCACATGAAGCGTCTTTTTGAGATAGTAAAAATTCCTCGGATGCGATCTTTGTCTCTGCATATATCGATTGCGGATTTAACGGGGACTCTTCAGTGACAGGTTTGCCGTCAGTGGATAATCCATAATTGCTATATGTTGACGCAAACACGAATTTTTCCACGCCCAAGTCTGCTGCCTGCTCGAAAACCATTTTTGTGGCTTCGACATTGTACTTCCACGAGACTTGCTTGCCGACCGCCTGACAGGCAGGGAATCCCACAATCGCAGCAAGGTGGATGATGGCATCTGGTTTCTGCCAGCCATCTTTTAGGGAATCCTTGATGGAGCGCGGTTCGGTCACATCTGCTTTAACAAAATTGAAATTAGGGTGATGCAAAAAAGGCACCAGCGACTCTCCGCCGAAGAGAAGAGAGTCGAGGACGGTGACTCGGTAATTAAGGCGGAGCAGTTCCGAGGTCAGGAGAGAGCCGATATATCCGGCGCCTCCAGTGATCAAGATATGGCGATCCGTCATTTTGAATCCTCCAACTGTAACTGCACTTTGAAGCCATCCACTCGCAGAGCGGGGACATCCTTATCGCTCACAACAGCAATACCCTGTTCGATACAGGTGAGACGACAAATATCCACAACATCGCCTTTGCCAAGAATGCGCACGCGGTCGTAACCGGCATCCTGTACTTTGGCAAGATGATCTTTCACGCGTTGACGGGTCTTGCGATAAATGGAAAACGAACGCTCGACATAATCCACGGCAAGACGGGCGCGCAGGGCAATGCCCTCAGGCGTGATGATATATCGCAATTTCTTGCGCTCGGCACGCATGGCTTTGACATAGCCTTTGGCGATAAGACGCTTAAGATGCCAGTTGACCGTGCCAACCGCCACGCCGAGTTGGGTGGCAAGCACAGACTGGTTCACATCTGGGTCATTTTCGATCTTTTCGAGCAATGTTAGCTCGCGGAGTTCTTCGTTTACAGTTTCCATAATTTCAAAATTCAGTGACTGAATTATAACCGAGAACCTTAGCCTGTCAAACAAGGAAAACTGTGACGTGTAAATAGCAAAACGGGCACGCCATATGGACGCGCCCGTTCAGAGAAAAGATATTCTATTGTCTCTCTAGCAGGAATGTTCTACAAACGTTCGCCAGAGTTCTTATCCGTCGTGCGCCTTCTGCAAATCGGCGACGATGATCTTATGCATCTTGAGCATAGCGTTTATGACTCGTTTTGCTTTGACAGGATCAGGGTCGCCCATCAACTCGCCCAACTGCTTGGGTATGATCTGCCATGATAGTCCGTATTTATCCTTGCACCAGCCACATTGTTCAGATTCGGGAACGGCGGATAACTTATTCCAAAAGTAATCCACCTCTTTCTGGTCTTCACATTCCACATAGAATGATGTTGATTCGTTGAATTTGAAGATCGGACCACCATCAAGCGCCATAAAGCGTTGACCTGCCAACTCGAAAATACCCGTGATGACCTTGCCTTCCAGTTCTTCTGCGCCCGGAGCATCCATGCCTTTTTCGTAGCGGGTAATGCCAACGATCCTGGACTCTTGCTTTTTGTACGGCGAGCCGTTGAATGTGTCAACGTAGTAGTTCATCGCTTCTTCTGCCTGTGTGTCGAACCATAAAAACGGGGTAATCTCTTTCATTTGTAAATTCTCCTTATTCAATTAAGTGTCTACTTTATTCTTGAACGTCTTACCTTGCAAGACGTTAACTCACATAACCTTAATATTTCCTTTTGCCTGAACTCGTTTTTGCGTTTTTTAAATTATTTGCGATAAGCAATTTGACGGCTTTTTGAATCAACTTCATTGGCAGTGGCTCATCCAGCGGGAACTTCGTCGTCCCTTTTCCGCCTGCATATTTTGCGATTGCTTTATTAAACGCATCTGTTCCTTCCGGGGTCGGGTACAGCGACACATGCTTTTTCCACCCTGCAAAGTGGACTACATTCTTTCCGTTTAATTCAAAACACGCGATCTGGTAACTGATCTTTTCTTTTGCATCTGGCGCTACAGCCTTGATCATCTCACGGATAATTTGCATATAGCTTTGTGATTGCTCAGGACAGGCGGCAATGTATTCGTCAATCGATTGAAAATTGGTCTTTACCATGTTCACATCGCTTTCAAAATTTCATCCAGTCGTTCATAGCCTTCGGCGACACCTTTTTCCATTCCGTTTTGGATCATGCCATCTCGGTCAGAGACAGATTGAAAGATGGAGTGAATCGTGGCTTTTGTCCGATTCCCGGGCAAATCTTCCAGCGTCATGCAATCCAGGGAAACGTGACCGGGATATCCTTCAAACTCAAACGTCTGGATCATGTTGTCGATGGACATCTCATGGAACGTGCCATGAAAACCATATTCGTTCCCATCTTGATCCTTGTGGATGTAGCGATACTTTCCGCCATTGATCGGCTCGAACGTTTCAAGGATCATTTCGTATCCATGCGGACCCAGCCATTGCACATATAATTTTGGGTCAATGTGCGCTTTGTATACCAGCTCACGCGGCGCATCGAATTCACGCGTGATGAAGATTTCCTGTTTACCGGGCTCGGCGGTTACTGTTACTTTATTTTTTGCGGGCATGTTATTTCTCCTTTTTCATTTGTTCGAGTAGATCATCCAGGCGGCTAAACTTTTCTTCCCAAATCTGACGGTATTGCTCGATCCAATCGCTCACTTCGTTCAAGCGGTCGAAGCGCGCTTCCACATAACGTTCCCGTCCCTGCGGAATGACAATCAGCAATCCACATTCTTTCAGAATTTTGATGTGCCTGGAGACAGCAGGGCGGCTGATGCGAAAATTTTCGGCAACGCCGTTCAGCGTCATCCGTTGGCTTGCGAGCAGACTCAGGATCGCTCTGCGGTTGGGGTCTGCGATGGCTTGAAATACGTCTCGTCTCATGATTTCCTTTATGTAACCGTTTGGTTACTTATCTTGACATGATTTTAGAACATGCTTTCTGTTTTGTCAAGGTTTTAAATTTAGATGAAAACCCGCCTCCAACGCCCCATGGTTGACGCGGCTTACGAATCAGTTTTATCTACCCTGATAATTTGGCGAAGCGAATCACTTCTTTTTGCTGCCTGAGGTATTGAGCGCCACCGCAGCAATAATTAAATCCTTCAGTGCCTCTTCATCAATCTTGTCACCTTCGTGGATATCAATGCCGCGGCTGGTTTTGGCTTCCAAACCAGCGTTGAACAATCCATTTGGATCAGGCAGGGACGCGCCTTTGAAGAAGTTGAATTTGATATGTTCCTTGAAGGCGCCGATGGCAACCACATTTCCTTTGCAGGCAAAGATTGGGGTATCCCACTTCCAATCTTCGGTGATCTCGGGAGCGACAACATGGATCAATTTGCGCAGGCGGGTCATCAGCTTGCCGCGCCAATCAGGCAGGTCTTGAATGGCTTTATCAATGTGTTGGGATGGGGTCAAAGTGTCTTTTGCATTTGTGGGTTTCATATTTGTTTTTCTCTTGTCATTGCCGCGGCACGTTCCAATAAGAGTTCGCGCTCGCGGGTATTTCTGGTGAGCGATGCCGCTCGTTTGAATTCTTCACATGCCTCATTATAACGACCTACCTTTGACAGTAGATCACCGCGCACGCTGGGAAGCAAGTGATAATTCTTGAGCGATGGTTCGCTCGTCAATGTGTCAACAATTTCAAGTCCGGCTTCGGGACCGAATGCCATCGAAACGGCAACGGCGCGATTCAATTCCACGATGGGCGATGGCGCAACTTGTGCAAGTGCATCATATAACGCGGCGATACGTTCCCAGTTTGTATCTTCGGGATTGCGCGCCTGCGCGTGACATGCCGCAATCGCTGCCTGCAAACGATACGGACCCAATGCACCGCCGACTTGTTCAGCACGAATCAGTGAGGCGAATCCACGCTGGATGAGGAGTTGATCCCAGCGACCGCGATTCTGTTCGAGCAATGGAATTGGTTCACCGGCGGGACCGATCCGTGCACGCAGGCGCGAGGCTTGGATCTCCATCAATGCGACCAGACCGTGAACTTCGGGCTCGTTCGGAATCAATTCGGCGAGGACACGTCCGAGGCGGAGGGCAACTTCGCATAAGGCAGGTCGGACCCAATCATCTCCGGATGTTGCTGAATAGCCTTCGTTGAATATCAGGTAGATGACTTCAAGCACGGAAGAGAAGCGCGCAGCACGATCTCCTCCAGTTGGCACTTCGAATGGGATATTAGCTTCGGAAAGAGTCCGTTTGGCGCGGACGATGCGTTGCGCAATCGTCGGCTCGGGCGACGAGAAAGGCTCGGGCGATCTCGTCGGTCGTTAGTCCACCGAGCAGACGCAGGGTCAGAGCGAGGCGGGCTTCCTTTGAGAGGATCGGATGACAGGCGATGAAGATGAGTTCGCAGGAGGTCATCGCCTATATCCTCATCCGAATCCGCATACGCGTCTTCTGGAACGCCGATGGGATTTTCCAGTTCAAGATCACGTCCCATTTCTTCGGTCTTGCTTTCGAGGCGGACGTTGCGGCGAATTTGGTCGATGGCATGATGTTTGGCGGTCGTCATGAGCCAGGCGCCGGGGTTATCGGGGATGCCCGATTGGGACCATTGCTCGAGGGCGGCAACAAGGGCGCCCTGCGCAAGATCTTCGGCGAGACCCACATCGCGGACAAGGCGCGTGAGGGACGCGATCAGTCTGGCGGATTCGATCCGCCAGACTGCGTCAATCGTGCGATGGATATCAGGTAGGGTCACAGTAAATTTTTATCAGCCACAGAGCACCCAGAGACTCTGAGAAAAATCTCAAAGAACTCTGTGATCTCTGTGGCTAAAAACTTCTATCCGCCGAAGACTTCGTAGATCTCGCCTGCGCCGTCGCCAGCGACCTGCCAGAAGCGACGTGAGAATTCGATCGCTTCTTCCTTGGATTTGGCTTCGACCAGCGCAAAGCCCACGACGGCCTCTTTCGCCTCGGTGAAGGGACCGTCGGTGACGCTGACTTTGCCGCCCGAGGATTTGATCTGCGCCGGGTTGGGACCCAACCCGCCAGTTGCCAGCAGAACACCCGCTTTGGACATCTCTTCGATCAGTTTACCCATGGCGGCGTACATTTCGGGGCTGGGCGGGGTCATTGGGGGTTCGGGGTCGTTCTTGGTCATCATCATGTATCTCATTTTGGTTTCTCCTTATTTATTATTAATTGAACGTTTTTATGATATGGGCAAACAATGCTGAAAGCCATACCCATGCAAGAATTACTGCGGCTGTAAATGCCAATGTGACAAAGATCAGCATGGCACCGCCTGCCTGCGAACCTAAAGCTATTCCTCCAAAAGCCGCAAAGAAAAACAATCCTGTAATACCAGAGAAAGCAGCCCATCCACGTTGTTTGAAATGGTTGAATTGACTAATAAATACAAGGCAGGCAGCAATGAAGGCAAGAAAACCGATCCCTCCGCTCACAAAATGTAAAAATCCATGCGAACTCATTGTGGTCGGACTTCCTGCTGGCGTTCCAGGTGGAAAACCGTTCATGGGGTCAGCGACAAAAATACCTGCTCCAATTAGCCCAAGCCCATAGATACCGATCAACAATGGTCCCCATGTTCCACCCCGGCTCCCACGCAATACTCTTCGTATGCCAAAAGCGCCTAAAATGGTCATTGCCCCAACCAGTAGAAAATTCGTGATCTGAATCCAACCCAAGTCGCCGTTGCTCATCAGGCTGAGATCATGGCGGGTTGGATCAAAGCCTGGTCGAATTAGTATTTGGATTACACCCAAGGCAATGTAGACAGGGCCAGCAATGACGCCACAAGTTAAGAGGGCTTTTTCAATGCCTTCTTTTGAAATCTCGTTTCTCATATTTTCTCCTTCAAACCTGAAATTTGACTGAGATTCCAAGTTTTCGTTGCCTCGAATCTCTCGTTCTGTTAATACGTCGAACAAGAAACGACAGAATCGACACGAGTTTCGACTATTTCTTTTTTGGCTTCCTGCTTTTGGCATTTTTGCCATCAAGTTTCAAGGTTCCCGAAGCATCACGATGAGTGCCAGTTGTTTGGCGCACTTCGAACTCCGCTCCAAGCTGGTGACATAGGCTATCGTGCGGGCATGTCCCGCGCCCAAGTCATAATCTTTTTTCAACCAGCTAATGATGTCCTTGAATTCAGTGATCTTTTTCTTTTTCGCCTCGGCAATAAAATTATTGGGCGTCTTACCTGTTTTTTCTTCAATATTGTCTAAATATGTATTAGTCAGGAATAAGCCGAACGCTTATTGAACCACGGAGCCACGAAGACACTGAGAAGAACAAGGGTAAAACTCCGTGTTTCAGTGTCTCCGTGGTAAAAGGTTTTGTTCGCCCTTTTGCTGATGATTACAAATATTGTCTAAATATGCTTGAAATGACAATGGTTCTTCTCCTTGAGGTTTTTACCAGATAAAGTTTATCGTTCTATTAACTTGAGTTTAGAGTAGCAAAGTAGCGCACAAGAGATGTGCGATCAAATAGAACGTTAAAAACTGAAAAGCAAATACCAATTACGGACCAGCAGAAACTGTTTTTTGTAAATATTTGCTCTTGAACACGACTGGATAACGAACACGTGGCGGCGGGAAATAATTTTGTTGTCTGCCGGTGCCTTTTCCAGCGGGTCTGGGCTGGTGGGCAGGTGTGCCCAACTCCAATAAAAATGCCAGAGCGGAGCGTTGCACTTGATAGGGTGTCAGTCTGGCGCGTTTCTGTCTGTTGCGCGGATACCAAGCCGGATAATCTTCCTGCACCGCATCCCGCATCAGAAGTAATTGCCAATAGGCCAGGGCACACAACCACATCCATTGTTGGGCACTCACCAAACTCGGAGAGCGGTTGCTGTTAAGTCCCATATGTTGCTTCAGGAAGCGGAACAGGTGCTCAATCGCGAAACGCCAAAGGTACATACGGCATAGATCTGAAAGCGCAACATTTTGCGGACCTGTCCAGAGTAACCACATCGGTCGTTTGTAACGCGGCGTTCCATCTTCTTTGATGAATTCTACTTGCACCAAAGTACAGATCAACGTAGCCAGCTTTTTGAAATGCAGTTTATGCCAGGCACGCACCCGCACGGTTTGTTTCCCAAGTTGAAATGTCTCATTTTGATCTTCGACACGATGGTCCCTATTCAACTTGAAAGATTTCCCGTGCTTACGAGGCGCTCCACGACTCCCCTTTGGTTTCTGTTGAGGTTCTTCGTACAAGACCCGGTTGCTGTGCAAGCGGATCAGCCCAAAAGTATGCTGCAAATGCTCAAAATTACCCAAAAATCTGTGCTCTTCATAGCGGCTGTCTGCCACGATCACTTTTGCTTCTGGATCACGTGCATCCAGTTCCTGGACTTGCACGGCCGCTACTTTGCTGTCTGTCGCCTGAGTATCGATCCTTTCAATGTCCACGGGTGCTACCCAGGAACTGCCAAAATGGATCAGGCGTACCAACCATGAATACTTGTGACCATAGCGCAGCATCTCTTTCTTGCTCGACTTCAACACACTTCGATCCGGCAGGGTTTCTGCCTGCTCATGTTCATTGGCGGTGGCATCTACCGCATACACTTTGTATCCGGCTATCGTTTCGCTGCCTTCCGGCATACTCTCTGGCAAGAGCGATAGGATTTCATCCATATCCATTTCGCCGTTTTCCAGTCCATCGTACACGCTGCAATACTTTCGCCGAAAGGGCTTCTGCTCACTCAAGGCAACTGGCGAACTTACCTGACCGGCTACTGTCAGGGCGTCTATCAGGTCGAACAAAACATCCGCTCGCCTTCTCAGACTTTGGTATACTGCTTTTCGGAACTCGCTGATTTTATTATTGGTCACACTCTATTAATATCAGCAAGTTCCATTTTTGTTAATGTGCTTTGAACTCTAAACTCAAGTATTAATACGTTGAACAAAATATGCCAAAATTGACACTACTTTGCCAGGGAACAAAGAAATCTATTCGTTTTTTTCCCACTTACCTGAGTATTACATTCTCACTCTCAACCATGTTTCCTACACTTCCCTTGTGTTACACTTTTTCACATTATTTCCATCTGGGTGTATCCATGCTTACCGATGAATTACTTAATTTCCTTTTTGAGGGACAATCACATATTTTAGCCAAACCCATAGGGACATGGCTGACGTCCTCGCGTCGATTCACGGCTTTCGTCGACAGCTTCCGGGACAAGATCCGAAAAAAGATCCGTGTGACGCAGGATCAAGAAACGCTTCTTGACATACGCCTTGAGCTGGAAACTGCCTACCTGCTTCTCCAGGAAGGGACACTGTCTCTCGTCTACGAGCCGCAACTGGCGGAGAAAGTCTGCTCGCCTGATTTCGCTGTGACGTTCACCACCAGCGTGACCTTTATGCTGGAGGTGACGCGGCTGAGAACCAATCAAAAATCGATGGAGGAACAAAGTACGGGAACAAACTCCATTGGAGACCGTTTGGCAGATGCGGTTTGCAGTAAGTTGGGTCAACTCACCCATCAGCAAAGCAACATTATTCTTGTAGGCATGGATGCCCTGACATTGCAACAGGAAGATATCCGCGCCGCCATGCTCCGTATGCAACAACGCGCTGAACGGAATGATGACCCAGCCTTCTTCCAGCGCTATCGCTTCCGTGACCGGACGGAGTTCTTTCGCCATTACCAACGCTTGAGCGAAATTCTCATACGGGGAACAGACTTGCCAGAGGAAAACTCTTTTATCCCCTGGGTGAATCCGCAGGCGAGAATTCCACTCCCTAGCAAGGTACGGACAGCGCTGTATCGTAGTCAAGCTGGTTGAATTTTGCGTTCTAATAATATGTTGAACAAGATATGATGGAATCGACACGATTTTTTGGTTTTAATCTTTGACTGTATAATGTCCTAATAATGAAAATCGATGAAATCAAGCTGCTGTGTGATTACAATGACTGGGCTGATGCGCGCATCCTGGCGGCCTGCGCCAAGGTGAGTCCAGAGCAATACACCGCGCCCGACTCCTACGGGCACGGAAGTTTGCGCGCCACGATGGTCCACATACTGGACAACATCTGGCAGCAGCGGATCACACTCCAGGGGTATTATCAGGAACCTCTGGCAGACGAGGCGGCCTATGACGCGACCGAGCTTCACGAAGACGCCTTTCCGACACTCGCCCTGTTGCAAGAGCGCTGGATGATAGAACGACAGGAGATGCAAACTTATCTCGACACATTGACCGAGGAAACGCTGAACGGCACGATCCGCTATGTTATCCCTGGTGCGATGCGCAAGCGTGTCGTGTGGCACATCCTGCTGGATATGGTCCTCCATGCTGGTCAACATCGCAGCGAGGCCGCCGCGCTGCTGACCGGCTATGGTCAGTCGCCGGGCGACTTCGACCTCACCATGTTCCTGAATGAGCGCGCTTAAGGAAAATCCTGATCTGTTTCAACCCTAGACCGGAAATTATCTCTTCTCTCAGTCAGAATAATGAATTCCGAGAAAGGCAACCTTGTTTGCAAACCCGCATGCGGATAAAGAGATTAGTTGATGATATTTTTGATGAGTGATTGAAATGGTTCTGCCAACATTTTCCAGCCGTCATGTTCACAACAGTAGGGCAGTCGAATACTGAGAATAATCACCAATAAGAAAAACACATTCATCGCGTACCAAACAGCGCCCTTTTCAAAATCGGGATTCCGGGCGAGATATTTTTCATACCCGAGACCCATAAAAAAAGCGGAAAGGATGAAACTCCCCAGGCTAATCAATTGTGTGGAGGTAAACCTGGCATTGCCCAAACCGATCCAATCGGGATAAATGCCTTTCAGCAGGATAACGACAGAAAGAGCAGCAGCAAAGCATACAACAGTCTGGTGAGCATTTTTGTTTTGAGCTTAAGTTGGCTTTCTGCGGTATTCAGTTCCGGGGATAATGAAACCATTACATAATTAATACATATAACCGTAAACCATCGTCCCATATCCCAGCCCAGGATATAAAGCGGCGCAGATATAAGTAAGGGCAGCAAGAAATATTTATAGGCCATGGCCCTGGCATATTCTTTTGGATTCTTTGCCTCATTGTTATTTTGCAAAGAGTTCCTTCTGAATCAGGAAACGAGAAGTCATGCTGCCAACATATAGGGTCGCTCCACCTGCAATAAGAAAATTGACCAACCATGCAATCACCATTGCGGGCGTGAGCGACAGCGGCAAAGAAATCGCTTGTGAAAATGTCCACGCCAATGCAGAGAAAGATCCGGGCAAAGCCCGCATCGGATTACCCGTGGAGTGACAGATCTGGGTTCCCAGCGCATCGGCAAGCTGCCATTTCTTGCAAATATTAAACGCGACTTCAAACTCAGGCCGCCCCAGAAAAAGACCGCCGCGAAAGTCAAAAGCGCGGGTAGATAGATCAGAGTCAGGCTGAAGACTTGCCGCTTAAAACCAACAGGGAATCTTAAGCGCAGTATTGTATAGGTAATCAGAATATGGAACGGCACAAATAACAAAAAAAAGATTCATGGACCAATATGTGGATAGGGATGAACAGGAAAGTAAGAGGGAGTATCTTCCTTGTGTATGAGGTCCACAATAAAGAATCGTTTTGGGAAATAGTTTTCGCAGATTCCAGGGCATCTAAATGATAGAGGAGGATGAGATATCCAACAATTTCTTTTCTACCAAATGCGTCGTGCTCATACAGGTAAAACGGCAATAAAACCGGTAAAAAAAGAAGCGCAGCAAATAAAAAAGTGGGCAGCGTTTTTTATGGATCTCGAAAGTAGACGTACATATCCGAAAACAACACTGAGAAATAGGATCCAGGCAAGGATCGTAACGGCAATTTGGGGTTGGATATAGTTGGATACGAGATCTATCAATTCGCCTGATAACCCACGTCGTACAAACCCGGATGAATAATCAATCAGCAAATCGGTATGAGTCCAAAAAGCGATCCCTTGCGATAGATCCTTGGGGAATACCTTGATAAATTTTGCTATCAAAAAGAGTTCGAAAATACCAAAAGCCACTAGGTTTGTCGTGAAGACGATTTGGGGTCTGGAGAATCTTTGAAATTTCATCGACACTACTTCCTACCATAAGCGATCCGAAAGTGAAGGCGGCTATCTGATCTTGAAGTCTACCCCTTGAAACGCGGATACGAACCCAGCACACGCAGCGTCATCGCATATTCCCCCAAGTGGTCGAGCGCACGTTTTGATACTTCATCACTCGTCGAGCCGACGAAATCAATATAAAAGAGATATTCCCATGGTTTGCCTTGCAACGGACGCGACTCGATCTTCGTCAGGTCAATATCCCGCAGGGCAAACACGCTCAATGCTTTGAACAATGCCCCCGGCATGTTTTTCAATGTGAAGACGATGGAAGTTTTCGCTTCACCTGTCGGGAGGATTGATTCACGTTGGACAGCGAGAAAACGCGTGTAGTTTTCGGGGTTGTCCTCGATCCCCTCTTCGATGATCTGCATCTCATACAATTCTGCGGCACGGCGTGAAGCGATGGCAGCGGTCGTCCGTTCGCCGCTGGCTTTGAGCAATTTTACGCTTCCCGCCGTGTCGTAAACGATTTCTGGTTTGATGCCCAGGTTTCGCAGATATGCCGCGCACTGTCCCAGCGCCTGCGGATGGCTGATCGCTTTTTTGATGTCCGATTTTTTGACACCGGGGAAACCGATCAAGCAATGTCGTACACGCAAAAGATATTCGCCCACGATATGCAGATCATGCCGCAACAACAAATCATAGTTTTGATGGATGCTCCCCGCCAATGAATTCTCAATGGGAGCCAGCGCCGCGTCGCTTTTGCCAGAGACCACTGAATCGAACATCGCGTCAAATGACTCACAGGGAAGCGTTTCCACCTCTCCGTAATAATTGAAGACTGCCTGTTCGCTGTACGCGCCGGGTTCACCTTGAAATGCGACTTTCATAATAATTCCTTTTCAAAAATAATCCATTGGTGGAGTAGGCAACGTCGCGCTGAGCGGAGCAGCTGTACCAGCGGCGAAGTCGAAGCGTTGTCCGCCGTACACCTGCACTTGCGTGTGATTTGCCTGGCAAATTATGCAAGTATCGAACCAACAAGTTTCAAGAATATTTCATTAGCTCACCTTTCGCAGGAATAATTGTAATGCGAGATTTATCTCGCTTTTCAGGCGCTTCTTGCGGAAGAGCGACATGAATGTCGCGTTACAGCCCCTTTATCGTATATGGTGCGTAAGGTGAGTCATTAACAAGAACTGCTTTGCTTAGTGGTGGTTGAGTAGGGTAAAGTTCCTATCGAAACCACCGAGGTATTACTAAATCATCCCCACCAAAACGATGTGGCGATCAACGCGTATAGCCCGATCAATGCCACGCCTTCCAGCCAGTTTGATTCGCCATCATAGACGATCAGCGCGTTGAGCAGGGCAGTCAGCAGAAGGGCAACCACCAACAACGGCGGCAGGACGAGAGTCAACACAGTGGAGGTAAAGAAGAACGAAAGCAGAACCAGGATCGGGGTCAGTGCGAGAGCGACTTGCAGAGAGCTGTTGAGGATCACGCTGACGGCGTAGTCCGCTTTATTTTTGAGGGCAAGTTGAATCCCAACCACGTTCTCCACAGCATTACCGGCAATCGCAACGATAACCAATCCCGCAAATGCTTGTGAAATGCCCAACGTTTCAATGGCAGGTTCAAGCGCCTGCACAAACCAATCCGAAACGAGTGCGGCGGAAAGCCCGGCAATCGCCAGTACAGTAACTACACGCGTCAGCGACCAGGATTGTTCTTTCAATTCTTGTGGATGCGCTGCTTCTGCAACGGGTCCGCTTTGCATCGACATGGGAATGCTGGCGAAGAAAACAAGCAACAACACCAACGCGCCTGCAATGCTCAAGGATGTTTCATGTGCCGCGGCAGGCGTGTGCAGCGAATGAGTGAGCGTCGGCATGACCATCGCCGAGATCGCCAGCACCATCAACATGACAATGGCGCGCGGCGCTTCGGAATGAAATTTCTGCGCGCCATGTTTCCGACCACCCAGGAAAAACGCCAGTCCCAACACCAACAAACTGTTCGCCAGGATCGATCCCACCAAAGCCGATTGCACCACCGTCACCAGGCCCGCCTGTAAGGCAAAGAAACTCACGAACAATTCGGGCAGGTTTCCAATAGCGGATTGCACTACGCCCGTCGCACCAGATCCCATGTAATTGCCGAGTTGCTCGGTGGCATGACCCACCACAGTTGCCAGTGTTGCCAATGCCAGCGCGCTGACAACGAATGTCAATACCGCATTGGCATGAGCGGAGATCAAGATTGCGGTGATGAGGCTGGCGAGCAATGCTCCGACGAATGGGGTCCATTCATTTTTGAGGAATTTTTGCATGTGAGGATCTCCACTTGAAGATGACTCGATTATACAGGACTACGATTGTTTCTCCCCCCACTCGACGATCTTACGAAAGCCCGCCTCGACATCTTCGTCCGAGGCTGCTATGGTCATGCGGATAAACCCCTCGCCCTGACTCCCAAACGCCGAGCCGGGGACAAGCCCCACGCCAGCCTCCTCCAAAATCCTTTTGCAGATTTCATCAGAGTCCATTTTCAACGGACGGAAATCGATGAAGAAATAGAACGCGCCTTGTGGCGGTGTGACCAATACTTTTTCACATTCCAATTCATGCGATAATCGAATCACCAATTCGCGGCGGCGCGCATATGCGGCGCGCATCTGCGCAGTGACATCTTGGATCTTTGGATCGGTCAATGCAAAAGCGGCAGCTTTTTGAATAAAGGGAGCGACACACGTGATGGAGTTCTGTCCCGCTTTTAAGGCGTTCTCGATGACACGCGCAGGCGCGGCAAGGAAACCCACGCGCCAGCCCGTCATCGCATAGGATTTGGAGAGGCTGTTTACAAGAAGCGTCCGCTCTTTGGCGCCATCGAATGCCGCGAGAGAAGTTGGTTTTTCACCGTAGTACAAACTTCCATAGACTTCATCGCTCACGATCCATAGATCGTGTTCTTTGGCGTAGTCTTGCAGCTTTTGTAAATACTTCCGCGTGGGATATGCACCAGTTGGGTTCGAGGGGTAGTTCAACACGATGACTTTGGTTTTCGTGGTCAACGCTTTCAGCCACGAATCGAATGAAGGGATGAATCCATTTTCGCGGGGCAGGGACGCGGATCACGTTCCCACGCAGCATGATCGCCATGTTCTCATGAGTCGCCCACGAGGGGTCAGGAATCAAGACATCGTCGCCGGGATTCAAAATGGATTGCATCGCCAGATAATAGGCATGAATGCCGCCATGCGTGACCATGATCTCGGAATCAGGATCATAGCTCACGCCTTCATCGCGCAGGAGTTTTGCCGCGATGGCTTTGCGTAGCTCCATTATGCCAATGGCAGGACCATAATGTGTAAGCCCGCTTTGCATGGCTTTCAACGCCACATCGATGACCTCAGCTGGCGAATTGAAATCGGGGTCGCCTACCTGCAAACCAACGATGTCCCGTCCGCTGGCTTTGAGCGCATTGATACGGTCGGACAGCGAAACGGTCGGCGATTGACGAACAAGTTCAAATTGTTGGTTTAAGTCCATGAGTTTTCCTTGGAAGTCCACCCATTATAACCATACCCGCGTTTCAGGGCTTTCTTAAAGTCGAGTGATGAGCGAGAAGGCATGGGATGGATGAGCATCAAAAAAGCGTCTGGCATGTGGGAGATAAGCGAATTGGGTTTTGGTAAACACAAGTCCGATCACGAGATTGTTGAGACAAGCCATGATGCGTCCAGCATGGCCTTTGGTCATACGGGTTCGGTCTTCTCGTAAAGTAACATCGCGACGATAGTGCAAACCATTTTCGATGCCCCAATAAACACGGATCTTTTTGAGCAGGTTCCTGGGTGTGAGCTCTTTCCTGGAGAGGCTGGTAACGCCAAAAATAACTTGCTTCCGAATTGCGCCAGTTTTCGTGAAGACAAAGCGCCGTTCCAATCGAAACACTTGCTGCAGATAGGGCCAATCCAAAAAATCATTCAATTGGCTGCTGACGGTGAGCGTCCGTTCTTCCAGTCTGCCATGCCCTTTGCTGGTTTCTTTCCCAGTCTCGAAATCTTTTGGCAGACGTCCCTGTCCCGCAATAGGGTCTGGCTCGGGTTCAAACCACAGGCGGATATCTTCTTCCAGTGGCGGTTGGTTGCCTTTGACGATCCAGATCTCATCACCGCCTGCCTCAACAATTTGGATGGAGGCCGCTCTTTGGGTGTGCATGGCATCTCCCATGACCACTTTTTCGCGCAAATCAACCATTTTCAATAGTTTTAGTGCTCCTGGAATCTCGAAACCTTTACCTTCCAGTTCAACTTCCATGAGCACCAGTCCTTCACTGGGCAGATAGGCTGCCAACAGATAGGTTCCGTTCTGTGCTTCATCCAGTGTTCCGCGTAACACTTTCCCATCGATCGATAATAAAACTTGCTTCCCAAAGAATTTCCTGCCTGACAACACGCTGCTGACCACCTGTTCCAGTTCTTGTGGGTCAACTACTTCTGCTTCAACCCGTCGATAGGTGCTGTGAGGCGGCATGCTCTTGCGCTTCAATTTCAGCATATTGATAAATTGTTCCGCGCCATGCTTGACCCAATCTGCAATCCCGCTGGGTGTATCTTCTCCACACAACTTGGCCATCACCATCATTACCAAGATTGCAACCAGTGGATAGCGTATGCCCCGTGGCTTGCGACCATCCTTCAAAACTTGTAAGTGAGCATATAGGCTGCCCACATCAAAAACAACAGCTTCTCTGTTTGTGTTAGACTGCATTTTGACCTTCCGCGCTATGGTTTGTGCGCTACACAAAAGCATATCCGAGGATGGTCTTTTTTTCACTCCCTTTTATGACTTTATGAAAGCCCTGTATTGCCTGCCTTAACGCTTGCGCACACCCTTTGAGATAGGTATACTTGCAATCTATGCAACCAGAGAAGATCGGACGCTACGAAATCAGGTCGGAATTAGGACGCGGGGGGATGGCAACGGTCTATCATGGATACGACCCTCGTTTCGAGCGCGAGGTGGCGGTCAAGGTTCTGCCATCCGAACTATTGCACGCCGACCCGCAGTTCAAATTGCGGTTCGAGCGTGAGGCAAAGATCATTGCCCAACTCGAACATTCTTCCATTGTGCCGGTTTACGATGTAGGTGAAGAACAGGGACAGCCTTATTTTGTGATGAGGTATATGAATGGGGGCTCTCTCTCAGAGCGGATCAAAGCCAAAATAATGACGGTTGAAGAAGCGACGAAGATCCTTGCGAGGATCGCCCCGGGCATGGATGAGGCGCATTCGAAGGGGATTGTCCATCGCGACTTGAAGCCAAGCAATATCCTTTTTGACAGCAAAGACATACCCTACATCTCAGATTTTGGTATCGCCAAATTATCGCAAGCTCAATCCGGCAATGTGACCGGGAGCGCCATTATCGGTACGCCGGCTTACATGGCTCCAGAACAGGCTTCCGGCGAAGCCGTGGATGGGCGTTCGGATATTTACGCGCTGGGCATTATTCTCTACGAAATGCTCACGGGCAGACAGCCGTATGAGGCGGATACGCCCATGGCGGTTGCCATCAAACATATTACAGACCCCGTCCCCCACATTCTGGAAGCGAACCCGAACCTGCCCAATGAGATCGAAGCCGTTATTCAGGCGGCGATGGCAAAGAACAAAGACGAACGCTTTGCCACTGCTGGCGACCTGGTGGAGGCGCTGCGTGAGATCTCCTCGGGTAAAGCCCAGTTACAAACGCTGAAAGGCGCGGCTCCGCGAACGATCAAAGTTGGACCCAAGCCGCCGAAAGTTATAAAGAAACCCTTTAATGTCTGGCTTGTGATTACACCCATATTTCTGATCGGAATGATCGGGGGTGGCTTCGTTCTATTTAACTTGATCAAACCTCAGCTTGGGATCGGAGCGACTGCTGCTGCGTCTCCCACATCCGTGCCAGCGACTGAAACCTCCCAACCCACCACTGAGCCTACAGAAGCGCCTGTCGTTCTCGCGGCAACCAATACAGAAGCGCCTGCCCCCTACTCCCACCAATACACCCGCCCCAAGCCTGCCTGTGCTCGGTGGAGCGGATAAGATCGCATTTGTAGCCAACAACGAGATCTGGCTGATGAATGTGGATGGCAGTGAGCTTCAGCAGTTGACAACCGACGGCGCCACCAAGAATGACCTGCAATGGCTTTCTGACGGTGAAACCATTCTCTTCCTGAGTGGGAAGGTTGTGAAGTACTACAACATAGTCACGGACGCAGTGGATACCCTTGCCAGTTTTCCCTCCGAGGTTACTCTGGATGCCTTCCAGGTTTCGCACGATGGTAAACAGGTAATGATCGCCATGAGTAATCAAATCTTCGTTGTGCCATTCGACTTTGAAACCATGAAGACCGTTACGAGTCGCAGCCAGTTGCTCAATATGGAAAATACCTGTATCCTGCCTACAGGAGGCACCAGAGCCGCTCTTAAAGTGAAAGATGCCCGCTGGTCTAAGGATGACAAGCTTGTCGCGTGGCTCTTCAAAGGGGTGGGAGCGGGTAATTCGTCGCTACAATCTGAACAGGTCAGTGTGTTTAATATTCAAGCCTGTGATCCAGAAAAGATAGATCAGCTTGATAACTTCCCCGGTACGCGTTTCGATCCCGTCGGTTTTCAAAGCCGCATCATGCCCGATTTTGACTGGAATGGAGAAAGCCAGTTTACCTTCAATACCTCCAGGCGCAACAATGGCTGGGGTGAACTTTATGTTTACAATTGGCAAAACCATAAACCAACGCTGCTCCACCCGATTGATAACAAATGCTGCTACCGCGATGCGCGTTGGAGTCCCGATGGCACCTTCCTGACATTCGGGTTTCAGGCGCTCGACCCCAACGCTCCCACTCTTCTCTATTATGTGCCGGCAGGCGAATTGGAAGTTGGCGCAAGTTTCACGCCCCTCCCACTGCCAGAAGGTTTCTTCAAGGATCCAAGAGAAGCGCCACAACCAGCCATGCGTCCGGCACAACCTTAGAGGCTTTGCACAATTTCTCGAACCAGTTTCGGACCTCGATATACCAAGCCCGTATACACTTGAATGAGACTCGCTCCCAAGGCGAGTCTTTTCTTTGCATCATCGGGATTCATGATCCCGCCCACACTTACAATCGGGACTTTCCCATTAACCAGCTTCACCACCTGACGTAAAACCGCCTCACTGCGGACCTTGAGCGGGCTTCCGCTTAACCCGCCTGATTCACTCTGATGCCTTGACCTCAATCCATCGCGAGCAAGAGTCGTATTCGTCGCGATGATTCCATCCATGCCTTTATCGAGAATCACGCCGACAGCATCCTCAAGTTCTTCATCGCTCAAATCAGGCGCGATCTTCACAAGGATCGGGGCATTCCCACCACGCCCAAGTGAAATTGTCTCGCGCTCTTTTTGAATCGCGCCCAACAGTTGCTCCAGCATTTCACGACCCTGCAACCTTCGCAGTCCAACCGTATTCGGTGAGGAGATATTGATCGCCAGATAGTTTGCATGGAACATAAAGCGGCGCATCAATTCAATGTAATCCTGCGCGGCTTCCTCGAGAGGTGTATCTTTGTTCTTTCCCAAATTCACACCGAGTATCGCACCTGAACTTTTAAACCTTTGAACCTTTGAACTTTTTAACTGCTTATCAACAAACACTGCCCCCTTGCCAGGAAACCCGAGACGATTGATCACCCCTTCATCCTCCAGCAGGCGAAAAACCCTAGGGCGCGGGTTGCCAGGCTGAGGTTGAGGTGTGACCGTCCCCACTTCCACGTGACCAAAGCCCAAAGCGGAGAGTCCGTTTATCGCAAGCGCGTCCTTGTCATAGCCTGCCGCGATCCCAATGGGATTTTTGAACGTTAATCCAAAAGCCTGAACGGGCTTGGATGGCGCCTTATAAAGTTGTGAGAGAAACCAATTGGTTGGTGGAAAATTCCCCGCAAATCGCAGCGCTTGAAGCGTAACCGCATGAGACGTCTCAGGGTCGAGACGAAAGAGGAGGGGGCGCAACAGCGGATACATTTACTTGGTTTTATAAATGGCGATGTACCGGTCGCAATCCTGCGCATATTTTTTGGCGCGCTTCTGCAAATTGGGCATCAGGGAAAAATCGCCCTTCATCAGGTCCGAACCGTATTCGATCAGTTGTTCGATCTTTTTTTCAAGTTCGGCTTCCAGCTTCACTTCCGGCAGGGATGTGGAGCGAAAGGCATCCGCAGGGACGGGTGTTTTTTCCACGCCACGCTCAACCAACAACCAGCCCAACGTGGATTTATTTTCGGCATTATTGATTTCGGAAATGTCGAGCCACGGTTCCCTGCCAATCTCGTAATGCAAAGTGACGTCTGTGGTGGTGTTAAGATATTGGATGGCGCAATTTTTCGGGGAAAATGTAGTTTCGCCTCTCTTGAAACCATGTTTGGCTTCAAGACCGCGAAACGCCTTCAAAACAATACGTTCAAATTCTGACTTTTTCATAGTACCGCTTTCAGTGTGTGATGGATTGAACTATTACTAATGTTATACCACCTAATTCAATCAAAAGCCGTCGGTCGGGATGGGTCTTTGACATGTTCGAATACTTCCTGTAGCATGTTTTCATTCGTGCGGTAAATGGATAACGGTGGAATATTACCCGGATCGAAGAAATCCACCGCCGTCGTTTCGTAACTGATTTTCGGTTCGCCGCCGATGAGTTTACAGAGAAAAATGATCTTGAACGCGTGATAGAACTCCAACGGTTCGATGCGGTTGGCATCAATGACGGCGACCACCTTTTCGGCTTTGACCTCATATCCACTCTCCTCCCACACCTCCCGCTCCGCCACAGAGGCGGGCGCGTTGCCGAGGTCTGCCCAGCCGCCGGGCATTGCCCATTTGCCATCCATTCGTTCCTGGATCAATAATATCCTGCCTTCATGCACCACCGCGCCGCGCACATCTATTTTGGGAGTGGTATAGCCTGCCTGCATCGAAAAACTTTCAAGCACGGATTCTTTTGAAAGCTCCGATTGGCTTTCGATCATTTCTGCTGAAATCTGCAACAAACGTTTGTAGCGTTCTTTATCGAATTCGTTTTCACTGTACGTCAACCCAGCCTGACTCATTGAAAAGATTTCCCGCGCCCATCTGAATCCATTTTGGTTGTTTTGTGTTCATGCGTTACCTACTTCCACAATTTCTTCCGCTTCTACCCCTTCAACCATTCTTAAGTAGAACTCTTGTGGGGATAAACCAGATTTATCAAAAAGCTCCAATAATTCTTTTCTTGTAACTTTTTCCGGCATTGCAGGAAGTTTAAATTCCTGTAAAACAGCTACGCCACTTACGCCTTCTATTGCATCTTTGATTCTCCTTTTGTGTCCCAATGAAAGTGGACTTGGGATCTCGTTAAAGACAAACCATTCCACAGCGATAGTTTCGCCTTCTTGACATTTTATTTCCCCGCCAACAGGTTTCGCGGCAAACAATACCATATAACCGGGAGACATATTGCTCAAACGAGAATAGACGCCCACCAATCTTGTCAATTCGACATCCAATCCCGTTTCTTCTTTTGTCTCTCTTATGGCTGCCTGGGCAAGACTCTCACCTTCCTCCACGCCACCGCTGGGCAAAATCCATGTTTCAAAATCTTCCCGCTTTGTGAGCAATATCTTTCCTTCATGGATTACAGCAGTATTGACAGCAATTCCTGGCATTCGATTATTTCCTTCCATTCTTTGAGAGTCTCGTCAGTGTTTCGAGCATGGGTAAGACGTAATTCAGGCGTTTGTTTGTTTCATCCAAACTGTTCTCGCGTTCACGTTTCAATTCGTCTGCGTCCCGATTGAAAATAAAAGGGTCTTCCCATGCAAGCCAGTCAACATCTCGGGTTTTGATATTGTCCCGTATATAAAAGATCATCTCAGCGACCATGCTCAGATCGGGATTCTTCACAAGCGGCATAATCTCTCGCAATTGTTTTGCTTGAACAACGATATGACACCATGCATAATCCAATTTTCTGCCAAAGAGATGGTTTCCCGCGGTTGTGACCATCCCTTCTATATCTTGATAATTTTGCGGATGAGTTTTCCACGCAAGTTCCGAACGCTGAAAAATAAGTGGCACATCTTTATCGGTCAATGATGCGACATCGGCAAGAAAGAAGCCCCTATAATTTCCTTCCAACGCAAATGACATACGATCAACATAACAAAGATGAATCAGTTGCTCTGGATGTGCTGTCTCTGCCGCACGTTGATAAAGATAGGCAAAACGTTCGCCGATACGTTTTTCTCCATCCATGGGGAAGGCAGTGAAAAAATCGTCGATGAGGATCAGGCTCTTTTGCTGGAGCCACTCAAGGGTGGAAAGATGCGGGGAGATGTAGGCGCGGTCGAAATATTCTTTCAAGTCAGATAGAATTGCTTGCAAGTGCGGAAACATCGTCCCATTAGGGTCGTTGTAAGGAAAGGCGAGGGCGGGTTTCATTTATGCTTTGCGTTGTCCACTCTTGACCAAAAAGTATTGAACGATCTCCTCTTCAGGGTGTGGGATGTTCATCAGCGCGAACATCGCCGCCAGTTCGCCGCGATGATGCGTGTTGTGATTCGGCGGCTGGACGATCATCTGCCATAACGGCAGGGTGAACGTTTCGCCTTTGGGATTGGTGTAGGTGACATCATGCAAAAGCGACTCTTCAGTTTGTTGTGCGATGAAGGCGCGCATGTTCTTTTCCACATCCACCCAATATTCACGGATCGAACTGATGGTCGGGAAATCTTTTGCATCCAGAAATTCACCTTTTCCACTGCGCCAACGTTGCTGCCACATGCGCTCGGAACTCATCATGTGTACGAGCACTGCCTGGACGCTGTCCCAGCTATGTCCCTGCTTGCGAAAGAGTTGTTCTTCTGTAAGCGTTTCTGCAACGGCAAGATAACGCTTGGTCGCCCAATAGTTGTAATCGTAAAGTTGCTCCAGATATTCTTTGAATTGCATAAGACTCCTGTATATCGTCCCGAAGGTTGAGCCAGAAATCAAGTGTCATTCGGGAAAACCTTCGGGACGGTTTTAGATTTTTGTGAACACCAAGCAATAGCTGTGATTATAGCCGTAGCCATATTCTTCCCAGCAAAAGATGGTTTCGCCCTCAAAGTGAAAGCTCTTCGATACTTCACGCGCAATATCCCAAGCCAGTGTGGTGACCTCTCCGTTCTTTTTCAAGTTCGAAGCTTCAATCACCAAACGACCCTCAGGATTCATCTTCTGCGAAACTTGTGAAAAGACATGCCCCATTCCTTTTAGATAAGCTTGATAATCAAATCCCTTTTGTCGATAATCTACAAACGGATTTTCAGTATCGCTTTGATTGGTATACGGCGGCGAAGTTAAGCACAGATCAATGAAAGGCAATTCGTATTCCAACAACTTGAGCGAATCGCCGTGGATCAAATGCTCCGGGTGTTCGAGCAGTCCCTGTACGTAATTTGCCTTTTCCTTGCTGAACTCGACGCCATATCCATGCCTGCCCATCTCTTCGGCAATCAGCAGAGTCGTTCCATAACCGGCAAAAGGATCGAAGACCACCTGTCCTTTTTCTGAATATTTGTTGATGCAATACTCAACCAGACTGTCCGCCGCACGCACATTTTCATGTTGAAACCTTTGTGGCAAAACTACTTTGTTGCCTCTCGGCAAATTCAGCCAGGTCTGCACTGGTTCAACGGGATCACTTTTTCGTCTTGCCCTGTTTGAGAATTTCAATTGTTCTGTCAATGCGCTTGGTCCGCGTCTCTTCACTTCGCCTCCATGAATTAACCTGCCTTGTTACCCTTCTTCAACATCTCCATCGTTTTGACGATTCTGATTCTGGCGCGTTTCTTCCTTTTTGGCTTCTTCAATCCACCTCACATATTCTTTTTGATGAGTATAGGAAAGTTTATCAAAGACAGCTTTGGCTTCCTTATCCTTCTTCAATTCCTTCAACAAATCTTTTGGGATTTCGATCACGCGCTCTTCCGTATCCGACTCCACCGACACTTGAATCTCATCCCCAAATGTTTTCCCGATCTGCTCACGGATTCCCTTAAGGACGATCAGGATGTGGTTGGGACTACCCATGCGGACAAGCAATCCGCGGTACGGCACTCCCTCGATCATCGCTTTGACCTTGGGCTTCTTCGACCCAAATGCCTTTTCCACATCGAACGG
This sequence comes from uncultured Chloroflexia bacterium, assembly GCA_963753655.1. Taxonomy (GTDB): domain Bacteria; phylum Chloroflexota; class Anaerolineae; order Anaerolineales; family Villigracilaceae; genus Defluviilinea. Next base: position 261,405 of record CAVWDB010000003.1, read on the forward strand.
AACTTCCACAAACGCGCCGCCTCCGCCTGCGTTTTGGATGGTGGCTTTGAAGGTGTGTTTCTTGGGCATGGATTCACCTCTTTCAAAATATTCTAACATGGCGAACAATTTTACAGTTCTTGACGTATATACGCCATTGGCGTATACTGTAAAAAATATGCAATTCATTGAAACCAGCATCTTTACCCGTCAGGTCATGTCCCTGCTTACGGATGATGAATATAGCCAATTGCAGGTTGCTTTGTTCACTCACCCTGAAATGGGAGCGATCATTCCACGGAGTGGTGGCTTACGGAAAGTACGCTGGTCAATGAGTGGACGCGGCAAACGCGGCGGTGTAAGAGCCATTTATTATTGGGTTGTCGCGGAAGACCAGATGTTGATGTTATTCATGTATTCAAAAAATGAAAAGGATGATCTGACGCCTCAACAACTAAAAGTGTTGCGAGAGATCGTAGAAAAGGAGTTCAAATGAAAGACGAATTGTTCGATGAACTGGTGGCAAGCGTCCGTGAAGGCGGGAAGATTTTGCGCGGCAAAGCAAAGCCATCGCGTTCATTTGTGATCGAAGTACCCGATGTAAAAGAGATCCGAGCCAACTATAAACTTTCACAACCTGAGTTTGCTGCGTTGATGGGTATCAGTGTCAAGACCCTGCAAAACTGGGAGCAGGGACGCCGTTCTCCTGAAGGTGCCGCGCGCGTGCTTTTACAAGTCGCCGCCAAACATCCCGAAGTGATATGGGATGTGGTGAAAGTAAAGTCAACAGCGGCATAAAGCAGAACTCGGAGATTTTGAAAATCTCCGAGTTCTGCTTTATGCCGCTGTCAACCTCCACCCGCGTTTTGGATGGTCGCTTTGCAGGTGTGTTTTTTGGTCATCGTTCACTCCTATTGATATTTGAAAAAAGTAAGACCATTAATCCAACCAGTCAATTTTAGAATTACGCAAGCAGGCAAACAATCGCTTTTGAGAAATTTGTGTTCGAGAAATGCCAGCAAAAACATTGACTTGTAATTCGGATTTATTGTGAGGTGCAGTTCCAGCGGTATATTCCTTCGTTTGCGTCCAGACATACTCTGCTGGATTTAGTTCAGGAGCCGCTACTGGAAACTCAAAGACATGCAGACGCTTTTGACTTTGAATAAACTCTTTCACAAGAATTCGTCTGTGAATGGTGTGGCGATCCCAGACCAGCACAATGTGTCCACGGATTACGCGAAGTATCTGTTTCAAGAAAGCGACCACTTTTTCGCCAGTGAGGGTGTCCCAATAGGATTTGACACTCAATCGAATCTTTTTTCCTTTAGGGGACACCCACACAACGCCCAAAATGTGAAGGCGGTCATGGTGATCGATACTGGTACAGAAGACTGGCGTTTGTCCTCGCCGTGACCATGTGCGCTTCACAGGCGAGACCATAGTGAAGCCTGCTTCATCTTCAAGACCCAGTGTAGCGTTCAAGTCGCGAGTCTTTTTTTGTCTCGGGCAATACTTCTTTCTTCCCCGTCTCGATTGCTTCATCGTTTCTGTGCAAAGGAAGACGCTGTCGACGCTGGTTGCTCCAGCCCATCCGATTTAGGATATGCCAAACCCCGCTCGGATGGCAGCGTACCTTGAACAGTTGCCAGATGAGTTGTGTAATTCTATCGAGCGTCCAATAATCGCCAGTATATCCAAAGGCATAAGCGCCCTGGTCTAATGCCTTTTCAAGTTTTTTGATCCGCTTTTCATCTAATTTTCTTGGTCGCCCAACAGAACGAGTAGTCTTTTTTCGTTTCGGCTGCTGGCTCTCTTGACGCCACCGATTGACACAACGAGGTGTGACATTGAGGATTTCCGCAACTTCTTTCGGCTTTTTTCCTTTTCCTAGCAAAGCAAGCCCGCAATTGCGTACTACTGCCAATTGTTCGCTTGTTCCTTTTCGTCTCATATCGCTATTATCGCATATTTTGAGACTTTCATATTTCAAATATCAATAATAAGATATTGGACCAGTAATCGAAAAAATCATACCTATCAAAGATAACATTAGCAGAAAAATGCTTACAACTTTTATGAGAGTCCAGTTTATATACCCATTTGTCCAATATGAGAAACCAAGAAATGATTTTAATGAATTTCTATAGGTATCTGCTCTTTTCAGAAATTTCTTGGGGGCAAACCAAATTTCATAAGTAAGCTTTGCAAGATATAGAAACACAACAAGAGAAATCGTAAACCCCACAAGATTCTATTTTGACTCCTCCAAAAACTTCCTCGTCGCCTCAATCTTATCCTTCTCCACCTTTCCATTCTCTTCCCAATACTCCAATAATTGACCGATCGTCAGCACCGCGTGCATGGAATAACCTGCCTGTGCCAGCGACTCTTTCGCACCTGATTGACGGTCCACGAGCACGACGACATCTTTCACGACCAAGCCTGCGCCTGTCAGTTTTTCGATGGCTTCGAATTTGCTTCCGCCTGTGGTGGCGAGATCGTCAATGACGACAACCGTCTCGCCTGCGTGATATTCGCCTTCGATCTCGGCTTTCGTGCCATAGGTCTTCACTTCCTTGCGCGGGTAGATCATGGGATAGTTCCCCGCGAGGGAGATGGCAGTCGCAATCGGAATCGCCGCGTAGGGTAAGCCAGCAATTCTGGAGAATTGGAGCATTGAGAGAATTGGTAAATATGCCGCGCCGACTTGTTCCAGTAGTTTGGGATAGGTGATGATTCTGCGCAGGTCAATGTAAATGGGACTCTTGAGTCCCGACTTGAGGGTGAATTCGCCGAATTTGATACAGCCAGCCGACAATAAATTGTCGGAGAGGGTAGAGAGTAGATGATTAGAAGAAAGTGAGCTGCATGTTATTCTCCTTTATTGACAACGTAACTCTTCTCTAATTTCTAGTATCTGATCTCTGATCTCCGCCGCGGCTAACTTTGGATTCTCGGCGCGTGAGATTCCGCGTGAGATGGGGATCAGCATCCCTTTGCCGTCTTTGCGGAGACCAGCTTTCATAGCCGCCTCCAACTCTCCGCCTTGGGCGCCGACCCCAGGTGTGAGGAACCACAGATCAGGTGCCGCAGCACGGACACGTTTCATGGCGTCCACGTGGGTGGCACCGACGACGAGTCCGATATTGTTTTGGGTATTCCATGTTTGGGCGAGTTGGGCGACGTGTTCGTAAAGAGGAACAGACGATGGACCATGGACAATAGACGATGCATTGCCTTCCATGGTCGATAGTCTATTGTCTATCGTCACCATTACATCTTGTAAATCTTCTGAACCAGAGTTACTCGTCTTGCAGAGCAGAAACACGCCTTTCTCTGGATAACTGAGAAAGGGATCGATCAAGTTCTTTCCCAGATACGGACTCAACGTAATGCAATGCGCACCGAGAGTTTCGAATGCAGATTTGGCATACGCCTCAGCAGTGGATGCAATGTCGCCGCGTTTGGCATCGAGGACGACGGGGATGAGTGAGCCCAGTCGCGTTCGACTCTGCGTCAATGGCTTCGATGACCTGCTTGAGCGCTGTCCAACCTTCGGCGACCGAAGACTTCGAAGAACGCCGCGTTGGGTTTGAATGCCGCAGCGTAGGGAGCGGTCTGTTTGACGAGATTCAGGCAGAAGTCCAGAGCTGAAGCGGCAGTAGGCTCTTTAAGTTCGCTACTGTGCGGATCGAGTCCAACGCATAAGAGGGAGGAACAGTCATCGACGCGTTTTTCCAAAAAAGAGAAGAAGGTTTCCATAAAACATCCTTAGCCACAGAGTACACGGAGACCATTGAGAAAACCTTTTTAAAATTCTCAAAGAACTCTGTGATCTCTATGGCAGAAAATTAAGCTTTACCTAATACCATCGCGAGCAACGCCATTCTCACATACAACCCATACTCCATCTGACGGAAGTATGCCGCACGCGGATCGTCGTCGAAGTCGGGGCTGATCTCGCCGACGCGCGGGAGCGGGTGCATTACGATCATATCTTGCTTGGCGGCTTTCATGATGGCGGGGTCGATCACGTACGCGCCCTTGACCTTTTCATAATCGGCGGGGTCTTCGAAGCGTTCCTTCTGGACGCGCGTGACATACAGCACATCGGATTCGGAGAGCGCTTCGTCGAGCGTGTTGAACTCGGCTTGCGGAATGCCCTTCGCGCCGACCTCGTCCATCACTTCCTTGGGCATCTTCAAAATATCGGGCGAGACATAATTGATCTTGACCTTGAACAACGAAAGGAGACGCGCCAGCGAATGGACGGTGCGCCCGTACTTCAGATCGCCGAGCATGGTCACGGTCATGCCGTCCACCTGACCCGCGCCGAGTTCCTCGAAGATCGTGAACGCATCGAGCAGCGCCTGTGTGGGATGCTCGCCCACGCCGTCGCCCGCGTTGATGATAGGTTTGCGTGCCGCCTTCGCCGCGATCGCCGCCGACCCCGTTTCGGGGTGACGCAGCACGATCACATCGGCATAACATTCGAGCGTGCGCACCGTATCAGAAAGGCTCTCGCCCTTCGTCACCGATGAATACTTGACCTCATTGATCGGGATGACGCTCCCGCCAAGCCGTTCCATGGCGGCAGTGAACGACGACGATGTTCTGGTGGACGGTTCATAGAACAGGTTCGCCAGAATTTTCCCTTTCAGCAAGTCGAACGTCCCCACGCGCTCGACCATGCCACGCATCTCGTGCGCCACACCGAACACGTACTCCAGATCGGCGCGGCTGAACTGCTTGACGGATATGATGTCCTTGCCAAACCACGCGGCGTGCTTGTTCTCGCCAAACGGCAGGTAAGGGGATTGAGATTCAGTTGGCATTTGTTTTACTCCTTGTTTTATTTTTAGGATGAAAACCCGCTTCTTTCTACGGGTGAGGGTGATTCTGTTTCGATGAGCTATTTATCTCCTTCTAGTCTTTTCAAGTCCAAAAATATTTATAATGACTTTACTTACTAAAATTGCTAACCGAAATATCCCAAAGAAAATAATAGATGTTGAACTAATGACGACCAAATTTCTTTGGCATATTGTTGCCGACCAGTTTGAACGATAGAAGTTGTATACAATAAACTCGACAATTGATATGAATCCAATGATCAATAAACTGATTTTGAATTTGTTTTGCGAAATTATAAATACAAAGCCAGCGATAAGCATCTCTACACCAATACTCTCACCAGCTTTTTTGATGTTTAGAACCATAGAGAAATAAATGGCAATGCCACCTAGAATTGCCAACAGAAAGTAATATAGTTTCAATCGCTTTTCTGTCATGTTAACTTATCCAAAAAGATGATTCGCCAGCGGAATGACATTATTCTCTAATTTCCTTCGATTGTACGGGATGGCTTTGCTTGTGTGCTTCCCATTCATCGGCAAGGATGCCGTACATCAAAGTATCCCACCACCTGCCTTTATAGAATTCCTTTTCTCGTAAACGACCTTCGAGCTTCATTCCCAGTTTCTCCAACACATGCGCCGAACCGAGATTGTCCGCAACGCACCATGACCAAACGCGGTGTACGTTAAAAGTAGTGAAACTGAAATCCACCATGGCATGTGCAGCTTCGGTGGCGTAACCATGATTCCAATATTTAGGGTCAAGCTCGTAACCGATGTCTCCTTCAAGGGCATTGACTTTGTCCATGCGAAAACCGCAATTGCCAATGAGCAGATTATTCGATTTCAATGTCACCGCCAATTGAAACCTGATACGCGGCGTTTCCTTTTCATTATCCAGAAACCAACCGACAAACTCCTGCACCGACTCGGGTGTTCTGTCTGCGACTGTCCATTCGTAATAGCGTAAATACAGTGGATCGGTTTGATATTCCAAAACACGTTTCCAATCGTCTGGCACAAAGTCACGCAGAATGAGTTGTTCGGTTTCAAGTTTCATAATTTACGCACGGACGTTTTGCCCATATCCTTTTTCAACCAAAATCTTTCCATTTACAAAGACTTCCGAAGTCTGGCACGTCACAACTTCGCTAACAATTCAGCAGGGCGCAAAATATCCACGCCTTCAAAGGGATGAAGCACAAGTAAATCATCATCGCCTGTGACGATGGCATCCGCTTCGCCTGAAAGCGCGGCTTCGAGAAACTTGTTGTCCTTAGGGTCGCGGCAGGCGGTCACTGTTTGCTTTGGGATGACCAATTCCCCACGCAAGCGGACAAGATTGATTAGAGCCGTAATATCGTTAGGCTGGATGTGGTATTTCTCTTGAATCTTTGGGCGACCAAGAACATCAGTGACTTCCAACATCATCGGCGTGGAATAGATCGCTATGAATCGTCCATCACGGAGGGCGTGCAAAATATTCCCAATCGTTCCCCGCGGACGAATCAGCGCGCTAACCAATATCCCTGTATTCACAACGACGCGCATTTGCTATCCCGTGCGAGCGGCTTCGATGTCTGCCGCAATCTCTTCATCACTGAAAGAAGCATTGAGTTGGGCAAGTCGATTCCAAACCTGGTCGAAGCGTGCCAAAACTTCATTTTCCTGCATCTGCTGAAAGCGCTGATAATCCTCGTAGGGGACAAGCACCGCTTCAGGGCGAGAACCGCGTGTCAATACCAGGGGCGTGCGTTTCTGCACAACCTCCTCAAAAAAAGCGCGGAATTTTCGCTGGAGTTCTGTTACACCAATAATCTTTTGCATTTTGACTCCTTTCTACATATCACAATATGTATTTTAGCACCTATTATCCGATTCGGATCGCAAATAGTGTTGCCAAAAGGCACACAAAATGCTAGAATCGGGGCATGAAATATTTCTCGTGGAACGAAGAGAAAAACGAGCTTCTGAAAGAGGAAAGACAGGTTTCATTCGAAGATGTTGTCTTTTATATTGACCAAGGCTTCCTGCTCGATGTACTGGAACATCCCAACCAGGAAAAGTATAAAGGACAAAAGATATTCGTTGTGCGGATGGATGATTACGCATACCTTGTACCTTTCCTCGAAGACGAAAATGAAATCTTTTTGAAAACCATTATCCCGAGCCGCAAAGCCACGAAGAAGTATTTGAAAGGAAGTGAAGAATGAACGATCTAAAACTCCAACAAGATGAACTTGAACTTCTCGCCTCCTACGAAGCCGAGGAGTGGAAGTCTGCCAAAAAACTCAGCGAGCAGAAGGAACAGTATCATGCCTACGCCCGCGCCACTCTCCGCAAGGATAAGCGGATCAACATCCGCATTTCGGAGAAGGACCTCCTTGCTTTGCAAAAACGGGCTGTTCGTCAAGGTATTCCATATCAGACTTTGATCTCAAGCGTGTTGCACAAATACATCAGCGGCTGGTTTGACTCGAAAAATAAGAACACATTGAAAGCACTCATTACTACTTGCCCGTTCTTGTCTTCGTGATAAGGGCGGGTCAACTTTTTAACCTGTCAACTTACGAACATTCTTCCCATAACCTTGCTCAACCAAAATCTTTCCATCTTCAAAAGCGACCTGTCCGCGCAGGACAACTTTCCGTACCTTGCCTTTGACCTTCCACCCCTCGAACGGAGTCCAACCGCAGCGGGTGAATTGGTCAGCGGCTTTGATCTCGTATTCGGCGGATTCGTCCACTTCGATCCATGTTTCGGGTTGCTCGGGGAGGTTGAATATCTTTCTTGGATTAGTAACTGACTTTTGGATAATATCGTCTAATGGTCAATCGTCCATCGTCAACAGCGGTGAGTAAGAAAGGCAATAGAGTTTCCAATCCTGGGAATCCAGGCGGGGGATTATCCGAGTCTTTTTCTTCGACGGTATGAGGGGCGTGGTCGGTGGCGAAGCAGTCGATGACGTCCATGTTTTGCCAGAGGGCGTCGACATCTTCTTGGGTGGCGAGGCGCGGGCGGACTTCGCTTCTGCCCTCATCCCCAGCCCTTCTCCCGAGGGGAGGGAAGGGGCGCGTGTTCCCCTCTCCCACTGGGAGAGGGGTTAGGGGTGAGGGAGAAGTCAAAAACAAATGATGCGGACACACCTCACAGGTAACTTTGATCCCTCTCTCCTTCGCGGCTTTAATAAGCAAAACTTCTTCTTTCAATGAGATGTGCGCGATGTGAACGGGACGGTCATAGATCGCGGCAAATAATATCCCTGCTGCCATGGTTCGTGATTCGGAGTGTAAGACGATGGGCGCGACTTTGGGGAAATTCTCGAAATGCGGCATCCACAAGGTCATATCGTCGAGGCGGAGTTCGCCAAAGGTGGAGTCGAGATACATTTTCAAGCCCGCGGCTTTGTTGGCAAGGGCAGGAAGGATGTTTGCGTTATCTGGTCCCGCGCCGAGGAATTGGGCGTAATCACAGCGGGCTTTTTGTTTGGCGGCATCGAGCGCGAGATTGAGAGTCGATTCGTCGAAGATGGGAGGTTTGGTATTGGGCATTGCAAGGATCGTCGTCACACCGCCAGCGAGGGCGGCTTGGGTGACAGTGTCCCAATCTTCTTTATGAGTTTGTCCAGGTTCACGCACGTGGACGTGAGGGTCAATGAGTCCGGGGAGTTTGAGCATAATTTAAATTTACTCCATCAAGCCACGCTTCGACTACGGGACGAAAGGCATCGTCCCTCCGCTCAGCGAGGAAAAGATTGAGATAAAAAAAGAGAGCCGCTAAAAGCGACTTTCTGATTCTCCAAAAGTAGAAACAATCATTCCGAAGAAGTGTTGCGGGAATAATCGTTTGCGATGGGAACGTTTGTACATTGCGCCAAATTTTACGACGATTTGCCAAGATGTCAAGGCGTGGAAAAAAGAGTTAGAAAACAGGAACAGATTGAAGGTCAAAAAAGAAGCGGAGACAAATCTTATGATGTTTGTCACTTAAGCGAGTCAAGCGCGGATGTTATAATCCCGTTCATAAATTTCGCAAGGAGATGGACAATGACATACCAAAACGTAAAAGTCCCCGAAAGCGGGGCAAAGATCTCGATCAAAGACGGCAAGTTGCAAGTTCCCGATAACCCGATCATCCCGTTCGTGGAGGGCGACGGCACAGGCCGTGACATCTGGCGCGCGTCGGTGCGTGTCTTCGATGCGGCGGTGGAAAAAGCTTATGGCGGAAAACGCAAAGTGCATTGGATGGAAGTATATGCTGGTGAAAAGTCGTTCAAGATGTTCCAGAGTTGGCTGCCCGAAGAGACGACAGAGGCATTCAAGGAATTTCTGGTCGGCATTAAAGGACCGCTCACGACCCCGATCGGCGGCGGCATCCGTTCATTGAATGTGGCGCTTCGAAAAATTCTTGACCTGTATGTTTGTCAGCGCCCTGTGCGTTGGTATCAAGGTGTGCCTTCACCGGTAAAACACCCTGAATATGTGGATATGGTTATCTTCCGCGAGAATACGGAAGATATTTATACCGGTATCGAGTTTGCGAATGGAACAGAAGATAATAAAAAGTTCATGGAGATGTTCAAGGCAGCCTTCCCCAAGGAATATGCCAAGATGCGTTTCCCCGATACATCCGGTATTGGTTTGAAACCTGTATCTGAAGAAGGCACGGAGCGTCTTGTGCGCGCCGCCATTCAATGGTCATTGGACAATAATCGCAAAAGTGTGAACCTTGTGCATAAAGGCAACATCATGAAGTTCACCGAAGGCGCGTTCAAGGATTGGGGTTATAAACTTGCCAAGCGTGAATTCCGCGACCAGATCGTGACCGAACGTGAAACATGGATTTTGGGTAACAAGGAAGTCAAATCCCGAATTTGTGCGTGGAAGATAACGCCAAGATGATCGACCCCGGTTTTGATATGATGAGTCCCGCGCAACAGGGCGATATCAAAGGTGAAGTGGAAGAAGCCTTGAAGTTATGGGATACGCACGGCGATGGCAAATGGAAGAAGATGCTGCTCATCAAAGATTCCATTGCAGATGTTTCCTTGCAATTCACGATCATCCGCCCGCGCGATTATGATGTCATCGCGACGATGAACCTGAACGGTGACTATCTCTCCGATGCGCTGGCGGCTCAGGTGGGTGGCATTGGCATTGCGCCGGGCGCGAACATCAACTATGTGACTGGTCATGCCATCTTCGAAGCGACTCATGGTACGGCTCCGAAATATGCCGACCTCGATAAGGTCAACCCGGGTTCGGTCATTCTCTCCGGTGAGATGATGTTCCGCTACATGGGCTGGGGCGAAGTCGCCGACTTGATCGTCAAAGGCATGGAAGGTGCCATCGCGGCGAAGACCGTCACTTATGACTTTGAACGCCTCATGGACGGCGCAACACTCTTGAAGTGTTCCGAGTTTGGTGATGCGATCATCAAGAATATGGGATAGTTAGCTGTTAGCTTTTAGCAATCAGCTTTAACGAATCAAAAGTCGGGATGTGATGTCCCGGCTTTTTGCTTTAATTCGACGTGATATTTTGCAGATCTATGTTCCGCAGCCTGGCATCATCCCGAGTCGAAAATATTCCCCATCACGGAAATAGCCAAATACAGATCCGATATGCCACCACAGATTATCCAGGCTTTGCGATCCTGTCATCAAAACCACCCAATCATTATGGATGCCGGAATTAATCGGAATTTCGCCCTCACCTGGGAGTCCTCCAATATGAATGATGGAAAATTCGACATAAGATACTATTTCAAAAAAGCCATCGTAGTTATTATTATCTTCTATGACTTTTGAAATACGGATATCTTTATAATCTTTTATAGCTGCATCGGGGTTTTGGCTCTTTGTTTTGTAATATTCAAGCAGGAGGGTAACCAGCTTGGTCAAAATGTCTTCACGGCTCAGGTTGTTTGTATCTTTTATCAAAACTTGGGCAACGAATCCATCCCCAAAACTGTCATTTTGGTCATAATGATTGGGAACGTCAGTGGGTTGTAGAGTAGGAGTGATATTCGATAACGCAGTAATTGTAGGAGTTGAGGCCCGATAACGGAGTACGCGTGAACTCTTGGATTTTTGTAGGGGGGGGGTGCAGGCTATGACAAGAACAAATATGGAAAAAGTAACTATGAGTTGCTTGAAACTGCTCTGTGTTTTCCTCATATGAACTCCTTTTGATCTTGTCGATCCGTTTACGTGAAACGCATAGGACTAAGTAATTACTGACCTTACGCAGTGATACTCGTAACGCGAGACTGCGAAGCGGCTCGCTTTTCAGACTGTTCTTGGGCAAGAGCGACATGAATGTCGCGTTACACAAGCGCCAACACTGTTTGCTTTGCGTAAGGTGAGTTGATGAGTCCTATGGCTCCTAAAATTGCTCTCGTCGCCGACCCGGCGGCGAGGACGCCGCCTTGAGCGGAATATTCGGATAGACTCTTGTTACTTCGTCACAGTGATCGCCAGGTACATCCCATCCTGATAGTGCATCGGGATGAGACAGGAAAATTCCAAGGGCGTGCCTGCCGCAGAGTCAGGGAAGGTAAAGTCCACCGTCAGGTTTGCGCCAGGAGGAAGTTGATTCTTGGTTATATCCAACAATGAAGTGGACTTCGCCGTGTTAAGACTGCCGGCAATCGAAACAGGCGTGCTGATATTGAAAGTGTGCGGATGCCGACCTGTGTTCGTAATGTCGAAGGTATAAGGCACGCCGGTTCTGAACTCTGTCAGAGACGAATCGATGGTATTGTCAGCAAGGGTGATGGTAACCACTGTCCCATTTCCAGCCGCGGCGGGAGCTTGTGTTTCAGTTGGTTGAACAGGTGCTTCTGTTTCAGTTGACTGAACTGGCGCTTCCGTTGCAACAGGTGGAGCTTGTGTAGCGACTGGCGTGGAACTACTACCGCAGGCAGTTGCCAACACAGTGGTAAAAACAATGACAAACAGTAAAGCAATTCTTTTCATATTATTCTCCTTTGGTTTCTTGCTGGATGGGATTGTAATAGCCATCTTTACCCTGAATATGCAACTCTAATCATTCACTCACAAAATGGGAGATGTATGATGCAGATCAAGAAGTTTGCTCTGCCGCCGAGGACTGTGAAGTAGAAAATTACAGATGCATGACACACCCCGAATTTAATCTTCCAAGCCTTTAGCCACGGATTTCACTAATTTACACGAAAAAAAGCCAACCCAATCAATAGGTTGGCTTTTCGTTCAGCTCACATCGAGCCAATTAGTTCAAAATCCGTGACAATCCGTGGCTGATTCCTTAAGTTTGGCGGTAATCATGTTAGTGCCCGATGGTTTTCTGCAAACCGTTATGGGTCACATATGCCATAACTTAGATGCCAATTAACTTTTGAGCCTTGCTCATTCCACCAATTCCTTGCCTTTTCAACAACCTTCCCTTCAGGAGTATCTGCTGTTTGGGAGGACACAAGGCATTTTCTGGATCGGTATCCGAGACTGGCTTTAGATTCATTCGTGTTGGCGAAAATAGAAATTCTTTCCGTCCAACGGTTTCAGGGACTTTCAAGTTGTCCCCTCAATTCACAACAATTCATGTCACAATCAAGCACGATGCGTATTTCTTTATACCCTAAGCTGGACTTTATCCATTTGAAGAGCAGAATATGCTTGAGTTTACTCTCAAGACTGCGATTTCTTCAACATTATGAACTTTTTCGGACTTCGCTATGTAGTAGTGATATTGCAAAAACCATATTCTGCTCGAAAAATGCCGAGAAAAAAGCTTTTTTACACATTGAAAAATGGATAATTGAATGGATAAAGTCTAGCTTAGACAGTGTTTTGAAAGTAGTCGGATAAGATAGGGGAATGGCCACATTCACCCAACCCTACCCGACTGACTTGAAGTATACCGAATGGCAATTGATTTCGGGATTTTTTCCCAGCGCCACATTTGGGCGTCCGCAGAAATGGGAAAAATGGCAAATTATCAACGGGATCCTGTATGTGAACCGCACCGGCTGTCAATGGAGGATGTTGCCGGTCAATTTTCCGCCCTGGCGAACCGTGTACTACTATTATTGGCGCTGGAAGGGCGATGGACTGTGGCAACAGATCAATGAGGTGCTGGTAAAGCAGGTGCGTAAGAAAGCGGGACGAAATGAGCAGCCCAGTGCAGCAGTGATTGACAGCCAAAGCGTCAAAACATCGGAAGGCGGTGAAGAACGCGGCGTGGATGTACATAAGCAGACACCCGGCAGAAAACGGCACCTGATTGTAGATGTTTTGGGGCTGGTGTTGCTAGTTAGGGTGCATAGCGCAAGCGTCCAAGACGGCGCAGGAGGTCTCCTGACTTTGCAAAAATTGTTTGAGCGCATTAAACATAGTTTGTACAATCGCTACTGCCGCCTGAAATTGATCTGGGCCGATGGCGCTTACACCTCCATCGTGGAGAAGGTTCACAAACAATTCGGCTGGGTGCTGGAGATCGTCAAACGTTGCGAGGATAGCAAAGGGTTCAAGGTTCTGCCGCATCGCTGGGTTGTGGAGCGAACCTTCGGCTGGCTGGGTCGTTACCGCCGCCTAGCTCGTGACTATGAACACACCCCCTCATCCAGTGAGAGCATGGTCTCCATTGCCAGCATCCGTCGTATGCTTAAAATCGTCGCAACTTGACTTTTAAAACGCTTTCTGAGCACTTATGTTTCTGCTCTTCTGCTTGTTCAGCCTATCAAATTCAGTTCCATCATTACTCACTGCCTTCTTAAGCAATAATACGCGGGAGATAGAAAAGTATTTATCGCTACCTTACTTACTTTTCTTGCTCAGGCCTATCGCTTTGTTATTTATCGGCTATTTTTTTGCATTGGTATTTTTTGAAGGTGAGGCGAAGAGTGCAAAGAAAGAACTTGCAGAGATTCTCTCTCCACTTTTACTTAATCCATAGGAATCTTCTTTTTTTGAAACATTTCTTATCAGGCAAGGAGTTTGGCGCAATTCAAAAACGCCCAACACTGCATGCCCCCGACTGGTGTCTGCGCGTTTTCAGGCAGTTTCTGGCTTCGAGTTTTTCCTGCTCCCAAGCAGAGTCCACCCCACCCCGCCACTAACGCAAACCGGTGGGTAGATACAACACAGAACAGAATTGTCAAATATTCTTGAGGAGGTAGTTATACATGGGCAGTTGGCAACGACCAGTCATTTCACACGAAACTCTATCCGCTTGGTGTGTGGCTCGCTTTGAATCACCTTTGAGCGCCATTATCTTCGAGTCCGGTTATTCTTCTGCTGTTCTAGGAATCATTCTAGGCGACGATAGACGCGTTGTGGTAAAAGCCAGACCTTGGCATGAGCGGCTAGTTTCATGTTGGCGAGTACATCGACAGATGTGGGAAGCAGGGTTTCCATGTCCAGAACCACTCGGTCCGCCGGAAAGACAAGATAATCTGGCAATCTCATTCGAAAAATACTTACCGGGAGGCAAACCTCTCTATCCTGGTAGAGATACTGCGGAAGAGCTTGGACGCGTCCTTGCCGAATTGGTAAAAGTGGCAACCCCAATCGGTGACTGCCCTAACCTCTATCCGTCATAGGGATTCCTACGCTGGGATGATCCAGGAGATACATGGCCATTGGCTACGGATATCGCCGAAGACATCAATATGCGGCATGATCCCGCATGGATCGAACATGCTGCCAGATTGGCACGTTCGATTATCCGGGAAAGCAAGCTACCTACTGTTATCGGACATGGGGACTGGTGGACTGACAATATCCGCTGGGATAGTGAACGTTTGCTCTCGGTGGATGATTGGAATTCAATTGTATCTCTCTCAGAACCAGCAATAGCAGGCGTAGCAGCCGCTTTGTTCGGCTTTGGGCAATCGACGATCGAAGATAGTGCGACTTTTCTTGATGCTTATATTGCAACATCAGGTCGGCGCTGGAAGACACTGGAGTATCAGCACGCATGGGCAACTGGGTTATGGGCAAGGCTATTCGATGCTCGTAAAGCAACTATGCTTGGTGAGTACCAAGTTACGACCCAACTCGAAGGAGAAGTGGAAGAGCGGCTTGATCGTGCCGGAGTAAAGATGCGCTTATCAGAGGTATAGTCGCACAGGCAGAACTGCATCTGATAACAGTAAAATATTATGGTGAAGACTGCCCACCGATGAACAGCAGTGACAAGAGACGAGCAGCCACAAAGTAAAAAGAAGAAGCGCCGTTTACACAGCAAAGAGAGCCTGCCCTGTCTGCGATGATACAATTTGACTTATGGACAAAATGACTACTCAAAACGACAGTTCAGTCAAAGACTACATTGCTTCACTCGATGAGCAAACCGTAAAAGATTCCCGGGTGCTGGTTGAAATGATGCAACGAATAAGCGGACATAAACCAAAGAAGTGGAATGCAGGCACGATCGGGTTTGATACCTACCATTACAAATACGACAGCGGGCGCGAAGGGGACGGTCATGTTATTGGGTTTTATCCAAGAAAAGGTAAGATCACCATTTATCTAATGGACGGCACGGCGCGCCATTCTAAATTACTGGCTAAGTTGGGTAAACATACTACCACCGGGTATTGTGTCTATATCAAGCGGCTTGGTGATATAAATCTGTCAGTCCTTGAGCAAATTCTGCAACAGTCTTATGAGTTTATAAAGTCCCAAGACGGGCATATCCATAAAGTATTATGGCAAACTGAAAAATAGAACTTTTCTGCCTGTGTTCTGTCACGTTTGTTTTATGTGGACGGAATCGGGTCCCGACGAAGTTGAGATTGTTGATTATCACTAGAAATACAAGCAGGAGATAAATTATGGTTCGCGTTCCTACCAACCGCATCCCCACTCATCCAGGCGAAATGCTTTTAGAAGAGTTTCTTACCCCAATGGGAATCAGTCAGAAGGATCTGGCAGATAGCATTGAAGTTCCTTATCAGCGAATTAATGAAATTGTCAATGGTCGCAGGGGCATTAAGCCTAGTACGGCTCTGCGTTTGGCTAAATTCTTCAATATGTCCGCTGATTTTTGGATGAATTTACAACTGCGCTGGGATCTATATTTTGCTCGCCAGGATAAGAATAAAGTCTTACAAAGAATTCAGCCGTATTCAACACTGGTTTAGATTAGAAGGCGAGTCTTAAAGTCAAAAGCGTGCCAACACAGCATGCACGTTTTCTTCAAGATTTTTCTGGCTTCGGATTTTTCTTTCCCCACCAAAATATTAAAGCATCAAAAAACATACCATGCGGTGGCTCCCACCTTCATCACCACACCAGGGACAAAGAAATGGCTGGACGATGCAGACTTCCGCGCTTCGGTCCGCAAACGGATTCCGCTCGGGCGCATCGGGAAGCCAGGGGAGGTTGCCGCGCCGGTCGTATTTTTAGCCTCGCCCGCGGCATCCCTCATCACTGGTGAGACGATCATGGTGGATGGCGGCTGGACGATCCAGTAGATCCTACAAAACCCAGAGAGTGTTTAAAAGAGCGTGTTATTCAATCTTAGAGAGTGTTCTTTAAGTGGTCGGGTAAGATTGGAGAATGACCAAATTCACCCAAACCTACCCGACCGACCTCAAGTATACCGAATGGCAGCTGATCGAGGACTTCTTTCCGAGCAAGCACATGGGACGCCCACGCAAGTGGGACATGTGGCAAATAATCAATGCCATCCTATATGTAGTACGCACGGGTTGCCAGTGGCGCATGATGCCCAAGGATTTGCCGCCGTGGCAGACTGTGTATGGCTACTTTCGGCGCTGGAAGAAACAAGGACTCTGGGAGCGCATCAATGCAGCGCTGGTGAGAACAGTGCGAGTGAAAAATGAACGTAAGCCAGAGCCCAGCGCCGCGATTATTGATAGTCAGAGCGTGAAAACTTCGGAAGGCGGCGAAGAACGTGGTGTGGATGTCCATAAACAGACACCTGGACGCAAACGCCACATCCTTGTAGATACCTTGGGCTTGCTTTTGATTGTTTTGGTGCATAGCGCCAGCCTGCAAGATGGAAACGGCGGCTTGCAGGTCTTACAAAAGGGGTTCGACAAAATCAAGCACAGTGTTCATAATCGCTGGTGTCGCTTGAAACTGATTTGGGCTGACGCTGCCTACGCTTGTATTGTAGAAAAAGTGCGCAAGCAGTTTGGCTGGAATTTGGACATAGTCCGCAGATCGGATAAAGCCAAAGGGTTTGAACTTTTACCTCATCGTTGGATTGTCGAGCGTACCTTTGGCTGGCTGGGACGCTACCGCCGTTTATCTCGTGATTTTGAGCATACAGTTTCTTCCAGCGAGTCGGTCGTTTACATGGCCAGCATTCGCCGTATGCTCAGATTGGCTACGAATTGACTTAAGAAACGCTCTCTTAGTCACTGAGTTCGCTGGGAAATATTTCTCTAATTCTCTTTGTGTTTCGTGGCGAACCCACGAAATTATCCGCTCCCGAAACACACTCTTCCGTAACGCATTCCCTCTCCGTGATATACTTTTAATCAGAAATAAAAATGGGGGAAGGTCCGGCTTCAAGATTCCATTGCCCACTACCGGTCCAAAAAAAGATCGCATGCATCCTGCCGAAACTCATCGCCGCTGGCTTTCTGTCGGCAGTCTGTTTACGTCTATATCTGGCAAAAGGAGGAAGAAATGCGAAAAGTATGGCATGAGAACGGATTGTCCATTGTATTATGGGGTATGTTCTTTCTGCTTTTTATCGGGGGACTCAGTTTCAGCGGTTATCGGGCATATAACATTCAGCAACAAGAGCATGGCGATGCGCCCGTATCCTATTTCCAATACCTGACCACGGGAGACTTTCTCGAAGCCACCATGGAAAATTGGGAATCGGAATTTTTTGGCACGTTCATTTACGTGACGCTTACCGGTTTCCTCTTTCAAAAGGGGTCGGCAGAGTCGAAGGACCCGGACAAACCGAGCCCCTCTGACCGTGACCCCAAAAAGTCGCGCCGAAAAAAGAAAAAAGATGCGCCTCTGCCTGTCCGCAAAGGAGGTTTGCTCCTTAAGCTGTATGAAAACTCCCTGGGTTTGGCATTCCTCCTGTTATTCCTGCTGGCTCTACTCCTCCATGCCTATGGCGGAAGCCGCGCCTATAGCGCCGAACTTCTCACGCATGGCAGACCGGGTGTGAGCTTCTTCCAATATTTTTTGACTTCCCAATTTTGGTTTGAATCATTCCAGAACTGGCAGAGCGAATTTTTGGGGCTGGGCTCGATGGCGATCTTATCCACCTTCCTGCGCCAGAAAGGATCGCCCGAATCGAAACCGGTGGACAGCCCGCACAAGAAGACAGGAAGTGAATAGCGTTATGGGATAGAGCAACAAGTCAGTAGGGGAAAGCGCAACTCAAAAAAATAAGACAAGCAACTCAAGAGTAGACAACGACATCTCCAATCAGGATAATGAGAATACGGAAATTCCATTACCGAAAGGAGATGTCGTCATGTCGATTGTACTGGATTGCCCTACGAAAGGGGCGATGCGTTTTCCATGTGCCCAAGCAGGCTGCCAAGCGTGCCTGGATGCGCTCTTGCGTGAGCATAGTGGTCTGGTGTACTGGATGGTCATGCACCAGGCAGGTAGGAAAACAGCCTATGCCGATCTGCTTCAAGCAGGGCGGATCGGGTTATGGCGTGCGATCCTGCATTATGAGGTGGGACGCGGCGCAGCTTTTTCAAGCTACGCCTGTGTGGTGATCCGTCATCAGGTTTGGCAACTGCTGAAACAAGAGCAGAAGGCGGAAGGTTGGCTGGAGGCGGACGGGAGGGAAGACAGCTTGGAACGGGTGATCCGGGTCTGGCAGCAGGAACAGATCCATCAGGCACTGGGGGATGAAATGGAAGTATTACCTGAGCGCCTGCGGCAGGTGCTCGAATTACATTATGGCTTATCGGGGACCGAACCTCAGAATTTGGCCCAGATCGGGCGAGACTGGGGATTGACCCGCGAACGCATCCGTCAATTGCACGAGCAAGCCTTGGGCCTGCTGCGCCTGCCTGCTTTGTCGATCCGCTTACGCAGTCTGTGTGAACGAGGGGAACGCAGCCACTACCGGGACAGCCTGCAGCAACAGCAGCGCAGACAACGGGCAGTCCGGAGGCGGCGATGATCCCCACAAGGGAGATGAACAGCATCTGGATCCCTGCCGCTCCCAGCCAGACGGTCTGTCAGGCTGCCTCCCCTCTGTTTGGATCCCTACCACGCTTGAGCCGTGCACAACTGGCTGCCGGTCGCTGCCAGCCCGCAACAGAACGCCGTCTGCAATTGCCATATTTTGTGGAGACCTTTGGCTGGGAGAACATTCGTCCCCACCTGCCGCTGCCACTCTCGACACCCAGTGAAGCGCCTGCCTGGAGCGGGCGGGTGTGTCGTTCGTATTACCAATGGTTGGGGGTCGAGGATCTTGCCTCTACTGCTGAACTGCTGCGCCTGGATGAGTTCGATCTGGTGCTACGTCTGTTCGATTTCTCTGCCTGGCGTCCCTACCTGGCGCAACGCTTTCGCAGCCAGTATGGTCCTCCACCGTTTGATCCGCTCAGTCTGGGACTGGGCATCTTGCTGGCCCACTACCAAAGTTGGGATTGGGCACGGCTGGTTCAGGAACTGCGCTCTCCTACACGGGGTGGAGATTATTGTCGTCGCCTGGGCTTTGATCCGCAAGACCTGCCTGCTGCCTCCACCTTCCGCATGGCCTTCACCAACACTCACCTGGATTGGTTCGCCGTCTGCCAGGATAGCCTGGTGCAGACCTTGATGGACTGCCAGCTCATCCCGACCCACAGCACCTTTCCAGGCGACCCGACTGGTCAGGGCGTGTCCCTCTCCACCGATTGCCAGTTGATCGCTTCTCGTTCACACATGCAATGTAGCCATCAGGTACCGGCTTGTTCCCAGCCTGCAGCTCGACGCGCTTGTCCGGCGCGGGAAGCGGGTCGGGAAGGATGTGCCTGCGATACCCCCGCCTGTTACGAGCACTGTCGCTTCGCCACCTGGCGCGATCCGCAGGCGACCTATGTCTATTATGCAGGCACCAACCAACCTGCTCCCCACACGCCACACCCATCCAAAAAGCTGACCAGCGCCAGTTCGCACGGCAAACATCACTTTGGGTACAAGTCCAAAGCCTTCAACATCGTTGACGATCGTCTCTTCCTGATCTGGCCCCTGACCGGTCCCTGCACGCCAGCCAATCGCAATGATCATCTACTCACCATCCCTGGTTTGCAGGATCTGCGCAAGCGTTTCCCAGCTCTCAAAGTTGGTGAATTGCTCGGGGATGCGGGCGAAGGTTTTGATGAAATTCTGCGGTTCGTACATGACGATCTGCACGCCCTGCGCACCATTCGTTTGCGACATGCCGAAGGGGATGACCAACCCCTGACTTGTCTCCAGCGCGGCTACGACCACCACGGCATCCCGCTCTGTCCGCACGGCTACCGTCTGTCCAGCAATGGACATGACTACCAGCGTCATGCCACCAAGTGGGTCTGTCGTCTCAAGTGCACCCACCAATCCGATCCTGATATCCCCGGCGCAGCATCCGCGATCTCTCGTTCCACTTGCCCCTTCGCCCATCCTGACCACCCGTTGGGATTTTCCCTGACGACCGCCCTCACACTCCCGGATGGTTCCATCCGCCTCGCACGTGACCTGCAGGTCGGTTCGGATACCTGGCAACTGCGCATCGGCAGGCAATCGTATGCCGAGAGCCGCAATGCCACCCAGACCCGCAGACACCTCAAACGCTCCCCCGCCTTTGGTCTGCCCAACACCGCCAAGTCCATGCTGCTCAGCGACACCCTCTCTCTGGCCTTCAACCTACCCCGCCTGATCTTCGAAGCTGCGCACCACGCATTGAAACGATCTTCTCCTTGCGCACTGTCTCCGTGATCGCAAATTGATGTGCGGCTCCATCGCATCTCCTTGCGCATCCCGCAAGGTTGGTTTCCGTTTGCCTATTACTCATTCTTTGTCTTTCTTGCCACTGTTTTTTCTTCTCGTGATACTGCTTCCTCTGTACATGGCTTCCCTTATCCCCAGACTTGTTGCGTGCCTGACCTCGACTTGTTGCACATGCTCCATTTCCAATATTCATCCAACTCTCTTTTTTGTGCGCGGCTTGCTTGTTGTTTTGATCTCTCTTCATTATTGGACTTGTTGCACAATCCCGTATATGGGATAGAGCAACAAGTCAGTAGGGGAAAGCGCAACTCAAAAAAATAAGACAAGCAACTCAAGAGTAGACAACGACATCTCCAATCAGGATAATGAGAATACGGAAATTCCATTACCGAAAGGAGATGTCGTCATGTCGATTGTACTGGATTGCCCTACGAAAGGGGCGATGCGTTTTCCATGTGCCCAAGCAGGCTGCCAAGCGTGCCTGGATGCGCTCTTGCGTGAGCATAGTGGTCTGGTGTACTGGATGGTCATGCACCAGGCTGGTAGGAAAACAGCCTATGCCGATCTGCTTCAAGCAGGGCGGATCGGGTTATGGCGTGCGATCCTGCATTATGAGGTGGGACGCGGCGCAGCTTTTTCAAGCTACGCCTGTGTGGTGATCCGTCATCAGGTTTGGCAACTGCTGAAACAAGAGCAGAAGGCGGAAGGTTGGCTGGAGGCGGACGGGAGGGAAGACAGCTTGGAACGGGTGATCCGGGTCTGGCAGCAGGAACAGATCCATCAGGCACTGGGGGATGAAATGGAAGTATTACCTGAGCGCCTGCGGCAGGTGCTCGAATTACATTATGGCTTATCGGGGACCGAACCTCAGAATTTGGCCCAGATCGGGCGAGACTGGGGATTGACCCGCGAACGCATCCGTCAATTGCACGAGCAAGCCTTGGGCCTGCTGCGCCTGCCTGCTTTGTCGATCCGCTTACGCAGTCTGTGTGAACGAGGGGAACGCAGCCACTACCGGGACAGCCTGCAGCAACAGCAGCGCAGACAACGGGCAGTCCGGAGGCGGCGATGATCCCCACAAGGGAGATGAACAGCATCTGGATCCCTGCCGCTCCCAGCCAGACGGTCTGTCAGGCTGCCTCCCCTCTGTTTGGATCCCTACCACGCTTGAGCCGTGCACAACTGGCTGCCGGTCGCTGCCAGCCCGCAACAGAACGCCGTCTGCAATTGCCATATTTTGTGGAGACCTTTGGCTGGGAGAACATTCGTCCCCACCTGCCGCTGCCACTCTCGACACCCAGTGAAGCGCCTGCCTGGAGCGGGCGGGTGTGTCGTTCGTATTACCAATGGTTGGGGGTCGAGGATCTTGCCTCTACTGCTGAACTGCTGCGCCTGGATGAGTTCGATCTGGTGCTACGTCTGTTCGATTTCTCTGCCTGGCGTCCCTACCTGGCGCAACGCTTTCGCAGCCAGTATGGTCCTCCACCGTTTGATCCGCTCAGTCTGGGACTGGGCATCTTGCTGGCCCACTACCAAAGTTGGGATTGGGCACGGCTGGTTCAGGAACTGCGCTCTCCTACACGGGGTGGAGATTATTGTCGTCGCCTGGGCTTTGATCCGCAAGACCTGCCTGCTGCCTCCACCTTCCGCATGGCCTTCACCAACACTCACCTGGATTGGTTCGCCGTCTGCCAGGATAGCCTGGTGCAGACCTTGATGGACTGCCAGCTCATCCCGACCCACAGCACCTTTCCAGGCGACCCGACTGGTCAGGGCGTGTCCCTCTCCACCGATTGCCAGTTGATCGCTTCTCGTTCACACATGCAATGTAGCCATCAGGTACCGGCTTGTTCCCAGCCTGCAGCTCGACGCGCTTGTCCGGCGCGGGAAGCGGGTCGGGAAGGATGTGCCTGCGATACCCCCGCCTGTTACGAGCACTGTCGCTTCGCCACCTGGCGCGATCCGCAGGCGACCTATGTCTATTATGCAGGCACCAACCAACCTGCTCCCCACACGCCACACCCATCCAAAAAGCTGACCAGCGCCAGTTCGCACGGCAAACATCACTTTGGGTACAAGTCCAAAGCCTTCAACATCGTTGACGATCGTCTCTTCCTGATCTGGCCCCTGACCGGTCCCTGCACGCCAGCCAATCGCAATGATCATCTACTCACCATCCCTGGTTTGCAGGATCTGCGCAAGCGTTTCCCAGCTCTCAAAGTTGGTGAATTGCTCGGGGATGCGGGCGAAGGTTTTGATGAAATTCTGCGGTTCGTACATGACGATCTGCACGCCCTGCGCACCATTCGTTTGCGACATGCCGAAGGGGATGACCAACCCCTGACTTGTCTCCAGCGCGGCTACGACCACCACGGCATCCCGCTCTGTCCGCACGGCTACCGTCTGTCCAGCAATGGACATGACTACCAGCGTCATGCCACCAAGTGGGTCTGTCGTCTCAAGTGCACCCACCAATCCGATCCTGATATCCCCGGCGCAGCATCCGCGATCTCTCGTTCCACTTGCCCCTTCGCCCATCCTGACCACCCGTTGGGATTTTCCCTGACGACCGCCCTCACACTCCCGGATGGTTCCATCCGCCTCGCACGTGACCTGCAGGTCGGTTCGGATACCTGGCAACTGCGCATCGGCAGGCAATCGTATGCCGAGAGCCGCAATGCCACCCAGACCCGCAGACACCTCAAACGCTCCCCCGCCTTTGGTCTGCCCAACACCGCCAAGTCCATGCTGCTCAGCGACACCCTCTCTCTGGCCTTCAACCTACCCCGCCTGATCTTCGAAGCTGCGCACCACGCATTGAAACGATCTTCTCCTTGCGCACTGTCTCCGTGATCGCAAATTGATGTGCGGCTCCATCGCATCTCCTTGCGCATCCCGCAAGGTTGGTTTCCGTTTGCCTATTACTCATTCTTTGTCTTTCTTGCCACTGTTTTTTCTTCTCGTGATACTGCTTCCTCTGTACATGGCTTCCCTTATCCCCAGACTTGTTGCGTGCCTGACCTCGACTTGTTGCACATGCTCCATTTCCAATATTCATCCAACTCTCTTTTTTGTGCGCGGCTTGCTTGTTGTTTTGATCTCTCTTCATTATTGGACTTGTTGCACAATC
>CAVWDB010000004.1:0-115215 GCA_963753655.1 uncultured Chloroflexia bacterium
ATGTGTAGTTTCTTTGTCTTCCATGGGAAAAAGATTTGACAATCTTACTCCAAAAACAAAAAGAGACTGGTGGGAAACCAGCCTTAAGAAGTTTATGCCGAGTTTTTGATGACTAGTTGTCATTAAGCCCGAACGGTTCACGGCTATGCAATCGTTCTTTCCATGTACTTTCGAGCCGTATAACATCGCTGGAAATCATATCAGGAGAAACACGTTGAAGAATGGTAAATTGAAAGTTCCGAGGATTACGTTTACGAAGCAAGCGATTACCACCATGCCCACTGATAGCATAATTTAGCCACCTGCCAAGAATATTGTTATCACCATAGGCGGAACCAACATAACCTTTTCCATCAGAAGTATCAAATATGTAATATATGCCGCGCCATTGTGAAAGTAGCAACTTCCAACGGGTTGGTAGAACACTAAGTTCATCCCAGGAAAGATTAATAGTATCCCACTCTGGCATATCGGCTTCCAATACACTGTCTTCGTGAATAGAGAAGATAGGCAAGTCATTACGATGAGCGCGGCGCCACCATGACCGTTCTGGTGGTGGCCAATCTACAATAAGTTTGCCTTTCCAGAAGTGATAGAAATCTGTTAGTGTGAGGTCAAACCAAAGAATAGATTGTCTTTCCCCTTGGAAACCAACCATACCAAACGTCTTCAATTCAGAATTAGCAGCGATCCTCCAATACTCATCATAAGTGATGGGCTTTGAACCCTTTATTGCATATAAACCGACAAATAGAGCTTTGCCTGCTTCTCGACCTATGAATGATGCAACATATCCAGTTTTCTCCAGTATGTGCAAGACCTTCTCAAGCTTTTCTCCCTGAGCCTGTTGATATGCATTGAATAAATCTGGCTTTATGGCGGCTAACCAAGGCAATACTTTATTTAACTGAGGCTCATAAGGACGATGACGTAAAACAATAACTTGTTCTGGGTTGATATTTTTGCCGAGTAGTAGGTCGTTGAAGTCCATTTCTTTATTTTAACGTCAATATGAATAATGGATGACAGAATCATGTTACGCTGATGGGCGTTTGTTGCCCCGAAGCATCTCGGAAAGGCTCATTCGAGACTTTTCGGTCGCGACAACCGCTCCCTCAGCGTGACATGATATAAGTGGCAAAACTAATATTTCTCATCCCTTCCCCACCACTTCCTTCCCAATCCTCACCACCTCTCTCGCCAGCAGATCAAAATCATCCAATCTACTACGATGATTTGCAATCGCAATTCGCAAACAATACTTTTCGCCCAGTGTGGTGTATGTGGGTACAGCGATTCCCTGCTCATGGAGTTGCATCAGGATCTCTTTGTTGAGCGCGTTGAGCGCCTTATCGTCCATGCCGCCGGGGTTGAAGCGGAAGCAGACGATGTCCATGCCGATGGGAGCCATCAACTCCAACGTTGGTTCCTTTTCCACCAAGCCGCCGAAATAATGTGCCTGCTCCACGTTGCGGGCGATCATCCTGCCGAAGCGGTCGAGTCCGTGTTCCTTGACCGACATCCACACCTTCAGCGCACGGAACTGACGCGAGAGTTGCAAGCCGTAATCGTTGAACCATAAGTGTCCAGCCGCCACGCCGCGCGTTTCGTGTGCCAGGTATTCGGGAGTTAATGAGAAGGTATTGCGATGCGCTTTCTCCGAGCGGACGATGGCGCAACCCGCTTCAAAGGGGATGTGCATCCATTTATGCAGATCAACTGCAAGGGAGTCCGAACGTTCGATTCCCGCCAGCTTCGGTTTGACATTCTCCGCCAGCACCGCCACCGCGCCGATGGCGCCATCCACATGAAACCAAAGGTCTTCCCGTTCGCAGATGTCAGCCAGCGCGTTCAAGTCATCCACCGCGCCGGTGTTGATCGTCCCCGCGTTGCCGATAATGCAGATCGGACGGTGACCCGCCTCACGGTCGGCTTGAAGCGCTTGTTTGAGTGCGTCGAGGTCAATGGTGTAGTCGCTCTTCACGGGGATTTTCCGCAGGCTGGCGCTTCCCATGCCCAACAACTCCACCGCCTTCTGACTGCAACTATGCACCTCCACGGACGCGTACACGGTCAACATCTGCGGCGCCGCCTGCATTCCCAATTCACGGACATCGAATCCCGCCTTAGTGTTACGCGCCACTGCCAGCCCCACAAAGTTCGCCATCGAACCGCCGCTCACCAGCAAGCCGCTCGCATCCTTCGGGTATCCCATCATCTCCTTGACCCAGTTGACCACCTGCTCCTCGACCCGGTTGGCGACATGATTGCCACCGCCCAGATTCGGATTCATCACCGCCGCCATGAAATCGGACAACGCGCCGAAGATGGTTCCGTTGCCCATGTACCAGCCCCAAAAGCGCGGGTGGATGTTTCCCATTGGATAAGGCAGGATGTTCTCGACGAACTCCTTATACGTTTCCTCGGCTCCTTCCGGACTGTGGGGGGCTGGCGCGTCGAACCGGGCATTGACCTCCTCTGGGATCGCCTGCCACACGGGACGTTCGCGCACGGTCTCCAGATACGTGATGGCATCGTCCACCATGCGATGAGCCAGCGCTCGCATCTCATCCCAGTTTTCGGGGTCAAGGGTTTCGTAAGGTTCGTTGTTTGTCATTTATATCTCCTCTGTTAATGCTAAAAGATTTTCTGGATTATACGCCGTCTTGAGAATCAAAAACTCCCGCTGGTTTTCAACAGGAGTTTTGTTCTCTACTTTTATATCTTTGTCGCAGTGATGATGTGCGCCGGAGCACGAAACTCTACCGTACCATCAGAGATGATATACGGCTGGAGTTCCTTCTCCGCTTCTTTTAGAAGATGTTGGTATTGAGTCTCATCAATGCTGTTGCTCAACGTCCAGCCTTTGATGTCGGTAAAGACCCAGGCACTGATGGAAGAGAAGCGCGCCATCCCATCGAGGGTGGTGATTTGAACATCCTTTAAACTCGGATTGTCAAACAAAGGAAGCACGTTTTTTGTGTTGCCCAGTGAATAGGGGGCATATAACGCTTCGGCTGTCTGCGCGCCAAACAGCCGGTTAAGTAAAGCCGACATGGATGCGTACCCGGGTGTGTTCTCCAACGTGTCCCAGACTGCCACTGCCAGATGTCCGCCCGGTGATAAGACGCGGCTCATCTCACGAATGGCGGCGAAACGATCTTCGAAAAACATCAGACCAAACTGACTGACTACTGCGTCAAAACTCCCGTCATCGAAAGGCAGGGATTCCGCGCGACCGTGCTTCCATGTGATTGGTGGCGCTTTCTTTTTGGCTGTTGTCAGCATTCCCTCGTTAACGTCCAACCCGATCACTGAGCCTTTGGGTCCAACGCGCTCATAAGCGGCACGCGCAAGGACTCCCGTTCCGCAAGCCACGTCGAGTACGCGGTCGCCCGCTTTAATTTGAGCGGCATCCGCTACACGTCCGGCCCATTCCTGAAACAATGCAGGAACGAAGAACTCCTCGTACGTTTCCGCCGCGCTACGGCTGACTTGTCCTGTTTGATTATCACTCATCGTTTCTCCTTTCTGTTGTGTTTCAATAAGAGATCTCTTCAGAGAGTATAGATTTGCCTGGGCACGTTGTCCAGTTCACCAAATGAACTGAACAGAGTGCCTACCTGTGCTATACTGCGCTTATGACCAAGTATGGACAATATTGTCCGATTGCCCGCTCGGTTGAGATCCTGGGAGACCGTTGGACGTTGTTGATTGTCCGTGACCTGTTAGGCGGCAAAGATCGGTTTAATGACCTGGAACGTGGGTTGCCGGGCATTCCACGTGCATTGTTGTCAGATCGTCTGCGTCGTTTACAACGCGCCGGGTTGTTGGAACGGCATGTTGAAACAAAAGGTCGCAAGACGCGTTATCAACTTACACAAGCAGGGCAGGAATTGAGTTCCGTAATTAATGCGCTGACGCACTGGGGTGCAAGATGGGCGTTTGGTGAACCTGATACGTCGGAGCTGGACCCGATCTTATTGCTCTGGTGGATGCGTGACAGGGTGTATAGGGAACGTTTGCCGCGCCGAAGGGTGGTTGTGGAATTTGTGTTCCAGGGACCGCGTCGTTATACTTACTGGCTTGTACTTCAACCTACAGATGTGTCTATTTGCCTGACGCACCCCGGCTTTGAAGTGGATGTTTTGGTTACCGCGGAATTGGCTGCTTTATATAAAGTGTGGCTGGGGCGTATAACATTTGCAGAAGCGATGCGTGAGCAGCAAGTAGATCTGAATGCGACCCCTGCTCTTGAACGTAATTTCCCACGCTGGTTTGCCTGGAGTCCTGTAGCTGAAGTTGTACGCGCTGAAAGAAATTTTAAAAAGCAATAAAAAACTCCCGCCGACCTTTTGAGGCAAGCGGGAGTTACTGACTGCAGGTTACTAGAACTATTTCGCCTTCATCCTGTTATTGCGCGCGTTATGTTCCACTTCCGCCAGCCCCAATTCCTCCATCAAGGGCGGAATATACATGGCAAAACGCCCGCGGAATCCCTTCTTGAGTCCATACCAGCCGCCAATGGGATTTTTCGGTGAGCGCGCCCAAAATTCTACTGTGCCTTCTGCGGGTTCCTGCTTTTCGTCCTTACTGCCCAACTCCATCCAGTCGCCATGCTTTTTCAGCATGGCATGCAGGTCTGCAAGAGCGCGGTAATCATAATGCAACACCGTTGTGCCGACGGTGCAGACGATGATCTCTTTGCCGTCTTTTGTGTCCACATACATTTCATATGATGATGTTTGCGGAGGGGTCTTCAATTTCCACGGATTGTCTTTTGTTCGTTTTTCCATTTTGAGTCTCCTTTTACTTTTTGGATTGCTGAATAGTCTCAGCTTCTTTCTTTAGATCTGCGGCGAACTTCTCGAATGATTCATCGAAGGATGGGATCATCCCTGCAAACAGCGGAAACAATGGACCGCCAATTCTCTCCGTCATCGTAAAATGTGTGTTGCTCCCGGATTTCTCAAGAGTATAGACGCGGTTTCCCATCGCGTCGCCCCAGACGAGACGTTTCTCTGGCAAAAATTCCTTTATCTTCAATTTGAACGTCCGTTTCTCATCGAGCGTGGACTTGAGTTCGATGATCGCGCCTGCTTTGATCTCACCCTGTATCGAGGTCACTGTCGAATTCCAGCGCGGGTAATCCGCCGCGTGGGTGAGGAGCGCCCACACGATGGCAGGATCAGCCATAATGGTCGCACTGACCGAGGTCTCCCTGCTGAAAGTCTTTTTTGTGGTGGTTGCCTTTTGATCCATTATTAATCTCCTTTCTTATTTAGACGATTGATAAGGAGAAAATGATAGGCAGTAGGGGCGACCCGTCAGGGACAATGCATGTTCTTCTATTTTTGGCGGGTGGGTCGCCCTTACTTGTCTTCGAGGTATTTTTCCATCACCTGACGGTTGTGTTCCAGGTGATGCAGTTGCAATTCTGCCGCCCCCGATTCGAACGGATCAAGCTCTCGCAGGATTTTCATCCGCAGATCGAACAGTTCATCCCTGTTTCGATTCTCCGCTTCACGCGCCATCTCGATCTTGACCAGTTCCTCCTGTGCCTTTTGCTTCGGATTGAAGATGCCGTTCAACTCGGTGCATTGGTGACAGATGCCTTGCTTGTTGATCAGCGAACAGCGCTGATCGAAGATATCCATCATCTTGGTGCGGCTGGTATGCAAGTGATATTTCACCATCGCTTCGGAGAGTTGCAGGATGTGGGCGATCTCTTTCACCTTGAAACTGTACACTTCCTTCAACAAGATGACAAGATGCCCATCCAGCGGGAGCGATTTGGAGACACACGTAAAACAAAATGCGATATGTTCCTTGATCTCGAAATTCCCCTGCGGCGATGTCTCACGGATGTGCAACACTTCCTGAATAAACTGCTTGTTCCCTAACACTTCCTCCCTGCAAATATCGGTCACTGTTTCGGGCCATCTTTTCTTTGACCGTAACAAATCCCTCGCAAGATTGGATGCAATACTGAACACCCACGTCTTGAGAGATGACTCGCCCCTGAACGTGTCGATTTTCGACTGCGCCTTGAGATAGGTATCCTGAACGATGTCCTCCGCATCCTGCACGCTGGCGGTCATGCGCAGGAGAAAGGATTTCAACTCTGCCTGGAATGTCTCGAATTGGGTGGTTAATTCATCGGTTGTCATTTAATTGTTTCAGTGCAAAAGAAAGACAACCCCGACCACGATCAGCCAAACAGACCACAATATATAACTGATGGCATTGATCACTGCCGCGGGTTTGAATCCTGCCTCCTCGAACAGCCCGATGAAGATGCCAACGGCTGGAATCAAGCCTGCCCATCCAAGCCATGCACCGAATTGGGGCGATTGCGTTAATGCCACAGCGATCAAAGCGCTCCAAACACTTGTGCAGAAATAGCCCAGATGCTCGCCGATTGCCATGCCTGCATAGCGATGAAAGGCTTGAAACACAACAGCGATGCTGTCACGGATTGCCTGACTGCTCTCCGGTTCAAAATAGGTTTTTGCCAGGTAGGGAACCAGGAATGTCCAGCGTATCAAACCAAAAAATTGCACCAATCCGGCGATGACACCGATCGTTGTGGCAATTGCCATGTAGGGCATGGCATCTGTTGCGAGCACTTTATGGACGAGGATGGCGACGGGTATAAAAAGTATACCTGTCAGCGCGAAGCTATACCAGGTTACAACAAGTCGTTTACCGCCCGCGTTGAATTGACCCAGAATATATTCCGTGGGCTTGCGAAGAATATCCGGGTATTCAAACGTTCTTTGGAGCAGAAAGAAAATCACGTTAAAAGCGATGGGTAACAAGATCAACAACACCCCTGTGAGTTGTGTAAGGTTCATCGTATATTCTCCTGATACGGATTATATGTGCACGGAGAATAAATGACAATGATGTATAAAAACCCCCGCTGACCTTATAAGTCAAGTGGGAGTTTGAAGAAATAGCAACCAACTGTTCAACGAATTTCGAGTCGCACGGTAATTTTGTCACCCTTCTCAAGCTTCTCCGCCTTGCGGACGCTCGCTTTGATCGGCACAAGGTAGCGACCATCCTTGGGAAACAGGGAAGTGGTGTACTCGGTCTTACCGATCCGCACATGGACGGGGATCACTCCCCAGCCATACGTCACCATGCTGGAGATGGCTTTGATGTCACGACTCTGCTTCGCTGGAACAATGATGAAAAACCATGGAGCAGGCCCTTTCCAGAAGATGATCTTGCCACTGAACTCGATGTGCATGGGTGGAGTATATCAAAACCACCCCAAAAAGAAAAAATTCCGATGCCTTTTGCCAAGCTCAGGACTTTCTTCATTCAGTTTTTCTCGTAAATCTTGACACTGCTGTTTATCGGTAGGTTGCATTTATGGACTAGAAAGATACTCAACATATGGTAAACCTGCTTCTTTCAGTATTTGCATCAAAAACTCTCGCCCATAAAAGCAGATGTTATGGGAATAATCTAACTCAATAATCAATCTTTCTCCATTATCTGTTTGCTCAATACGAATAGGACGAGTATCTTCGTTTTTTTCCTTGTCATAATCCTCAATACTTGCTAGGTGTTCCTTTGAGAAATAACTTCTGTCCTTGGTTATAGAACGGATCGTTTTTTTATCATTTGAAAATTCCACAAAACCCGATGTGTGCACTATACAATTTCTGATGGTCGCGAAGTCTTGATATTCGTGGCCACAACGTCAATTTTTCACGAGGTATATTAACCAATTTAGTCAAGAATGACATGTAACGTTCAAATCCGTTGCCTGCCATATCTTTTGCTCGAACAGGTAAAGCCCTAGATTTGGAAATTAGGTCACAGGCTTTCATTAAGCGAGTTTCTATAGTGATGAATACCAATACAACAAAAGAATAATTCAACATCACAGGAAATAAGTAATCCAATTTTTGAGATTGGTAGTGCCACCTAATTGCTTGTCCCTTAGGATCATTGGGAAAGTAATCTTGCAACTTCTAAGTTCTTCTGAACGTAACTCATCTATTTGCATATTAAATTTCCATATATAGTCACCCAGATGACCGAACTCTTCAAAAGTTTCATCACAAAATTGCTGCAATTTTTGTTGAGTTGCCACCATGAACTCCAGTTTTCCTTCACTTTACGAATGGATAGCGTAACTATGTGTTAAGCGACGAATTGTCTATGCCCCTGTGCAGGATGTTTACAGACTCAGTCCGTATAACATCCTATATACAGCATTATATGCCCGCAGAAAATATATGACAATGACGATTAACAAAAAACTCCCGCCAACCTTTCAAGTCAAGCGGGAGTTACTGATTACTATTTACTGATCACTGGTAACTGTTCCCCATACAACTTGCGATGTACCACGCTCAACGCACGCACTTGATCTGCCGCGTGATACGACGACCTCACCAGCGGATTACGTTGCACCTTTCACTTCACCGTTACGGTAATCATGAACGCAGGAGTTGCCGGCCCGTCTGCCAAACCGCCTGTGTGCGGAATCGTAATGTTGACCTGGCCAGAAGAGACAGCCTCGAACCGATAGAGTTGCCTTGACCCACCAGGGTTGGGTGTGCCGGCTGACGACTCATCCAGAAACTTCACTGACTCTGACGACAAGATTGGGTCCCCGTATTGGCCAGGCCCAACTGTCTGGAGGGTTACTTCGATCTTTTCACCAACCGATGCAACCACGCTCTGACCTGTGTCCCCATTGCCCACGCTGATGATCTTGCTCCCTGAAGAGCTGCAGCCAACGGTTAACAGTAGGGCCATCCATACCAGGAAACAAGCGCGGTATACGGAAGCCTTGCCGCCCTCCCAACGTAGTGACAACTGTGCGATTCTCCTACGAACCTTCATACTTTCTCCTCTCAATCCGCCGAACTAGGGATATACGGCATCCATCCGTTTAACTGCTTATGGACGGCACTTTGCCGTCTAATCGCCTAAATCCATTTAGTCTGTTATCCGGCGACGGATCAAAAATTAATGAGCAAATTATAGGCAAAGGCTACCAAAAGGTCAACATGAAAAAACTCCCGCCGATTTTTCGATCATGCGGGAGTAATAAACACAAGGTGACAGTCACTTCCGAAGTGACTGTCACCTTAATTATTTACCTATGACTGGCAACACTTCCCCATACAACTTGCGATGCACCACGCTCAACGCACGCACTTGATCTGCCGCGTGATACGATGACCTCACCAGCGGATTTGACTCCACCCATTGGAAGCCGATCTCTACCCCGTAGTCGCGTAGTTCGGCGAATTCTTCCATACTGTAATAGCGATCCATGCGCATGTGTTTCTTACTGGGTTGCAGGTATTGACCGATAGTCAGAATGTCCACACCCCATGAGCGTTGGTCGCGCATTACGGCCTTGACTTCGTCCATGGTTTCGCCAAGTCCCAGCATGATGCCGGATTTGGTCAACACATCGGGGTCGAGTTTCTTGGCGTTCGATAAGGTCGCCGCCGCCCACTCGTAATTATCCTGTGGCTGTACGGTCTTGAACAATCGCGGCACGGTCTCCACGTTGTGATTCAAAATTTCGGGTCGAGCTTCCATCACGATCTTCAAGGCTTCGAGCGATCCTTTGAAATCGGGGATCAACACTTCGATGGAACAACCCGGTCAGTAATTCACGGATGCGGCGAATGACCATCGCAAAGATTGGTGCGCCGCCATCGCGGCGTTCATCACGGTTCACCGATGTGATGACCGCGTGTTTCAACTCCATCGACTTCACAGCTTGTGCCACGCGTTCGGCTTCGCCCCAATCCATGAGTGTGGGCTTGCCGTGTTTGATGTCACAGAAGGCGCAGGTGCGTGTGCATACGTCACCCAGCATCAAAAAGGTCGCGGTGCCGCTTCCCCAACATTCGCCAAGGTTGGGGCACATCGCTTCTTCGCACACGGTATGCAAAGATTTTGTGCGCATCAGCGTTTGAATGCGTTCGTAGTTTTCGCCGGATGGCGCGCGCACTTTGATCCACTCTGGGCGGCGCAAAGGTCGTTGGTCAATTTCAGGGGAGACTCGGTCTCTTGTTGGTATAGCAGGCATAAATTCCTTTTGATGCGTCATTGCGAGGAGCGTTTGTTGCGACGACGTTATCCTCTTTAGAGTAAGCAATCTCCGGTCAAGCAGGGGATTGCTTCGCTCCGCTCGCGATGACGGGTAATTTTATTTTATCTTTTTGACTTTCAATCGTAAACCTTTTACTTCGACAACTTCCACTTGATCGCCCTTACGGATCTTTTCGGACGCGTCCGTTTTTTCCGCAGTCCATAATTCAGACTCCACCTGGACTTGTCCGCCCGCTTCACTCCACATTTTGGCTGTTCCTGTTTTTCCAACGTATGACTCTGCGCCCATACTGATCGGTCTGTGCATTGCGCGCAACGCGAACAGGAGAATGCCAAAGAACAACAAGCCGATGATGATGCCCATGCCCACCACCAGTGGGACAGACACACGCTGAAATTGCGGCGTCCCCGCTGAGTTGAAAAGCACCAGCGCACCAACGATGAACGATGCGACCCCGGCGGCTGTGAGCGCGCCATGCGTGGGCGCTTTGATATCAAGGATGAACAATACAAAGGCGGTGACAAGGAAGATGATGCCAAACCCGTTGATGGGTAATACACCCATGCCATAGATCGAAAGCGATACGAACACCACGCCGATGAATCCTGATACCCATCCGCCCGGGCTGGAGATTTCAAACAAGATCGCCAGGATGCCCAAGGAGAACAATGAAAAGACAATGTTGGGATTGGTGAGGAACAGAAGCAGTTGCTCGATGAAACTCATGTCAAATGGTTTGGTAAGCGCGTGAGCGGTGTGGAGAATGCGTGAGCCGTCGTTCATTTGCACAGTGAAACCATCCAGCGCTTCAAGCAGATCATCCACGTTGTCCACTTTAAAATCAATGAGATGAACAGCCAGCGCCTCATCCACCGTGGCGGCTTGGGCTTCATCGATCATGGATTCGGCAAGTTTCAAGGCTTCCGTACCGCGCGCTTCAACATAAGGACGGATCGCGGCTTTGGAAGCATTTGCCGCTTTGCTTTTTGCATCGGAGTTTCAAGTTCTCGCCCGATTCATCGATCGGTGTGGATGCGCCGATGAATGTCTCAGGCGCCATGGCAGAGGCATGTGCTGCAAAGGTAATCGGAGCTCCGGCGCTTCCGGCAAAGGCATTCTTTGGTGCAACATAAACGATCACCGGTGTATCGCTGGCACGAATTGTCGTAATGATATCGAGCATCGTTGTAATGCTCCCGCCGGGTGTGTTGAGTTGGATGATGATGACTTCGGCATTTTCCTTGTTCGCTGCTTCAATGCCGCGTTTGATGTATTCCAGCATCGGCGGCATGATGGGACCGTCTGCAGTCATGACGATGGCAAGCGGTTCGTCACTTTGGGCATAAGCAGGCTGAAAAACGAGCGAAAGTGACCCAAAAAGGATAAGGAATAAACTGAAAGTTCGTTGAATGTACTTCATTACGTGTACTCCATCTACCCATCATTATAATGTGTATGGAGAGGGACGCACAACAAAAAATCCTCCGCAGGGAGGATTCTCTTATGAGCGCGGAAGGGATCGAATACCATCCCCCCTGTGGGGACACACAACAAAAAATCCTCACGCGGAGGATTCTCTGTGAGCGCGGAGGGGATCGAATATCATCCCCTCTGTGGGGACGCACAACAAAAAATCCCCGCAAAGAGGATTTTGTGTGAGCGCGGAGGGGATCGAACCCTCAACAAACGGCTTAAAAGGCCGCTGCTCTGCCATTGAGCTACGCGCCCATCGTTATGGGTAAAGCGGACTGCATTCTAACATGGGAGATATTCATCGTCAACGTAAAACTCTCATATCCAGGTGCGTCCATCAAATTGGAGGCAACAATGGCAGAATTATTACATGTAGATGAAGGAACATTTCAAAACGAAGTATTGAGTGCCGATGAACCCGTGCTCGTGGATTTCAGCGCGGTCTGGTGCCAACCCTGTAAAATGCTCGACCCTGTTGTCAAACAACTGGCTGGCGAGTGGGACGGAAAAGTCAAAGTCGTGAAGATTGACGCGGATGAGAATCCCAATCTCGTCATGAAGTACGGTGTGATGGGCATCCCGACCCTGCTTTTTATCAAAGGCGGTGAAGTGAAAGAACGCGTAACTGGTTTTATGCCCAAAGAAAAATTAATGGCAAAGTTCACTCCTCACTTCAACTAGATTCTTCTCAAACGATAAAGGACACGAAGTTCACGAAGGGAAAACCTTTATGTTCGTCGTGTCCTTCGTGTTCAATCATTTTCGCATCAATTTATCTAGTTCGTCGAAATCCACGCGGGAAGTCAGGTCCAAACTCAGGGGGGAGACAGATACCCATCGTTTTTTCCTCAACACATATACATCTGTATCCTCTGGCTCATTGTCCAATGTTCCAGCTTCGCGGTAGCCAATCAGGTTTGGGGTATTTAATGAAGCGCGCTCAGGCGCAACAGGCTCGTAATATCTTTGACGCGACACGCGCGTCAACTGCCAGGGGGTCTCCGTGGTCGCGTCTGACGGCACATCTATTTTTAAAACACTCACGTCGGCAGGAAATTTCCTATCCAATAACAAGCGGGCGATCCTCTGTGTGAAATCAGCGGCAACCAAGAAGTTCACATCCGTAGAATAGGAAAGATGATATTTTGAATGAGCCTCCAAAGAGACAGCCAGGGCGGGGATTCCAAGGGAGGCGGCTTCCAACGCTGCGCCCACTGTCCCCGAGATGGTCACTCCGGTGGCGACGTTCTCCCCATAATTGATTCCCGATACGACCAGATCAGGTTTGAATTTCAGGACTTCATAAACACCATGGAGCACTGACTGTGCCGGACTGCCGCCAATTGCGAACACGCTCCATTCCCGACCATTGACCTGCACCCGCTCTTCGTGAATGATCCCATCTGACGTATTCGGCAAACTACGCCCCGCCCCTGAAGATTGTTCACGCGGTGCGGTAACAGTAACAAACCCAAGGTCCGAAAGAGATGCGGCGGCGGCCCATAATCCAGGTGAGCGAATTCCATCATCATTTGTCAGAAGAATTTGAAGTTTTGACATGTTCCCAGCGTATTATCGGATTTAAAGATTGTTTTGTTTGCCATGAATTTCAAATAAAAAAGAGCGGTTCACCGCTCCTTTTATCAATGGCGCCCTCGGCGCGACTCGAACACGCGACCTATTGCTCCGCAAGCAAGCGCTCTAATCCACTGAGCTACGAGGGCATTGGCAAGGCAGTATTCTATCGCAGTTGAGAAGGGTGGTCAAGAGCCGCATGTTGAAAGCCGTTTTGGTTGACCAGATTCAAAAATTCAGGCGTTAGACTGGGATCAAAATGCTTTCCAGCCTGCTTTTCGATATATTGGACCGCATCCTGTTTTGACCAGGCATTCCGATAAGGGCGACGGGAGGTCAGGGCATCATAAACATCAACGAGGGCGAACAATCTTGCCGAAAATGGGATATCTTCTCCGCCCAATCGATCAGGATATCCCGTGCCATCCCATCTCTCATGATGCCAGTGGGGAATCGACAAGGCAGGCGCAAGATAGGTTATTGGTGAAAGTAATTCGACGGCATAACGGGGGTGCTGCCGCATGGTTTCCCACTCTTCATCCGTGAGAGGTCCGGGTTTGAAAAGGATATGATCTGGAATAGCCACTTTGCCAATATCATGCAAGGTTGCGCCCCGGCGAATGTGGATCAATTCTGAATTGTCCATTCCAATGGAAGCGGCAAGCCTTAAGGTCATGTCCGTTACGCGGCGGGTATGCCCCTCCGTTTCCTTATCCCTCAAATCCAAAGTCCGCGACCAGCCATCGATTGTCGCGTTATAAGCCAGGCTGAGATCGATGTTGGATCGTTGCAGTTCCTTGTACATCATTGCGCTGTCAACCGCAATGGCCGCCTGCCCCGAAATGATATTTAAAAAATCCAGCCAATCTGAATTGGGATCAAGAGATGTACGATGAAATATTTCGAGTACGCCCAGAACGCGTCCTTTTGCCATCAAGGGTACACCATAATAGGTAATAAAACTTTCACTGGGGAATAAAGGGGATCTGTCAAATTCCGCTTTTTCTTTTGTGAGATCGGGAATATGGATCATTCTTCGTTCCAATGCCACTTTCCCTGCACATCCTTCTCCCAGTTTCAAACGAGTATGTTGAAGGATATTGGTGCGGAAGCCCTTGCCAGCGGCAAATTTAAGAGTATTCGTTTCGTCGCCAAACAAGAGGACGGAGGCGGCATCTACCCGGAGTAATGTTATGACATGATCCAGCAATCTGGACAGAAGCAGGTTCAAGTCCAGCCCGGAAGCGATTGCCAGGTCAATGGAACGCAAAGCTGAGAGTTGCTGTAGCCGGGTCTGCATCTGGATTTCTGTTTCTTTGTATCTTGTAATATCCCGGGCGCCCAGGATGAATTGTGAGGATGAATTCGATGTTAAGCGCGCATCGAACCAGCGTTCTTTGCCCGCTACGGGGAAAGAAAACTCGAAAGGCATGGCCAACTCTTCTTTGGATAAAGTATTCAAACCACGATCCCAAATGCCTGTTTTGTCAGAAGCCAGAAGATCCTGTAAATTTTTGTTTAGTAGTTTCTGGAGGGACATGGATGGTATGGACGGATTGCCAGACTTATAGTCCAGGATCAATCCATTTTTATCAAGGATAAATACCATATCAGCAAAAGCGTGGAGATATTCTCCGCACATTTGCTTTTCTACTACAGAAACATTCAATCTGCTCCTCCAATAGGGTTAAAAACAACGGACGCGGGGCATAGTGATCCCCTTATCACCATGTCCCCAATTCCGCCGCGTCACCCGCTGCATCAGTGTCAAATAAGCTGCGATGCTCCTGATGCCATTACGCAATCAGCTTGTCATTCTTGAGCGCCTGATTGACTTTTTGAGCAAAATCAGTCAGGGTTTTGGCGCGCACGTTCTTAATGATCGTTCTTTCTTTATCAGTCAAAATAAAGGTTTGACCTAAATATCCGCCTGCCAGGGCCACTTCAGGTTCACTGAGCAAAGCTTCGCGAAACTGATCGCTTACGATTGCCGCCGCGAAAAGGCGGTGCAAACCGGAACGTTCAACAGTGGGTCGGCGGTAGATCAAAGGATGGTGGTGCGGAGTAGGCATCCAGAGTTAGCATCGTCATTGTTATCGCTCCTTAAATCTACGTTAAGTTAAAAGGACCACCGCCGCCGTCAGATGGTCTTTGCAAGAACATAAATCCAACGATCATCAGGGCAAAATAAGCGAATTGGATATGGTGACGGTCAATCTTATTGACGAAGTAAACGAGTTGAGCAAGTTTGTTTTTCATGGACACACCTCTTTCTTTATTTATGGATATGTCCAATATTACACCTCCCTAGGATGCAAAACAGGGTGCAAAAATCCCCGCAAAGGCTAAAATTACAGTCAACCTGTCAATTCGCGGTAGATTCGTTCTGTTTCCTCGGAAAGCGGGATGCCCAAGTCTTCCATTGCAGTTTTACAGGCCTGATACCGGCGCGCAACGGCAGAGCGGTCACCTAATGCAGCATATGCACGCATTTCAAATTGGTAAATGATTTCGTGAAAACGATCCTGTTTGAGCGCCAAATGGCATATCGAAAGACAATGCTCCAAGTTGGTTGGCATTCAGATAAAGATATGCCAATTCTTCGAGAGCGGAAGTGTAAGCCACTCCCAGTCTTTCCCGTTCAGGGACAGCCCAATCGGCATCCACGTCAGCAAGATAAGGACCATGAACCAGATCTACAGCCTTTTGAAGATGTTCGATACGGGTACTTGCATCAGCTGTTTTATGGGCACGCTGAATATGAGAATCGAAGGCTTCCACATCGTATTCATAATCCATCTCACGGTTAAAGCGATAATATTCATCTTCGAAGACGATAACTTCACGTCCAACTGCGCGTCGCAGACGGTAAATTTCATTCTTAAAGCGTGCTTTTAGCGACTGGGCATCCCTTGTTTCAGGCCAAAGCGCAATCCCTGCCTGTTCCTTGGTAACTGCTTCCTGACTATAGATGAAGTAAAAGAATAGATCTCGTACAGATTGGGTGCGCCAATCAGACATCGCAATGACTCTGCCATTGACGCTAACTTCAGGGTTTCCAAATGCACGAATCATGAGACTGGCTGATGGCACTTGAATAAAACTGGCATGACGGCGCAAGGTTCTGCGCGTGGCTGGCAATTTCATCCCCAGCCGTTGGGCTTTTTCAAAGAACGTGTTCAATTGACGACCTATCAGTGGATCAGCTTGTAAGTTCTTTAACCAGGGGATCGCATGATGAATTACAGCCAATAGAGCATGATCGGGATCGGGTCCGATTGAAAGAATTTCCTGAAGTTCCGAGCGAGCGTTCTCCAGTTCGCCTGCCTGTCCATAAGCAGCGGCAAGCCAAACAATGCTCCACAATATTTCCAGGTCGCGCCCATCCTGTTGAAAGAATACTTTGCACTCTTTCAGTAAAGGAATTGCTTTCTTGTATTCGTCTCTTGATCAGACGGAATTTCCCTTCCAGAAGAAACCACAAACCCCGTTCATAGGCTGAGGGGTTAATTCTCATTTTTCTTTGAAATGTTTTCAATATCTGTTTTACTTCATCAAGATTTCCTTGCGCCAGCGCCAAATTCCCTTTCGCTATAATCAAATAATTTGATATAAAGAATCCTGATAACCTAGCGGCAACAATTTCAGCATGCAAATAGGCCTGTGCGGCTGTATCAAACTCATCTATCTCGGTATATAAGTCGCCTAACCCGGTTAAGATGAGAGCTTCTGCACGGTAATTGTGGCTTTTTCGAGCGCAAGCCAGTCCGGCTTCAAAGGTTTCAGAAGCAAGTTCATATTCACCGATCTGGTGATACAAAACTGCCAGATTGTTCAATATCTCTGCCTGGGAATATAGATCTCTTTCCACCTGTCTCAATTTTAGTGCTTTCTGATATGAACTTCGGGCAGAATCAATATCACCAACTGCACCATGAACCATGCCAGTTTCCATCAATACTGTTGGTATTCTCGCTGTCTCATTCATAGCAGAATAGAGAGATAGGGAATGTTCCAAGGATTCCACAGCCTGCCGAGATTCGCCCAAGCGATATAGGTTCAAGCCTTTGATCCTCAACGCTTCAGCATAGTATAATTGGAATGATACATCTGATTCTGCCAGATGCAGAGCCTCCTGTATATCATCAAGAGATGCTGTATAATTTCCTAAGATACGTAAGTGTATTTGCGCGGCGTATAAGTGCTATGGTCAACCCCACGATATCCCGATTCTTTTGATATATAGATACTGCTTTATCCAGCAGTTCATTCGATTCCTGCAGATTACCTTTCATCGCCAGAATGGGTCCACGCAGGGAGATCAACCCAGGCCGGGTTTGAACCAGTGCTGGAGGCAGGCTGTTGATCCAGCCTTCCAATGTAACAAGAGCAGTCTGTAACATGGGGATGCCAGCGCGTTCGATCACACCGCCAAGGCATCGGGATCATTCAGTTGTCGTGCAAGTAAAATAAGCTTTTTCCCATTCCCCCATTTTTTCATAGTAAGCAACCATCCTTTCGAGGATTGGTCTCACTTCGTGCGGACGTTCCTCTTTAAGACGCGATTGCAAAAACTCGCGGAAGAGAGGATGATAACGAAGCCAGCGACCATCTGATCCAAGAGGGCAGGACGAAAAGGTTCTTCTCAAGAATAAAGCCCATGAGGTCGAGCCAGTTCTGAGGTTCGGAATGAAGCGGGGTTAATACGAGCTCACAGAATTCTGAATTGAATTCATCGGGTAGGGATGTCTGCATCAGAAATTCACGGATGTGTGCAGGTTGTTGATCGAGGACCTGTTGCCCGAGATAGGAAAAGGCGTCCACGCCTGAGACGCGCTTCATCTCAGGAGAATTCGAGAGTACCATGCCTGTGATCCAGCCATCGGTTTCTTCGATGATCTTTTGAGCGGCTTCATCGGAAATGTGCTCGTGATAATTTTGCGCGAATAATGCCTGAATTTCACGCGGCATAAACGCCAGGTCAGAATGATCCAAGCCTGCCACCTGTTCGCGTGCGACCATGAGCGTTACATCATCCAATAACGGCAGGGTGCGCGAAGAAAGAACAATATGGCAGTTTTCTACCACCAATTCCAGAAAGCGATTGAGCAGGGTGGAGATGACGGGAACGTCATCCAAAAGGTGATAATCATCAATGATGAAGAGGAAATCGTCATCCGCGTAATCATATATTTCGTTGGTGAGCGTTACCAGCAGGGATTCAGCCTCCTGCTCAATGGATTTCAAGCGGTTCAACTGGACGCGTGAATATTCACCTACAGAGGGGAATTGTTCAGCGAGCGATGCGATTACATAAGCAATAAATCGTTGGGGGTCGCGGTCTAGCAGATCCAGTGAAAGCCAGCAGACGGGCATCTTGACGTGATGCGCCAGATCGATCATGAGCGAGGTCTTGCCATATCCGGCCGGGGCGGAAAGGAGCAATAATTTGTTGTCGAGCAGCGCGTTAAGACTCTCCAACAAGCGGGGTCGGGAGAGTAACTCTGGACGACGGTTGGGGATGATGATCTTGGTCTTACTGATAGGGATAAGATCAGCGGGCATGGTTCAGCAAACCTACTCCTATTTTACTTATCTATTGGGTAGATTTCATCTGAATTTCATCACAAATTTGAATTTCAGGGAAGGACAAAAATAACTACTTTTTCTGCAGTCCCTGAAGCATATGCGCATGAATTCCAGGTGTAGTTGCAACCACGGACTGGGGTGGGGAAATATAGTCATTTTTCCCGTTTACATTGGTCACCTGCGCCCCCGCCTCTTCACAAATCAAGCCTCCCGCGGCAACATCCCACGGTTTGAGGGCAAGTTCCCAGAATCCGTCAAAACGCCCGGACGCGACATAACACAAATCCAGGGCGGCAGAACCCAGCCTGCGAACTCCCTGCGAAAGTTTCCCAAATTTAATGAAGTTGGCGAAGTTATCCTGCTCTGTATTCCAGGCATCGTAGGGAAAACCCGTCACCAGCAGGCTTTTTTGCAACTCAACTGTGGATGATACTTGAATGGGCTTTCCATTAAGGGTAGCGCCATTTCCTCGTTCAGCGAGAAACATTTCATCGCGCATCGGGTCATAAACGGCGCCCAACGTTAAAATTCCTTGATAGGCATATGCAATGGATACGGAAAAAATGGGGATATTGTGCGCATAGTTTACAGTCCCATCCAGCGGATCAATATACCAGATGTGTTCGTCGTTCCCCTGAATGACCCCGCTCTCTTCGGAAAAAATATGATGATCCGAAAAATCCTTTTGCACTTCGCCGAGCAAATATGCCTCCGACTGGTGATCTATTTCGGTCACAAGATCGATCACCCCTTTATAGCTTACTTCATGTTCCTGGCTGTATCCTGCGCGAAGGATCGCCCCTGCCTGGCGCGCGAGATCCTCAATATAGGATAATTTTGGTTGTTGCATGTTTTTTCCCTTCAAAAATTCAGCGATGGGAAGCCATCGCTGAATGAAATTTATTGCTCTTTTAGTTCGTCGAGAGTCTTATATATATCGTTGAGTTCCGACTGGATTTCATCGCGATCA
Organism: uncultured Chloroflexia bacterium; assembly: GCA_963753655.1. Classification (GTDB taxonomy): domain Bacteria; phylum Chloroflexota; class Anaerolineae; order Anaerolineales; family Villigracilaceae; genus Defluviilinea. Next base: position 19,710 of record CAVWDB010000004.1, read on the forward strand.
CGCATGGACTGTTGCAGCAGGGCTTCGAAGGCAGGCTTTTGGTCGGGTGGCAGTGTGGGCAATAATCGTTCTGCGCGCGCGATCTGTGTGTTTTTGTGGCGCAGTTTGTTTTCGAGACGCGTGCGATACCCATTATAAAATCTTTGCATATCGAGCGGTTGTGGTGTTGTAAAAGGTTGTTGTGTCACCAGTTCGGCAACGGTCAACAAAAAATCCTCGGTATCAATTGGCTTTTCCATAAAACGCGCTGCACCGAGGCTTAAGGCAAAATCCTTATCCTCCGGCGTCACATAAGTGGCAGAGAGAAACACAACCGGAATGGCGCGCGTCTCGGTGTTGAGCCGCAGTTTCTGAACGAAGGCATATCCATCCATCTTCGGCATCAGGATATCTGTAATAATCAACACCGGGCGCGTCTGCGCGATCACTTCCAACGCTTCCTCGCCATTGCGCGCGGTGATGACCGCGTAGCCCTTGAAACGCAACGTCACTTCCAGCAATTCAAGGACATTCGGAACATCTTCAACGATCAGGATCGGACCATAGAGAGTAGCCATGACTTTATTTTAGTCGTATTCTGGACGTTGAACAAGTGTACGCCTCCTTCTTACCCAGGCCTGCTACTGTTTCGAGAGGTTTAACCATCACCCGCCCCACACGCGTGACCCCAACGCAGAGCGGATAAATTCCACAGCCAATATCGCGGTTTGATTCTGCACATCGAGGATTGGATTAACCTCTACCAAATCCATACCGATGAGCCTGCCCGTTTCAGCGACAACTTCGCAGGCGAGATGCGCTTCACGGAAGGTCAAGCCGCCAGGGACAGGAGTACCCACACCCGGCGCGTGACGCGGGTCGAGCGCGTCCATATCGAACGAAAGATAAATTCCGTCCACATCCTGCCCCACCCGTTCGATGGCTGTCTCCAATGCGTTGACCATGCCCAAGCGGTCGATCTGTTCCATGCTTTGCACCATCACACCCGCCTCGCGCAGGTTTTGTTTTTCGCCCGGGTCGAGATCGCGCGCTCCGATAACGGCAACCCGCCTCGGGTCCAGAATGGGAGGCGTCTCGTCCCACAATGAGACAAGGCGCGGGTCACCGAGTCCGCATAATGCCGCGAGAGGCATCCCATGAATATTTCCAGAGGGCGTCGTTTCAGGCGTGTTGAAGTCGGCATGGGCATCCACCCAAATGACGCCGAGTTTCTTATGTTTTGCCGCGCCGCGTATCGAACCAACCGAGAGACTATGATCGCCTCCCAACACCAGCGGAAACCTGCCAGCTTGGACAGACGTTGCCACTGCGCCTGCAATACGCCTTCCCATGGGAATGATGCAATCAATATATTTGAGTTTGGCATCGGTGATTTGGCACGTTTCCTGAATTGGCGCTTCGATGTTGCCTGTGTCATTCAGTGAATGTCCGAGTTCTTCAAGTTTTCGATGCAGGTTTGCATATCGTATCGCGCTGGGACCCATATCCACGCCGCGCCGGTCTGCGCCAAGATCAATGGGCACACCGATGATGTCTATTTGCATAAGGTCTCCTGGGTTGTTGCTTTGTTATCCAACAAGGTTGACAAAGAGATAAATTTTACTATGTTGTCGGAACATTCCACAAATATTCGACATAGTTCTTCGACAAAATTTCATCTAATGTTCATTTTGAAAATATATAGTAGAGGAAAAAAGGAGAATAAAATTCAAATGTCTACTTACCCTGTAACTGCCGAGCCTGAGCCGCCACCTGTAAATGTATCCTCCACGGAGACCAAACCTAAACGTTATCATCCTGCTCTCGTCGCCTTGCACTGGTTGATCGCCATTTTGATCTTCGGCGCTTTTTTTCTTGTTCAAGAGAATGAAGGCGGAAGGGAAAGATTCAGCCCTGGGCAGGGGAATTTTCCACAGCAGAATTTCCAACCAGGCAATCCTCCAGTGCAGAATTTCGATTCGGATGAACTGCCGCAGGGAGGATTCCCACAGGCTGACTTCCCTCAGCAGGGAGGCAGCATCTTCTCAACGATCAGCCTGCATATGATTCTTGGAATTACCGTCCTGGTGCTGTTGATTATCCGGTTAATAGTACGCTGGACGACTCAACATCCCGAGTGGGCAAGCGCCGGAAATAAATTCTTTGATTGGATCGGCACATTGACTCACTGGGGTTTGTATCTGCTCACATTTGGCATGACCATCACCGGCATCATTCTGGCAGATCAGCGCGGGATACTGGCGCGCACCTTCGGCATTGGTTCCACCCCCACACCGGGAAGTTTCCGCAGAGGCGGCTTTAGTTTGGGCTTCCTGCACGGAGGCATATGGACGTTTCTGCTTCTACTGATCATTGTTCACGTTGGTGCGGCGTTATACCATCAGTTCATTCTGAAAGATAACTTGTTCGGGCGGATGTGGTTTGGAAAGAGAACAGAGTAGCTGCAAGGCAGTTTGAGATATAGCGCAGAGGCGATAAACTTATCGCCTCTGTTTTTTTAAAGAACGTGTAACGCGCGTAGAATGAAGAAGATCACCACGAGTACAACCACGACCAAACAACTGTGCCAGAAAAAATTCACGATGAAGTGAACGATGTGAGAGAAGAAACGGAAGATGAGGAACAGGATCACGACCCCGATAACGATCCATATCCACGGGCTGATATGTGAGAGGTTAATCATTTTCAACTTTCCTTACCAACAATATGTTACTTTGAGGGAGCGTTCGCGGTGACCGAAGAGCTGCTTTCACAAGAGTAGAGATATTTCACTGTGCTCAGCATGACACAATATTATTAACTACGCCGTTCGGTAATACCCCACATCCACCGAATAGACCTGACCACGCTTAATAACCTGCTTCACCAGATTCGTACCGTAGCGATAACCCAAATGACGATAATCAGGCACGGACAGGATCAACATGTCCGCTTGTTTGCCGACTTCGATGGAGCCGATGGTATCGGCGCGGCGGATGGCGTGCGCAGAATTGATCGTCGAGGCGGCGATGGCTTGGGCAGGCGTGATCTTCATTGCACGACAGGCAAGCGCGATCACAAACTGCATGGACTCATTCCATGTGGTGCCGGGGTTGCAGTCGGTGGCGAGGGCGAAGATACCGTCAGCTTCGATGATCTTTTTAGCGGGGGTATAGTCTTTTTCAGCAAGACCAAACGGAGTACAAGGCAAAGAAACTGCAACGGTATCAGATGTTCCTAATGCGGCGATGTCGGCATCGGAGGTCTTCACTAGATGATCTGCGGACGCTGCTCCCAACTCGACCGCGAGCGAGACTCCGCCGAGATTGTCGAATTCGTCAGCGTGGATTTTGAGCGGGAATCCCAGCGACCCAGCTACCGTCAGGATCTGACGCGATTGCTCGAGGGTGAACGCGCCCGTTTCGCAGAAGACATCCACAAAAGGCAGAGGACGGCGCGGGGCGTGAGTCTCCCACCATTCTTTGAGCATCGGGAGCATCGTCTCGCACACGAGGTCAGTGTAGCCTTGCGGGTTATCTTTGTATTCGGGCGGGATGGCGTGCGCGCCGAGGAAGGTGGGCGAGATGTCGATTGGGGTTTCATCGTCAACCGTGAGCAGGGCTTTGAGAAGACGAAGTTCGGTGGCGGTTTGCAGACCGTAGCCCGTTTTGGCTTCGACGGTGGTGGTGCCGTTGCGAAACATGCGGAGCAGACGTGGACGGGTTTGCGCGATGAGCGACTCAATGGACGCCGTGCGCGTCGCACGGACCGTGGAGAGGATGCCGCCGCCCTCAGCCAGAATCTCAAGATACGGCTTGCCTGCCATCTTCATCTCGAATTCATTCGCACGGTCGCCGCCCCAAATGACGTGCGTGTGCGGGTCGACAAACCCAGGCATGAGGACACAATGGTCTGGCATCGAGTGTCGGTTCGTTGGGATAGGAGGCTTTGAGTTCAGCCGTTGTGCCGACCGCGACGATCTTTTCATCGCGGATGACGACCGCGCCGTCTTCGATGATACCAAGCGTGCCGAGGGAATGACCGCGCTGCGGTCCGCCTGCGAGGGTGAGGAGTTGGGAGGAGGAGTGGATGAGCATAGTAGGTAAATTGTAATTGGTAATTGGTGGGTTGAGAGATGAAAAGTCCCCGTCTTGCGACGAGGACTCGATTTACTTTGCAATTGATTTTGTTTCTTTTTCTGTTATCGCGGAGATCAACGCTCTGAGCGCCTTATTGACCTGCTCAGGTGTTTTGAAAACTTTAGCCAAGTCAGGTTCGATCATGACTATCAAAGGTTCAGCCTCCATCTTTTTTGCAAAACGATTCGGTTTTGCCTTTCTATAGTCAAATCGGTATTCGGGAGCCATTTCTTTGACTTTATCGGGTTTGGTTTCAGGCGTTTTCTTCATAATATCAATTCTTTGGAGAATAAACCACATACTCATCTTTATGCGACTTCTCAAATAAAGCCATTTGCTTTTCCAATTGGATTTCCACTTGCGGCAATGGATTGTAATTAAGAACAATCGCCTCGAGCATTGGGATTGCGGTTCTTCTCACTCGCACCCACATGATAAAAATGTTCGCGGGTCAAAATGGTAAAACGGAGAGGCGTATTTATCAATGGCGGGATTTGTACGATATTGATTACTATGCCAGGTAGAAAGGATAAACTTTGCTGGTGTCGCACTAAGTACATCACAAAGTTCCTGCTCACTTTCCTCCGACCATGAATTGAAGTAATCAACATGCCTGCCAATGTAAGGCGGATCGCAATATATAAAATCATTCGATGATGCAGAAGAAACTGTCGTTTTGAAATCCTGACAAACAAATTTCCAATCATATTGACTGAGAGCATCAGCAATATATTTGATTTGATTCGCAATCTTGGTGATATAGGCTTTTGCAAAACGTTCGGATTTATGTCCAAAAGGGACATTGAATCCGCCCTTTTTGTTAAAACGCATAACACCGTTGAAACAGGCACGGTTTAGAAAAAGCATATCCAAAGAACTGCTGTCTTTGTTGAAACGCTCTCTCACTTCATAATAATGATCTCCGCCCTTTTCCTTTAGTAGGGCTCCTTCTTTCTCCAAAAACTCTTTAGCAATTCCCGCTGTGATTTTGCCATCTTTAATTGCATTGTAAAAATTGACGATATGAGGGTTTACATCTGAAAAGATTGCGCCATTTGGACGCATATTGAATCCAACCACGCCTGAGCCCATGAATGGTTCAATCCATGTGCCATTCTCGTTGAGAATGGCATGGTCTTTAATCCACTCGACCAGTTTGGTCTTGATTCCCTGACATTTCAAAGGAGGAACTTTTACCGTCATTTCAACACCCGCCTATTTTTGCGTGCTGGCTTCCGTGACATTGGATTTGCAAGCTGTGGATCTTCTCCACGATAAACAAGAAAGTTTTTGAAAGTCGTAATATTCTTGACTTCTCCATCTGGCGTAGTCATCTTAATTTTGCCGTAGTTTATCCAATAATCGTCAAACCACTGTTCATCTAAGTTTTTGAAAACGCCATTACCGTTAAGAATATCGCTAATTTTATAGATACTTCCAATGTTTGCGGTATTGAAACTCCCTTGAGCATCGCTGGCAATTTCCCACTTTTCATGAACGAAAAATTCAAAATCACTTATAACAGAAACAATAGATTTAAGTTCGTCAAGTTTGTAGATTCTGGTTTCGTCAATCTTGTCTGCTGTAGAACGAGAATAAATAATGCCTAAACAAAAATGTCCTAAATATTCATCAAAAGGAAACTGAATATTCTTATTACTTTTACGATTTATAAAATACATCCCATGAGAACCAAGCGTAAAACCATTACAAAATTCAGGGGTGCCGGGCAAACGATATGTGGTTTTCAGATCTACAGCAAATTTAATACTTTCATCGTCTGCTCTGACAAAAGACAGATCGGGATAGTAGTTCTGTTGTTCAGCCAATACAATGCGGTAATTATTTTGGTTCGCAAATTCAAGCAACTTTGGGAAGAGGTGAATTTCCAAAATCTTAGAAACAATCTTTGTATCTGCCGAAATTGTATAAATATTGCGAAACACGTCAACGAAACCCTTAATCGTCCATTGGTCATCTGATGTGGAAATGTGACCTTTGAAGGTTTCGACAAATTCAGCCAACGCTTCCTTGAAATCCGCTTTGAGTTGTTCCCGCATTTGTTTTTGCATTGCGCTCTCCGTAGCAAGATTATACAACATCATAGACTTGCAGTTATACTCACGGTATGACTAACCCAGAACAATCCCAATGCCTCAGTTGTGCGATCATCCAGGGCACCAAACAACCCTTGGGAGGGACAATTATCGAAACAGAATTCTTCCATGCGCATCAGGATGTCGCTTATCCGCTTCCGGGGATGGTGATTCTGGCATCGAAACGACATGTCCACTGTTTGGATGAATTGATAGCGGAGGAAGCTAGTGACTACATTGATTTGCTTTGTCGCATCCGAAAGGCACAGCGCGAAGTCTTGGGAATTGAACACGTCTATTATTTCTATAACGAATATACCTTGCACCACTTCCACATGTGGATGATGCCCCGTTATGAGTGAATGCAGGAGCTCGGGCGTTCGGTTGAATCCGTTCGCCCGATCCTTTTGTATGCAAGAGAACACATGAGTGACGAGAAGAATATTGCTTATGTGGAAGATTGTGTGCAAAAACTACGAAGAGAGTTGTCCAAGTGAAATGATAAATGTATTGACCATCAAAGGAAGTTATCATGCTAAAAGGTAAATCGATTATCCTCCGTCCTGTGCGTGACGGCGACCTCGAGAAAGCTTTATGACTTCCACACAGACATCGATAACCGTGGGGCATATTTTCCACGTGGCATTCTGTCACAGCCCGCCTTTCAAAAGGAATTTCAGGAGAACGGCTTTTGGGGCAAGGAGGAGGGGATGCTCCTCATCGTCAACTCGGCTGACCAGATATTAGGTCATATCGAATTTTTCAAGACCGTCAATTATCTGGATGAGTATGAACTGTCCTATCAAGTCTACGGTGCTGAACAGCGCGGCAAAGGGGTGATGACTGAAGCCGTGAATATGTTTGTCCGCTACTTGTTTGAAACCAAACAGGATGAATCGAATCAGGCTCGTCATTCATCCCGACAACGCCGCTTCCCGTCGGCTGGCGGAAAAATGCGGCTTCAAGCACGAAGGCACATCACGCGGCGCATGGTACAACAAGGGTCGGCACCATGATGTTGAGATCTATTCCATTCTGCACGATGATGTGATCAAAGTTGATTGACGAGAAAACTCTTGAAAAATAACGTCTCTCTCCGCGACGTAACCGAATCTGACCTACCCATCCTCTTCGAACAACAACTCGATCCCGAAGCGACCGCGATGGCGGCATTCCCGTCGAGAGATAGGGATACCTTCATGGCGCATTGGAAAAAGATCATGGCGTATGAAAATAACCTCATTAAAGCCATTTCCTATGATGGTGAAGTAGCAGGGTATATTTTGAGTTGGGAAACGGAAGACCAACGCGAAGTCGGCTATTGGCTTGGAAAAGAGTATTGGGGCAAAGGGATTGCCACGCAGGCGCTGACTGAGTATATAAGCATCGTGAAGCCCCGTCCGTTGTTTGCGCATGTGGCGAAACATAATATCGGCTCAAGGCGTGTGCTTGAGAAGTGCGGGTTCATGGTCACCAGGGAGGGGGTGGAAGAATTCGTATTGAGATTAGACGCAAACGAAAGGCAGTTTCCATGAGTACACTTCGTCGGTTCATTGGCGGGCTAAAACTTCAACTACAGGGAAAACATCATATTGTAGGCTGGAGTATGACACCTGAAGAGACGATCTCATTTATAAAGAGTTTGGGTAAAACTGTGCTTACCTTTTACGGGTATTCCGGCTTGGGATACGAAGATGAAAATGCCATGCTTGAGATCGCGCAGAAAGTATTGTCTGGATATTCCCCCAAAACGACATTAATCAACATTGGCGTAACCAGTGTTGGCATCGGCGCACTCTATCCACTGGCGAAATCAATGGGCTTTGAAACGGCAGGGATCGTTACCAGCCTGGCGCTTGAATACCGGGGCGGTATTAACGATGCAGTCGATCACGTCTGTTTCGTCAAAGACAAGCAGTGGGGTGGAAATTTACCAAATTCAAACGAACTATCCCCGACATCAAAAGCAATGGTTACTTGTAGTGATGTTTTAGTAGCGATCGGCGGTGGAGGCATCGTTGATGATGAAATGCTGGCGGGAAAAGAAATGGGCAAGCCAACTATATTTTTTCCCGCTGAAATGAATCATGAGGTGGCGATCCGTTATGCAAAGAGCCTGGGATTGCCAGCGCCAAAAACGTTTTGGAATTCAAACGATGCGTTTGGAAAGTAATTTACTCTTTGGAATTCTTCAACATATACGTTGTCAGGCTTCCCGCTTTGGGCGGCATATCATACACGAAGATCAGACTCTCGCCATCGAATGCAGACGGCTCCCACTCAGGGAAATCTGCGGATATCGAAACAAGCCTTGATCCACGCCTCATTTTTTTCTCCAAATACGGAGCCAGTTTCAAAACTTCCGTGGATGTGGCATACAGGTAAACCACATCTGCTTCACTGAGGTCTGACTTGAAAAAATTTCCCCAATGAATTGTTATACGATTACTTAATCTACTTGCGGTCACTCTTAACCAGATCAACACGCACTGGATGGGTCCTACTTCGATGCCAACCGCCTTTGCGCCAAACTCTTTCACCGCGATGAGAAGCACGCGTCCATCGCCTGCGCCGAGATCGTACAGAACTTCATCGGGTTGTAAATTCACCAGCTTCAACGCCTTGCGGATTCGATCCACTTTGGTGGGCTTGGACGGCAAACCATAAAATGCAGGGACTAGGATCCAAAGCAAGGCAAGGATGAAGATGAGCAGGTTTAATCCGATCAGGGCAAATACAAACATGGGAATTTATTCTTCTGGTTTCATATTTAGAAACGAGCGTGCCATAAAATATGCCGCAACAAGCGAAAGCACGATCATTGCGACGAAGAACCCGATAATGGCATAATTCCCCGAATTAAAGATCGGCGATGGCGGCGGGTGCATGACGTTGTCTGCTGTGGCAAAGATCACGCGCAGGATAATAATGTATATCAGGTTGGCAAGAGATGTGATCCAGTTGGTGTTGATGAACCAAAGTCCAAGTTGCAACAACACACCTGTCACTGCAAAGATCACCGCAAGGCGAAAGCGCGGCTCGGCAAGGAAGAGTCCGTTCCAGTTGGATTCCATCGCCCACAACGATAAGGGAATGTATGTGACCCAAAAGAAAATGCCTGTCCGTCCCAACGCGGCTGACCAGTTGTGATACAAGTCCTTTTTGGAGACCAAACCGATCAAGCCAGCCAAACCCGCCGCGAGAAAGGCAAGTTCCGCAGTCAGTACCCAAGCGCCATGCAGATACACGATACGCACGTTGGAGCCGAGAGATTGTTCTTCGGGTCCGAATAATGCCAGAAGAGCAATTACAATTACTGTGATGAAGAACAAAGTGATAGGTGATTTGAGTTTCGACATGGCACGATTTTACCGCAGCAAGTGTCATTGCGAGCGAGCGCTTTCCAGCGAGCGAAGCAATCTCCTCGTCGAGTCGGGAATTGCTTCGGGCGAAAAACACACCGTACTTGCGTTCGGTGCAAGTGTCGCCCTTGCAATGACATGTTCCTTTATACTTAACCAATGAATGACACTTCGACTTTGCTCAGTACAGGCAAACCACCCGCCAGCATAGCCTTGGACCAACTTGGGATTCCCCACCGCCTCTTTCATCACGAGACGCCTGTTACCAGTTTCGAACAAGCTGCCTCTGACCGAAAGCAGCGACCCGAGCAGATCGTGCGCAGTATTCTCTTTCAGATCAGACCGGAAGAATTTTGGATGGTGCTTATGGCGGGACCTTCGCAAATTGAGTGGAAGAAGTTACGTCAGCTTGTGAAACGGTCGCGTGTGCGGATGGCAACCGAGGAGGAAGTGTTGGAAGTGACGGGGTACCGAGTCGGGACGGTGAGTCCGTTTGGGGTGAAGAATCAGGTTCGGGTGTTGATCGATGCGAGCGTCCTGAAAGAGGAGGAAATCTCCATCGGGTCGGGAGTCCGTAATACGGCGATCATCATGAAGAGCGAAGACGTCCGCCGCGCGTTGGGTGATGTGGAGATCGTTCATATCCGAAGGGTCATCATGCTTAAGTCCTGATTTTCATAACGTGATATATATGGCAGGGTTTTATTTGTAAATCTTTATCTGAGAGGTGTATGATATCTTTACGAGAATTATTGAGAGCGGCAAGTCGAACTTTCGCGATTGGCATTGAACAATTACCCGGTGTGTTATGCGATGCAGGAACGGTGGCTTATCTGCTTTTGCGGGTCTCGGACTATCTGGAAGATAACGAAGACATGCCCGCGGAGGAAAAGATCGCCTTGCTGAATTTATGGGCGGAGATTCTGAAAGGGAATGCAAAGAGCGAACAACTAACAGAGCCAGATCCAAAATGTAGATACATCCAACCCCGACGCACTGGTGGCACAACATGCTGCGGATATCCTGACCCGGCTTGCCTCCCTTCCAAAAGAAGTTCAGGAGATCATCCGGCAACATGTCGTCCACACTACATATGGTATGGCACGTTGGATCGAGCGCGGTCCGCAGGTCAATGACGAAGCGGATCTGGATGATTACATGTTCGAGGTGGCGGGGCGTGTCGGGTATTTGCTTACCCACCTCTTTGCCTGGTACTCGATTGCCATTCGCCATAAAAAGGATTTGCTCCTGCCGCTCGCGCGTGAGTTTGGGCTGGCTCTGCAAACTGTAAATGTGATCCGCGGCTTACGCAAGGATTACGAACGCGGCTGGGTGTATATCCCGAAAAAATTTCTTGAAGCGGTCAACTTGACCGCGCAGGAATTATTCCAGCCTGAGAATCGCGCTGAAGCGATCAAGGTCCTGGATATGCTGGAGGACAAAGCGGAACGTCACTTACACGCCGCACTGGCGTGCGTTAAATCCCTGCCGCCGTGGCAACACCGCATTCGGCTGGCTTGCATCTTCCCGTTGATGTTTGCCATCCGCACGCTGGCGATCAGCCGCCGCAACACGCAGGTCTTCGAGAGCGAAGCCAAGATCACGCGCGAGGAAGTTCGGCGCATCGTCATGGACGCCACACTGTGGGGCTGGTCCAATCTTTGGCTGGATAATTATTATCAGAAGTTGAGTGTGGTAACTGAAAAATAAGAATGCCGACCAGCAAGCGGGAAGATAAAACGCTTCCAAATATTTTAAGCCTATCGCCCGTTTCATCCCCGAACATGCGTGCTATAATGACGTGACCCATGTCCTTCGCACATCTTCACGTTCATACAGAATATTCCCTGCTGGACGGCTTCTCGAACATCAAGAAGCTGGTCAAGCGCGTCAAGGAACTGGATATGCCCGCCGTGGCAATTACCGACCATGGCACGATGTTTGGCGTGATCGATTTCTACAAGGCGGCAACAGCTGAGGGGATCAAGCCCATCATCGGCGTGGAAGCCTACATGGCGGCACGCGGCATGACCGACCGCGACTCCAAGCTGGACCGCTCCTCCTATCACCTGCTTTTGCTCGCCGAAAATGAGACAGGCTACAAGAATCTGCTCAAGATATCTTCCGCCGCACAACTGGACGGTTTCTATTACTACCCCCGCATCGATCGGGACTTTTTGGCGGCTCACTCCGAAGGGATCATTTGCACCTCTGGATGTATGTCTGCCGAGATCCCGCGGGCATTGTTGAACGACAACCCTGAAGAAGCCGTCCGTCGTATGAATTGGTATTACGATGTCTTCGGCAAGGACAGGTTCTTTGTTGAACTCCAACAACACAATATCAAAGAAATCACTGATTTAAATAAAAAACTGCTCGAGATGGGCGCGCGTTATTCAGCGAACTACATCGCGACGAACGATGTGCATTACATCGATCAAGGCGACTCGCGTTTGCAGGATATTCTGCTTGCCATTCAGACAAACTCGTTATTGAGCGACACCGACCGCATGAGGATGACCGATGACTCGTATTATCTCCGCACGCCGCAGGAGATGAATACGCTTTTTGCAGAAGTACCTGAAATCCTTGAGCAACACGCTTCTCATCGCCGAACGCTGTAACGTGGACTTGAGCTTCAAGGGTTATCACCTGCCTGATTTCCCCGTCCCTGAGGGGTTCACGGCGGAATCCTACCTGCGTTATCTTTGTAATGAAGGGGCGAAGAAACGCTATGGAGATCGCGCCGCCAGCCAGCAGGTCCAGGAAAGAATCGATTATGAGTTTGGCATCATCCACAAAATGGGATTCGATGCCTACTTCCTGATCGTGTGGGACTTGTGTCGTTATGCAAAGGAAAATGATATCTGGTATAACGCGCGCGGCTCGGCGGCGGGATCCATTGTTGCCTACGTGCTTGAGATCGCAATGGTTGACCCGCTTCAACACGACCTGTTGTTTGAACGCTTTTTAAACCCGGGTCGTATTTCAATGCCCGATGTTGACCTTGACTTCCGTGATGACCGCCGCGGTGAGATGCTTGAGTATTGCGTGCGCAAATATGGCAGTGACAAGGTCGCGCAGATCATCACCTTTGGCACAATGGGAACGAAAGCCGCCTTGCGTGATGTGGCGCGTGTGATGGATATTCCCCTCCCTGAAGTGGACCGTGTTGCCAAGCTGGTTCCATTCGTTTCTGGACGGAACACAACCATGGAAGACGCGCTGGCAATTCCTGAATTCAAAGAGATCTATAATAGCCAGCCGCACTTGCGTGAATTGATCGATACTGCCACAAAAATGGAGGGCACGGTTCGCAACGCGGGGACACATGCCGCGGGCGTGGTGATCTCTGATAAGCCCATCGTTGACTATTTGCCCCTGCATCGCCCGACATCCAACTCGGAAGAGACGCCTATCAAAACGGTGACCCAGTTCGAAATGGGTATTCTCGATTCGCTTGGCATGTTGAAAGTGGATTTCCTTGGGCTGATCACGTTATCGGTGATGGCGCGTGCCTGTGACATGATCGAGAAGCGGCATGGTGTCAAATTCGATCTGGATAATATTCCGCTCGATGATCCGAAGTCTTTTGAATTAATGGGCAGCGGTCAAACCGCGGGTGTCTTCCAGGTGGAAGGCGGAGGGATGACGCGCTATCTCGTGCAGATGAAGCCAAAGAGCCTGGATAATATCATTGCGATGGTGGCGTTGTATCGCCCGGGACCCATGGCGTTCATTCCCGACTATATCGCTCGTATGAATGGCGAAGCGGAAGTGGAATACCGTCACCCCAAGCTGGAGCCGATCTTCAAGGATACCTATGGCATCCCCGTCTATCAGGAACAATTGATGCGCGCTGCTGTGGAACTTGCGGCATACACACCTTCTGAATCAGATGAATTGCGTAAGGCGATCTCGAAGAAGAAGAAAGAAGACATCGAGAAGCATCGTAAAAAATTCGTGAATGGCGCTGTAAAAGAAGGCATGGATAAGGAAACTGCCGAAGCCATTTATACGGATTGGGAAGAGTTCGCACGTTACGGATTCAACAAATCTCACGCGGCCGATTATGGCGTCATCGCCGTTGAGACTGCCTATCTCAAAGCGCACTATCCCGCCGAATACATGGCGGCGACTCTGACAGCCTCCGCCAGCCAAACCGAAAAGGTTGCTCTGTACGTTGCGGATGCGCGCAGTATGGGCGTGCCTGTGCTCGTGCCTGAGATCAACGCCTCCTTTTGGGATTTTGCGATTGAAGATGTTGATGTCACTGAGCCTGATGGCAGTACAAGCAAAAAACCGTCCATCCGTTTTGGGTTTGGCGCGGTCAAGAACGCGGGACAGGCGGCCGTTGAACTTATCATCAAGGAACGCGAAGCCAACGGCAAGTTCAAGGACCTGAACGATTTTGCCCGCCGCGTTGATCTCCGTGCGGTTGGCAAACGCGCGCTCGAATGTCTGATCAAAGTTGGCGCCCTCGATACCTTTGGCAATCGCGCCGCGTTGCTGGCTTCATTGGATCGTGTCGTAGCGATCAGCAATAACCATTTCCGAGCGGCGGAAGCGGGGCAGATGTCCCTCTTTGGCGAAGCCACCGGCGTGGTCGAAGAGATCACACTTCCCGAAGTCAATAACGTGGATAAGCGTGAAATGCTCAATTGGGAGCGCGAGCTTATCGGGCTTTACATCTCCGATCATCCGCTCACGCCCTATCAGGAAACCTTCCGGCAGATCGTCAGTTATTTTTCCGGTCAACTTAACGAAGCCCAGCATGAAGAGAAGGTGCGCGTGGCAGGACTCATAACCAACGTCCGCCCGTATATGACCAAGAACAACAAGCCGATGGGCTTTGTCACGCTCGAAGATATTCAAGGCAATTTCGATCTCGTGCTCTTCCCGCGCACATGGGACCGGACGCGCGAGATTCTTACTGTCGGTCAGATCGTGATCGTCGAAGGCAAAGTGGATACGAACAGCACACCGCCAAAAATTTTGGTAGATACTGTACGGACTGAGATCAAGATTCTCGAACCATTGGATGCTGCGACTCAACCTAAGCCGAAGTCTGCTCCCGTGCAACAAGCCTCTCCTGAGCCCAAGCCTGATAGCCATGTAAAAAATATCAACATTCAATCGAAGCAACCCAAGTCGCTACCCAAGAACATTCCAACAATGCCGACTGTCCCGCCGCCGATTCGTCAGATCGCAGAGAAGCCAACTGAAACTTACGCAGTTGATTCAGATCTCGATGGCATGCCGCCTCCACCTGACAACTTCCCAGATGGTTGGGACAGTGAATGGCAGCCGTCGTTCGAAGATGTGGCGCTGGCGTCCAAGCCGGAACCGAAGTTCAAGAAAAAGGAAGAGGTCACTCCGCCGCGCGTGCAGTTGGAACAGGCTCCAGTGGAGATGAATGTCGTTGAGTTGGACCAAAATGAGATGGCGCGCGAAGCGATCGTCACATCCATTGTCGCGCGTATCCCGCAGATAAAACCGCAGGAGAAGGAACATCCGCCGCAACAGATCACGGTGATGATGCGTTCGTCGGGCGATAAGGAACATGACAAGCGCCGCATCAAAACGATCTTTGGCACGCTGATCTCGTACCACGGGCGGGATAGGTTCAGCTTTCAGATCTTTGAAAATGGATCGGGCTACCTGCTCGATTTCCCCAACGATACGACGCGGGTTTGCCCTGAAATGCTCGAACGCCTGAAGAAGTTGATGGGCGAGGAAAGCTGGCGCGTGGAAGAGATTACGTTTCAGTAAAACTTATCCCACCGGATACAACCTCTTCACTTCATGACATCGTTCGCAATCTACCCGTTGGCAGAGCAAAGCCAGTGGGTCTTTTTTTATCAATTCATCAACTACTTCGAATTAATCGTTTTAACGGAACAGCTTGAACAAAGATCTTGCCGAGGTCCATACGGCGGGTATCAGGTTTGATATATTCTTCGATGGCGTTGAAGCTGGATGAGTCGCCGGGGAAGCCGGGACATTCCACAATGCGATTCTCCACCATCGCCCAGCGGACGAATTGTTTACGCCCGGCGAGTTTCTCGGCATAATGAATACTGGTGTTCACCGAGTGATCCACGTTGAGGAGTACGACCCATCCGTCTGCATCTGCCAGCGCGCCGATGGGAGCCAACGGTTCGTATAGGGTTTGTGCGTTGAGATATTCCTCCGATTTGACTCCGGCAAACGAAAGAATGGGATGTGATGTCCGTATGGCGGTGGGGTGGTCCCGCAGGGCTTCAGGGACGATGCCCATCATCTTGTCCGCTGGCATGTCCGGTGTAAATGGGTTTGACATTTTGTTCAAGTCTTTTTCCGCGCCGTAGGTGATACCATTATTGGGCGGACCGACTTCAGGGGTGACGATGGTTTTGTAGGTGAAGGTGGGCATCATCACGCTTTTGAAGGAAAGCAGCATCGTACGTACAACAAAGTCCGCGCCGTTTTGGATGTGCCCAAAAGGCTTGAGCGAGGCGTGCGCGATGACTGGCTTGTCTTGAAGTTCCAGGGTATCGAAGAATGATTTCAGTTCTGTAAAATCCAATAGATTACTTCCCAGACCATTTTGGTTTTCGTTTTTCGAGGAAGGCGTGCATACCCTCCTTTTGATCTTTGCTGTCAAATAAATCGTAGAAAACCTGCTTCTCTTCGGCAAGACCGTCGGTGAGGAAGGATTCGTATGAAGCGTTGATCATCTTCTTGGCGACGCGTACAGCCAACGGGGGCGCGAGGCGATCTCTTCGGCAAGTTTCAGCGCATCGTTTAAATAATCGCTCACAGGAGCAACACAATTCACCAATCCATATTGCAATGCTTCGTTTGCATCGAGTTTGTAGTCATTGAGGATCATTTCCATGGCGCGCGCTTTGCCCACCGCCCGTATGAGACGCTGCGTTCCGCCCGCGCCCGGGATGACGCCAATGTTGATTTCGGGTTGACCAAATTGGGCTGAGTCTGAAGCGACGATCATATCGCAGGATAGGGCAAGCTCGCATCCGCCTCCCAACACCCAGCCTGATACGGCTGCGATGACCGGTTTCTGTACCGTGCGGATCCTGCCAAAAACAGCGAGATGATCTGAATCCCTTAGCTGCTGTGTTGTTTTATCCGCCATTTCTTTGATGTCTGCACCCGCGGCAAAGGCTTTCTCATTCCCCGTGATAACCATGGCGCCGATGCCGTCGTTTTTATCGTATGCCTCCAGCGCATCCATAAGCTCGCGCAATAGTTGATTGTTCAACGCGTTCATCGCTTTCGGACGGTTGATCGTGATCAGTCCAACCTGTCCGCGTGTTTCGGTAAGTATCATTTCGTAAGGCATGGCTTCTCCTCTTTTCGCAACGCACAACGATTCTACACGAGAAATAAAATTATGCTACCATTGAACGAACATTCTTCACCAAGGTGAACAACACTTTATGACCGTCCCCGAACAACCTGCCGAAAAACTTAATTTCAAACGCGTCCTGCCCATCCTTGTGATCGTGCTTGTAGACTTGATCGGGCTTTCCATTATCATTCCGATCCTGCCTTATTTTGCGGCGCGCTTCAGTGCAACTCCGATCATGATCGGTATTTTACAAGCCAGCTATCCATTCATGCAGTTTGTGGGCGCGCCGATGCTGGGTCGCCTCTCCGATCGTTTTGGACGCAGACCCATCCTTATCGTCAGTCAAATTGGGACGCTGGCCGGTTTTGTTTTACTCGGTTTCGCAAACACCTTATGGCTTTTATTTCTCTCCCGCATCATTGATGGACTCTCCGGCGCGAACATGTCCACTGCGCAAGCCGCCATTGCCGACAGCACCACCGAAAAGACCCGCACACAGGGATTGGGACTCATCGGCGCGGCGTTCGGCGTTGGGTTTGTATTGGGTCCCATGATCGCGTATCTTGTCTTGGCTCTTTCGCATGGCAATTATCAAGCGGTTGCTTTTACGGCGGCGATTTTCTCGTTGGCATCCATCTTGTTGACAACGTTCTGGTTCCACGAAACACACCAAAACAATTCGCCTTCGATCACAGCGCTTAAATCCCCCTTCACTTTCAGGACAATGCTCGACGCGTTGAGACGGCCAACTGTTGGATTTCTGCTTGTGATCATGTTCTTTTATCAGATTGCATTTGGCGGGTATGAACAACTCTTTTCCCTTTTTACATTGGCGCGTCTTGGCATGAGCGCCACCGATACAGCCGGTCTGTTTGCGCTGGCAGGCGTCTTCATCATCATCGTGCAAGGTGGACTCATTGGTCGCTGGTCGCGTCAAAAAGGCGACCGCTGGCTGGTCATTCTCGGGGTTTCCGCTTTGGCGATCGGCTTGATCGGCACCGCCTCCACGCCGCGCGTCCCTGTGCCGTGGTACAACCAATCTAAAGTATTGGAAAGTCTCGCGGGTCAGAGTGACTTAACCCTTTCAACGCAAAGTATCAAAGTGACATTGCCGGATGAAGCGAATAAAGGCTGGTTTGGGATCGCTTGGCTGGTGATTGCCAGTTTCCCTGCGGCGTTGGGCGGCGGCGTATTGCATCCCGCGGTGAACAGCCTGATCACGAAAACGTCCAATAAGAATGAAGTCGGTGAGATGTTGGGAATATCGGCTGGGTTTTACAGCGCGGCAAATGCCATTGCGCCGCTCTTTTACGGATTCCTCTTTCAATGGCTGGGTGCGCCTGTCCCATTTTTTGTTGGCGGAGCGATCCTTTTGATTTTGTGGATGTATGCTCCAAGAGCAATTCCGAAACAAGGAGAATAACATGAATCTGATCGCAAGTATTGTTGTTGCCGTTGTCGCTATTTTGCATATTGGTTTTCTCGCCCTCGAAATGTTCTTCTGGGATCATCCCTTTGGGCGCAAAAGATTTGGGATGACGCCCGAATATTCAAAAGCCTCCGCCTCGCTCGCCGCTAATCAGGGACTCTACAACGGCTTCCTGGCGGCAGGTCTGATCTGGGGACTTGTCACTGGTGACTTTGCGATCAAAGCCTTCTTCCTGATCTGTGTCGTCATTGCCGGAATCTATGGCGGCTTGACAACGCGGCGAACGATCCTTTACATACAGGCGCTCCCGGGTTTGATCGGTTTAATATTACTTTTCATTGCACGATAAATCAGATGTAACGCGACATTCATGTCGTATGATATGGCATAAGCGACATAAATGTCGCGTTACGATATGAGAAGCGTTTTCCTTGCCAGGCGAAAATCCTGAAATAAATAGGTGAAACCATGATTCGTCTTGTCCCCATGCTGGAAAGCGAGCTGGATGCGTATCTCGAAAAGTCCATCCCGAATTATGCAGCTGAGAATGTGCAGGCAGGCTATTGGTCAGAAACAGAGGCGTTGGAGAAATCCCGCAAAGTGTTTGATAATCTTCTGCCGGAGGGCGTCAAGTCAAAGGGGCAGTATCTGTTCCAGGTTGAGGATGCAGAAACGAATGAGCGAGTGGGGATCATCTGGCTCAATGCGCGCACCGATATCGCCCGTCCATCGGGTTTCATCTACGATATCGAGATGGATGAAAAGTTGCGCGGCAAAGGATATGGCAAACAAACCATGCTCGCCATTGAAGAAAAGGCGCGTGAGCTCGGGCTCAAATCCATCGGACTGCATGTCTTCGCTCACAATGCGGTTGCCAAAGGACTCTATGAAAAGATCGGCTACGAAGTGAAAAGCCTGAACATGGTCAAAGAGATCGAGTGAAAAAAGTTGCGGTCATCAGCGGATTGATCGGTCCAGTTCTATTTGCCCTGATCGTCGCCACACTTACGATCCTTAAATTTGATTTTCTCCTTTCGTTGGGATGGCATCCGCTTTATGCGCCGACCTTCGACTGGCCCAGCGGACTTGCTCTCGGCGATTATGGCTGGATCATGACGTTGACCTTCATCGCAAGCGGACTCATGATGTCCCTCTTCGCCTCCGGACTACGCCTGAGCCTGCCTCCTTCACGTTTGACCTTGATCTCAACCTTTACCTTCTCCCTGGCCGGAATTGCCCTCGCCGGGTTAGCGTTCACCACCGACCCGACCATCAACTTCCCAGCCGACACCTGGCATGGACGGTTGCATGACCTGGCGTTTATTCTCCTTGGACTCACGCTGATGCCCTCCATGCTTCTGTTGGGATTCGTATTTCGTAGCGATAAATATTGGGAGAACTTATCTTTGTACACATGGATTACGGTCGCGTTTGCTCTTCCCACTTTCTGGCTGAAAGGCGCGGCATTTTATGTGTTCATGTGCGCGGTTCTGGCATGGAGTGAAGTCGTCGCGATACGGCTCAGGTCGACAATTATGAATTGACTTTGTCTCGAAAATTTTGTATAGTAAAGTTACCCGACTTAAGAGGAGAGTGGATATGGCTGAAAAGAAAACAACAAAAGGAACAGGTAGACGAATGAGGAGCCTGATCAGCAAGGAAGAACTCGCTGATGCCAAAGCCTATTTTCAGGCGAATGACCTTTTGCTTAACCCACCGATCAGACGCGCTGCCTATTCCGACCGCACGGCATGGGTGATGGCTTCCATGGCTCAATTGGTATATGAACGGTTTGAGGAAGGCGGAAGCGCAAGGGAACTATTATTGGAAAAGCTAAAGGGTGGCGGCTTTAAAATGGTGGCTGAATTCAACGATCCCAAAACGGATACACAGGCATTTCTTGTCACGAATGGTGAATATGCCGTCCTTGCTTTTCGTGGGACTGAAGTTTCTAAAAAGGCTGATATTGCAATCGATGTAAAAGCGACCAAGGTTTCCATCATAGAAGGCAGGGTACATAATGGTTTTTTAGGTGGCTATAACAGCATCAGGAATGATATTCTTAAAGCGCTTAAAAAGTGTGGGGACTTCCGCTCTATATTACAGGTCACTCGCTTGGCGCTGCGCTGGCGACTGTCGCCACAAATTACCTTGAAAGCGAAGTGATCGATGGTACCCCTCTAAGAGATTGGATCGCGGCGTGCTACACCTTTGGCAGTCCGCGCGTGGGAAACAATCAGTACGATAGGGATTTCAAATCCCCTATTTATCGTATCGTGAACACAACCGATATTGTCACAGTCGTTCCGTTACTTGTCATGGGATACGTGCACATCGGAGATGTCCGTTTTCTTGAACCAGGAATGGGAGACATTCGGCGAGGTATCCCCATCCTTCAGCGCATATTCTTTTTCTCAATGGCTATATTCCGGTGGTTCGGTCCGTTGGTGGGTGATCATTCGATCGCTTTGTACAGAAAGAAACTTGAAGCTGTGGCGCAGGATCGAAACTTGGAATTGTATTACGATGCAAGCTCAGGGGGGAAGTTCTGATACTCAAAAAAGACAGCCGTATCTTAATTGGCTGTCTCTTTTCGTTTAAGAAGCAAATTTGCCAGTTCCGGTGTGCTTTTCAAGATCGCATTCGCGCCTTTGTGCCATAGCTCCTCTTCCTCCCCAAAACCGCATAATACCCCCACTGTTTGAGCGCCTGCAGATCTGCCCGCGCGCATATCCACAGTTGTATCACCGATCATCAAACATTCTGCGGGTTCGACGCCCATCCTTTGCGCGGCGAGCAGGATCGGGTCGGGATAGGGTTTCGTGTGCCTCGCAGATTGACCCGTTACGATCACATCGAAATACTTCACCAGGTCGAATTGTTCCAGAAACCGCATGGTCCCTTTTACATCGCGGGCGCTCACAATGGACATGGGGTAGTGTCCCTTCAGTTGCGCCAGCATTTCCTCCACGCCGGGGATCAGCCAGAAGGTTTTGGATGATTTCTTTTGGTGGCGCAGCAACCAATCAATGAGCGCGACGATCTCATCATCCAATCCGATGGTGTCTGTGAGACCCAGCAGAGCGTTGCCGGGCGCTTCCACCCACATGACGAGGCGGCGCGCGGCTTGCGTGGGGTCACGAAAAAGGAAGCTTGGAAAATAGGGAAAAATCTTGTACACGTACAGATCGTCGGTATCGCTTAACGTGCCGTCCACATCGAAACACAGGGCTTTAATGCGTTTAATATCCAGGGTCATACCGGCAATTGTACCCGCTTGCACCTCCGCGAAAGTATAAATTCCCTGGACAATTGCTGCGTATTTCAGGAATTTTGACAGAGTTGTTTAAAAAAATGCGTCAATCGGCGAAGCCCAGGGTGACAGATCTCCCCACAATTGATTGTGCTATACTTCGCCGTGGATGTGTTTTGTTTCGCAAAAACGAATATATCTTCAGGAACACATGTCACTGCCACAAGACTCCGGAACGAACCAAAGCATTGCTCGAACTTCTTTATCATGTCAGCCGCGAGGTGGCTACTGCGCTCGACCTGCGGACCGTGCTTCAACGCGTCTTATATGAAGCCATGCAGAATGTAGGCGGGGAGCGGTGCAGTATTGTCGTGTTGGATGATGCAGGCAAAGCGGTGGACGCGACCATTGTCTATGGCACCAAAGTCCATGAGCATACGACCCAGCAGATGCGCGATACCATTGAGCGTGGTCTGGCGGGTTGGGTGGTCTATAACCGCAAGGGTGTATATGTCCCGGATACGAGCAAGGATGAACGCTGGTTGATACGGCCCGATGACGCGCTGGATAGAACAGGGGTGAAATCTGCGATCTGCGTCCCATTGCTGGCACGAGAGAAAATGGTGGGGGTTCTTACGCTTGTCCATCCGAAGCCGAATGCGTTTGCCGCAGAACAACTCGACCTGATGCAAGCCATTGCAGACCAGGCCGGCGTGGCTGTTTTGAACGCGCGTTTGTATACAGAGAGTCAACGCCAGGCGCGCGTGATGACCGCGCTGGCGGAAGGCGCGGCGGCGATGAATGCGTCACTGCGCATCGAGGATGTATACCAGCGCATTTTGATCCAGACCATGCAGGCGTTGCAGGTTGAGACGGTTGCGCTGGGTATGATCGAAGGCGAAAACCTGGTCTTTCGCGCGGCGGCTGGGCAGAACGCCGGGAATATATTGGGACGGACGATAGCGATCGGGAAAGGGATCGCGGGTGTTGTTGCCCGCGAGGGACGCGGCATTGTGGTGCCAGACGTCAGCCAGGATAAGAATTTTAGTGAAGCAGACAAGTTTGGCGGAGTCCAGTTGCGGACGGTGCTGGTGGCGCCGATCCAATCGCAGGGCAATGTGATGGGCGTCCTCGAAGCGATCAATCCGATCTCGCAATCCTTTGATCCCGATGCTTTGCTGGTGATGACGGGCATCGGCGGTTTGGCGGGCACAACGATACAGAATGCACAGTTATTCGAGCGCCTGCAAGCCGCGCATAAAAGGTATCGTGAGTTGTTCGAGGACAGCATTGACCCGATGATCATTACCGATTGGGAGGGGCGCATCCTGGAAGCCAACCGCCAGGCGATCTGGTTGAGCGGTTATTCAAACGATGAACTGCACCGCTTGAGCATCGACCAATTGCACGAGGTCAATTGGGGCAAGACCGGCATGGAGTTTGAAGTCTTGCGTGAAGACCAAACCTGTTCGTATGAATCGTCCCTGCATCGGCAGGATGAAACCCATAGCCCCATCGAGGTGCATGCGCGCCGGGTTGAATTTGATTCAGCAGAATTCGATCCAGTGGATCCTGCGCGATATCACCGAGCGCAAGGAACTGGACGGTTTGCGCGAAGACCTGACCTCGATGATCTATCACGACCTGCGTTCCCCGCTTGCGAACATCGTCTCCAGTTTGGATGTGATCGCAGACATGGTTCCCGATGACCAACGCGCAACGGTTCTTTCCATCCTCAAGATTGCAGAGAACTCAACCGACCGCATCCAACGCCTGGTCAGTTCCCTGCTCGATGTGAACCGGCTCGAATCGGGTCAGCCCGTGGCTGACCAGAAGGTTGTCGATACACTGGCATTGATCGAGAATGCCATGGCAGATATGGGACCTTCGACAAGAGGCAGGCGGCAGACAATGGTGAATGACCTGCCGGATAAACTTTCATCCATCTGGGTGGATGAGGATATGGCGCGGCGCGTGTTGATCAATTTGATGGAGAATTCCAGCAAGTTTACGCCGGTCAATGGACGGCTTGAAGTGGGCGCACGCGACGAGGGAGATTGGGTGCATATATGGATCAAGGATAACGGTCCCGGCATCCCGCCTATTGAACAGGAACACGTCTTTGACAAGTTCACGCGTTTACGCGGTAAAAATAATAATAAAACAGGCGGTTTGGGGATCGGGCTTGCGTTTTGCCGTCTTGCCGTACAGGGACATGGCGGACGGATATG
Source organism: uncultured Chloroflexia bacterium (assembly GCA_963753655.1). Classification (GTDB taxonomy): domain Bacteria; phylum Chloroflexota; class Anaerolineae; order Anaerolineales; family Villigracilaceae; genus Defluviilinea. The sequence continues at coordinate 43,553 of CAVWDB010000004.1, forward strand.
GATCGAAAGCGAATCGGGAAACGGCGCGATCTTCCACTTTACCTTCCCAATTGCGACCAAAGAACAACTAACTGGTAGTGCAGACGATTAATTGTTTGTTGGGGATATGTAAAATACCATTGGTTTGTTACAGAGTCATCTTGGGCGGTTTTGATAATGCAATCACAATCATGACAAAAGTAATACCGAACATGGAATTTAGCCAGTTGTATTGCGCTTCCATTTCTGATATTCTATTTCTGCATGGGAAGGACTGACACAAGGTGAATACCATGAAAACTTCACAACAAACAGAAATAAACCTACATCCCAAACGACGCGGACACCGTTCTTGGTTAATCCGTTTCTTGATCCTATTAAGTTTGCCTATATTGTTTTATTACGGTTACTGTTGGGGAGTATGGGGACGAAACAGCCTGCTGTTGCAGTACCTTTTTCAGTGTAGTTGCCCACCTGCCAGCGAGGAGGCACGCTACCCGGAGGAGGTGGATATTATTGTTCCTGCCTGTCGAAATATAGATGTTACTACCAGGCTCTCACCTAGCGGGCGTTTTTTGTACATTCGTGAGGGCAATCATGAACTTGCTTCAGCCTATTTCTTGGATTTACAAACCATGGAGAGGATTGAAGTGACTGACCAACCCTTTTCGAGTTTTCTCACTGATGATCTGTTGTTTGTTGGGAGCGGCCTTCAAGCTTACATAATTGACCGAATCCATGACGTTCAATATCCAATTCAAAAGTTTGAGTACTCGCGCCCAGATGCAGAAATAAATGGGGAAATTAATCTCGTTTTGCTTGCCGAAAGCTTGAGAAAGGCAGATAATGTTTTTTTAGTGGGTGCCAGTACTGACACAGTAGTTGCCTTGGTGTCAGATTTTCATATGCATCCAGAACAAAATTTTATTGCTAATCGATTTGATATACCAGATTTTAATATGGAACAGTTTTTGCAAGAAAATGGCATCATCTACCAAATCATCCTGCCAGATTTTCTTGATGAAGCAATATCTCCGGATGGCAGGTTGGTAGCACGTCCTGATGGAATTTATCTGATCGAGTCCAATAAGAAGATTGTTGAAGGATATTCTTTATCGAGGATAAGCAGCGTCTAGCGGCTTATGATGGGCAGTGGTGGCAATGGACTAACGATGTTCAGGTGCGATTCACTTTGGATTACTGTATTGATGTGTGATAAATTATCCGTTGCCGATGATAGAGACATCGCTGTTTTGGCGTGTGCCGCAACCTGTATTGCTACTCAAAGTGCCGGAAGAATATTTGTTGTATCTACCAAACACCTTGATTGGTATGGCATATCGAAACAAGGCAAAACGATAAACAAAATCAGGGGTACGTTGGTTGTAAACTAAAAACTGGAGGTAAATCATGTTTGCAGTAAATTCAAAAGCAAGAATTATTCACATATTAACGCCCATGTAGCAAAACATGGGCGTTAGAATTCGAGTGGCGTATGAAAAGTAAGTGGTGGTAAGATATACAACATACAAAATCAGGAGTACTCATTAGATGGATACCATTGCAGAGAATGTGTTTGTCGAGGATCGATTTCCCGGTGTGACGTTGGGTGTGATCAGCCAGTCACGCGGTTTGATTCAGATCGACGCGCCGCCCGCGCCTGAGGATGGTCGTTCGTGGCGCGCCGCCATGATGGGCATGGGCGAAGGTCACGAACGCGTATTAGTGAATCTTGATTCGCATCCCGATCGTACACTCGGCGTGCGCGCCATGGATTGCACTGTGATCGCGCATGAGAAGACGGCGCTGGCATTTCAGAACCGTCCAAACACCTTCAAAGCACAGGGGGATGAGACTGGCGCAAATTGGGAGGGTATCCCCGGTTTGGGAAGTGTGCGCTGGGCGCCGCCCGAAATATCCTTTGGACAACAAATGTCCCTGCATTGGAGCGACACGCCCGTCATCCTCGAGAGTCATCCAGGTCCTACACCGGGCGCGATCTGGGTCATTCTGCCGGAGGAAAAGATCGTGTTCGTCGGCGACACGGTGGCAAAGGGTCAGCCTCCGTTTCTGGCACATGCTGAAATCCCGGCATGGATCGAAGCCTTGGAGTTGTTACAAAGCCCCGAATATAAAGGCTATACGGTCGTGAGCGGACGCGGCGGTGTTGTTACCCCGCAAACTGTTCGCAGTCAATCGGATGCGCTCAAACGTATCCACGATAAGATCGAGAAATTGGGAAAGAAACTTTCCTCCCCGGCGGTTATGGAAAAGCTTGCCGATCAAATCCTCAAAGACTATAAAGTTCCAGCCGCGCGGCAGAAGCAATATTTGCATCGTCTGCGCCACGGTTTGCAGAATTATTACGTCCGGCATTACCAACCCTCCTCACGCAGCGCTGTGGAGGAGTGATGACTGCCCAGCCTCTCTTTGAAGTCACGCGCGGGCGTATCGTTGAATCCGTGCATTATGGCTCCATTGCGGTTGTGAACACGCATGGAAAATTGATCGCATCCTATGGCGACCCTCAGCAGGTCGCTTTTTTGCGTTCCAGCGCCAAGGCATTCCAAGCCCTGCCGTTTGTTGAGCGCGGCGGTGTTGAACAATATAGGCTCACGCCGCGTGAACTCTCCCTGGCCTGCGCTTCGCATGAAGGCAGTGATATGCACGTACAGGCTGTTGAAGCCATGCAAAAGAAGATCGGGATCGAAGAGAGTCAACTTCAATGCGGTGTGCACAGGCCAGCCGATACGAAAGCCTTCAAGGCTCTTATTCAAGGCAACAAACAGCCGACACAGAATCGAAACAATTGCTCGGGCAAACATACCGCCATGCTTGCTCATGCGCTGATGCGCGGACTCCCGCTCGAAAATTATCTCGATATAAACCACCCCATCCAGCAGGACATCCTCGCCTCTTTCGCCGCAATGTGCCTGCTTCCCCTTTCTGAGATCGAACTCGGCACCGACGGTTGTTCTGCGCCCAATTTTGCCGTCCCGCTGTACAACGCGGCTTTGGCTTTTGCGCGTCTATGCGACCCGCGTGAATTACCCGAAGGACGCGCGGCGGCGTGCAATAAGATCACATCTGCAATGACAACTCATCCTGAAATGATCAGTGGCTACGGCGAATTCGATTGTGAATTGATGAAGGTGGGCGAGGGAAAATTTGTCTGCAAGCGCGGCGCGGAAGGATACCAGATCATGGGTCTTATGCCCGGCGTGTTGGGTGAAGATTCACCCGGCGCGGGGATTGCCTTCAAGGTCTCCGATGGAGATGCTTCACGCATGTCGCTGGATCTTGAAACGGGCAACCGTGTCCGCCCGGCAGTGACGCTGGAGATTCTCCGTCAGCTTGGGGCAATTTCATCGAAACAGGAACAAGCCTTGAAGTCGTTCGGACCCGTGAAGTCGATCCAGAATCATCGCGGCCTCCTCACGGGACAATCCCGCCCGGCGTTTGAATTGTCCATCCATCCTTAATAGAGTTGTAAGCACAGTAAAATCCCGCCGCCAGGGATTTCAAGTAAAGGGTGTTACAATCTTAACCGATAGTTATAAACATTCAAATTGAGAGCTATTTATGCCTTCTGCCGGGGACCGAATCCTACTTGTTGAGAACGATCCTGAAGTCAGTGACCTGATCGCCCGTCAAACGCTCAAATCCATGGGCTATCAAGTAACTGTTGTTCCTGATTCATCCTCCGCCATTAAAAGTGCGCTTCAAACTCCCCCAGACCTGATCATTGCAGACCTTAACCTTCCGGGGCTGACGGCAAAAGACCTGCTCTACGCGTTGACTTCCCAGGGTGCAGAGACACCCCTGCTTGTAATTGCGAACAAAGGACAGGAACACGATATTATTCAGGCGTTTCGCCTGGGCGCGGCAGATTACATTCTTTGGCCCTCGCGGGATGCTGAAGTCTTGGCGGCTGTGGAACGTGTTCTAAAACGAGTCCATAATATCCGTGACAACCAGCGCTTGGATTTACAGGTCAGCGAAATCAATCAGGAATTACAACGAAGGGTGCGCGAATTGACAGCCATCATTAACATTGGCAAGGCGGTCATTTCGATCACGGATCAGCGTTTTTTATTCCAGAAGATCGTGGATGGCGCGGCACAGGTCGCTGATACAAAAATCGCATGGCTGCTTGTCCGCGACCAGGAGAGCAGGGCGTTTCTGCTCACATCACAGCGCGGTTTGCCGGATGTATGGGCGAAGAAGATGAACATGCCTTTGGATGATGGTGTCAGTTCCCTGGTGGCTCTTTCAGGCGAAACGCTTTCAATATCAGGCGACCCGTTGCTCAAGTTCAGAATCGTAAACTTGGGTAAATCTGTCTGTGTGGTGCCGATCAAGGTTCAATCAGAAGTGATCGGCATGTTGGTGGTGGTTCGGAAAGAAGCGCGATCGTTCACCAGGACAGAAGAGACATTGCTCGAAGCGGTCTCTGACTACGCTTCCATTTCACTGGTCAATTCCAGATTGTTCCGTGCCCTGAACGACTCGGTGGAGCAGGCAAGAAATGTGCAGAAGAGGCAGAACGCCGTGTTGGAGAGTGTCCGCAGCTCCATTGCAGAGGAATTACAGGCGGCGATTTATCCGGTAGATTTGTTGTTGACCGGAAAAACCGGCGCAATCAACGAAAAACAAAAACAAGCATTGCAGACGGCACGTGCGGCCTTACAACGACTGGGGCGCGCCGCGGAAACGACCACTCCGCCTGTCCCTATTGGAATAAAAAAGAAGTAAAATTCATTTGCCTATCACCATGTCAAAACCTGATCTGATCCTGATCGCATTGGATGAATCCAATGTTTTGAAATTAATGGAACGCGTGCTGCGCGCCGTCCGCTACGAGACGGCGGTGGCTGTTGATACGAAGGCATTAGGTCGTTTGATGCAGGAAGTATCTCCTGCGCTTTTATTGATCGGGGAAAAATTCGATGGTCATAAAGGGGTGGATATTGCATCGGAACTGCTTGAGCGCTTCCCTACATTGCCTTTTCTAATATACACGGAAAAGGCACAACCTGAATTACTCAAGGATATCCTCAGGGTTGGCGTAAGCGGATTCCTGACCCCGCCTCTACACACAGACGATATTGTGGAAGTTGTTGAGAGCACCCTCAAACATGCGCATCGTGTCGGTGACTGGCTGCGGCGTGAAGTCAAACGCACCACCTCCTCCCTAAAGAAACAAGCCCAAATATCCGATGCGGAACGCGAACGGTTTGAGACTGTGTTCAACAACATCCATGACAGCGTCATGATCCTGGATGAAGAGAATCACATCATCCTTTTAAATCCCGCCATGTCGAGTTCCTTTGGTTTGAATCCAAAGACATCGATTGGAAAACCCGTTCTCGATGTTGTGGAACATCCTGACCTGCGCGCAATGATCGCACGCAGGGGAAATAATGACCCTTTGCAATATCATGAGATCAGTTTCCCTGACGGACGGGTGGGAAGCGCACAGGTGGCTGCGATTCCAGAAGTTGGATATGCCATTACCATGCAGGACGTCACCTATTTGAAGGAGATGGATCGTATGCGCAGTGAATTTGTCCATACGGTCTCACACGACCTGCGTTCGCCCCTGACTTCGGTCATCGGTTATACCGAATTGATCGAACGCGCGGGCACACTCAATGAAAACCAGCACGATTTTCTTAATCGTATCCAGGATAGCATTCAACATATTACCTCCCTGATCAACGACCTGCTTGACCTGGGCAGTATCGAATCCGGGCTTGATAGGCGCCGCGAATATGTGCAGTTCGAAGGCATCCTGCGCTATACACTCGACATGTTGCAGGGACAGATCAAAGCCAAACGGATTAAAGTTCAGACGAATATCGCGCCTTCTCTTCCCCCCATGCGCGCCAACCCCGTCCGCTTGCGGCAGGTGTTGGATAACGTTGTTGGGAACGCCATCAAATACTCAAACCATGGCGGCGAAGTGTCCATTTCCATCAATGCGGAAGACGATCAATTGATCCTGCAAGTGACAGATAACGGTCCCGGAATTGCCACAGGCGATCAGCCTCACATCTTTGACAAGTTCTATCGTGGAGACAACACCAAGGAAGAGGGTTCGGGTCTTGGACTGGCAATCGTTAAGACCATCGTGGATGCCCATCAAGGACGTATCTGGGTTGAGTCAATGGTCGGGAAGGGCAGTTCTTTCTTTATCGTTTTGCCCGTTAGCGATGTCCCTGTCCATGCGGGCAAAAAATAAACTGGGTTAAAAAGTGCCTCCGCCGATAAGATCGGCGGAGGCTTTCGCCAAAGGAGGAGACAGTGAGGAGCATTTGGAGGTGTCTTTGTTCCGTCTCCATATTCATCATAGTCGATGCGGCAATTTCACACTATCGTAGAATGTAACTGATAACCAGTGACTTTTTTCGCCAGTTACTACCCGGAAAGAAATTCCCGAATATAACGATAGGCTGTGATATACAGGCTCGGATTCGCAACTCCTGTGATCGAATGCAAAATACATATTCATTTCTGCGGCAATTTTGAAAGGATCGAATTCTTTTGCCGTTTCTGAGAAGGGGGAGGCTTGGAGTGGTCGCCGCTGCGCATACTTTCCAATTCACTGCTCAAGCGCATCCAATCCCTGACCAGGATCACAAGGTGGGGCGTTTTATCCTTGAAGAAAAATCTTGAAAGGAATAAGCGCAAAATGACAGGGGAGATCGGATATCCTTTTAATTCGATCACCAAAGCAGTCTTTCCCGCGAGCGGCGAGAAGATTTCGCGAACCCATCCGGACATACTCTTAAAAGCAAACAGTTGTCGCATCTCGGTCGGCATTGTTCTGACGATACGTTTGTAGGAGATATTCACCCGCATAAATGGCGTGACAAATTTTAAATATCCTGGAAAAGGCTGTACATACGCAAACTGCTTGATGATCAAGAAGAAAATACCGGTCAGGACGGCTAAAACACCAATAAAGCCAAACAACTGCCAGCGCCACGAGATGAATTGCGCAATAGGGTCAATATATTCACTGTATGCCAGTGCAAACATTCCTAAACCGATGGCGATCATGGGAGTCCACCAGCGGTTGAGCATGTGTTGATAAACGATGAGTGGAAACTTTGTGCCGCCGCGTGCCATCCTTAATCGTCCTCGCTTCTTGGGATGCTCAACCCGCTTCCTTCATGACCGTCTGTACCTCCGCCATTCAGTTGCCCGCTTAACTTACTGATGGCTTGAGTTAGATGCTCGCCGCGCAGGCTGAATGTTACATCACCGCGTGTCTTTTCGATGATACTGCGCGCCAGGTCGGTCTGACGGCGTAATCCGTTGGTGATCGCATCCGGGTAATCCATGGTAACCAGAACGGAATAGATCTCGTCCATATGATTAAGGAGTCGCTCGGCTTCCTGTGAGTAACCATGACGGAGAATATCAAGAATTCTTCGGCGTAATTCACCGACCACCTCTGCCAGACCGTTGAGATAGGTTGCTTCGTCCACCCCCAATTCTTCGGGAGTCAGAAGCGGCTGGCTTTGGATCAAGGCGCAGGTTACGTTTGCTTCTACAAATTCCTTGAGTGCATCTTGTGTGTATCCTGCATAAAAAAGGTCAGGGTAATTTCCCAGTTCACTGCGTAATTTGTCAGCCAGTATTTTTGCTTCGGTCAGGTTTGTTTCCATCGACTCCTGATCGTCCCTGTGGACTGCACGAATGGCGAGCGAGCAGGCGCGTGTGAGTTGACGCGCCTGTGCAAGAGCCTGGTCGCGCAAGGACGTACGGACATCGAATTTCTGGCGGATGTGTTCAGCGATCTTCTCAAGTTTGTGCATGAAGAGTAACCTGTGCTTTTGATTTATTCCTTGGGCGGCTCGGGGGGCTGGAAGGGTTTGAAAAGGTTTTCAGCCAGAGCGCTGTTATGTGGCACATTGATCTCTCCGAACATGGCTTCGTAACGGGCAAGGTTTTCAGTCAGGGCGCGCACCAGCAATTTTGCGCTCAAAGGAGTCATCAATATACGGGCGCGTACATTCGCTTTGCCTTCACCCGGCAGGATTTGGGCAAAGTCGATCACAATATCTGCAGGAGAATGAGATATGCGCGCCAAATTACTATAGAGCGGTTCCAGTCCATCAGGAATTTCCATGCGAGGACCGGGTGCAGGTTGTTGGGGAGGGGTAGGTGTAGTCATTGTAGTTCACCAATCCATATAGTAGCGAACAGGTCTAACGCGGCATCCATTAGACCTGTTGCAGTCAAAGCTAGAATGGGATGTCGTCTTCGGGGGGCATTTCGGCAAATTCCGTGCCAGCGTGCATGGGCATATCGCCGCCGCCTTCGCCACGCGAGGACAAAAATCGGACGGTACCAGCTGTCACTTCGAAAGAGGCGCCGGCGGAGCCGTCATTTTTTGTCCAGACGCGCGGTCCGCCTGTGGCTTTATCGGGTGTCAGGCGTCCTTCAACCAATACCTTCATGCCTTTCTTGACGTACTGATTGCAGACCTCCGCCTGTTTGCCCCAGGTGGTGACGCGGAACCAGATCGTTTCCTTGACCTGTTCGCCGTTGCCTGTGGTGTACTGGCGGTTGGTGGCAACCGAAAAGGACGTGACAGCCTGACCGGAAGGGGTGTAGCGCATTTCAGGATCTTTGCCTACATTGCCAACAATGATTAGAGTGTGATACATGGGGAGATTCTCCTTGGTGATGAGGTACCCGCCGTTTCGCGGCGGGGGACAAATGGAACTGAGCGTATTGTACTCCAACCTGTTTTGTATACCTAGCAGTTTGTCGGAGAGGGGATCTGGTAGACTAAGAATATGAGCCGAAAATTCAAAAGACCGGATTATGAAGCGACGCTGAAAGCGCCGATCATATTGGAAGATGCATTGCCAGCCAATCATTTGGCACGATTTGTGGTGGACATTATCGCGCAACTTGATCTGAGTAAAATATATGCAGGCTATGCAGAGCAAGGCGGGGAAGCAATTGCGCCGGAAGCACTGTTGGGACTGCTGTTTTTCGGATATGCCAGCGGAATATTTAGTTCGCGCAAGTTGGAAAAAGCGACCCACGAAAACTTGGGGGTGCGATACGTGGCAGGCGGACTGCATCCGGATCACGACACGATTGCGAATTTTCGCAAGACTTTTCTACCTGAATTGCAGGGATTATTTGTCCAGATATTGTTGCTGGCAAAAGTAGCGGGCATAATGAAGATGGGCAATCTGAGTTTGGATGGCAGCAAGATCCACGCGGATGCGTCAAAAAGTCATGCAGTCAGTTATAAGCGGCTAATAGAAATAGAAGCGCACTTGAAAGCAGAAGTTGCTGAATTATTCGAGTTGGGCGAGCAAGCCGATCAGGGCGAGACCCAATTGCCGGAAGGATTTGTGGTGCAAGATGAAGTGACACTGCGCCAAGAGCGTCTGCTGAAATTAGCCGAGGCGAAAGCGATCTTGGAAAAGCGCGCCCAAGAACGCTACGAAAGTGAAAAAGCGGAGTACGACAACAAAATACGCGAGCGTGAAGGAAAAGCACGGAAGCGCAAACGGAAACACAGCGGGAAAACGCCCAAACCGCCGGAAGCAGGCGCTCGTGACAAAGATCAATACAACTTCACCGATCCGCAATCGCGCATAATGAAGAACAGTACCAATGATGGTTTTGACCAACACTATAACGTTCAAGCCGCCGTGGAGCAGAACAGCCTGTTAATCGTCGCCACTTCCCTATCCAATCATCCGAACGATAAACAAGAAGCCGAACCCACTTTGCGAGCGCTTCCTGCTGAACTGGGCAAACCGAACGCCGCCGCATTGGATAATGGCTTCTTCAGTGAAGCCAACATCAACTTGCTGGACGGATTAGGCATTGACCCCTACATCGCCACTGGCCGCGCAGCACATCACAAAGACCTGAACGTGTTGTTGGGAAAATTGCCAGAAGAACCCGCACCTGACGCAAGCCCAAAAGAGAAGATGGCATATAAACTTGCCACCGAAATTGGACATGCCATTTATCGTTTGCGTAAATGTACCGTTGAACCTGTTATCGGTATTATCAAAGAAATCATGGGCTTTCGCCAATTTTCTTTGCGCGGGTTGATAAAGGTCACGGGTGAGTGGTGTTTGGTGTGCCTGGCTTTTAATCTCAAGCGCATGCATATCTTAATGACTGCATAGGGTATGTTTCAACGCGCCTATTATCGGACAGATCAAGCCTGTGCTTGATCCACATGTCCTTGTTTTGTCATTTTTAGGCAGTTTGCGATTCCATTTCACGCAAATTGACTACCCTCTCCGACAAACTGCTAGAGAATTTCAAATCCGTCACCATTTGCATGATCGTCAACATCCTCTCATTTTCAGGGGCTTTCATTAACCATTCAGTACTATTCATTACAAAACGTGGAACTTTTTTATTAGGTGGTCGTCCATCTCCTGCACAATACGGAGGTGCATTATGAAACTTACTACAAATTCAATCCTTATTTTATTTGGCATTTTTGCCTTTGCAGTTGTGGCTTGTCTGCCGATCAGCATGCTTGCCATGCCGCTAATCAAGCCGACGCAGAGCGCGCCCAGTAACACCGCTGCGACCGTTCAGGCGATGGTCACACAGACGATGTATGCGCTGACGCAAAACGCGCCCATCCCTGCAACAGAGACCCCGCTTCCGCCTACCAGTACGCCTGTTGCGCCGACCAACACGCCTCTTCCCACAGCGACGGCTGTTTCGTACTGCGACTGGGTTACATTCGTAAAGGATGTTTCCATCGCGGACGGGACCAAGTTCCAGGCGGGAGATAGCTTCACAAAGGTATGGCGCTTGAAGAACCGCGGCACCTGCACGTGGACATCAGATTACATGCTGGTCTTCGTAAGCGGAGATCAAATGGGCGGCACAACGGCTGTCCGTTTGCCCGGCAACGTGGCTCCCGGTCAGAGCGTGGACGTATCCGTCACACTGACAGCCCCTGCCACACGCGGACATTATGTCGGCAATTGGATGCTGCGGAATCCATCTGGTATTCTCTTTGGCTATGGCGAACATGCCAATCAAGCCTTCTACGTGGATATCGTCACGGAAAACCTGCCGCACGGCGAAGTGAAGGGTAACTTCTATTACCCAAGCGAGTTCAACCCGCCGTTGATCTTGTACTTTGAAAACGCATTGACTGGTGAAGTCATTCAGTTCTCCATTCCTGAGAACAACCCCAGCTACAAGGTTCTTCTCCCCAACGGAACGTACTATGCTTATGCCTGGGCGCCAAACTACAACCTGCAAGGCGCTTATGTCAACGACAACCTGACAATGCGGAAATTCACCGTTAGTGGTGGACAAGTCACGACAGGCATCAACTTGACCGACTGGAGTATCTATCCTCACAGCCGTGGACAGTAAATCAAAAAAGAGCGATCCAATTGGGTCGCTCTTTTTTGATTCTATACGAGAGGTTCTACACCTCAATTGTGTAAAGGATCGTCTCCATTTCCTGCGGAGTCAACCCTCCGTGATGCCCGTAAAACTTCATCTCAAATTTATCCTTCTCATACCACCACACGGACTCATACCGATAAGGCAAAATCACCAGGTTTCCCACACGCTCGCGAAAGCGGAGTGATACTTCCTCACCGAAATATCCATTTTCAATTAAATATTCTGTTTGCAGGATATCCGCTTTGCCTTCCAGGCGCTTTGCCAAGAAGGACTGTGCTTCCTCAAGCATTCCGTCTTTGATATACAGGAACATGTCACGTGCCGACCCGGCTGGGACAAGTAACTTCCCATTGCGATTTGTTTCGATAAATCTCTCAATGCCTGTAAAACGTGGATCGGTGTTTAAGTAAATTGTCGTCTCGGGGTCCACTTCCGATTGACCGTGATCGGCGGTCATCAGGAACAGAACTCTCTTTTTCCCTTTGAAGACTCGTTCAAAATAATATTCCATCATGAGCAGAAAAGTTTCGATCTCCGCTTCGGTTTGCGGGGCAGTGGGACCGTATTCGTGTCCAAGCGAATCGATTTTATCGAAGTAGAGATGGATATAGGTGGGATTCGTTTGCTTTTCGATCAACAAGCCCACGTTGACCAAAGACTCTGCCAGCGTTTTGAAACTACGCGATTCAGCGCCCTCCATCACGACGCTGGAATATATGGAGGGTGTGTATTCATTACTTCCAAACACATAAGGGGTCACGCCCATCTGTCTCAATTGAGGGTAGAACTTTCCTTGTGGATATAAACTGGCAGGTTGTATGCCTGAGGCTTTCAATGTGTCTCGTTCTTTACTACCGCCTGCATAGGAAAACAACAACGGCGCAATGATTTGATCCACCAGTGGCTCATAATAAATCCATTCATACACACCGCTTTGACCGACAGGCACACCTGTATGGATCGTTGTTACATGCGCGGCGGTCGTGGATGGGAATTGGGATGTCAGTTTTTCGATCTTGCCGTGCTTCGCAATTCGTTGGATGAACGGTGCATCCTGAAAGCGCTCGTAGAAACGCCAGCCGAAACCATCAATCAAAAACAAAACGACGGCATCATAATTTTTCGAAGCGAAAGCACTTGTGATTCGATCAGGGATTCCCGCGAAGCCGCCCTCATCGTAACGCGGCTTAATAAAATCTGATTTCATGATTGTTTATCAAGCATGAGTCTCGCAGCGCGTCTCCCAATCTCCACCGCGAAGTTCGTACCACGATCCCACGGGTAGACCTAACTCATCGAAGCGAAATACAATCCCTCAAGCGGTGTTTGGATGGCTGGGATATTCTTTGAATGATTTACCAATGGCACAGGCTGGGCATAATTGGTTTTATTCACCCAAACCTTCTTCACCCAATCACGTGTAAATGCAGGGTTGAACTTTTTGAACGCCGGGATAAATCGTTCCAGCAGCTCCTCATTGCTCATCGAAAAATATTCGTGACCCACTTCCAGATAATCGCCCGCGTACACGATATGATCGCCGCCAAAATGTTCGCTTGAAACAAAATTCGTATGCTCCACCAGCGCCAGCATCGGGTAACCCGCCTCCTTCGGCAGGTTGAACCAGTAATAGCCCTCCTGCGATAACTGATGCTTGAGCGAAAGCACCATCACCACAGCACCCATCGACTTCAACTCAAGTAAACCCTTCAAATAATTTTCAGGAAGATCGGGACAGATCTTTGCCATGAGATTTGGGGACGTAGTGACCAAAACCTGATCGAACAATTCGACGACCCCGCCCGCATCGATCAGTAGACCTTTATCCTGATTCTGCTTAATGAACTTGACCTGCACCCCAAGCCGAATCTCAACTCCCAACTCCCGAAGTTTATCTGCAAATAGATTTGAAAAATTTTGAAAGCCGCCTTCAAATGTACCGAGACGCGTTGTACGTGCCTTGATGCGCGCCCACATCCACGCCATATTGACATCTTTATAGAATGGACCGAACTTGCCAATGAGCAACGGTTTCCACATCTGCTCATAGACCTGTTTGCCCGCCCATTTCATCATCCATTCGTCGGCGGTGACTTTTTCGAGGGCTTTCCAGTTGTTCGTGAGGCGGAGAAAGAGTCCAACGAAGCCAAAGCGAATTTTGTTCAGACCAAACCCAAGTCCGGGAAAGAGAAGCGCATTGATGATGGAGTCGAAGGGATAAAACTTATCTTTATATAACATCACGGTCAATGGACGCGGGAAGATCACCTTATCCTTCAACCCCAACTCTTCGATCAGCCCCATCATCGAACTATCTGATTGAAACCAATGATGATAGAACTTTTCGACCGACCAATCCCAATGCGGCTCTTTGAATCCACCAGCCAGCCCGCCTACATAATCGGCGGATTCGAAAATGATGACTTCATGCCCGGCTTTGCGCAGGTCGTATGCCGCCGCCATGCCGCCATATCCCGCGCCGATGATCGCTATTTTCATTTACTCTCCGAAAGTACTCCGTCATTGCGAGGAGCGTTCTTTGCGACGAAGCAATCCCTCATCGAGTTGAGCTTGCTTCGGGCGAAAACCATCGCCCTCGCAATGACGGTTATTATGTTATTTTGTTCTTTTCTCGATCTCTTCCGCAAGGACTTTGAGCCTGCCCCACTTCTGCCGGACGATGTAAATCATCGCCAGGTTTTGAAGCCAGCGCATTTCACATTTGGGGTTCTTTGCCAGCTGCTCAAAGACTTCCATTGCCTGATCATCTGTCCGTCGGTTTTTTGCATATTCGACTGCCAGTTGGAGCAGATACGCTTCCCGTTGCTTGTTCAGTTGATTGGTCTGTGCGATTTTGCCCCGAGCCTGTTTCACGTGTTCGTGGACTCTGGCAACCGCTGTTTCCAATTCTTCGACTGTAAAAGGTTTGATCAGGTATTCCTGCACCCCAATGGAGATGGCCGTGCGGAGGGTGGTCGTATCCTTTTCGGCAGAGATGATGATGCAACCCGTTTCAGGATATATCTTTGCGATTTCCTGATAGGCGGTCAACCCATCCATTTCTGGCATGTTGATATCCAATAAGACAATGTCGGGATGATTTTCCTTCGCCATTTGCACGGCTTGCAGTCCGTTCGATGCAATGGCAACCACTTCCACGTCGTCGATGGTGGCGAGCATAAGGCGGGTATTGCGGCGCGTTTCCTGAATGTCATCGGCGATGAGCACCCTCATTTTTCTTTTTGGGGTTATCTCGGGTTGCGTCATTCAGACACCTTACTTTCTTATATAAATCGCTCCTTATCCAATTATCACCGGTAAGTATAACCCACGCGATTTGTGAGTGTTCAACTGATCTCTGTTTCAGCGCGCAAGGAATCGCTCCACCTAATACCCTCACGTGTGAGATAGTACGCGCCCAGCAATGTGATCGGCAGCCATAAAGCGACATGAAGCGTGAGTGTGTAGCCCGCCGCGGTGGCTTGGTCCACACCATAGGCAGTCAGTACCGCGATGCCTGGCGCGTCGAAGGTGCCGATGTAGCCAGGCGCGGAGGGGATGGTCGTTGCCAGATTGACGATGCCATTCATCAGCATCAATGCAAAGAATGAGACGTTGAAGTTGAAGGCGTGCATCACGAACCAATATTTGCCCGTTTCCAATAGCCAGATTATTACGGATGTAAAGAAGACCATCAGCACATTGAGCGGTGAACGGAGTGAAGCAAGCCCATCAAGGAACTTGTTCATCAAGCTAATGATTTTTTCGTGCAGCCTTTGGGGCAACAAGCGTTGGACAAACCACGCACCAATCTTTTCTGTGGTTTTGGGGAACATGGCAGCGATTAAGAAGATAGCCAGCGCACCAAGAAAGATTCCTGTTCCGATCACCGCCACTTGTTGGATATTGCCCACGAAGCCGGAAGCCCCTGTCAGTTTGGCGAGTTCAGATAAGTTGACGAAGATAAAGGAAAGCATCACCACGCCGTCGAAGATGCGTTCCACGATGATGGTTGCCAGTGAGGCTGAAACGGATACGCCTTCCCTGCGTTTCAATATGACTGCGCGTAAGACTTCTCCCGCGCGTGCGGGATAGATGTTGTTTCCCATATAACCGATGGTTGTAATGGGGAACATGGTCTTGGTGGGAATTTCTTTGATGGGCTTAAGCAGGTAGTGCCATCTCCACGCCCGCACCCAAACGCCGATGAAGTAGACGCCGATGCCGGGGATCAGCCAGACATAGTTTGCCTGTTTTACCGAGTCCCAAAATTCATCGAGACGCAAACCGCGTAAAGCAAGCCAAATAAAAAGGATGCTGATGAGCACCCCGAGCCAGAATTGCCATTTTTTCATGCGGCGGATTGTAACATGGGGTATTATCTCGCGCTGAGCGGAGTGAGCGCTCGTTGCGAACGCAGACGAAGCGCTAACAATAAAGCAATTTTGTGTTTACAGGTTACCCAATATAACCCAATAACCACGCTTCGACTGCGTTACACTCCCTCGAGCGCGATGGGTGCTACGATATAATCTCAACATGCAATTGAACCAACCCGCGCCCGATTTTGAGTTGCCAGATTTGCAGGGTACTCTGCATAAGTTGAGTGAGTATCGCGGGAAGATCGTGATCGTCAACTTTTGGTCGGCAGAGTGCCCACATTCAGAGCGGACAGATCGTTCGACGATGGCTTGTCTCGTGCAGTGGGGCGGGGAGGTGGAGTTGCTGTCTATTGCGTCGAATCGAAGCGAATCCGTTCTAAGGGTGAAAGAGGTTGCTAAAGCGCGGCGCCTGCCCCGGGTCCTGATCGATGCGGGGCATGTTGTCGCAGATGTATATGAAGCTGTCGCGACCCCGCATGTCTTTGTCATTGACCGCGAAGGAAATCTTCGTTATCGCGGCGCGGTGGATGATGTGAAATTCCGTCAGCCCAAAGCCACGCGCTTCTTTCTGGAAGAAGCGGTTGAAGCCCTGCTCGATGGACATTTGCCTGCATTGGAAGAAATACCCGCCCATGGTTGCGCCATCGTGCGTGAAATTTGATAGAATCAAACCGTGATCGAAACTTCTGACAAAATCGCTTTTTTGAAAAAGATCCATCTCTTCTACGGGTTGGAGGAGGGTGAGCTTGCGGCTGTTGCGGAGGAGTTGCAGGAGGCCTCTTATCCGTCAGGCAGCGTGGTTTTTGAACAGGATAGCAGGTCTGAAGGTTTTTATTTGATCTACAGCGGCGCTGTGCGTATTGTTCGTAAACAGAACGGCAAGGAAATACAGCTCGCCGTTTTGGAAAAGAACGATTACTTTGGCGAAATGGGACTGGTTGCCAAGAGGCGCCGTTCGGGTACGGTGACTGCGACGACGGACACCTCCCTGCTTGTATTAAGCCGGAAGAAATTTGAAGAGATTTTCAAACGCGCTCCCAAGCTTCGGCTGAACATGGAAGTTGCCATACAAAGCCGCCAACTGGCGCGTTTGCAGAGCTTCAAGTGGCTTCGAGGGGATGAGGTCATTTATTTTTTGGCTCGCAAACACCCGATCATTTTGTACGAAAAATTGTTCCTGCCTGCCCTCTCGATCTTTGTGCCCATCGGTTTATTCTATGGCTGGATAAATATTCTGCATATATTTTTGGTGGGGTTCGCGGCATGGAGTTCATTGATCGCATTTATCTTTTGGATCATATGGACAGTGATCGATTGGAGAAATGATTATTACATCGTCACCAACCAGCGTGTGATCTGGCTTGAAAGGGTTGTAGGTATTTACGACAGTCGCCAGGAATCTCCGTTGAGCACCATTCTTTCGGTAGGCGTTGAAACGAGCCAGCTTGGGCGTCTGCTGGATTATGGGAATCTAAATGTGCGTACTTTCGTGGGCAAGATTCCCTTCAACCATGTCAGTCACCCTGAACAGGCACAGCACATGATCGAGGAATATTGGAACCGCACAAAGGAACATGCCAGAGGGATGGAGAAGGAAGCCATGAAGAATGTCCTTCGCAAACGACTGGGCATCCCGCTTCCTCCCGAGCCGAAACCTGCTTCTCCCATCCCTGCCTCACCTCCGCCCAAGCCGGATACAGCGGGCGCGATCCTTAAGTTTCTTGAGCGCGCACACGCTCAAGCTCAGATATGAACAGGGCGAGAACGTGATCTATCGCAAGCATTGGATTGTCTTGATCCTGGATGCGTGGATTCCGTTCTTTGGCAGCCTGGTGGTTCTGGGCATGTTTATCTATCGTTTGGTAAAACTTGCTTTTTTACCCAATGAGGCTTTCATCTCTTTTCAGAATGGGGTTTCGGTGGATGCGTGGGCGGGCGCTTTAATCATTGCCCTCTTCCCGTTTCTGGGATGGTTTACCTATCGAGTGATAGACTGGAGCAATGACAAGTTCGAAGTGACCCCTGAACAGATCATTGATATTGATCGCAAACCTCTTGGCTCAGAATCCCGTAACGCCGCCCAATTGGAGAACATCCTCGGGACGGAATATAAACGCATTGGTATTCTCGGTGAAATATTCAACTATGGCACCGTTTATATTACCGTTGGCGGTTCCAAACTTGCCTTTGAAGATGTGATGGATCCCGCAACCGTGCAATCGGATATTGACCGCCGCCGGATGGAGCGCACCGCGAAAAAAAATGAGAGTGCGGTTGCCGCCGAACGGGAACGAATGGCTGAATGGCTGGCAATGTATCATCACAACGCCGCGGATTTTAGAAAAGAAGAAGAGAAAAAGAAAAATCAGAAATCAGAGTAAAATCGCCCCTCACCCCAGCCCTCTCCCCGCTTCGTCTTCGCTGACGCTCCGCCAGCGCGAATGGGAGAGGGGAATTAGCAAAGGTATAAATCAAAAGAATGGCTCTCCGTACTATCGTAACCCTCCCCGAACCTGTTCTGCGTCGTAGGGCTCGGGCAGTGACTACATTTGACAAGAATCTCCAAACCTTGATCGACGACATGATCGAGACCATGCGCGAGGCGCCGGGAGTGGGGCTTGCCGCGCCACAGATCGGACTTTCTGATCGTCTCATTGTGGTTGAGTATTATGCCAAAGAAGAAGATGAGGAAAATGAAGATGCACCCAAGAAAGTGTGGGCAGTTCTGAATCCTGAAATTGTAAAAGCCTCTGAAGAGACTGCGATGGGCGTGGAAGGCTGTCTCTCCATCCCGGGTTTGGTTGGGGAGGTGGAACGCCATGTTGAGGTGCATGTGAAGGGACTCAACCGTCACGGCAAGCCGATGAGGATCAAAGCCAAAGGCTGGCTGGCGCGCATCTTCCAGCATGAGATCGACCATTTGAACGGAGTCCTGTTCCCTGATCTTGCCACGCAGAGTCTGGCAGCCACAACAGGAAGTAGAAGAAGAGCAGGAAGTGTAATTACGTATTGCGTGATACGTAATTCGTAAAGACCAGCCAATGGATTTTCACCGCCTCACCCCCGATGATTTACCCCGCCTGCGAAAGTTTTGGAAGGAAAATTGGGGCGATGAATTCGTCGTGGCGCATGGGGTGATTTATCATCCAGACACCCTGGATGGTTTTATCGCTCTCGATGGTGATGAATGGATCGGTGAGATCACTTACTTCTTTTCAAATAATGAATGTGAGATTGTTTCGATTGTCAGCCTCCATGAAGGACAAGGTATCGGAACGAAATTGATCAATAAGGTTGTGGAAGAAGCTACGAAAGCAAAATTGTAAACGTATCTTCCTCATCACAACGAACGACAACCTGCGCGCGCTCGGCTTTTACCAGAAACGCGGCTTTGAACTGGCTGCCGTCCATCGCGGCGCGGTGAACGAATCGAGAAGACTCAAACCAAGTATTCCGTTGATGGGAATGGACAATATTCCTTTGCGCGATGAAATAGAATTGGAAATGAAACTGTAGGGTCACCTCGCGCTGAGCGGAGTGCAACGAAGACGAAGCGCAAGTGATGTAGCAACGCAATAATTGTCAGGGAGATTGTTTCGTTGCTTCGTTCCTCGCAATGACATAAACATCATGTACCTCAAACACCTCTCCCTCACCAACTTCCGCAAATTCGCCCGTTTGGATATGGAACTTCCCAAACAGGTCGTTTTGCTTACCGGTGATAACGCGCAGGGCAAGACCACCGTGCTTGAAGCTGTTTATTTTCTCGCGGCATTCACATCCTTTCAAACACATGCCGACCGCCAGGTGATCAACCTTGAAGAGGCAAACAAGAATGAACTGACTGTTACACGGCTGGTCGCTGAATATCAACGCGGTAAGAGCAAACATCGCATCGAAGCGCGTCTCATCCTTGAACCGGTCGGGGTTCTCAATGGTCAGCGCATGCGCAAGGAGATTTTGCTCGATGGCGTGAAGAAACCCGTTAATGAAGTCATCGGTCATTTCAACGCAGTCATCTTTGTGCCGCAGATGTCGCAGATCATCGAAGGCGCGCCCGAAGAACGCCGTCGCTATTTAAACCTTGCGCTGGCGCAGTCCACGCCTGCGTATGCGCGTGTGCTGAGCGAATACAACCAGGTGGTCACGCAGCGCAATGCACTGCTCAAAGCGTTGAGCGAAAGCCTGGGAAGCCGGGACCAGCTTGAAGTGTGGGATGACTCGCTGGCGCGTCTGGGCGCACAGATCATCTTGTGGCGCATCCAAGCCATCCAGCGGATCGAATATCTCGCTTCGCGCGTGCATCACGAGCTAACTCATGGACACGAGATCCTTCGTCTCGCCTATGAGCCTGCCTACGATCCACTACCGAAACCGAGTGGACAGTTGGACTTGAAGATCAATACGGCTGTTGATCGTTCAGGCATGGAGTTGAAAGGAATTCAAAACGGTTTTCGTGAACGCCTGCGTGAATTGCGCAACGAAGAGATCGCGCGCGGTGTGACAACCATCGGACCGCACCGCGACGAATTGCGTTTTCTTGCAAATGATTTTGATCTCGGCAACTACGGCTCGCGTGGACAGATCCGCACGGCGTTGCTGGCGTTGAAACTTGCTGAAGTGAATTGGATGAAGGAACGTACAGGTGAGTGGCCCGTGATCCTGCTCGATGAAGTGATGGCGGAATTGGATGTGCAGCGCCGCGCTGACTTGTTGAAGTATGTCGGTGAAAGCGAACAGGTGTTGTTTACCACCACTGATTTGAATTTGTTTGCACCCGAGTTTGTGGAGAAGGCGGAAGTTTGGAAAGTGGGCGATGGAAAGGTGGAAAAATCATGAGCCCGCTTGCGAAACGTGCTTTGAAGGTTCACGAACGACTGCTTGAATTTTATGGCGAGCCGACATGGCGCAACCCGTTGCCCGCCATTGATGAACTCGTCTCGACCATCCTTTCGCAGAACACGAATGACATCAATCGTGACCGCGCCTTCGATGCCTTGCGCGCGAAATTCCCAACCTGGGAAGCTGTGCGGGATGCGAAAGAAAAAGATGTGATCGAATCGATACGTGTTGCAGGTTTGGCAAATCAAAAAGGACCGCGCATTCAGCAGGTGTTGAAAGCCATCACCGAAGAACGCGGAAATTTGGATTTATCGTTTCTCAAGGAAATGTCTGTGGACGAGGCGCGCAATTGGTTGACGAAATTCAACGGTGTGGGACCCAAGACCGCCGCGATCGTTTTATGCTTTTCATTGGGGATGCCCGCCTTCCCTGTGGATACCCACGTCTACCGCGTAACGGGACGCATCGGACTCCGCCCTGAGCGGATGACCGTGGAACAGGCGCATCCTCATCTGGAGTCTTTATTTCCTCCCGAGACCTATTACGCCGCGCATTTGAACATCATCCGCTTGGGGCGCGAGATTTGCACCGCACGTAAAGCAATGTGTGAGAAGTGTCCGCTTATTAAGTTGTGTGATTATGGAAAAACTGCCATGTCATTGCGAGCCCGATAGGGCGAAGCAATCCCCAACACGATGATGGAGATTGCTTCGCCCCCTGTGGTTTCGATACGCCGCTCGTTTCACTCACGGCTACTCAACCAGCGGGGTCTCGCAATGACGGGTAATGTTGTTACCGATTATCCCCATCTCCTTTGATCTTGCCTCTTTCCAATCTGTCCAATAACTTGGCGATATTGTATTCAGCGATCTCATCCAGCGTTAAGTCCAACTCGGTCGCGGTCTGTGCAAGATACCACAGCACATCGCCGAGTTCGGCTTTCAGCGCATCGCGGGTCTCTTCGCTGATGTGACCTTCCTTATCGCGGAACACTTTCTTGATCTTGCCAGCCACTTCCCCCGCTTCGTTGACAAGTCCCAGTACGGGATAAATGACAGGATGCCCAATCGCGGGATAGCCTGCTGTCTTGCGTGATTTGGCTTGGTAGTCGTTGAAATCCATAAGTCAATTCACATCCTTTGAAAACCAGATTGTTGTGTGTTCCACAGTAAAACCCACAGACTCGGCGGTTTTTTGCATCGCAATATTATCACCGCTCGTGCCCAGATGAGCAGAGGACATCCCACGTTCTTTGAGCATTTGCATACCATTGAGAAGAAGTGCACAGGCTAATCCCATTCGCTGGTAACGTGGATGGGTGGCAATAGGGTCAGTGTCTCCGGTTTTATCCTTCTCATTAATGGAACAAGAACAATATGCGGCGATTGTCCCATCAGGCGCGGTTGCGACCAGATCAAGGGACGGGTCATATTCGCTCGAGTTCATGATAACAACGCGATTTTCGGTCGTCATGTAATCTGTTCCGAAAGCGGCGCGATGTGTGGACGCAACTGCTTCGGCTTCCTGAATCCCTGCAATCGGGCGGATAACGAATCCCTGTGGCAGTTTGGGTTTGGGAATCGGCTTGGAGAGAAGACGCACCATGGCGACAGTTGTCACATCTGTTTGGATAAATCCATAGCGCTTCAAAAATGAAATTCGTTCTATATAGTCTTCCCTGCAACTTGCATCCAAAGTGGTTGTTTCCTCTTTTGCGCGCATCCTTCGGATGCATGACTCTCCCCATGCAACGATCTCTGAACCGATCAACTCATCATATTGATTATCGAACTCCCAATGCAAGTTCTTGAAATCATCCACATATGCCCAGCCAATGGGTTGACCATCAGCGAACCACAATCGCGTATTAGCGCGGACATCCGCGGATGCAAGATTTTCTTCGATATCTACTTTGATTGGGTAATCATTGAGATGCTCTGGTGGTCGAACTTTAGTTAACAGGTCGATGATGATTTGAAAGTCTTTTTCGTCTTTGTAAATTCGGCTTGTGATGTGGCTCATTTAGCGGGATAGCCTGCGGTCTTGCATGATTTGGTTTGATAGTCGTTGAAGTTCATAAGTTTCCTTTATTCTTCTTGTGTTGGAATATCTAAAGTCAATCCTCTTGGCAAAATAGCACCATGTATTGATTTTGCTTTCAATAATTGTTTTTTAGTCAATATTGCTCCTGTTAAATTAGCTCTTCTAAGATCTGCTCCCGTTAAGACAGCATTTTCAAGGTTGGCATAGCTCAAGTCTGCGTCTGATAAATTGGCTTTTGATAAATTTGCACCATAAAGAAAACTGTTTTGCAAAAACGACCTAGAAAGGTCTGAATTTTGAAAGTTTGCGTAATATAAATTAGTTCCATTAAGATTTATTTCACTTAAGCGCGTTGCTGACAGATTTACATAGCTTAAATCACTTGCGATAAGTTGAACCTGCACTTTTTCATCTTTATCCAAGATAAGAGTTGCCTCATGTAGAAATCTGATAACCATACCTTTACGATCCCCATCTAATCCTCGTAATACCGTTAGCGTTCTTGTGCGTGCCATATAACGTTCATTCGAGTTCTCGTTGGAAAATTGCTGACGGTCATTCAACAATAACTCTGTCATTTTATCTAAATATTGTTGGAGAGAGTTTTCTCTAGTGATCTCTTCAGTTTTTATTTGGTCGCGTAATTTTTGATTTTGATTTAAAAGAAAAGCACCAAACGAGATAACCACTGGAATAATCAAAAGCTCTAGCCAATCCCATAATGTTTTTTGTTGAAACCCAGTCCAACTCGGCAATTTAAGTAAAGAACATTTAGAAAAAACCATACTGTGATTATTACGATAGAAAGCAGTACAAAGGCTTGTAATATTTTTGTCCGTTGCCCTCTATGAATTAAACCTTTTATGTTTTCATGAAAAACAAGGAATTGATTATCGTATCTGCTTATTATTTCTTCATCTGTTGTTGGAAGATCAGAGATTTCGTTTCTAATAATAAGAACTACTTGTCCGATGATTTTAACCTTGTCTAACACATTTATTTTCTCAGATGCAAAGCTTGGATGAGCGGATTTGAGTTCGTAACCATTTTTCTTTTTGAAAAAATATCTAAATTTAATTTGCTTATTGTGGTAATAGGCTACAAAGTCCCCATCTCTTGGTGGAGCCTTTAATTTTGCCAATACTACTAAATCTTTAGGTAATAACAAAGCATTGCTTGATAAATCATTTTTTATTTCTATCCCGAAGAGATTTTTTTCTTTACGCAAACGACTTGGTAGTAGAGTTTTTGGTATTTCAATATTGTCATATTCATTGTTCTGACTGATTTCATAACTCGTATGTTCATCAACAAGAGGAATATAAATTATCTCATCCATAAGGTTTTCCCTTTATAAATTTGCCAATTCCTTCCATCACTCATCCTTCCTCCCATCACGAAATGCAGTAAATTTACACAAACGCCACAGGGGAAACTTTGAATTTCTTTGCCAGCGCGCGAACCTGGCGGACATTCAATTCTCGTTTGCCGTTCAGAATTTCAGAAACAACTCCTTGCGAGCCAACCTCCAGCAGATCAGATTGGGTCAATTCATGTTCGTACATGAGGAAACGTAATATCTCTCCGCCAGTAGACTTGGGAATGGGAAAGTGCTCCTCTTCATAAACATGAATTAGCGTGACAAGTGTGTCGAGCAGACTGTAGAGTGGATACTTTTCATTGGTGCCAATCTCATCGAGCAATTCGTTCATCCGTTTTACAGCCGCGTTGTATTCACGTTCATTACGAACGGTAAGCGGGGAGCGATGTTTGTCCAATGGGCTTGGATATCATCATAGAATGTTTTCATGATTTTGATTCTACGACACTTTGCAAGCGATGGCTAATTGAATCCCTTTGCCAATCCCTTCCACCACTCATCCTTTTCCCCCGGCACAAAGGGAGTGTACAACGTCAGCCGATCGGCAATTCCATCGTAGCGTTTCTTCAATTCATCCGCCAATTCGCTTTCATCCGTTACCAAACAAAATTCACTGAACATCTCGTCGGTGATGAGCATTGGCATCTCTGCCCATTCGCCTTTTGCGGCGTGCGCGGACAATGTTTCTGCGACGCCGCTCCAGCCGTGCAAGTCCATGACGGGGCGGTAGGAAGGGGTGGAGGCGTAGAACGAAATCTGTGCGCGGGCGAAGTTCATCTCTTCGGGAGTTGTTGCGATAAAGGCAGTCACTGAAACGGAAACATCTTCCCGTTTGCGGCTGGTCTTCTTTGTGCCTTCTTCGATTGCAGGCAACATCACTTCCTTCAAATAGCGCGGGCTGTGAAATGGATGCACATGGAATCCCTCACACAATTCGCCAGCGAGTTTGGCAAGTCCTGTGTTTACGCCTGCGATGTAGATTGGGATTAGCGATTCCCCCGCTTCGACTTCGCTATCGCTCCGCTCAGCGCGAGTGACAGAGAGGTGAGGAAGAGGTCCAGGATTAAAGAACGGCGACATCAACGTGATCTTGTAATACTCGCCGCGAAAATTTAACTTGGTTCCATTCTGCCAGCAATCCCAGAAGGCGCGCATGACTTGAATTTGCTCGCGCAGTTTCTTTACAGGCGACTCGGGCCACGGCTGACCAAATCTCCGCTCGATGTGTGCTTTGACCTGCGTGCCAAGCCCGAGGATGAAGCGTCCGTTCGATTGGGCGGCAAGGTCCCAGGCGGTGTAGGCGATGTTCGCTGGGGAACGCGCGAAGGAAACCGCGACAGCCGTCCCGAAGTTAAGATGCGCTGGTATGTTCGGCGATCAACGCGCAGGGCAGGAAAGGATCGTGTTGAGTCTCCTGAGTCCATAGCGCGTCGAAGCCAATTTCTTCCGCGGCTTTTGCAATCGCAGGGACATCTTTCAATCCAACAATGGGGAGTGCGGCATCAAGTTTCATAATAATCACCTCCCGTCATTGCGAGGAGCGACACTTACACCAGCGTGCAAGTGCATGTGTAGCGACGAAGCAATCCCCAACACGATGACGGAGATTGCTTCGCCGCTCCGCGGCTCGCAATGACATTAGTCTAGCAAATAAGCCATGATCCAATTCGTTGTTGCGTTCAAGCCATCCATGTGCGCCCGTTCGTAATTGTGCGAAGCATCGATGCCGGGTCCGATCAACGCCAGCGCCACATCGCCGCCCGCACGCCAGAACGCTTCGCCGTCCGAACCATAGAAAGGATACACGTCGGTCTTATATGCGATGCCATGTTTCTCGGCGAGCGCCAGCAACTTTTTGTTTAAGCCTTCGTGGTACACTCCGCCGCTGTCCTTGATGCACAGCGTTGCGCTGAATTCATCCAACTCCTGTCCTTTGCCGACGACCGCCATATCCACTGTAACCAACTCCACCACATCGGATGGGATGCCCGCCGACGCACCGTGACCAACTTCCTCATAATTGGAAATATGGAAATACACGCTTCGCGCGGGACTTAGACCTGCCTCTGCCATTGACTTGATCGCCGCTACGAGATTTGCAACACAGGCCTTGTCGTCGAGAAACCGTGAACGGATGAATCCGTTCGTCACTTCCACGCGTGGATCGAATGCCACGCAATCGCCGATGTTGATTCCCAACGCACGCGTTTCTTTTTCGCTGGTCGTCTTCACATCCAGGCGGACTTCCATATGCTCATCATTGCGCGGCGTTTTAGCTCCCTCCGCACCGTGAACGTGTCCCGACGCCGTATCGATCAACACCGAACCGCGTATCTTTTCGCCCTTCGATGCGAATACCCAGACGCCTTCTGTCTCGATGCTGTTCCACTGAATCCCGCCAATACGACTTAACTTCAGCCGTCCATTCGATTTGATTTCTTTCACCACCGCGCCAAGCGTATCCACATGCGCGGTCAATGCAACGGGATGTAAATCGGATTTCACTTCCCACTTTGCAACGAGCGCACCTTTGCGCGTTCTTGATAATTCCAAGTTGTTTGTATTGCGAGAGTTCTTTTTCTACAAAAGCAATCGCAGGCTCCGCAAAGCCTGTGGGGGATGCGATGTTGAGTAGCTTGACGAGAAAGTCAACAAAATATTCCTGATCGATGGTTGGTAGTGACATGATGCTCCTCTTTTATTCATAAGTAATCTGTTGGTTGAGTAGGGCTGAGCGTTCGTTGCGAAGCCCGTATCGAAACCAACAAGTAACAAGAGTTATTTTGCTTATTCGTGGTTTCGATACGGGGCGGACAAACATCGCCCTACTCAACCACCGGGGCTTCAAATTGCTTGATTTTCTCTCTCCACTCTTGCGGGATGGACATCGTCTTCTCGGCGTGATAATCATACGCCACCACCACAACTTCTCCCCTGGCTAATTCCTTGCCTGTGTCGGCGTCCACGATATTCTGCTCCCACGTCATGGACTTATTCCCCAGCTTTAAAATGTGAACGCCAACTTTGATGTTCTGTCCATAATAAATTGGCTCAAGGTACGTGAGATGAACATCGGCGAGGATCACTCCGATCTCCATGAAGGACTGGTCTTTGGTGAAAAGCCCCAATTTGATCCAATATGCGATGCGTGCCTGCTCAAAATAAGTCAGATGTTTTGCATTGTTGACGTGTCCCTGCGGATCCAAATCCCCATAACGGACTTCAACGGGATGATAAAAACGATATTCGCTCATGGAGCGATTATACCTATTTCAACCGTCCCGAAGGTTCCAGAGTTCGGTCTTGCCCTCTATTTTAACCTTCGGGACGTTCTACTGGCAGAAAACTTTTTGATCCCGCCAGCACAAGCGACTGCGCTCCCGCAAGGATCATCGTTGCCCCTCGCTTGATCTGATTCTCAGCATCTGCGCGTGTCCCGGCTGTGATTCCAGCTACGATGCCTGACTTTTTCATGACGCGAATAGCTTTATCAATCACAGAGTGCACTTCAGAATGATTTGGCCCGTCAGGGAATCCCATGTTCAGCGACAAATCACGCGGACCGATCATACAGGCATCCAATCCTTCCACCGCGCATAACGCGGGAAACTTCTCTAATAACTTGTCATCCTCAAATTGAATGATGACCATCGTCTCTTGATTTGAAAACTCAACATATTCTGCCCCTTCATTGACATTTGCCATGTGACCCGAAGCGCGCGAGAAACCCAAGGCCGCGCTTGCCCAGCGGAGCATACTTGACTGCCTCCACAAGTATTTGCACTTCCTCCACCGTTTCCAACCCGGGCATCATGATCCCCATCATGCCCGCGTCCAGATAAGGTAGGACAAGTTTCGGGTCTTTGGAGCCAATACGGATCATGGGCGTCATATCCGCCAGTTCACAAACACGGATCACATTCACGGCTTGCGCGGGGTCGATCAATCCATGCTCGGCATCCAGCATGTAATAGTCAAAACCAGCAATGCCGAAGAGTTCTGCTAGTTGTGGGTCATCGGAGGTGGAAATCACGCCGAAGACGGGCTGTCCCGCTTTGAGTTTGGCTTTGGTTTTGTTGGGATGAATGAACATGAGGGTCTGGTCAGACTATTTTAATTTGCTTCAAATCCGTAATAGATTTCGTTGGAATGACAGTACGGCAATGTGCCGCCATATGATTATACCGTTTCATGTTTACCCACGCTTCGTCTTCACTCGCCTTTCAGGTTCGTTCCGCTACCCTCTGGGGATGATGTCAGCGTGAGAGAATTTTTAGAAAATTTGTGCTATACTCCGCATTATGCCCATAATCCGTTCTTCTGACATTGGAACCTACCTCTACTGTCACCGTGCCTGGTGGTACAAAAAACAGGGAATGGAATCGGCGAATCAGGCTGAACTGGCGGCTGGGACCGAAATCCACGTGAAGCACGGGCGTCAGGTGCTGGCATCCTCCATCACGCGGACGATCGGGTTGATCTTATTGATGGTGGCGTTGGTGATGCTGGTAGCATATTGCACAGCGAAAATCATTTGAAGGTTTGCAGGGTAGAACGTTATACCGAAAGGATTTTTTATGTCCATTATTGATAAACTTGCTCACTCCCTGGGTCGCCGCGATGAAGTTCCCAATCAGGAACTGGCGCGGGAACTTGCCGCGAAGAAAGATAAGAAAGGTATTCGTGAAACTGCCGAAAACCTTTGGAACAAAGACAAGAACATCCAAGCCGATTGCATCAAGGTTTTATATGAAGTTGGCTATATCGAACCAAAACTTATTGCGGATTACACTGACGATTTTGTCAAATGCCTGAGAAGTAAAAACAATCGCCTCGTGTGGGGCGGGATGACGGCGCTGGCAGAAGTTGCCAAAGCGAACCCTGATGCGGTCTTCAAAAATTTGGACGCGATCACGAAAGCCAAAGAGACGGGTTCTGTCATTACAGTGGATAATGCCATTTCCACATTGGCGTATACAGCCGCGGGGAACAAAAAGTACAATGAAGTCATCTTCCCGTACTTGCTCAAGCATTTATCCAGCTGCCGCCCAAAGGAAGTACCGCAACATTCCGAGAAAACCATGCCTGCCGTGAATTCTTCAAACAAAGATGCTTTCATCAAAGTTCTCGAAAAGCGGATGGAAGATCTATCCGGTGGCGGTTTGGCACGCGTGAAGAAGGTTATCAAGCAGGCACAATCTCGTTAGAAAGTTATCAAGTTGGCAGGTTCGAACGTTCCAACTTGTGAACCTGCTAACCTTTCAACAAAACTTATGCTTTATCTTGCTCTTACACTTGTGTTTCTCGCTTTTATCTTCTTCTGGCAATCCACCCGCCAGCGAAAAGCCGCGGGGCTTCCCGGTGGTCGTGTCATCTATACGGATACGCACGGCTGGAACAAACTGGAGAAGCCACTCTTCCACGCCGCGTTAGGGTTGACGGGTAAACCTGACTATCTCATCCAGCAAAACGGACAGATCATTCCCGTGGAGGTCAAATCTGGACGCGTGCCAGATGCGCCATACGATTCGCATATCTATCAACTGGCATCGTACTGTCTGTTGGTCGAGAAGACCTACGGCAAACGTCCGCCCTACGGGATCATCCATTACGAGGGACGCGACTTTGCCGTGGATTACACCCAGGAGTTGGAAAACTCCCTCCTGGACCTGCTCGCTGAAATGAAAAGGGACGAAGCAAGGAAAGAGGTTCATCGGTCGCACGAGCAGGCATCCCGTTGTAAGCGATGCGGGTTTCGAGAAGTGTGCGATCAGAGACTGGCGTAAACAAGGAAACCGTATACAAATCAATCACGTGTCTGCCTGTATACGTGTCCACCTGTTTACTTTATAATTACCCATCATGCCTGAACCCTTCATTCCAAAGCGGCCGGTGATTACAGCGTATCCGAAGATGCCGCAGGCTTTCACAGAAGCGGAAGCCATGTCCCTTTATTTGAAAGACAAGGGTATCGAAGCGCCATACGGTTCGCTGTATGATGAAGACCTGCGCAAGCGAGTCCGCAAAGGCGAGTTTGATATTCTCGTGATTGCGGGCGGCGACGGGAGCGTGTTGCGGGCGGGGCATCTCTGCGCTCCCAGCGGTGTGCCGGTATTAGGCGTCAACCTGGGACGGATCGGTTTTCTCATCCAGGTTGACCGCGGTGAATGGCGCGAATACTTTGACAAATTGCTCAACGGCGAAGCATGGATCGAGAATCGCATGATGCTTCATGCTGAACACATCCGCACAGGCGAATCCATTGGGAATTGGAATGCACTGAACGAGGTCGTGGTGGGGCGCGGACAAAACCTTCGCCCTGTCCATTTGACGGCTTCCGTGGATGGACTCCAGTTAACCCGCTATGTCACAGATGGACTGATCGCATCCACCGCCACAGGGTCAACGGCGTATGCGCTTGCGGCAGGCGGACCGATCCTGCCGCCTGAGCTGCGTAATATATTGCTTGTTCCCATTGCTCCGCATCTTTCGGTGGATCGTGCAGTCGTTTTGTCGGAAGGCTCGATGGTGAGCATCCAGGTTGGCAGTGACGATGAAAATGCCGTGTTGAGCATTGACGGGCAGCCTTCCATCCCATTATCGGAAGGTGATCATGTGGATATTTGTGCGGCGGATGTGGCTGTACAGTTCGTCCGCTTTGGAGACCCGGGTTATTTTTACAGGAATTTGACCGCCCATATGAACGAAAACTCTTTAGGACTGCCAAGATGAAATGTATTTAACCACGACGGGCACAACACTTGCACCAGCCGCAAGTGCAGGTGAGGTCACTAAGGGTGGATACGTGATGAGCGAATAGCCTTCGCATAGATTTTTCTTTGTGTACTTCGTGCCCTTAGTGGTAAAAAGGATTTGTTTGATGACTGAAACACTATATTGCTATGTACACCCAAGCCGTGAGACGTCTCTGCGTTGTAATCACTGTGAACGCCCGATATGCGCTGACTGCGCGGTGCTTACACCAACGGGCTATCGCTGCAAAGAATGTGTGAAGGGACAACAAAAAGTTTTTGATACATCCGAATGGTATGACTATGTTCTCGGTTTTATTACTGCCGGATTCCTTTCCGGCATTGCGTCCTTCCTGGTGACCTTGATCGGGAATATCGGCTTCATTGGATGGCTCCTTATTATTGTTGGCGCGCCAACCGCGGCAACAATAATCGCGGAAGGTGTGCGTTTGGTAACGAGACGCCATCGCTCGCGCCCATTGTTCATTACGATTATGGTCGGCGTTGTGCTGGGCGCGGTGCCTGTTATTTTGTTTCAATTGATCAGTTTCAATTTGTTTGGCATCCTCTTTCAAGTGATCTATCTCTTCATTGCCACACCCGTTGTTTATACACGACTTTCTGGAATCCAATTGTTCAGATAACCCATACCCCATGCTAACCGAACTCCATATCAATAATTTTGCGATCATAGACAAACTCGACCTGCGTTTTGGTTCGGGTCTTATTATCCTGACCGGTGAGACCGGCGCGGGCAAGTCCATTATTCTGGATGCCGTCGTCATGCTCATCGGCGGCAAAGCGGACACGACCTTCGTGCGCACCGATTCAGACGCCGCCTTTGTCGAGGGTGTGTTTCAGCTCAAAGGTCCGGAAAGGGAGGCGGTGCACGCAGTCCTGCAACGCGAAGAACTGATGGACGATCCCGATTACGTGGTGCTGATGCGCGAAGTCCGCAAGGGCGGGCGGAGCGTGGCGCGCATCAACGGCAGGACGGTCAACGTTTCGTTGCTGAAGGAAATCGGATCGCTGGTCGTGGATATCCACGGGCAGGCTGAACATTTATCCCTGCTCAATTCACGCGCCCATTTGGGCCTGCTCGATCGCTTCGCGGAGGTGGCGCGGCCCCTCAGCGACTACCGCCAGACCTATCACGGATTGTTGAACCTGCGGCATGAGTTGAACGAATTGCGAAAAGCACAAGCGGATGCCGACCGCCGCACGGAGATTCTGACCTATCAGGCGGAGGAGATCGAAGCCGCGCGCTTGAAACCCGGTGAAGATGATGAACTGCGCAAGGAACGTGACCGGCTGGCGAACGCCGAGTCGCTGGCGCAGAACGCACAGGAAGCATTGGCATTGTTGGAGGAAGGTTCACCAGAGACGCCTGCCGCGACAGACCTGGTGGGGCAGGCCGCACAGGCGCTTGCCGCGCTCGCAAAGATCGACTCCGGGCAAAATGAATTGTCAGATCAGGGGGAACTCCTGCTCGATACGATGGCTGATATGATTCGCAGCTTGCACGATTACCTGGAGGAGATCGAATTCAACCCGAAACGACTCGATGAAGTGGAGGAAAGGCTCGATCTCATCCATTCTTTAAATCGCAAATATGGCGGGAACATCCCCGCGGTGATCGCTTCTGGTGAGAATGCGCGCAAACAACTGGAGACCATCACCGGCGCGGCAGAACGCATTGACGAGCTCGAATTGCAGGAAGCCAAACTGCTGGACAAGCTTGCCAAGCAGGGACAGGTCTTGAGCGAGAAACGCAAGTCTTCCGCGCTTTCGATGGCAAAGGGTATCGAAACCGAACTCGGCGATCTGAAGATGTCCTCTGCCAAATTCAAAGTGGACTTCCAAACCAAGCCTGACCCGAACGGCGCGCCGATCGAAAACGGTAACCGCATTGCCTTCGATCAAAACGGATTTGACAAAGTTGAATTCCTCATTGCGCCCAATCCCGGCGAAGGACTCAAGCCTTTGGTCAAGATTGCCTCTGGCGGTGAGACGTCGCGTTTGATGCTGGGATTGAAGAATGTGCTGGCACGTGCCGATGAAGTGCCATCACTGATCTTCGATGAAATTGACCAGGGCATTGGCGGACGCGTGGGCATGATCGTTGGTCAAAAGTTATGGAATCTTTCTCGCTCGCATCAGGTCTTTTGCGTGACGCATCTCCCGCAACTGGCGGTCTTTGGCGATGAACATTATCAGGTGCAAAAACTGATTCAAGGCAACCGCACATTGACGCGCGTCGAGCGGCTCCATGACGAGCCGCGCCTGCTCGAACTCTCACAAATGCTCGGCGAAGTGGGCGAAGGGACTCTCCGCTCGGCGCATGAGTTGTTGCAGGTGGCAAGAGAAATGATCAAGGGAAAGTAATCATGTTATACTTTTTTACGAGGAAAGAGCCATGAGTAAAACCTTGAAACCCCGCAAAGTGGATTTTACTGAACTGACCCGTATGTTGGAAAAATACGAGCGCAAGTTTGGGTATTCCACCATTGAATTTTTTCGCCGCTATTCCGAAGGGAAATTAGGTGATCGCGATGAATATATGATGTGGGCAGGAGTGTATCATCTCTATCTCACATCCTTGCCCGTTCGACAATTCATGCGCAACGACATTGCTTTGGCGGGATGAAAATCGCAGATTACTTTTCGGGAATTGAAAGAAGCCTGCGCCGCGTCAAAGGTGCGAAAATCTCCACTCCAATCACCAGCCTGGCATCGGATGACTATAACGGTCTACTTCGATGCCGGGTTTTGTTTTGGGATGAAAGTTATCTTGATCTGTATGAGGTGGTGAGCACCGAATTGGGATACCCGGTTAAAGTTCATTATGCGTACACATACATGGCAGGCGGAAAACGCAAGTTTCGTTATGACAATGCTCCGCATCACCCAGAGATTAGTACACATCCCCATCACAAACATATCGGAGAACGCGAAAAGCTCTCCGATACAGCGGAACCGACTTTATCCCAAATTTTGGACGAAATACAGACGCTCCTAAAAAAGAAATAGAACCTTGTTTCATTCTCTACTCCGCGCATGAGTTGTTACAGGTGGCAAGGGAAAGTAGAAATTTTTGTTCTAATAACATCAACCTTTGCTTTGAGCAGCGGTTGATTTGTTTTATTTCGATTTTCTTCCACACACAATTTTCAACGGGGGTAACTTATTTTCTTCTCATCTTTTCATCCACCCAAATGGACTATAGCAGACCCATGACCGATGGCGTGACGGGTAAACAGGGGCTGATGGTAAAATCCGCCAATCGTTGTCAAACAAGCCTTCCCCTATCTCTAACGGTCGCAATGAATCGGAAATACGTTCGCTCACTCCTTTTGTTGTTTTCGCTTGCTGGCTCTTTAGCAGCAGGCTGTTTGCAAACACCGGATGGTTCACCGTCTGCCAAATTTGGCATCAGCCTGGAAAATGCAACGCGCCTGGAACACGCCGCCACCTATGGGGAAGGTCAGGCACAGGAAATCAGCCTTTCTCCCGACGGTCGCTGGATGGCTGTGAGAAGCACCATCGGTATTCATCTTTATGACACCCAAACCTGGGAAACTCTGGAATTAGATCGTCCCCCGCAATTGATCAGCCAGATGGCTTTTTCCCCAACCGGAAACCTGTTGGCATTGGCGGTTCCTGCTACGAATGAAATCGAGGTGTGGCAGTTACCGGAAGCGCAACTGGTACACAGCATCGTGATGCCCGGCGGATTTTATTCCACGCTGGTGGGATTAAGCTTTACGCCGGACGGGGATAAGCTGATCAGCGCTTCATTCCAGGTGATTCATGTTTGGCGCGTAAATGACGGCGGACTTATACAATCTTTCGAATCCCCGGAGGGGGCAAGTTTCAAGAATACATCGCTCTCAGAGGATGGAACGCTTCTGGCCGCGGTGCTTGTGGGAAATACCGTAAACGGGCTTATGGCTTGGCCGTTGGAAGGTCAAGGATCGGTCACAGAATACAGCGTCAACGAAGGGGATCGATTCGATGACGGGCGGTTTTCTCCAAACAGTGGACAATATGCGGCGTTGGCACGCGAGGCGAAGAAACTATTCGTGTGG
Source organism: uncultured Chloroflexia bacterium (assembly GCA_963753655.1). Classification (GTDB taxonomy): domain Bacteria; phylum Chloroflexota; class Anaerolineae; order Anaerolineales; family Villigracilaceae; genus Defluviilinea. Next base: position 78,456 of record CAVWDB010000004.1, read on the forward strand.
CAATCGCTGGAAGATTCTCATCCGTTGGAAATACAAAGCTCCAGCGATGTCGTTAACTTTGCATGGGTATCCGGTGCAAACGGGAATATGCTCGTCACCGGTCATACAAATGGGGATGTAATGCTCTGGGAGAGTACATCCGGCAAACTGCTTACGACCTTGCATCCACCTCAACCGGAATATGTGAAATTGTTACAGGCTGATACGGCAGGCAACCGGCTGGTAATTGCCTATGGGAACGGAAGTATTGGCTTATGGTCTCTACCCGATGGCGGCTTGGAATGGAAGACGGAGCCTGTGGAAGGGGAGGTCCCAATACAAATTGCCATCCATGCGGAGGGTACTAAATTGTTCAGTGTCCTGCCTAATGGCCGTGTGCACATCTGGGATATGCAGGAGGGTCAGGAAATTGGAGGCCTCGAAAAACTTACCACCGGGAAGGTGCTTGACCTTGCGTTTTCCCCGGGTGGAGAATGGATCGCCGCCGGTCTCGAAAATGGACTCGTGAGCCTGTGGCAGTCTGACACAGGGGAAAACTCCAAGATTTCTGATCGATCAGGGAGCACGGGTCGAACTCGGTCGCATTTTCCCCGGATACAAAGCGGCTGGCTGTTGGCGTGGGCGGCTATATACGCAAATTTTCGTATGATGATACCGTGCGCGTCTGGGATTGGGCGAATGACAATCTGTTACAGCAGTTCGCTGGTGAGCAGAAGGAGGTGCTGGGCTGCTCCGTCTTTCGCAACCAGGTAGCCTTTTCTCCGGATGGCTCACTGCTCGCCTCCATCTCGCACGATTTCTCGGTCAGCATTTGGGATACGCAGGGACAGAGGCTTTGGAAAACGCTGAAGGGGCATACCCAGCCAATCCTGGACATCGCCATGTCCCTCGATGGCGCAACCCTGGCTTCGGCTTCGCTGGATGGCTCGATCCGTTTGTGGCGAACCCGGGACGGGATGGAGCGCCGGGTCATCGAAGGAGATCCGGTGGGGATGCTGGCTGTGGCAATTTCTCCAGATGGGGCGCTTGTGGCGGGCGCATCGATGACGGGTGTGATTTCCATATGGGATGTTGCCTCCGGTCGTTTGCTCCGAACATTGGCAGGGGATATGAACAATAACGGTATGTTGGTTTTCTCTCCGGATGGATCGCTCATTGCGGCAGGCAAGGGTGAGGACTTAAATCTCTGGTCGTCAGGGTCAGGAGAATTGATCGCAACGTTGCCCGGTGAAGGTGGGGATATTGTCAGCACGGTATTCTCCGATGACGGTAAGTTGCTAGCCTATGGTTCTGATACTGGATTAATTCATTTGTGGAAGGCGCCATAAACAGGCTTTTGTTTTTAGATCGGCGTTTGTTTTCACAAACGCGGCGGTCTTTGTTCGGCGTATGAGCTACTGCTGATGGCGAGGCAGATGATTAAGGGAAGTAATAACAATAATAAAACTGAAACCACCCCGCCAATTGGCGGGGTGGTTTCATAGAGGAGAAGAAAAGAAACTTTATGCGTAACTGTTGCTGTTGATACGTCTGTTCCGAGAGAGAATTTTTACACCCTTTTGCAAGCTGACCACGATCAGTGTGATGAGTCCGATTTGCAGTGCAGTTCCAATGGCTCCGAAGATGCCGAAGGCAGATGCGCCTCCGTCGTGTTCGCGGAAGCCCTCGGCGGGTCCGGTTTGTGAGACGAAGCTGACCGTAGTTTGATTCGTGTTGTTGATCCTGCTGAACTCGTGATCCGATCCGAAAGATGTGTTGCCCAGATTGCCGTTCTGAACCACTCCATATAGTCCGTAAGAGATGAGGGCGGCGATGGCTAGAATGATGATGACTTTTCCAATCGTTTTGAACATTTTTGCTCCGTGTTTATTGTTTTCTATTTTCAACTTCCACAGGCTGGGGAGCTAATGGGCGTGAAACGGGTCCTTGGAATAATCCAACCAGGGGTGAAACCACGTAGCGGTTGACGTTGGTGGCGATCCATCTCCAGTGCAGGGCAAAGTGCAAGCCTGTGAACAACAGGGTCAGGTTTGCAGAGAGTGAATGGATCGAACGCCAGGCGGGACTTGCTGAAATTTGGATACCGAAAAATTCCATTACGTTTCTTGAGATCAATATCCCGCTGAACATGACCGCGGTGAACGCGACGAATAACAGCGCATTGACCAGATAATTGAGCCGTGATTCGTGGATCAATTTGTTGAAGAATGTTTTTGTCACGTTTACGACCCAGTCCCAGTGCAGGACGAGATGCGTAACCAACACCGCGACAAAAGATATACCGAGCCATTCGTGGATTTGAAAGCCTGTCAGTGATGGATTGCTCATCGCCAAAAAGGTGAAGAAGCTGATGCCATCCACGAGCAGGTTGGTTTTTGTTTTATTTGTCATTGTCTATCTCCTTCGTAAAGATAGACGCATTCTAGAATTCCCAAATGACAGTCAGATGAACAAAACGCCGATTCTTGTGTGGAAAATGTGGAGAAAAGGAAGCTCTCGCGCTGACATCGTGCTCGAAGGGTAGCGGAGCGCTAGCGCAGACGAAGGGCTGGTTCATACTGTCAGAGATTGCTCTGCCAATTGCGCTTCGTCTGCGGGCCTCGGCTTGCACTCGACCCTCCGCTCAGCGCGAGAAGCTACTTGCTCTTAAACCAAACCTCGAACGTTGTCCCCTTGCCAACTTCACTGTCCACGCGCACTTCGCCGTTGTGCGCCTTCGCAATGGATTGCACGATCGAAAGCCCAAGCCCACTGCCCGCGGGCGTTTCATCGTCGCTGTTGCGCGTGCGCGCCTTATCCACTTGATAGAAACGGTCGAACAAATGCGCCAAATGCCCGGGCGGGATTCCCGGTCCGTTATCCGAGACGCGCACCCAGACCTGATCTTGTGTTGAGCCTGTCTCCACCTCGACGCGGCGATCATTCCCGACCGTGTATTTGATCCCGTTTTCGATGAGGTTGCTCACCATCTGAAGCAGCAGCCGACGATCTCCCTGCATGGAGGTCTCAGGCAATTCCTTCACTTCGATTTTGACCTGGTTGCTTTTTGCCACCGCTTCCAATCGTTCGGCGGCTTCGAGCGCAATATCACTCAGGTCCAACGGCTCTTTGGCAAACTCAGCTTTGCCTGAGTCCATGCGCGCCAGGGTCAACAAGTCATTGACCAGCTGAGTCATAAACTCATTTTCGCTATGTACCACTCCCAGCACGCGTCGATATTCCGCCGGAGTGCGTTTGGATTTGAGCGCGCGGCTGGTTTCCAGATTGACGATGGTGAGCGGCGTACGCAGTTCATGGCTGGCATCTGCCGTGAACTGGCGCTGTCTCTCAAATGCGGTCTGCAAACGCGCAAGCATGTTATCGAAGGTATCGGCGAGTTGTCCCAGCTCATCCTTGCCTTTGAGGTTCAACCTGCGGTTTAAGTCTGTTTCACCGATCTCGCGCGCGGTCCGGGTGATGGTGTGAACGGGACGCATGGCGCGGTCTGCCAGCCACCAACCGCCGCCAAGCGCGACCAGCAAGGTGAGCAAACTTCCGATCAGCAGGGTGGCGATCAAGCGGCGGTTCAGATCATAAGGGTCGAACGGATTCCCCAACATCACGATGCCTTTGTCGTTACCGATCAACGCCGGTTTGGCGATAAAGATGTAATGTACTTTGTCGTCACCAGATTCTTCGACCCACGAAGCCACAGCATCGGAATGGTGTTCGTAATTCTGTAGGATCGCCTGCTGTGCATTCGTGGCAAGCATTTGTGCATTCTGGTCTGTTGTCACACCGTGACTTAGAAGCACTTTTCCGTTTTCACTGACCAACATGAAAATATCGGCATCCTGCAAAGGGATATCCTTTACATTGACCAAACCTGTGGAAACGGCAAGTGCAATACTGGACATCCTGCTGTCGAGACGATAAAGCGCTTCGCCGCGAATATCCCGTGTTTGACTGGCATAGATGAATCCGCTGAACGCGAACAGGACGATCGTAAGGATGGCGGTAAACCACAACACCAGCCTGAAGCGGATGCTATAAAAGAAAGTTGTTAAGCGTGAGAAGAGTTGTCTCATTTGATTTATGGTTTGCGGATGCGGTATCCCGCGCCGCGCAGGGTTTCCAGTAATTTTTCATCGAAGGGATCATCGATCTTGCGTCGCAGGCGGCGGATATAAACGTCCACAACGTTGGAGGCGATGAGGTGGTCGTCGCTCCAGATATGTTGTTCTGCCATCTCACGCGTCACCACATGGTTGGGATGCCGCATCATATATTCGAGCAGGGCAAATTCCTTGGCGGTCAGATCGATGGGCTGTCCGTTGCGATGAACGCTATGGGAAGCGGGATCAAGCTCAAGATCCGATATTTGAAGCGTGCCTGCTTTGTCGGGCGCGTCCCGTCTGAGTAAGGCACGGATGCGGGCGCGCAATTCCTCCAATTCAAAGGGCTTGACAAGATAATCATCCGCGCCGCTATCCAAGCCCTGCACGCGGTCGCTTAAGGCATCGCGTGCAGTCAACATCAGGATCGGCGTTTTGACGTGTTGGTTACGCAGGTCCTTGCAAATGGAGATGCCATCCTTGCCCGGAAGCATGATGTCGAGGATGATGGCATCGTATACGGGTGTGCGTGCCATCTCTTCGCCATCGAGACCATCATAAGCCGTATCCACCGCGTAGCCATCGTCCTTGAGTGAGAGTTTGAGCGAATTGCTCAGGCGTTTATTATCTTCAACAAGCAGTATTCTCATGGATGCCTTTCAACTTGGATTTTAGCACGCAAAGATGACAGGAGGATGAAGCTGGTTTTGGGTGTGGGAAGTATTTGAATTATCAATTTAAGCCTAACCACGGAGACACTGAGTCACGGAGTTTTTTAAGATTTTCTCAGTGTCTTTGTGTCTCAGTGGTTTTAAATCTGCTCACAGAACTCTAGTAGAATTCTACATAAATCTACATTGTCTTACGTAAATTTACGTCTACAATTGCCTTCGCTCAAGTTCAAATGTATCAAATATCCTTCATTCAATCATAGGTAAACATGCTGCTCAAACGCTTTCAACTTGCCCTCATCCACACCGCTGTTGCCATGACCCTTGTACCCATCAACAGCACGCTCAACCGCGTCATGATCTTCGACCTCGGTATCTCAAAGACGCTCTTTACACTTCTTGCTGTTTTCCCTTATCTGCTTTCCCCCATTCAGGTAGCCATTGGCTCCTTCTCAGACCGGCATCCCATCTTCGGGTATCGCCGCACACCGTATATCTTTGCAGGTCTCATCCTCTGCGTACTCGGCGTAGCGGTCTCACCACAAATTGCGGTACTTATCAGTCACAACTTTACGCTCGGTATCATCGTTGGCGTTCTCGCATTTGGCATGTGGGGCATGGGTTATAACCTCTCCGCTGTGTCCTATCTCTCCCTTGCATCTGAACTATCTGGTGAAAAGGAACGCGGTAAAACGATTGCGACCATGTTCACGATCATGGTCATCGGTTTGATAGCGACAGGCATCAGCCTCAGCCGCATGGTGCCGACGTATGACCCCGCGAACTCTTTTACGCGCTTTTCTCATCGTCGCCGCCTCCGCCCTGACTTTGGGTCTGCTCGGACTCATCAAACTTGAACCACGCTTCAACCCTGCCTCCTCAACCACCAAAGCGGATACCTATACCGTCAAAGAGATGACTGCTGCGATTACGGAGAATCCCGTTGCAAAGATCTTCTTCGTTTACTTATTATTGCTTCTCGCCGCCATCCTTGGGCAGGATGTATTGCTCGAACCCTTCGGCGCTCAAGCCTTTGGCATGACCCTCGAACAGACTTCACGCATCATATCCATCAGCAGTACATTCACATTGATTGCCTTCATCGTGGCAGGTTTCCTCGATGGACGCGTAAAAAAGAAATACGTTGCCCAATCTGGTAACCTCGGTGCATTGATCGGGTTTATCATTATAGTCGTCAGCGGACTCATCGCAAGCAAGTCTGCTTTCTATATTGGCATTACCCTGCTGGGATTTGGCACAGGCATTTCCACCATCGCCAACCTCTCGCTCATGTTCGATCTCACTGTCCCTGAAAAGGTGGGACTCTACATCGGCGCATGGGGTTTCTCGAACGGTCTCTCCCGTCTGATCGGCTTGCTTATGGCAGGCGTTGTTGCCGATCTTGCAACAAAACTCACAGGCAACGCTTTGAGCGGTTACCTTATTGTGTTCGGTATCGAAGCGTTGATGATGTTCATTGCGGCGATCATGCTCTATCGTATTGATGTATCTGCGTTTCAAAAGAAAGCACACGAACCAGCCTTTACTGAAAAAGTGGCTTTGGTGGCGGATTAAAAATTTTGGAGTCGTGGAGCTTGCTCCACGCCGACAGCAAGCTGTCGGACTCCAAAGATGGAGACTATGACTAACGATTGGCTTACCCTCAGTGACGCGGCAAAATTGCTTGGAGTGCATCCCAGCACGATTCGGCTTTGGTCCGATAAAGGGGCGATCCCTGTCCACAAGACGCAGGGCGGACATCGCCGCTACAAGCGTGGGGAAATCCTCCTTTGGGCAGAGACCAACTCCAAGTCCCGCGCCGAGGCGATTGAGCCTGAAAGCATGATGCAGGAAGTGATCAAGAATGTCCGTATGCAAATATCGGAGGGACGTTTGCAGGAGGAATCCTGGTATCAAAAACTGGATGAAGATGCCCGTGTCCAATATCGCATGAGCGCACGTTCATTGTTCCAGGGCTTGATGACCTATATGACCACCCGCGGTGAGGAATCTGCGTCCGAAGCCTACGCCATCGGATATGAATATGCCTCGCGCGCACGCAGATACAATCTGAGTTATGTTGATGCAGTGAGGGCATTTTTATTTTTTAGAGATACGCTGGTTGAGTTTGTTATTAAGGTCTACATGGATGCGAACGTGCCAACGAAGCAAGCCACCGATATGTATACCCGGTTGCACACCTTTACCGATGAAATCCTGATCAGCCTGCTCGATACATTTCGCAAATTGGAGAATGCAAATCATTGAGGTTCATGTCATTGCGAGGAGTGATAACTCGAAGCAATCTCCAACACGACACGGAGATTGCTTCGTCACTCACTACCGTTCGTTCCTCGCAATGACAGATAAAAATAAAGCCGTGGAGAAAATCCACGGCTTTTGGGTTAAGTATTTTTTCTAATCAATCAGCAGATGCGGGAACGGTATTCATTTCAAATACTTCATCGGGTTGCGGCTTTGCCGCCATACGGAAACCAATGAACATCGTGACCGCTGAGATCAACTCGCCTAAATACAGGAACTGACCATAACCGAGACGGGTCAATGTGCTGGCAGAGCCGATGGCCAGCGCGCCGGCTGCGATCAATACATTGGCGACCACACGGTTGGGCATCACGCGCTTGCGCCAGAAAAGATACGCGGAGTAGAGCGCGCCGCCAACGAGTGTGAGCAAGCCATAGATATTGAAGAACGGGGTTGTCAGGCGCACAGGCGTGCCGAGCGGGAGAAGCCCGCGCACGGCCGTTACTTCGTTGCCGCGATAGGTTGCAGTGATCGTCTGTGCATCGACAGGGATGGTTGCGCCAGGATCCAATGCCTTGGTTCCATACTGTTCGCTGACCGGCTTATCCGTTGTGAAAATAGTCGTATCCAGCCTGGGCATGGCTTCTAACATCAGATAGGTCGCGAACAAACTTCCAACGACCAAAAAGACCGTTACAACATGACGCCACTTCTTGCGCGCCAACAGATACAAAGTTCCATGACCCAGCCAGGCGGCGTTCAACGCCGCGCCGAACAAATACCACACAAAGAATACCCACTTGTTCCACGCCAGCGCGAGATATGCCTCAGCGAAACTACCAGCGCCGAACATGGCCAGCCCGATGCCCCAAAATAAAAAAGCAGGATTGCGGCGGACGATATACCGTTTGAACACATCCACGGTAAACCAAGCCATGACGGCTGTTGAAAAGAACGGAAGGATTTGATTGAGCGACATGAGAAGTACCTCCTATTGGTTTTAGAAATGGACGATACCCAGGATCACACCGGCAGCGAACAACATTAAGCCGAGGGTAATAACGCCCATCGTGATCAACGAAACGGGAACGATCTTTTCAAAGAAAAGAGAATCCTTGGGCATATGTGATTTACTTTTTAAACTGATCTGATTCGCCATGAGTCCTCGCAATCTTTTAATTGGTACTATTGTCTCAAAATACTCCAGATGGACAAGATGAGTTTGCGCAGTATTTGATTAAATTTTCCTAAAGCAATGCCAAATATCGCATGACGTATGTCATTCATTGCATGTATAATCATCACATGCTACTCGATCTCCCACTTATCCTTGAAACACGGCGCAACCACGCGCTCGAACACGCCACACTTCACATTCTCGCTGAAGGTGGACGCACGCATAAAACCTCCATGGCTGGACATTCCAACCCGACCGGCTTTTACCTGCTCGGCGACCTTCAGCTTGAAGAGATAGCCGCCGCGGCAATGGAAGCCATGTCGCGGCTCAAAGCCGGTGAAAGCGGACTCGCCGTCCACCCGGGTTGTGGAACCAACCTCGTTGCCACGGCGGTTCTTCCTGCGACTTTTGCCTGGGCGCCGCTTCGAGGGGCCCGATCCACTCGTTGGCGACTCCTGCTTATTCCCCTGGCGTTGACCTTTGCCGTCTTCGGATATTTGCTTAGCAAACCCCTGGGTCCCTGGCTTCAAGCCAACATCACCACCGAAGCAGACTTGGGCGATATGCAGATCACCGAGATCCTCTTCGTCCGCAAAGGTGTGCATCGGATTATCACGAAATAATCCCGTAGGGGCGGGGTCTCCCCGCCCAATGTTGTTCTATCAAATCATGCGGGGCGAGAGGCCCTCGCCCCTACACAATAAACCATGTCCAACATATACTTCCTCTTCGGCAACGACGAATTCGCCATCACCCGCAAGCTCAAAGACTTCGAGTTCTGATTTCACCGATCCCACCAGCGCAGATATGAACACAGCGCGTCTCGATGCACGCTCGGCCAGCGACAACGACCTCAATAATGCCATCAACGCCATGCCGTTCCTTGCCAAGAGACGTTTGGTTCTTCTATCAAATCCCTCTGCGAAATATAACAATGCTTCTTCGAGAAAGAAATTTCTCGAGTATATTGAGAAAGCGCCTGACACGACGCGCTTGGTGATGTATGAATCCGTGGAACCGAAGGAAGCCGAAAAACACTGGCTTAACAAGTGGGCGGCGAAGAATGAAAAGTTAATTCAAACCAAAGCCTTTATGCTCCCGCGCTTGCGAGAGATGACGGGCTGGATCATCAACGAAACAAAAAAGCAGGATGGACAGATCGAACCGCGTGCCGCCGAGATGCTCAAGGACATGGTCGGTGTGGATACCCGTCAGGCAGGGATGGAAATTGCCAAACTGCTGGCATATGTCAATTGGGCGAGACCAATTACCAGTCAGGATGTGGAAGCGGTCTGCATCGTCACGTCACAGCAATCGGTGTTCGATTTTGTCGATGCGTTGTCAAATGGAAATGGCAAGATCCGCGCAACATCTATTGCATCGTTTGCTTGAATCCGAAGATCCGTTTTCGTTGTGGGGGATGGTGGTACGTCAATTTCGCCTGCTCATTCAAGCGCGAGAGATTTTGGATGGACGCGGTAATAAGGATGATGTTGCGCGTGCACTGCATGTGCATCCGTTCGTGGCTGAAAAAACGACCGGACAAGCTGGTCGCTTTTCAATGGAATTTTTGGAAACTATATATCATAAATTGCTTGGGATAGATGAAGGGGTAAAAACAGGACAGGTCACGCTTGATCTGGCTTTGGATACGTTGGTGGTTGAGTTAACGAGATCAGGTTAAGGCTCGATCGATGCGGATGCAAATAACATTCGCATACATCCGTGCATTCACAATCCAGCCCTTTGGTAAGAGTCGGATTTCATCTTATTCATCTTGTCAATCAATTCATCCAATTCAGTCAGCTTCTTGCGGGTGATTTCATGGCATACGGACAGCGGGTTGATGCTTTGTTTGAAATGCATCAAGCAAGGGCTTTATCTCTGTGAGTGAATAACCGAGACCGCGTCCCATTTTGACCACTTCCAGAAGGTCAATTGTGTTTTTTGCATAAATCCTTTGACCATTTTCGCGCACAGGTTCGGGCAGTATGCCAATCTTCTCATAATAACGAATCGTCGAAGCGGGGAGATCAACCTGTTTTGCCATTTCTCCAATTTTCATCGAAACACCTCTTGACTTAAAGTCAACTTCAAGTTCTACAATATTACATATGTAAAACTTAAATCAAGGGGAAATGGAGAGATTCTAATGTTAGGTTTAGATAATCGTTTTCAAATGATGAAAATTTATAGATACAAATGGCTGTGTGAAAACAATTATTAGCGATAGTGAAAGGAGAGATATGGAACGGGCAGAAATTCGAAAACAATGGGAAGGCGCAGCGCCTGGTTGGGCGAAATGGGAAGACAAGCTTGCCACTTGGATGGAACCCACCACAGAGGCGATGCTTGAGATGGCGGGTGTGATGCCGGGCGCTCAGGTGCTTGACCTTGCCAGTGGTGCTGGAAGCCAGACGTTGAGCGCTGCTCGACGAGTTGGCGCAAGTGGGCATGTCGTTGCCAGCGACATTTCCGAAACGATGCTCCAATATGTACAGGAAAATGCACAAGCAGCTGGGGTGGATAATATCTCTACGATGTTGGGCAGCGGCCGAGGAGCTTAATATCCCTGCCGAAAGCTTTGACGCGGTCATCTGCCGCGTTGCCCTGATGCTATTTGTTGAACCATCGAAAGCCCTCGCTAAAGTGCGAAACACACTAAAGCCCGGCGGCAAAGTGTCAGTTGTGGTCTTTACCACGCCCACGGCAAATGCCTTTATGGCAAAGCCCATGCAGATTTTGCTGCGCCATGCTGGGAAAAAGCCACCAGCGCCGGGACAGCCCGGGATTTTTGCGCTGGGCGCGCCTGGTGTTCTTGAGCGTCTGTTTGCCGAAAGCGGCTTCACGAACTTTGAGCAGCGCATCTGTACCTTCCGAATGCAGTTATCTTCTGCGCATGCAGGCATTAGAGATGATGCAGGAGGCATTCGGCGCTTATCGGGCGGTTGTGAGCGATAGTTCCGAAGCAGTTCGGACGGCTGCATGGGCAGGAGGTGGCTGAAACACTTAAGAGCTTCGAATCTGACACGGGCTTCGAAGCGCCAGCCGAGGTTCGGGTTGCAGCGGGTGTCAAGCCTGTATGAATAATTTGTTGCGACGATGATGCATAAAGAAAAATTAGAGGTCCAGTGTCAGGTTTAGATAATCCTTTGCAAATTCAGAAACATCGGGTCACGATTGAATATTGCGTGCCGTGTGATTATAGTGAACAGGCTTTAAGAGTTGCAAGGAATTGATTCGGAATTATCAACATGCGATCAGTGAATTGACTTTCGAAATGAGCAGCGGCGGTAGGTTCGAGGTCAAGGTGGATGGTGAGAATTTGTTCTCTGAAAAGAAGTTGAAACGTCATCCCAAACCTGGTGAAGTATTTGAGTTATTCCAGCAATTTGTGGGGAAGGAGTTACCACTGTATCCGAGAGGTTAGAAGCAGGTTCAAGGTGACAAATCTTTAAATCAAAAGGAGACTTATCTAATTATGGTAAATCGAGATCTGTTAAAGCCCGATCCTGCGCAAATTGCCCAACAGCTTCGTAAACCTGCCGGAGCGTCTGCGAAGAATATTGCTGACAAAATGGATCAAGTGAATGAGCCGCTTTTCGACCTAACGCTCGAAACCATGCAATTGATCGATGGCGAATCAATTTTGGAGATAGGATTTGGCAGTGCAGGGTCTTCCATAAGGTTTTCTCAAGGCGAACCAGTTGCAAGTTAGCGGAGTTGATCATTCCCAGGAAATGGTTGACATGGCAACAAACATTGATCGTCGCGTTGACCGGATATGCGAATTCTGAAATGGGGCAGAAGCGATCAGCTTCCATTCGCCGACTATAGTTTCGACAAAGTGTTTGCAACATGGTGATCTATTTCTGGGAACCACCTGGGAACCACCTGAAAGAAATACGTCGGGTATTAAAACCGGAAGGTCGGTTTTATACAGGCATGAGGGCAAGAGCGAGTATGCTGGAACTTCCATTTACGCAGTTTGGCTTTCTCCTTTATGAGGACCATGAATGGCAGTCCATTCTCAGACAAAATGAGTTTGCCTGCATTGATATGAAGAAAAAGATGGATCCAGCAATTGACGAAGAGGCGACACCTGTTCGCCTGAAGTCCATCTGCATTGTGGCAGAGAAATCGAATTGATAATTTCGTGACTTGCTTGAAGAGAACTTACAGTATGCCTGCGATTACGCAGTTGAAACAATTGCCAAATCATTTTATTTGAACGGAGGTATAACCATGTCAAAAATTGAAGCTTTACACGCTGATGCTCTTTCAGAGACCCCGGCAAGTCCGGGAATTTCCAGGCATCTCGCCTTCAAAGCCGAAAAGTATCGAGTAATTCGTTCACGAAGTGACCCAGGAACGGTTTCAGGTTGGCATCATCATGGGGATTATGATGTTTACGGCTATGTTGCCTCGGGATCTGCCCGTTTGGAAGGCAAGGATGGAGATAATAATGTGATCTCACTCAAACAGGGAGATTTCCTGCATGTTCCACCTCACACCGTCCACCGGGAAATTAATCCTTCATCAAAAGAAGGAAACGAGTTTATTCTGTTTCTCTATGGGGATGGTCCCTTAGTTGTCAACGTGGACAATTCTGAAAAGACCTAACATAACGCCACCCACGAGGGGACATTTATGAAAATGAATTGCTTCGTCAAGTTGAGCTGATGAGAAAGCTGCAGAGTATGTCTATCAAAAACTGCTGCAATTGATGATGGGTGAAAACAGGACAGGTTACCCTCGATCTGGCTTTGGATACGCTGGCGGTGGAGTTGACAAGGTAAGGTCATTGTGAGCCGGATAGGGCGAAGTAATCTCCATATTTAATTTTAAAACAAACTTTCCTGTCTCGGCTCATCTGCCTCGCCGGGACCTCTCCATCCATACTTCTTTAAATCCACTTTATCTTTCACGAATACAATCCCCTCTTCTTCCAAAAGGATACGTTGTTTCTCAGCTCCTCCCGGTCGTGAACTGATCTTCCCCTGTGAATTGATGACACGCTGCCACGGCACATCGTCAGGGCAAGCCGCCATCGCGCCTCCCACCCAACGCGGACCGAACGCCTTATATGCTTCAAACTCCACGCCATTTGGCGGAGGCAGCATCAGCGCGATCTGTCCATATGCCGCGACTTTTCCACGCGGGATTTGGCGCACGAGGTTCCAGACTTGTTCGTAATAGGCTTGTTGATTGGGAGGGGTTGTGTAGCGCATGATTTACCTTTTACGGAAACTTCATTACTTTTAACAACTCGGCTACATGAGGGTCATTCCTTAGCCAGTCGAAATATCGGCTCCACGTTGGTCCATACCAGCCAACTGGATCGTTCAGCATATGCCTTTTTCATCCAGGTGATTACCTGCTCTATGTCTTTAAATCCATTATAGATCACTGCGATCCAATATGATGGGACATACTAACTCTTTGATCTTTCTCTCAGTTTCTCAAGGATTTGCATCGCTTCATCCTTGCGGCCCGCTGATGCCAGCCCGTGTCCGAGCATAGCCAGGGCAAGTGTGCTCTCGCCCGATAGTTTGACTGCGATCTCCAGTTCGGATATCGCTTCCTTGAACATACCCTTCTCCAGATAAGGTCTCCCAAACCAAATATGTGTCATCATGAAGTTTGGGTCAAGGTCAACGGCTCTTTTATATTGCTCTATCGCCTTATCGTATTGTCGGGATAAGTACAGAACGTGTCCCACGCCGGTGCTTATGGCAAGCGATAGCGGGTCCAATTCCTGAGCCTTCTCGATTTCCATGAGCGCCTGGTCGAATCTGCCCATTGCTTTCAGATAGTCGGCATAGAAGTGGTGCACGAGGGAATAGCTCGGATTGATACTGATCGCCTCTTTGAGTTCATTCTCTGCTCCCTCCCAATCCCAGTCATACTGAAACTTAATCAAACCCAATGAAGTGTGCGCCTCAACCAATTGGGCATCGAGGGATAAAGCGTTCGCTGCCGCCCCTTTTGCCTGCGGGTATGCTTCGTGTGGAGCCATGAACTCAAGCAATGCCAGCGTTGCGTAACTATCTGCCAGACCTGTATAAGCCTTTGCGTAATTTGTGTCGATCTTCAGCGCGTCTTTGAAGAACCTGATCGCCTTTTTCAGGCTCTCCTCCGTCCTTTGGTTCCAAAACTGCCTGCCGCGCAGATAGTTGATATAGGCTTTTGGGTTGCTGGTGGCTTTTCGTTTATCAACCTGTGGCGCAGCGCCAAGCACATGCTCTTGCAATGCCTCAGCCACTTTTCGGGCGATGTCGCTTTGGATTTCGAGAACATCCTTGATCTCTCTATCGTATTCCTGCGACCATTGTGGTTCCTCGTTTAACGTGTCAACAAATTGGACAGAAATGCAAATCTTGTTACCCGCCTTTCTGACGCTTCCCTCCAAAACGCTTCCAACATTCAATTCTCTGCCGATCTCCGCGATGGATTTGTTCGCGCCCTTGTACCTCATCACCGAAGTCCGAGCGATGACACGCAAGCCTTTCGTTCTGGACACCGAGGCGATCAATTCTTCGGTCATGCCGTCGGCGAAATATTCGTCTTTTTGATCAGAACTGATGTTTGAGAGAGGAAGGATGGCAACCCTGTCCTTGAGCATGGATGTTTTGGAGGGCGCGTCTCTCCTGACCGCCTGCCCATATCCGGTTATCTTGAAGACTTCAATTGGCGTTGCAATATTCTTGAGTTCGGGTACCCCCATCAACTCGAAAGCGCCCTCGAACTTGTTGACCACACTGGCATATACTTGCGCCGTGACGCAAACTCCGCCCGCGGGAGCCAGCGGTTCTATCCTGGATGCAAGATTAAACTGCGTCCCCCGCCACCTGTTTCCCAGTGTGGATAACATCTCCCAGATGGATCCCTACCCTGATCCAGATTTTCTTTTCCCTGGAACGATTCATATTTTCTTCTTTGAGTACCGACTGTATCTCAACTGCACATCTGACGGCGTCAAGCACGCTGGCGAACTCCACGAGGAAACCATCCCCGATAGAATCAACCTCCCTGCCCTTGTGCTTTGATAGGGATTGTCGGACAAGTCTCCTTTGCTCCTCAAGAAGTTCCATGGCAAGCGCCTCATTCCGCTCGGCGAGAGCAGAGTAACCAACCATGTCCGTGAACATGATCGCTGCGAGTCTTCTCTCACTTTTCGTCTGTGACGAATTGTCCATCAAGCTCCTCTTTGGTTGCAAACCGACGATTTATTGTACTTCTTTCCCTGTCTATTCTACAAATGTCCCGCCTTGAATCTGCTGTTCGATCACCTCACGCGTGGACGAGAAATGGATCATCGCTTCGATCTGTTGGAAACAATGATTCTCGCCGCTGCCGATCAATCCCTTGCGGACGAGATAGCTGTCGCCTTCATCGTTCAGGCTCAGGTCATTGTCCAGGTCAATACGCCCTTCGATGATCTCGCCGCAGCGATTGCATTTGACGTTGAACGTGTAATATCGTTTTTCGGGTTTTGCTGGTGCGCCGCTGAAGAGATTTTTGAGGAAGCCCATGATTACCTTTCATTCCAACCTCGGTGGTTGAGTAGCGAAGCGTATCGAAACCACCAGGTAAGCAAAACTATTTTGGTTAGTGGTGGTCTCGATACGTCCCGCTCGCAGCACGCTCGGGACTACTCGACCAGCCGGTATTACTTTCAGTATCTCTTCTATTCTACCCAACTCTTCATCGCTGAAATTCAAATTATTCAACGATGCGAGATTATCTTCGAGTTGTTTGACACTGCTGGCGCCGATCAATGCGGATGTGACGGCGGGTTTTCGCAAGACCCATGCGATTGCCATCTGCGCGAGGGATTGTCCGCGTCCTTTGGCAAGCTCGTTCAATTTTTTGGCTTTGGGCAGGTTCGCTTTCACATCATCGGGCGTGAGCCAGACGCGCTCGGTTTTCGTGGCGCGGGCTCCAGTGGGGATTCCGCTCAGGTAACGGTCGGTCAACTGTCCCTGCGCGAGAGGCGAGAAGACGATACATCCGATCTCCTCATCGGACAGCACATCCAACAGCCCGTCTTCGATCCAACGATCGAACATGTTGTACGACGGTTGATGGATGAGGCAGGGCGTGCCCATCTCTTTTAGGATTTGCGCTGCGCGCCGCGTCATCTCTGGACTGTAGCTTGAGATGCCGACATATAAAGCTTTGCCCTGGCGGACGGCGGAGTCGAGCGCGCCCATCGTCTCTTCGAGCGGGGTGTCGGGGTCGGGGCGGTGACTGTAGAAGATGTCGACGTAATCGAGCCCCATGCGTTTGAGGGACTGGTCGAGGCTGGCGAGCATGTATTTGCGTGAACCCCATTCGCCATACGGACCGGGCCACATGTCGTAGCCCGCCTTGGTGGAGATGATGAGTTCGTCGCGGTAGGGATGGAAATCCTGTTTGAAGAGCGTGCCGAAGGTGACTTCGGCGGAGCCGGGAGGCGGACCGTAGTTGTTGGCGAGGTCGAAGTGTGTGACGCCGAGGTCGAAGGCGCGGCGTGCGATGGCGCGTCCGTTTTCGAGCTTGTCCACGCCGCCGAAGTTGTACCACCAGCCAAGCGATATGGCGGGGAGCTTGAGTCCGCTGTTGCCTGTGCGGTTGTAGGTCATGGTGTCGTAACGAGTGTCTGATGCGAGGTAGGGCATACGATGTTTTACCTTTCAAGTAGTATTTTGCAAAGTTTTCTATACTGTAATATCACCAAGGAACTATCTCATTGGCTGTTCACATTTGGTCATTCTTATTCTTCACGCACTTCTCCCCAATCAATTACCTTCATGTCTTTGATGAAAATACGGTCAACCTTGAAAGACACATCACCGTACCTCTCGCCCGCACAGCCAAACACAACCTTCCAACCTAGGTTTTCACTATTGGCACACTGTCATATTTCCACTTAAAAAAATATAAGGTTTACTGGCACATTTTCTAGCTTGATGTGTATTCATCCATTCATCAAGGCGGGGTTTCAAACTTGGATCAATCATTTCATAGGCGGCAGGATGATTGATCCTAAGTGCAGTGACAAAGGCTGCAAACAATTCACCTTCGGTATCGCGACTGTGTATCCATTTGTAATCAGCAACAGCTTGTGAAGTGTCAGCCCAGATCATCAAGACACAGGTAAATACAATAACTATGAAGGTTGTTAGTATGATTATTTGTATGTTTCTTCATATCCGACTTCGATCAATGTCCAATTATATACTTATATTGTATCAATCTAAATCATTCACATACCCAGCGTCTCTTCTGAAAACTTTTTTGTCTTGTATATCGGTGGTTGAGTAGGGACGGTGTTTTTCAGCCGTATCGAAACCACCAAGTAACCAAATTGATTTGCTTACTGGTGGTTTCGATACGCCCTTCGCACGCTTCGACTATGCCGCCAACGAACGGCGGCTCCGCTCGCGCGGCAGGGCTACTCAACCACCGGATTACTTTTGAAATTCCCATTTCTTCAACACATCCATCGCCTTGTAATTCGTCAAATCCAATTGCAGCGGCGTGATGGAGACATAGCCTCTCATCAACGCGCCCACATCTGTCCCTTCCTCGTTGACACCAGTTGGCTCTTCGCCGCCGATCCAATAATAGGGAACGCCGCGCGGGTCAATACGTTTATCGAGCGCGTCGCGGTAGACGCGCAGTCCCTGGCGGGTGATGACGTATCCCTTCATGGATTCAAAACTCAAATAGGGGATATTCACGTTCAACACAACGCCTTCTGATAAACCTTCCTCGATCACTTTCTTCGCCACCAGCCCTGGCGGCTTGCGCGGCGTGACTGTAATCTGTGGGAATATTTGCGGGTTTATCCTGTGAAGCCAGCGAAAATGCGATGCCCGGCACGCCTGTGATGACCGCTTCCATCGCGGCGGTCACTGTGCCGGAATAGGTGACATCATGTCCGATGTTGGAAATGGATTGATCCCTGAAACAACAAGATCAACTTTATCTACAAAGCCGAGTAATGGAAGTGCGACACAATCTGATGGCGCGCCATCGGATGAATAAGCCGAAGTGCCGTCTGCTAATATGGTCTCACGGATGCGCAGTGGGCGTTCGAGCGTTTTCACATGTCCTGAAGCAGACCAGTTCTTGTCCGGCGCGAAGACGGTCACTTTGCCAAGAGGTCGCATGGCTTGTGCGAGGGCGAGCAGTCCCGGCGCTTGTACGCCATCGTCGTTGGTTACAAGAATGTGCATGATGAATTCCCAACTCCGGTGGTCGAGTGTTGCGCGAAGCGCCACGTATCGAGACCACCACTGACCAGAAGTAATTTGCTTATAAGGTAGTCTCGATATGCCTTCGCGCTTCGACTACGCCGCCAACGAACGCGGCTCCGCTCACGCGCAGGGCTACTCGACCACCGGATTATGATGAGATTATAACCCCGCCTGTATAATGTCCCTCATGCGACGCCGATTACGAATTATCAATTACGTTTTACCACTCTTTCTTCTTTCCTGCACACCTACTCCCGAACTCCTCTCAAACATCACTTCATCATTTATCGCTTCGACCCTCCCGCCTTCCTTGAATACTCTGAAGACTTTCAACTGACAAAAGAAATTCCTTTTTCCATGCCTCCCAACTGCGGACTTTACAATATATTCCCCGCGCCGGTTGGACAGTTCCTACTGGTCGAGTTGAGTTGTCCCAACGGGCAGACGGTTCTTTTTCTGGACATTAAATCTGTTTCTGTTTCCCAACCCGTTACCGACGCTGACAGCCACTTCCTGGCATGGACACCCGATGGCAAAGCTGCCTATCTCAAAGTGGATACATTGGGAAATACGCAAGTGATCCGTGCTTATACAAACGGCGATAAAGATTTCATTCCCATCACCG
This sequence comes from uncultured Chloroflexia bacterium, assembly GCA_963753655.1. Classification (GTDB taxonomy): domain Bacteria; phylum Chloroflexota; class Anaerolineae; order Anaerolineales; family Villigracilaceae; genus Defluviilinea. The sequence goes on from CAVWDB010000004.1 coordinate 97,535, forward strand.
GCTGGACATATGACCTCTCCCCCAAACCTGATTCCAACGATTTCACCTTCACCTTCTCGCGTGGACTTGGCTCATGGCAGTGAACTTCATGCTTGCCACACGCAGATGGGAAAGTGATTCAACAGTTATTTATGCCGATCCATATAACTACATCTCCTTTGCGCGTTTTTCTCCTGATGGAAAACAAATTGCCTTTATCAAAACTCCCGATACGCAAATTCCCTTCACAATAGGGGAGTTATGGGTCATGGATGCAGATGGCTCGAACGCGCGCAAGCTGGTGGATGCGGATGCAGGTCATGGCTACGCTGCAAACTGGTCACCGGATGGGAAACAGAATCGCTTTTGTTGTTCGAGAGAATCCCGAAGATGAAGAGGCAAATCAATCCTCCGATGCGTTGATCAGTAATGTTTATGTGATCGATGTAGAAAATGGAGATACGAATCCAATTACAAGTTTTGACAACGCGCAAGTCGGGACTCCGTTCTGGTCACCGGATGGGAACACTTTGGCTTTTACCGTAGTCGTAAATGGTAGAATGAATGTGTCCATTGCGGATGTCGTTGGTCGAGTAGAGTCGAGTGCAAGTGGAGACTCGTATCGAGACCCAGGTGAGATAAAATCTTTCGAAACAGAATCAACCTGTTGTCCCGCGTGGATGCGCAAGTAAAGTTTTTGGACTCAGACAACTTGCTGTCGAAATTGCGGGAGCAACGCATACGGCCTGACTCCATAGAGTCCATAGTGAAAGTGAGTCGAGTTGATTCGTCGAATCATTATTTCCCTGATCCTGATTTTCATCCTTACAGCTTGTGGAGCCGCCGCCACACCGGCGCCATCTCCCGCCCCATCACAAGAAGAACCTGCTACGCAACCCGTCGAAAATAGCCCCACGCCTGAACCAACACAAACATTTACTCCGAAACCAACGTACACACCTTCTGTTACACCAACAGAAACTTTATTGCCGCCGTTGTTGCTGCCCACAGAAATTGCCCACGCGCCTGCTTTATTGCCGTGGGATGGCACGCCGACCTACCTTGGTGATTCGCAAGCGGGCTTTGATTTCCGCGTATTCTACGACCCCGATTTGTGGGCCTTGACCCAGGATCAATTTGGGTATCCTGCCATTGGTCATCGTAATATTCCTTATTGCGTGATCTCGGTTACTTCGGGGCGCGGTATGCCAGCGGATATCAGCGTTGAACAGGATATTTTGTACACGGACAATGTCACGTTCAATGTTGGCATTGCTTATGAAAACGGAGAAAAGAAATTTGTGACCTACACAGGAGGCGATGGAAGAATCGTCACCGGATTTGAAGTCTCGTTCGAGGAACAATCGGATGAATGTATTGCGGAGGCTGTGACGGTTCTTTCCACGCTCCGGTCTGTTCCTTCTTCCCAAGCCACTCCTGAACCCTGATGTAATAAAATGTAGGGGCGACCCTTCAATGCCATCCAGAAATGCCATTAAGGAACAACGTCTTGCAAAAAATCTCAATAGTTACATGCTTGGCGGGTCGCCCCTAACGGCAGGAAAATGTTACCCGTGACCCGTTCCATAAAGAACCTCTTCACAGCCATCCTTCTCTGTGGCATTATTTCTAGGCACGCGCGCTGCCTCTGCGGAACATGACCTCGCGCCTGCGCAGGCGGTCACTCCATTTTTATATCCACCTTATCCTGGCAGCGCTTCACAAGAATCCATCTTCGATCATTCCAATCCGAACTACACCTACGACAATAAAGTGATCGCCTTCACAGGCGATGTAGCAAATAAGAAATGCCCGTCACCCGCGCCTCCGGGCACGCCTCCTCCCAGCGCAGGGATCTGTGACATTGGCGCGGGCGGATACTGGTCCTACAGCCTCGGCGACTGGATGTACTACGATGGTCACGATGGCATAGACTTTGGCATTTCCTATCGTCCCGTCTACGCCGCGGCGGATGCAGACCAGATCGTCTACGCGGGTTGGTGGGATCCACAAGATCACAAGATCAACCTTGGTATTTACGTCCGCTTGCATCATTCCAATGGATACAACACCTATTACGGACACATGAGTTCCGTCGCTGTGCAGGCTTGTTCATCGCCGGGATGCACCTTCGTGCCGCACGGTGAAATGCTTGGCATCAGCGGCACAACAGGCAATTCATCCGGTCCGCATTTGCATTTGCTTGTCCGCAACCCTGCGAATAAATCGGTTGATCCCTACGGTTGGAAGGGCAGCGGCGCAGATCCCTGGTCGGTCAACCAGAAAGAATCCTTATGGGTGGCGTATCCGTCGTTCGTTTATTATGGCGCGCCGATCTATCCATCGGGCGATCCGCTCGATTATCCGTCCAAGCCCACCTCCGGCATCATCGTGGATGACGGCACTGCCAACTTTATTGAAATTCCCAACGGGTGCTGGAACGACATCGCCACCGGTAGCGCGCAGGGCGGCATCATGCGTTTCATCCGACCGCGCACCAGCGCCCCCACCTGTACCGCGCAATGGAATTTCCCGCCGGGTTCGAGCGGTGGGTTGTATTCGTTGTATGTGCGCATCCCCGCCGTTCGAGCCACAACTGAAGGCGCGATCTATACCATTCATCACGCGGGCAAGTCCGATCAGGTGGTACTCAACCAGTCTGTGTTCCCAAACATCTATTACGTTACAGATGGATGGGTTTATATCGGTAGATACAGTTTCAATGGTGCGGGAGGCGAATACGTTGAACTCACAAATCGGACTCAGGATGAATCTGCCAGCGTGTCGAGTTTATACGTCGGTGTGGATGCAATCCGATTCGTCTTTCAGGGAACTGCGACTCCGACCCCACCCGGACCTGTTACTGTCACTCCGACAACCACGCCTACTCTGACGCGGACGCCGACGGTCACACCCACTCCAACGTTATCGCGCACGCCCACCATTACGCGCTCTCCTACAATCACTCCTTCGCCGACCATCACACGAACGCCTACGAACACACGCACAGCAACATCCACACCAACATCCTCGCGAACGCCGACACCTTCGCGCACTCCTACAGGGACGCGTACACCCTCAGCGACGCCCACGATAACTTCCACGCACACGCGGCAACCCACACCAACTCCGTTGTACCAGCTTATTGACGTGTATTTTGCCAACCGCGCGCGTTATGAAGCGAATACGCCTCCCATCGAAGCGGCAGGAGTCCGTTGGGCGCGCACCAACGCCTTGCTGGAAACTGCGCTCAATGAATATTTCAAAGGTCCCGGTGCGACCGAAAAATACTCCTACGGCTGGATCGCGGTCAATAACGGATTCACAGGCTATAGCAAACTCGAATTACGCGATGGAGTTGCCAATGTTTATCTCAAAGGTGTTTGTGCTCCCGACGGGAGAGATTTCAACATTGCCGACCTCATCAATTTGAACCTCAAGCAATTCCCCGAAGTGCAGTTCGTAAAAATTTATGATCAAAATGGACAAACACAAAGTCCGAACGGGCGAAGCGAACTCGGAACCGCTCTGTTTGTCGGAAGTTTATACGCCGCCGCCAACTTCAACGCCCACTCCGACACAAACCCTGCGACCGACTGCCACACCTTTATATCAACTGATCAATGTTTACTTTGCAAGCCGTGTACGTTACGAGGCCGACGCGCCGCCAATCGAACGTGCGGGAGTCCGTTGGGCGCATTCAGATGCGTTGTATGAAACGGCGCTCAATGAGTTCTTCAAAGGTCCCGGCTCAACGGAAAGATATTCCTATGGTTGGATCGGTGTTTACAACGGCTTCACTGGTTATAGCAGTTTGGATGTTAGTAATGGTGTGGCGCGTGTCTATCTGACAGGCGCGTGTATCTCCGAAGGCAAAGACTTCAACATTGCCGATCTGATTGATTTAAATCTCAAGCAATTCCCTGAAATACAATTCGTGAAGATTTACGATCAAAATGGACAGACCCAAAATCCAAATGGCGCCAGCGACTCCGAACCACTCTGCTTATCGGAAGTCTTCACGCCTCTACCCACCGCGACCCGTACCCTCACTCCCACACGGACTCCGACGCGCACACCTATTCCTACAAGCACACGTCAACCAACTTCCACGCCACAGTGGGCATTGGTCAACGTGTATTTTGTAAACAAGTACCGCTATGAAAACAACCTGCCTCCATTTGAATTTGCCGGAGTCCGCTGGGCACGGACGAACGATCTCGTTGGCACGGTTTTGGATGAATACTTCAAGGGTCCCGGCGCGACAGAGAGATATTCCTATGGCTGGATTGCCCTCTATAATGGGTTCACGGGCTATGACAGATTTGAATTACAGAATGGTGTCGCACATGTCTATCTCAAGGGAACCTGTAACCGTGCAGGCGCAACTTTTACGATTGCGGACCTGCTTACTGATAGCCTTAAGCAATTCTCAGGGATTCGCTTTGTGAAGATTTACGATGAAAATGGGACAACGCAGAATCCAAATGGGTTGAGCGATTCAATTCCCGCGTGTTTGCAACCGTAAAAATTTAGGGACTGGCAACTGCCAGTCCCTGTAAGAATTATCCTTCCACCACCGCCGCTTCCACCGATTGGATGGGCGGCAGGAAATCTGCCATCAATTCCCAACTATCGCCTGAATCGCGCGAGTAAAACAACTGACCGGTATTCGTGCCAACATAAATCCCGGCATCTTCAAAAGTGTCGGTCCCCATCGCTTCACGCAGGACGACCAAATGTGCCTGATCAGGTAATCCCTTTGACATGCGTTCCCACGAGTTACCGGCATCGCGGCTGCGCCACACGGAAAATTTTCCATCCACGCTCATGCGGAATTCGTCGCTTTCTTCGAGCGCAATGTAAATTGTCTTTGGCTCGGTCGGATGGACAGCGATCGGGAAGCCAAACTTGGCGGGCAATTTTCCTTCGCCGATATCGATCCAATCTTCCCCGAAGTTGTCACTGCGATAGACGCCGCAATGATTCTGCTGAAACAATACATTTGGATTGGATGGATGCATCGCCATTTTATGCACACATTGCCCAAACTCGGGGAATTGGTCTGGCATGAAACAAGCGTGGACATTTTTGTTGTGAGGCGCCCAAGTCAAACCGCCATCGTCAGTGCGATAACAACCTGCGGCAGAGACCGCGATATACATACGATCCAAATGGGTGGGGTCTAATAAAATTGTGTGCAAGGTCAAGCCTCCAGCGCCGGGATTCCATTGTCCACGTTGTGGGTGGTCATATAGCGCTTCGTTCAGTGACCATGTCTCACCGCGGTCTTTGGAGATAAAGAAGGAAGCGGGTTGCGCGCCTGCGTATAAGACGTTTGGTTCATCGGCACGTCCCGGCGTAATGTTCCAGACCTTTATCATTTTTTCAGGATTGTCTTTGATATCCTCGCCTCCCTCAGAACGGAACGCTTCATCTACGGTGCTGGCTGGTCTGCCGGAATTGGATGGGCGTGTGAGGAGAGGAACTTCCTTTGCCTGCGTCCATGTCTTCCCGAGGTCATCCGAATAGTGGGTGGTGGGACCATACACAAAGTGCGATGTTGCCGCATGCAGACGCTGATCACGCGGGTCCATTTTCATGTGCATCACATTCCAACTCTTAAATTGAATGTCACTTGTCTGCCATTTCTTGCGCTTTTCATCGCTTTCGAAGATGAATCCGCCCTTGCTTGTGCCTACGAAGACCATTACCTTTTTGCTCATGATAATCTCCTCTTGTTTGAACCAGAATATATGTTCTAATTATACCATAATTGTCTATTTTCAATTTATCCAAAGGACTATTGCGGTAAACCCGTCGCCTGATTAAGATTTTATCCTGAAAAGGAGGAATGTATGAGGAGAACATACTTATGGATTGCCGTACTTGCCCTGGCTTTGACATCCTGCAACTTGACAGTCACTGAGCCGACAAGTACGCCTCTCCCTCAGCCGACACTTGATACGCCGACATTAAGTGTCTCTACCCCCACGCTTGTTTCCATTGAAACCCTGCTGGCAATTGACACGCCAACGGTTGTCCCCACGGCCACTTCCAGCGTCCTGCTGGCATCGCCCAAAGACCAGCCGGTCAACTGCCGATTTGGACCCGGCATTTCCTACGCCATTATCGGCGCGTTGGATATTGGCAGGCAGGCAGAGATGATCGGCAGAAACGAAGACGCCTCGTGGTGGTACGTCAAAAACCCCAGCGACCCATCCACCGTCTGCTGGCTTTCTGCGGAGTTTATCCTCACAGCAGGCAACGTAGAGTCGCTTCCAGTGGTGGGTCCGCCTGAGATCGGGGTGACCAACATCCACGTCGAGGTTGACCCGGTTTTGATGAGCGTCAATTGTGCCGCGTTCCCTCAGTTGGTCAGTGCCAGCGCGGAAATTACAACTAACGGTCCATCCGTGGTCACCTGGCGTTGGGAGACGAGCGCCGGAGAAGTCTCTGCTGAAGATACGTTATTGTTCGAGTCTGAAGGTACCAAATCGGTTCAGGATTATTTCAATATGTGGAGCGCAAACGATTACTGGATCAATTTACATGTCCTTTTGCCAAACGACAGGACCGGCGGGGCAAATTTCAGAGTCACTTGCGTACCCTAAAAGTACTCAAGAGGCGGCAGTTTGCAATGACTGTCGCATTTTTTCTTTGGCATCATTATATGGTTGTGACAAAGGGACATGCTATATAATCCAATGGAAGAGGCGCCATGTTGTTTCAAAGACTGAGGGCAATCCTATCTCCCCTGTTAGTTACCGATGGTGAGGATGCCCGAATCGCAAGACTCCTGCGGACGATCACATCCTGGGGTATTCCCGGGTTGTTAATCATTTTTGGGTTGCGAGTGGCCAATGGGGAAAGTGTAATCAGTAATACGCATATATTTTTATTGATATTGATCCTTTCCTTTGGACTGGTGCAGTCCTTGATACGTAAAGGGTACTTGCGGTTCACAAGTCTGTTGCTCATGCTCATAGCGTGTGGGGGTATTACTTTTGCCGCCTGGGGAGCGGACGGTTTGCGCGATGTATCCCTGATCGGCTACCTGCCCATTATTTTTGCATCCGGTTTGTTATTGGGGAGAAGCGAGACGTTGTCTTTTTTTATGCTAAGCATAATCTCGATCTGGTACCTTGCCTACGCAGATGCGTCCGGGCTTCGTCAAATCGAATATGTGTACGAGCCTTATGTGTTCGCTCGTAACCTGACGGTTAATTTTTTAGCGGCAGGAGGGGTGATCTATTATATTGTCAGCACATTGCGCACCTCACTGCTGCGAGGCGAAAAGGAGATCACAGAACACCTGCAGCTTGAAGACAAGTTGTTACAGCAGGCAGCCTATTTGAACGCGCTGCACGAAACGACACTGGGTATCATTAACCGACTTGAGATACGCCCCTTGCTCGAATCCATTTTGACACATGCCTGCGAAATGGCAGATACACAGGATGGGTTGGTGGAACTTGTATTGCCTGACAACAGCGCTTTGAAGTTGGAACTTGGCGTTGGGGTGATTGCGCCTTTTGAAGGAACCCTGACAGCAAAAGGGCAGGGTCTTACAGGACGCGTTTGGGAAACAGGAAAATCAATAATCGTTGACGATTATTCTCAATGGGAAAATCGTGTCCGTGAATTGTATGGCGGGTTCCATGCCATGCTGGGTCTGCCCTTGAAAGCCGGGGACGAAGTCATCGGCGTTCTCGGTATATTACACCGCCACCGTGAAAAAACTTTTACTCCTGAACAGATATTATTACTGGAAAGACTCGCTGCATTGGCTTCCCTTGCTATTAACAACGCGCGCCTCTATGAGAAATCCCAGAAGGAGTTGGAAGAACATCGTTTGACACAAACTGCCTTACGCAATAGTGAGGAACGTTTTCGCGTCGTCTTTCACTCCAGCCCCATTGCGATTTGCATTACCACTCTTGAAGAGGGGCGTCTTCTGGATGCCAATTATGCCTATTGGGAGCTGACAGGTTATGATCCGAATACCTCCATTGGAAAGGATCATATTGAATTGGAAATGTGGCCAAACCCACAACAGCGTATTGAATTTGTTCAAAAACTTAAGCAGAAACGTTCCTATTACAATCCTGATAACCAGTTCGAGGATCTGAAAGGGGAAATAAAATCCACTATTTCATTTTATGAGATCATCCAGATCGGGGAGAATGAATGCGTCCTTTCCATGTTCTATGATATGAGCGCGCAGAAGCGGATGATGGAAGCCCTGCAAAAAAGCGAGGCCCGCACACGTGCCCTGCTCGAGGCGGTGCCGGATATGATTATGGAGTTATCCGACAAGGGCGTAGTACATAATATGATTTCTCCCAAGGGTATGGAACAGTCTACGCCTCCCGAAAACTTCATTGGCAGGAATATTCATGATATTTTTTCTCAAACTGCTGTGCACCAAACCCTCTTCGCCATTCGGCGAACCATTGAAACCAGTCATATGAACATCTTTGAGTTTGAAGATAATATCGGTGGAGCGAAACGCGTGATGGAAGCGCGCCTGGTAGCCAGTGAACGGCAAACCGTTCTGATGATGATCCGCGATATTACCCAACAAAAAGAAATTGAGTTTGAGCGCGAAAAACTTATCAATGAATTGGAGATCAAGAACGAAGAGTCGGAAACCTTGCGCGACAGCCTGGCTAGTATCGTCGGGACATTTGAACTTTCAGAGATTGTCGAACGGGTATTGGATCAAACCAAGAAGGTGATTCCCTACGATACCGCTTCGGTATGGCGCGTAGAGGGAGAATGGCAGACACTTATCGTCAGCCGTGACCTGCCTCCCGAAATTCCCGTTGACACGTTGAAGTTCCGGATTGATTCTGATAATTCATCCCGCCCGATACTTTATGGGGAAAAGCCATACGTGTTAAACAACAATGTCCAGGAGGAATTGTCTGATTTCAAGGCGCCGCATTCTTATATCAATTCGTGGCTGGCGGTGCCGCTTAAGATCAAAGGCAATATTATTGGCTTGATCGCGCTGGATGGAGTACAAAAGAATCAGTTCAATCGGCATCATGCTGAACTGGCTCTTATCTTTGCCAACCAGGTCTCGGTGGCGTTGGAAAATGCCAGTTTGTTCGCAAACCTTCAATCCGAATTGGAATACCGCAGGGAACTGATTGCTGAACTCGAATCTAAAAACTCTGAGCTTGAACGTTTTACCTACACGGTCTCTCATGACTTAAAGTCACCTCTCTTCACGATACGCGGGTTCCTTGGCTATCTTGAAAAGGATGCGCTCTCAGGGAATTATGATCGAATGAGATCGGACATGCGGCGCATTACCGATGCAACCGACAAAATGATGCAGCTCTTGAACGAACTTCTCGAACTCTCCCGTGTCGGGCGGCTCAGGAATGAATCCACAGCCCTGCCATTCGATGAACTGGCGCGTGAAGCTGTGGAACTTGTACAGGGACGTATCATGGAGTCCGGGATCGAAGTTAGCATCCAACCGCACCTGCCAACCATATTCGGTGACAGGCAACGTCTGATCGAGGTGTTGCAAAACCTGGTGGATAACGCCGCCAAATTCATGGGAGACCAAAAAGTGCCGCGTATTGAGATTGGACAGGAAAGAGAGGAGGAGGGTATGCCCATTTTTTTCGTGCGGGATAATGGGATCGGCATTTCACCAGAACATTATGAACGCGTATTTGGCTTGTTCAACAAATTGGATGCGAAGACCGACGGCACCGGTATTGGATTGGCGCTTGTAAAAAGGATCGTTGAGGTCCACGGGGGCCGTATCTGGGTCGAATCTGAAGCGGGGCAGGGGACAACTTTTTTCTTTACGTTGCCGCGTTCGGACACGGCATCCTGATCTTAATAGCCATTGTCTGTCTTTGGGATCACGAGATAGAGAGAATAATATGAATCAACTCGCAGGTTTTCTAAAAAGGAAAAAAGCGTTTCAGCCTCTACCTTCAAACTCGTTTGATGTAGTGACGGATATTGAACGTCGAAGTACATTCCTTCGTTACCTTAACCGCGGCTGGCTATTATTCGGGATTATGACACTGATTACGCTGCCATTATTCCCTGCACAGCGTCCTCAATTTATCCTTCTTGTTCTGGTGATTTTTCCCACATACTTTCTGACACATTTCCTTCTCTCTTCTGGAAGAGCATGGTTGGCTGGTTTGTTCTTTACATTAATAGTGGACGCCTGCTTTTACGGACTTTTCATCTTTTTAACCAAACAGATGGGAGTCGAAAAAGCATTTGACACCCAGATCTCTGTATGGATGTTGATGGGGTTGGCAGTGTTGTTTGCCGGTACATTCGTGGATAAATGGGCGGCGCCAATCCTTGCCTTGATCAACACGGTTTTGTTAATTGCGACAAGACTTTCCCTCGCACCGAACGCCGACCCACGTCCCAGCGCGGTAGTATTCTGGTGGATGCTGGCTTTTACAGTATGGCTTTATGAAAGAACACTTGAAAATGCGTTCGCTCGTATGCGCGATGAGTTAGCCGAACGCAAACGAGCGGAGTATGAATATCGGGCGCTCTTCGATAATTCTCCGGTGGGCATTTATCGCTCCAGTGTGGACGGAAAAATGATCCAAGCCAACTGGGCGTTGACGCGCTTGAATGGATATGAGAGTAAAGCTGATTTTCTTGAGAGGGTCCTGGATATTTCTGCAGAATGGTATGTGGACCCCGGACGCAGGCAAATATTCCAAAAAGAGTTGGATGAGCTTGGACAGGTAACCAACTTCGAATCGGAAATATATCGTCATAAAACAAGAGAGAGAATATGGATTTCGGAAAACGCGCATGTAGTCCGTGATTCAAGGGGCCGTGTTCTTTACTACGAGGGTACTGTAGAGGATATAACACCACACAAGCAGGCTCAGGAAGAAAAGGAAAAACTCATCGCTGAACTCACCTCCAAGAATGCAGAGTTGGAACGCTTTACCTATACTGTTTCACATGACCTCAAATCCCCGCTGGTCACCATGAAAGGCTTCCTGGGGTATCTTGAACAGGATATGATCACCGGCAATGTAGAACGGCTGAAAGCCGATATACAACGGATTGCCAACGCAGTGGAAAAAATGCAGGAACTCTTGAGCGATGTGCTGGAGCTTTCGCGCATCGGTCGCTTTATTAACCCGCCGGAGGATGTTCCCTTTGAAGATTTGGTGCACGAGGCAATTGAGGCGGTACATGGACAAATTCAGAAATACAACGTGACGGTTCAGATCCAGCCAAACCTGCCCATTGTTTCTGCAGATAAACAGCGTTTGATAGAAGTACTGCAGAACCTGCTTGACAATGCCGCAAAATATATCGGAAACCAACCCCATCCTCATATTGAAATCGGTCAGCGCGGCGGGGAAAATGGGAATCTCATATTCTATGTGAAAGATAACGGTATTGGCATCCCACCCGAACACTATGAACGTATCTTTGGGCTCTTCAATAAACTGGACGCAAAAGCGGAAGGTACCGGTGTTGGGCTTGCGCTTGTAAAGAGGATCATCGAGATTCACGGAGGCAGGATCTGGGTCGAGTCTGAAGCGGGCAAAGGTTCCGCATTCTTCTTCACGCTTCCACCCAAGCCGAAAGCTGATTCCGTTATATAATAGCTTTATCTCATCTTAAGGAGGAGTCCTGTGAAACGAGCAGTCAGTATCAGCATTGGTTCATCGAAACGTGACAAGGCTGTTGAAGTAACCTTATTGGGTGAAAAGGTAAGCATTGAACGGATTGGCACGGACGGTGACATGGAAGCCGCTGCATTGAAGTATAAGGAACTTGATGGCACAGTGGATGCCTTCGGCGTGGGTGGTGCAGACCTTGGCGCGTTGGCGGATGGGAAATGGTACCCGCTTTACTCCGTGCGTCCCATGGTTCGTTTTGTCGAAAAGACGCCTCTGGTGGATGGCGGCGGCTTGAAGAATACACTTGAAAATAAAGCCCCAGCCTATCTGGATGAGAAGATCGGTGAGTATATCAACTCACGCGGACGGAAAGTTTTGGTCACCGTCGGTGTGGACCGTTGGGGACTCTCCAGGGCTTTTAGCGAGGCCGGATATGAAACTGTATATGGTGATCTAATGTTTGGTTTGGATATTCCAATTGCCATCCATAAGCTCAGTACTTTAAAGACTGTAGCTGCCTTGCTCATGCCGATCGCTGGCAGACTGCCTTTCGAAATGCTCTATCCAACGGGAGAAAAGCAGGAGAAACGCACACCCAAATGGGGGAAGTATTATGCCTGGGCAACGGTCATTGCTGGTGACTGTCATTACATCAAACGTTTTATGCCCGATGACCTGCAGGGGAAAGTGATTGTTACCAATACGACCACGCCCGAGGATGTTGCTGAATTTAAAAAAGCAGGCGTCAAATATCTTGTCACTACAACGCCGGTACTGGATGGCCGCTCCTTCGGCACGAACATGATGGAAGCCGCACTTGTAGCCGTCTCTGGCAAGGGACGCCCGCTCACGTGGGATGAATTATCGGAAATGCTCGATAAACTCGGCTTCGAACCGCAGATACAGGAATTGAACTAACCGTCATTGCGAGCAGGGCTGGTGGTTGAGTAGGCGGTGCTTTTCCGCCGTATCGAAACCTAGCCCGACGAAGCAATCCCAATGTCGTCCAGGAGATTGCTTCGGGCTAACACCCTCGCAATGACATAAAGAGGAGAATGTATGGATGCAATCGTACTCGCAGGTGGAATCCCTCAACCTGAAGACCCGCTTTATCCCTATTCAAACGGCGAACCCAAAGCGCTGATTGACGTTTCTGGAAAGCCCATGGTGCAATGGGTGTTGGATGCGCTGGGAAGTTCCAAACATGTCAGGAATGTCATTGTTAGCGGGCTTTCACCTAAAAGCGAGATCACCTGTAAAAAACCCATGTACTTCGTTACCAATCAGGGACGTATGCTCTCTAATATTGTCGCAGGTGTGGATAAATCGCTGGAGTTGGATAAAAAAAATAAGTATGTACTCGTTGTTTCCGCCGATATCCCCACCCTCAAGCCTGAGATGGTGGACTGGCTTGTGGAAACATCCATGCAAACGAAGGATGATCTTTACTATGGTATTTGTACGCGTGAAGTTATGGAAGATCGCTTTCCCGACTCCAAACGCACATATACAAAGTTGAAGGATGTGGAACTGTGCGGAGCCGACATCAATGTGACACACGTCCGCATGGCGACTGAACATCTTGATCTGTGGGAACAATTAATCGGCAACCGGAAGAGTCCGCTCCGCCAGGCGAGCGTCATTGGATTAGGGACATTGATCCGGGTATTCACAAGGAACATTGGGCTGGAAGAGTTGGTCGCCACAGTCTCGGAGCGTATAGGCATCAAAGGGCGCGCCATCGTCTGGTCCCATGCGGAAGCGTGCATGGATGTTGATAAGCCTCATCAACTCGAATTACTTCGCAAAGATCTTGCGAAGCAAGAGCGGAAGACAACCATGAAAACCGCAACGAGGAAAAAGGCTTCAAAAGTCAGTGCAACAAAAACCACTGCAAAACGTGCAAGCAGCGCCAAAAAGGCGGCCGCCTTTGCTCCCGCAGGAACGAAAGCCAAGCCGAAAACGAAACCGAAGAAGAAATGAATTTGCGCCCGATGCTTGATTTGGACGCCCGTCTTTCAACACAAATGCGCGTGGCTGAGAAGCCAGGCGCATTGCGCGCTATCGCGGTCTTCTTTGCGCATTCAGGCAACTCGTGGTTTTGGGCGATTGGCCTATTTATATTATGGGTAAGTGGCAGTTCATTCTGGAAGCAATGGGCAGTAGTGCAGTTTACTGGTATCAGCTTGCTGGCGGCTTTGGTGATGGGGATCAAATTCCTCGTGAGGCGGAGGCGCCCTGAAGGGGAATGGGGGAATATCTATCGCAACACAGACCCACATTCGTTTCCATCCGGTCATGCGGCGCGCTCCTTTTTCATCGCAGGGATCGCATTGGGGCTTGCCCCCGGCGCAGTCGCAATTGTGTTATGTGTTTGGGCGCCGCTGGTTGCGCTTGCGCGCGTTGCGATGGGCGTGCATTATGTTTCGGATATCCTGGCGGGCGCAGCCCTCGGGATTATGATCGCTCTGGTCGGTTTGCAAATATACGAACCTTTGTTTCAGTGGGTATTTAATTTAATGGGCTTTCCGCTTTGGTAAAACACAATCCCCGAGTGAGAAATCGCACGGGGATTGTTGCATAGTCCCCAATGTTTACCCTCCCTTTTTCACAGTTACCAAATGTTCTTCAATATGAGCCAGATCGCGTTCCACCCATGATTGCAGCGTTAAGCCGCTCCCCAATGTAACATGACGCGATACGCGCGACCATGCTTCTACAGGAAGCGCGCTTAAAAATTCAGATAGACTCTGTATATCTTCTACAAAACCATCCAGCATCTCATTGAGCGGCTCATTGGCATCGTAATATTTTGTCATATGGGTATCGCCATCAAAACTCTTGAATTCAGGATTATCCTCGGTAGCTGTTTGTTGCGCGCGGAAACCATAAACCAGCTTATCCACAACACGGGTGTGAGCGGCGATCTGGTGCGCGTTCCACCCATCCTGCATGGGCGCAAATGGGTCATTCACCGACAGGCAGGCATTTCGAAACTCCTCTGATGCAGATACCAAACGTGCGATCAGTTGTTTGCGATACTCCAACAGTTCCTTCATCGTTCCTCCAGCAAAGCAAGGATATCAGCGGTAATTTTCTCACCATTATTTTCAACCCTATGGACTTGAATTCCATATGGATTTAACTCGCGCGCGGCTTGACGTGTAAGCGCATTCAACCCGGCCATGCTTGCGACGAATGCCGCTTCGTTGCTTTCATCACGGGTTGACTCTGTTATCAGGCTGATGATCACCCCCGAACCTTGTTCCCTCATTACACGCCCGACAGACTGTATCATCAGGAACGCACCCGTCAAATTGACATCCAGCACCCTGCGCCAGTCCCACTCGTCCATATCCAGCAATGGCAGGTGAGGTTCCACCGCCGCATGGTTGATGAGAACATCGATACGACCAAACTCACCCTCCACCTGGTTGATGAGATTCTGTGCGCCCACTTTCCTGGCAATATCTTCAATATAAGCTTTGGCGTGCCCGCCCTGTTGATTGATTTCTTCAACGACTTCTTCAACATTGATCGGTGAAATATCGTTTGCCGCGAGGGTCGCCCCGTATGCGGCCAGCGCTTTGGCAAGAATACGTCCGCTTCCCTTGCCTGCGCCTGTGATCAGAATGATTTTATCTTTGAGTTTATTTATCATAATTTTGCAGAGAGGATTAGAGTATAAAGAATCAAGCCTCTAAAAAGGCTGTTAGTCAAGAATTTTGACGTAATCGAGATTTGCTTTTTCCCCATCTTTCGTGGATAATAATAGCGAAATGACTCGCCATGGATGAATTGTGGCGAAACCCAATCATTACCAGTTGATTGGTTCAACCGTAAATTCATTGTCATCGATTGAAATGATAGATTTCACCATAATCCGCCCCCCCTAGATAACCAAGTTGTAGTTGTTGCCCCACGAAAATAAAAGTGACATAGTCTTCAATTCGTATTTGAAACATATAAGGTCTTCTGATAAGCGTTTGTCACGTAATGTTTGAGCTGGTCCAGTCACCATCGAATTCCAGGCGAACGATCTGTATCATCATATGTACCTGCTGTAATGCACTGATGTCATCAAGGAGGGAGGATGTAAGCCCAGTGTATTATTGCTTGTAGCTGTATGGCCCTGGCGTGTTGGCGTTCGATCAAAGTTTTATCTTGTGTGGGGAGTAATCGTTATCTATATGGTGGCCGAAGCAGTTGGCTCTTCCTTGAATAACCTAGAAGTATTGGTTTCAATGGGCTGGAGGTGAATGTTTCCGTGCCCAAGAAAGAGATATTTGAATAGGGTCGTGGTTTGCTTCTGCTGGAATATTAGTTTGCGGCTTACTCAAATATCCAATAAATAAAATAATACAAATTCCAATCATGGAGAATGTGCCAATGCCAATCGGAATGAAAATGTTGCGGTCAAAGATTTTTTTTATCATTGCTCACACAATGGAACTTGATCCTTGTTTTCATAGGCATTCAAAGGTAAGCCCAAATAGGGGGAAGGGTCAAGGGTGTTTTTGATTTCCAGTTCGTTTTTGAACTGTCCATTACCGTCATCTTTGACGATTGAAAAATGCAGATGAACCCCCACTGGGTTATTTGGATCTCCGGAGTAATCGCCTTGATAGCCGAGGAAAACTCCGGCTTCGATGAACCTTTCAGATGTGCCGGCAGGGAACTCTTCAGAGATGAATGAATTGCCATAATCGTCAGCCATGTGAGTGTAGTAGAGCCAGATCTGTCTATTGGGTTCAAGCGGGTCGCTTGGTACGCGTACGATTACAGATGATTTCCAATCTGGCAGGCGGGTCAGGTAGCCCGGGTACGCCGCGATGACACGAGTGATGCCAATGCCTGTGCCTGCGAAAATATCGATACCCTGATGTATATGGAGATGTCCCATGGCATCGCCCCATAGGAACCCAACGAAGCCATTTGTAGGGAAAATAAAAGGTGCAGATCCGCATTGGGAACCGGCGGCCAGTTTCCAATCTGAGTGGGAGGCGGGGTTATCCATCCATATGCGGAAGGAGATCATACGCCTGGCGTTGGGTCTGTAGAGGTAGTAGACAGTTGTGATTATGGTGAGAACTGCCACAATGGTAATGGAAAGGAGGAGAACACGTTTGGGCATAGAGCAGGATTATACCGCCTGACTATTTCCCCACGAAAAGGCTACGGGCGCTTGTATTTTTTTGTCAACTCGCTATAATAATATTTAGCGATTTTATTACGGGGTGAGGTTGCCAAGCCATGGATATGCTAAATTGATGCCTACAACTGTCAGATTATCCGGCCATCCTTTGGTGTGTTTCGTAGTTAGATGCTAAGGAGGTGATGGTTTTATGAAATCAAAGTAAATATCTGTGTTTCCGCTGTGAAAAGTAAAAAAATTAAAGTAAGCATAAATCAAAACTAGACAGAGGAGAATAGTTGTGATGAAAGCAAAATTGTTCAGTATCGCTTTGATTGTTGTTATGCTTGTGATTGCAGTGGTACCTGTGGTGGGAGCCGCAGGAGGAGGCACGCGGCAAATTCCATCAGGGGGTACAACCCGTATCACTTCCAGTGCTCCCGCTGCAGTGGGCATCCAGAAGCCTGAATTTCGGCCCGGCTCTCTCGAAGAAGATGAAGGTGGTGACGGAGCAGGCAGCGTAGACCGGCCACGGCCCGAATTCAAATGGAGACACAATATATTTCCCAGACGGCCTCTTGATGCACCAAAAGTAAAATCAAGTGTCGTAGCGAATTCGAACCCTGAGCTTCAGCTTGGCATCGACGGATTGAATCACTTCGATCAACGCTTTGGCGCTAACAACGGTAACCAGTTCTCTCTTGAGCCGCCTGATCAGGGACTGTGTGTCGGTAACGGTTATGTAGTTGAGACGGTCAACAGTGTTATCCAGGTGTGGGACACGAATGGTAATGAACTGACAGGCGTAGGAGATTTAAACACTTTCTTTGGATACCCGGCGGCTATCGACCGGGATGCATACCCTGCCCCGAACTCCATTGGACCGGACGTGATTGACCCACAATGCTATTTCGATC
>CAVWDB010000005.1:0-128881 GCA_963753655.1 uncultured Chloroflexia bacterium
GCACCGTGTCGGAGGTCGACGTATCGCCATCGATGGTGATCGCGTTGAAGCTCCCGGCGACGGCATCGTCGAGACACGCCTGCAGCGCGGCCGCGCCGATCGGCGCGTCGGTGAAGATGAAGGAGAGCATCGTCGCCATGTCGGGCGCGATCATGCCGGCGCCTTTGGCGATGCCGTTGATGACGACGTCGCTCGCGCCGATCCGGACCTCGCGCGTCGCGAGCTTCGGGAAAGTGTCGGTGGTCATGATCGCGCGCGCGGCATCGAGGAAGCAGCCGGGCTCGCCTCCGCCGCAAGCCGCGCCAGATTGTCGGCGAACGGCTTCGGGTCGAGCGGCTCGCCGATGACGCCGGTCGAGGCGAGGAAGACCTCGCTCGACGTCGCAGCCGAGCGCGGTCGCCGCCGCCGCGGCCGTCGCCTCGACCGCCTGCCGTCCCTTCATGCCGGTGAAGGCGTTGGCGTTGCCGGAATTGACGACGAGCGCGCGCGCCTTGCCGCCTTTCAGCCGCGCGCGGCACCAGTCGACCGGCGCGGAAGCGCAGCGCGATTTGGTGAAGACGCCGGCGACGGTCGCCGCCGGATCGAAGCGGATCAGGAGAAGGTCGGTCCGCCCCTTGTAGCGGATGCCGGCCTCGGCGGTCGCGAGACGAATGCCGGAAAGCGCCGGCGCCTCCGGATAGGAAGCCGGCGCGAACGGCGAGGCCGCGGCCGCCATGCGCGTCGACCGGGCTAGGGCTTCGGCTGCTCGGCCGGCGCGGCGTCAGCCGGAGCGGCGTCCGGCGCCGCCGGCGCCGTCGTCGGGCGCGGCCGGAGCCGCCGGCTGATCGACGATCTCGACCGGATATTTGTCGCGAAGGCCGGCGAGCACCGTCTCGAACTTCTGGCGGATCAGATAGTTGCGCAGCTGCGCCTCGACGTCGGCGAAGGCCGGCGGCTCGCTCATGCGCTTCTCTTCGACCTTGATCACGTGCCAGCCGAACTGCGTCTTCACCGGCTCCTGCGTGAACTGGCCGGGCTCAAGCGCGAAGGCCGCCTTCTCGAACTCCGGCACCATCTGGCCTGCGCCGAAGAAACCGAGGTCGCCGCCGTTCTGGCCGCTCGGGTCCTTCGACTGCTTGGCGAGCTCTTCGAACGAGGCGCCGCCCTTCAGCTCCTCGATGATCTTCTCCGCCTCTTCCTTGGTGTCGACCAGGATGTGGCGGGCGCGCACCTGCTGGCTGCCGGCTTGTGCGCCTTGACGACGAGCGTCTGGTAGCCTTCCTGCAGCTCGGCGTCGGTGACGCCGTTCACGATCACGTGCTCGACATAGAGGTTGCGCAGCGCCTGCAGCTTCAGGAACTCCAGCTGCGCGTCGAAGTCGGGGCCTTGGTCGAGGTTCTCGTCGCGCGGCGGCCAGCGCCAGGAGCTCCATGTTGACGACGGCGTCGATCAGGACGCTCCGCCACTGCGCCTGCGGCACATTGGCGAGCTCGCTGGCGAAAGCGTCCTGGGCGAGCTGAGCTCGCGCTCGGTGACGGTCTGCGTCGCCGACCTTGCCACGACGGTGTCCGGGGTCGCGTGCCGGCTCGGCGGCGGCGCGGCCGCGGCGCAGCCGGCTTGGCGTCCTGAGCGCGGACGGCCTGAGGCGCCGCGGCAGCAACCAGAAGCGCCGCCAGCACGGCCGGCACCACTCTCAACATGGGGAACATATCCACTCCTTCAGGGGGGCGTGAGGCGCGGCCGATCCGCCGAAGCGCCAGCGTTGACAGAGCTTTGGCCCGTTCTTATCTGTCGCGGGTCCCGCAGTCCACTGCCGGGCGCTTGTTCACGTGCGGCATTAGCCGCCCTTAGACCTCAATACAAGCTTGCGAAACAGGCGAGCTTTAGTGACGGAGCGCCGGGCCGAGCTCGGCGACCGCATCGCTGATCGGAAAGGTAGCGCATGCTTGGCTTGGGCAATCTGGGCCGTAAGGTCTTCGGATCGGCAAACGACAGGCGCGTCAAGCGCTACCAGCCGACGGTCGACGCGATCAACGCCCTGGAGCCGGAATATCGCGGCTGAGCGACGCCGAGCTTCGCGCCAAGACCGACGAGTTCCGCAAGCAGGTCGCCGACGGCGCTTCGCTCGACAAGCTCCTGCCGGACGCCTTCGCCACTGTGCGCGAGGCGGCGAAGCGCACGCTCGGCCAGCGGCATTTCGACGTGCAGCTCGTCGGCGGCATGGTGCTGAACGAAGGCTCGATCGCCGAGATGAAGACCGGCGAAGGCAAGACCCTCGTCGCCACCCTCCCCGTCTATCTGAACGCGCTCACCGGCCGCGGCGTCCACGTCGTCACCGTCAACGACTATCTCGCCAGCCGCGACGCGGAATGGATGGGGCGCATCTACACGTTCCTCGGGCTCTCCGTCGGCGTCATCGTGCACGGGCTGCAGCCGGCCGAGCGGCGCGCCGCCTACGCCGCCGACGTCACCTACGGCACCAACAACGAGTTCGGCTTCGACTACCTGCGCGACAACATGGAATACAACGTCCAGAACATGGTGCAGCGCGGGCACTACTACGCCATCGTCGACGAGGTCGACTCCATCCTGATCGACGAGGCGCGCACGCCGCTCATCATCTCCGGCCCGACCGAGGACCGCTCGGAGCTCTATATCGCCATCGACGCGCTCATCCCGGAGCTCTGCCGAAGCGACTACGAGCTCGACGAGAAGGTGCGCTCGGCGAGCTTCACCGAGGAAGGCACGGAGAAGATCGAAGGCATGCTCGTCGCGCAAGGCATGCTGAAGGGCGGCTCGCTCTACGACGTGGAGAACGTCGCGATCGTCCACCACATCAACAACGCGCTGCGCGCGCACAAGCTCTTCCAGCGCGACAAGGATTACATCGTCAAGAACGGCCAGGTGATCATCATCGACGAGTTCACCGGCCGCATGATGGAAGGCCGGCGCTATTCCGACGGGCTGCACCAGGCGCTCGAGGCGAAGGAGCACGTCAAGATCCAGCCGGAGAACCAGACGCTCGCCTCGATCACCTTCCAGAACTATTTCCGCCTCTACGAGAAGCTCGCCGGCATGACCGGCACCGCCACCACCGAGGCGGAGGAGTTCATCGACATCTACAATCTCGACGTGGTCGAGGTGCCGACCAACCGGCCGATGGTGCGCGACGACGACCACGACGAGGTCTACCGCACGGCGGAGGAGAAATACACGGCGATCCTCGACCTGATCGAGGACTGCAAGTCGCGCGGGCAGCCGGTGCTCGTCGGCACCACCTCGATCGAGAAGTCGGAGCTTCTCGCGGGCATCTTGCGCAAGCGCGGCTGGCAGCAGCGCGATTTCTCCGATCCGAAGGCGCTCGCGACGCTCTTCAGCGACCCGATGAAGAGCAAGGTCTTCACCATCCTGAACGCGCGCTACCACGAGCAGGAAGCCTATATCGTCGCGCAGGCCGGCGTTCCGGGCGCGGTGACGATCGCCACCAACATGGCCGGCCGCGGCACCGACATCCAGCTCGGCGGCAACGCCGACATGCGCGTGATGCACGAGCTGGCCGACGTGCCGGAAGGGCCGGAGCGCGACGAGCGCGAGAAGAAGATCCGCGCCGAGGTCGAGCGGCTGAAGGCGCTGGCGCTCGAGGCGAGCGCCGGCGGCCTCTACATCATCGGCACGGAGCGGCACGAGAGCCGCCGCATCGACAACCAGCTGCGCGGCCGCTCCGGCCGCCAGGGCGACCCCGGGCACTCGAAGTTCTTCCTGTCGCTGCAGGACGACCTGATGCGCATCTTCGGCTCCGACCGCATGGACGGGATGCTGCAGAAGCTCGGCCTCAAGGAGGGCGAGGCGATCGTCCATCCCTGGATCAACAAGGCGCTGGAGCGCGCGCAGGCGAAGGTCGAGGCGCACAACTTCGACATCCGCAAGAACCTGCTGAAATACGACAACGTGATGAACGACCAGCGCAAGGTCATCTTCGAGCAGCGCATCGAGCTGATGACCGACGAGCATGCCGGCGACACCGTGCGCGACATGCGCCGCGAGGTCGTCGACGAGATGGTCGACAAGTTCATCCCCGAGCGCGCCTACGCCGAGCAGTGGGACGTCGAGGGGCTGGCCACGGCGGCGAAGGAGCAGCTCAACCTCGACCTTCCGATCAAGGACTGGGCGGCGGAGGAAGGCATCGCCGACGACGAGATCCGCGAGCGCATCGCCAAGGCGAGCGACGAGCTGATGGCGCGCAAGGCGGCGCGCTTCGGGCCGGAGCTGATGCGCGCGGTCGAGAAGCAGGTGCTGCTGCAGACGCTCGACCATCTGTGGCGCGAGCATCTCGCGACGCTCGACCATCTGCGCTCGGTGATCGGCTTCCGCGGCTACGCGCAGCGCGATCCGCTCAACGAATACAAGACGGAGAGCTTCGAGCTCTTCCAGCACCTGATCGCCAGCCTCCGCCGCGCCGTCACCGGCCAGCTCGCGCATGTGGAGATCCAGCAGCGGCCGCCCGAGCCGCCGCCGCTGCCCGCCGGCGAGGAGCACCACATCAACGCCTCGACCGGCGAGGACGAGATGGCCGCGGCCGAGGCCGCGCCGACAAGGCCCGCGGCGCGCAAGGCGAAGCGCGACGCCTCGAACCCCTCGACCTGGGGCAAGGTCGGCCGCAACGAGCCCTGCCCCTGCGGCTCAGGCAAGAAATACAAGCAGTGCCACGGGATGGTGATCGCCTAGGCCCTGTTTACAAGGGCGCACAGCGTAGGGGTCGCGGCGATCAACCCACGACGGCGACTTTGTAGACGAACAGAAGAATGACGGTCGTAGCGGTGTTGCGATCGACGTCCGATAGGAAGCGAAGTGAATGACGTCAATGCAAGCGCAACGGTAGCGAAGCGCGCCAGCGACTAGGGGTGACCTGTCCGATGACAAGCGCCTCGCCATGCAGATATTTAAGCCGGAAAAACTCGCTGAGCGAACGAACGATCACGAGCAGTAGAACACCGATGAGACCTGAGCAAGCCTCAGTTCCGATGGTCGAGGCATGGCTCAGATCAGCGACAAGAGAACCAAGACGATGCCGAGTGTCGCGATGTTCCATGTAAGCGAGCGCAGCAGAAACACCCCTGCGCGTACAAGGCGAGATAGGCGAGGCGACCCCAAAAATAGAACTGAGCGCCCAACTCGGTCATCCAACTGTGCTTGGCCGCGGCATGCGCTATCAAGACGCCCGCAGCGAACAGAGGAAACGTCTCGACGAAATTCTGCAGCGCCCGCGCCAGTCGGCCCGCCACTCCGGTCAACGCCGGCATAGCGTCATCGCGGGCACTCGCCGTCCAGACATAGCCGCGTTGTAAGCTTGCAGCGTGCGAGGCCAAGACGATGTGTGCCAACCCAAGGACGATGCTGAGGGCAAGCATCTTGAGCTCAAGCGTCATTGCTGTCCTGATGACGATTGCAAGGTGACGGACACCATAGCATCGCCTGAGCGGATGTAGGGCTACGAACCTTGATGAGAACGGCTGTTCGGTAGCTCAAGAGGAAGCAAGAACTCTAGCGAGCAAACAAGGACGAGAGCATACAAGCCAGGACCCCGAGCTGTTGCGCCGCCTGCTGCGCGCGAAGGACCGGATGGACGCGGCCTCGAGCCGAGGAGTGGCCGGTCCGGCGGCTGGCGCGCGTGAGCGGCGTCTCCGAGGCGCACTTCGCGCGATCGTTCAAGGAGGCCTTCGGCGTCTGCCGCCGCACCGCTACCTGCTCACGCGTCGCATCGAGCGGGCGACGGCGCTGCTGCGCGACACGGACCTGCCCATCACCGAGATCGCGTTCCAGACGGGCTGGAACAGCCTGGGCACGTTCGGACGCACGTTCCGCGACATCACCGGCGAGAGCCCGGGCGAGCTCCGGGCGCGCGAGAGGCCGCGGCCGCACGAGCTCGGCGCGGGTGCCCGCCTGCATTCGTCAGCGCCGCCACCGGCCCGACCTCACGATCGCAGTTTCGGAGAAGCGGCGGCGGGACGCGGGCGGTAAGAATGGCTCCGAGACGAAACGGAGGTCCCATGAGCCAGGGTGTCGAAGTAGTCGGTCTGTACGTGCGCGATCAGGACGAAGCGCTCGAGTTCTACGTCGAGAAGCTCGGGTTCCGCGTCCACACCGACGTGCGGAACGGCGACTATCGCTGGCTGACGGTGCAGCACCCGGACCAGCCGTCGTTCCAGCTCGGCCTGTTCACGCCGGGGCCGCCGATGCTCGACGCGGCGACCGCGCAGACGCTGCGCGAGATCGTGGCGAAGGGCGCGATGCCGCCGCTCGTGCTGGTCGTCGACGACTGCCGCGCCGCCTACGACCGGATGCGCGCCCGCGGCGTCGAGTTCACGCAGGAACCGGTGGACCGCTACGGCACCGTGGACGCCGGCTTTCGCGATCCGTCGGGAACGGGTGGAAGATGATCGAGGCGCGGCGAGATGCGGGATGAGCACCAGTTCAAGAAGGTGCCAACCGTGAGAACGAGCAAAGCGGCCCGAACAAAGCAAAGGGCGGAGGCTCCCCTTCCCAGCTGATCGATGCACGGATCAAGAAGCTGGACGATTGGCGGGGCGAGACGCTCGCTCGGCTCCGAAAGCTCATCAGAGAGGCCGACCCCGAAGTGGTCGAGGAAGTGAAGTGGAGGAAGCCGTCGAACTCGAGTTGGGGGTTCCGGTGTGGGAGCACGACGGAATCATCTGCACCGGTGAGACCTACAAGGACAAAGTGAAGCTGACCTTTGCCAAGGGCGCCGCGTTGGAGGACCCTTCGGGTCTCTTCAACTCCAGCCTCGAAGGCAACATGAGGCGCGCCATCGATTTCCTTGAGGGCGACAAGATTGATGAAAAGGTATTCAAGGCGCTCATTCGCGCCGCCGTGGCACAGAACACATTGAAATAAGCGGCCATGCGCCCTGGCGCAGGCGCGGCTCAGTTCGTTCCGGCCTGTCCTCGCCCGGCTTCTTCTTGATCAGCCGCAGCACCATGCCGGTCAGCCCCTCGTCCTCGGTCGAGGCCGAGGCGTAGGAGTTGGCGACCGGCGGATCGGGCGCCGTGCTTCCGGCAAGCATGCGCTCCTCAAGCGTCGCCGTCTCCGGGGCGTGGTCCCAGATGCTGCCGCGGGCTGCTGCGCATCCTCCGCGCCGTCCGCAGCTCCGGAACCGGCAGGAAGCCGGCGCCTGCCGCAGCAGCCGTCGTCGCGGCGGCGGGCGTTGAAGAGCGGCGGGAGAAGCGGCGGCGACGCGCGGGCTGGCCGCGGCAGCGGGCGCCGGTGCAGTGCGGCCGGGCAGCAGCGGCGACGGTCGTCACCGCCGGAGCCGGAAGCTTCGCGGTCGCGACCGCGGGCGGCGTCGCCGCAGCGGCCGGCGCCGGCTGAACGCTCGCCGTCGTCGTCGGCTCAAGCGAGACGGTGCCGGCGACCGACATCGGCAGCGGCGTCGCGCGATCGGCCGAGGTCGGCGTCGCCATCGCGACCTGCAGAGCCTGCACGCCGTTGCCGCCTTCGCGGCGGTCGAGCCGATCGGCGATCAGCAGCATCTTGGCGTTGTCCTTCGCTTCCTTGTCCTCCACCGCGATGCGGATCGGCTCCGGCATCGACATCGGCGGACAGGCGGCGGACGGGATGAAGCTGCGGCCATCGGCCGGCACGGAATTGAAGATGTAGCGGTGGTCGCAGACGTCGACCTTCGGCGGCTGGCCCGACGTCGAAGTGGTCGTAGCCTTCCTTCAGCATCATCCAGAACGGCATGTTCGGGTCGTTGCGATGCTTGGCGATGTTCTCCGGCGTCATGCGGAACGGGAAGGCCTCGACCTGGAACTCGCGCTGCCCGCCCTGGAAGGCGAGCCGGCCGAGCGTGTAGATCTCCTGGATGTTCTCGTCGGTCATGGAATAGCAGCCGCGCGAGGAGCAGGCGCCGTGCACCATCAGCTCCGAGCCGGTGCGGCCGAGCGAGCGGTCGAACTCGTTCGGGTAGCCCATGTTGAAGGCGAGATAGTAGTTGGAGTCCGGATTCATCTGCGCCGGGCGGATCGTGTAGAAGCCTTCCGGCGCCTGCCGGTCGCCTTCCTTGATCTTCGGGCCGAGCACGCCCGACCAGGCGCAGATGTCGTAGTCCTTCAGGAAGACGTAGCGGCCGCTCGCCTTCTGCTGCTTCCAGACCTCGAGCGTCGCCTCTTCCTTGAAGATGCGGATCAGGATCGGCGAGCGCAGGTCCATGCCCTTGCGCTCGACGAGCGCGCGCGTCTTGGCGTCGAGCGGGCGCATGTGCTTCGGCAGCGAGCCGCTGTAGTCGGAGCACGACGCAAGCGCCAGCGCCGCCAGCGCGGCCGCCAAGACCAGGCCCGCGCGGCCGATCCGCGAGAAGCGAACCATCCCTACTCCCTACGCTGTCCCGGGACTGAGGCGCACGCTCCGGCGCAGAGAGTGGATTCCTCAAGGTTACCGAATCGTTAGCGCGGTCGCGTCCAAGCATATGTCCCCCTCGGGACGGTCCCGCTCGCATCGGGAGTCTCTACTGAATCGACCTTCCGATGGCGAGGAATTTCTCCCGACGCTGCCTGAGGATACCGTCCCGGCCGAGCCCCGCAAGGTCATTCAGCGCCGCGCGGATCACTTCTCCCGTGCGGTCGATCACCGCCTCGGGATCGCGGTGCGCCCCGCCGAGCGGCTCCTCCACGATTCCGTCGATGATCTTCAGGTTCATGAGGTCGGTCGCGGTGATCTTCATGGCGGTCGCGGCGTCCTGCGCCCGCGCCGAATCGCGCCATAGGATCGAGGCCGCGCCTTCCGGCGAAATGACCGTGTAGATGGCGTGCTCCAGCATGTAGACGCGGTTCGCCGTGGCGATCGCGATGGCGCCGCCTGAGCCACCCTCGCCGATGATTACGGCGACATTGGGCGCGCCGAGCCTCAGGCAGGCCTCGGTGGAGCGGGCGATCGCCTCCGCCTGGCCGCGCGCCTCCGCGTCGACGCCGGGATAGGCGCCGGCGGTATCGACCAGCGAGATCACCGGCATTTCGAAGCGGTCGGCGAGCTCCATGACGCGCACCGCCTTGCGGTAGCCTTCCGGCCGCGCCATGCCGAAATTGTGCTTGAGCCGGGTCTGCGTGTCCTCGCCCTTCTCCTGCGCGAGGATCGCGACCGGATCGCCGCGGAAGCGGCCGAGACCCGGCGACGATCGCCTGGTCGTCGCCGAATTTCCGGTCGCCGGCGAGCGGCTCGAAATCGGTGAAGAGGCGGGAGAGATAGTGCTTGGCGTGCGGGCGGTCGGGATGGCGGGCGACCTGCGTCTTCTGCCAAGGCGTGAGCTCGGCGTAGATCGTCGGCAAGCGAGTCGCGCGCCTTTCCCTCCAGCGTTGCGATCTCGTCGGCGACGGAGACGCTGTCGGCGGCCTCCAGGCGCCTCAGCTCCTGGATCTGGCCTTCGAGGTCGGCAACCGGCTTTTCGAAGTCGAGATAGGTCCGCATTGCGTCCTTGCGCCGCCTGAAAGCGGCGGCGATCACCTGAAATTGCGGCGGAAACTGGCCACGGGGCCGGGTCAAGTCAAGGCGAGGGGCCGGGACGGCCGGCCGCCGGACGCGCCGGCGTGCCGCCTCCGACGAGCGAACTGAACGATTGCGCCCAGTTGGCCTGGGCGGCGGTCAGCGCACCCTCCTCGTTAAGCCTGTCGGCGATCCGACCGCCTCGCGAATGAGCGGCGTGGCATCTCGCCTCCGTCGACCGCGTAGCTCAGGTCGAAGAGGGCCGATCACCAGGTCCCATTGCCAGACAGGATTCTTGGGATTGAGCGCCACCAGCTGCGCGGGCGACCGAAACCGACTCCCCGAAAAGCGCGCGCGCCTTCGTGCGGTCGCCGGCCTTCATCTCGATGTCGCCGATCTCGCTCAGCGACAACCGCCATGTTGCGCTGCCAGCCGGCATTGTCCGGCTGCTGTGTCGATGAGCAGCCGATAGATCGCCAAGCGCCTCGTCGTAGGCGGCGCGCGCGCGCGCCGCTGTCGCCGTCCGCGAGCTTCATGTCGCCGATGCGATCGAGGCCGACCGCCGTCGTCCGCCTGCCATTCCACCTTGTCGGGCTCGCTTGCGGCCAGCTTGCGAAAAATCGCAAGGCTTTCCTCGTAGGCCGCCAGCGCGCCGTCCATGTCGCCGGCGGCGCGCTTCATGCCCCCGATCTTGTTCAGCCCGACCGCCACGTCGTTCTGCCACTCGGACGTTGTCGGGATCGCGCTCGAGCAGGCGGCGCGAAATCGCGAGCGACTCGTCGAAGGCGTTTGCTGGCGCCGTCGGTATCGCCGCTCTCAGGCGCTTGAGCTCCGCGACGTTGTCGAGGCTGACCGAGACGTTGCGCGTCCATTCGGTGTTCTGCGGGTCGAGGCGCGCGAGCCGGCGGCGGATATCGAGCGCCTCCTCATACGCGGCGAGCGCGTCCGCGTTCGCGCCGGTGCTCGCGTTCACAGCCGCGACGTCGTCGAGAGCCGAGGCGAGGTCGGTCTGCCAAAGCGTGTTGTTGGGCTCCGCCTCGGCCAGCGCGCGGCGGATCGTCAGCGCTTCCTGATAGGACGCCAAGCGCCGCCAGCCATGTCGCCGGCGTAGTAGTCCGTGTCGCCGATCTTCGTGAGCCCGACCGAAAGATCGCGCTGCCGCATGTTGTCGCTCGGAGCTTCGCGCGACGAGCCGGCGACGGATCGCGATGCTTTCCGTCTGCGCCGTGCGCGCCGCTTCGGAATCGCCGAGCGAGGACTTGCAAGTCCGCCCAGATTCTCCAGCGCCAACGACAGATCGTGCTCGACCTGCGCGTTGTCGGGCTGAAGCGCCATGTTGCGGCGGGCAACGAGAGCGCCTCGTCATAGGCGGCTGCCGCGCCGTCGGTGTCGCCCTTCGACGCCTTGAAGTCGCCGAGCCCGGCCGAGCAGCAACGCCAGGATGCCGAGCGACTGCCAGTCGTCGGGTCTTCGCGCCAAGATGTCGCGCGCGATCTTCAGCGCCTTGTCGTAGGCGGCG
Source organism: uncultured Chloroflexia bacterium (assembly GCA_963753655.1). GTDB lineage: Bacteria > Chloroflexota > Anaerolineae > Anaerolineales > Villigracilaceae > Defluviilinea. The sequence goes on from CAVWDB010000005.1 coordinate 10,991, forward strand.
CCGCGCGCGACGGACCGTCGCCCTTCAAGACGTAGAGCGAGCCGAACTCCGACTCGGATCGCGGCGCGGATGCGCTGCACGCCGGCGTCGTCCGGCGCCGCCTTGAAGAGCGGCTCCGCCGCCTTGTCGGCCGCGTCGAGCATCCGCTGCCGGCTTTCGATCGGAACGCCTTCGACGTCCTGCAAGCCCTCCGCCATCTCGGTGAAGACGCCCTGCATCGTGGCGGTCGCGACATGGAAATTTCGCTCGGCCTCGTCCTTCGCCGCCTTCTCGGCAACCGCGCGCTCCTCCGCGAGCTGCTGCTGCTCAACCGCGACGCCCCGCTGCCAATAGGCGAGGCCGGCAAGCCCGACGCCGACGATCGCGGGCGACGAGCGAGACGGCGACTGCCAGCCGCTGGCGCCGTCCCTCGCGCGCGGCGGCTCGCAAGAAGCAGCTCCAGAATCTCGTCGGACGGCGACGGCGCCGCGGGCGGCTTGCGGTCGCTCCAGGCCTGCGCGTCCTTGAGCGCCACGCCGCGGAGAAGCAGCGCCGACGAGCGCTCGCGCGCGAGCCATTGCCGCGCGCGGTCGGCGAGCCGCGTGTGCTCCTTCAGCCAGGCCGGTCGGTGTTCAGCGCCGCGACCAGCACCGGCATGTGCTCGTCGAAGTCGAAGGCGCCTTCGGCCGGCAGCACATGAATGCGGCCGAGCGCCTCCGGCAGCTCTTCCGGCGGGACGGCCTCGACCGCCACCGGGATCAGCCGCTTGTTCAGCCGCTGGACTTCGCCGAGCTCCCAGTTGCACCAGCGCGACTTGACCGATTGCTGCTGACCAGCCAGACCACCGTGTCGGAGGCGCGGATGAAATCGGCGAGCTCGCTCTGCCACTCCTCGCCGTAGGGAAGATCGCGGCGGTCGATGGTGACGGCGAAGCCCGCTTCTTCGAGCGCCGCGACGAGCCGATCCGCCGTCTCCAGGTCGCGGCGCGAATAGGAGACGAAGAGCTTCAGGCGGTCGCTTGCGTTCGCGTCGCTCATTCGCCGCCACCGCGACTTCGGCCCGGAAGATCATCCCGCGCATGCGCCCTAGGGAGCCGCAAATGCCGGCCTGCCGCAACCCTCCGGCAGGATCGTATGAAGCGCTCCGCCAGCGGGTGGTGCTTGTTGACGAGCTCCTTCAGCCGCTCGTCGAGCACGTGCGTATAGATCTGCGTCGTCGAGATGTCGGCATGGCCGAGCAGCGTCTGCACGATGCGAAGGTCGGCGCCGCCGGAGAGAAGATGCGTCGCGAAGGCGTGGCGCAGCACGTGCGGCGAGAGCTTGCGCGGCGTCGAGACCGGCGCGCGCGGCGACGCGCCTTCAGGTCGCGCGCGAAGGCCTGCCGCGTCAGGTGGCCGCTCGCGCTGTCGGCGGGAAAGAGCCACTTCGCCTCCGGCCTTGCCGAGCGCTGCGCGCTGCTCGCGATAGAGGTCGAGCGCGGCATGCGCGGCGACGTTGAGCGGCACCAGCCGCTCGCGCCCGCCCTTGCCCTTGACCGCGATCAGCGGCCGCCCGCCGCGCCCGGCCGACTGCCGGCAGCGCGACAAGCTCGGAGACGCGCAGCCCGGTCGCATAGAGAAGCTCAAGCAGCGCCAGCATGCGCAGCGCCGCGAGCCGGCGCAGCGGCGTCAGCTCGGCGTCGGCGGCGGCGCTCCGCGCGGCTTCGAGCAGCCGGTCGACATCGGCGACGGAAAGAACCTTCGGCAGGTGCCGGCGCGGCTTCGGCCGCTCCGCCGTCGCCGTCGGATCGTCGGCGCGCATGGCCCTCGGCGACGAGGAACTTGAAGAACTGGCTGAGCGCCGAGAGCCGTCGCGCCTGCGAGGTTGCGGCAAGCCCGCGCTCGGCGAGCGACGCGAGATAGCGGCGGACATCGCTCCGGCGGAGGCGGCCGCGAGCCGCCCGCAGACGCCTCGCGGAAATCGTCGAGGTCGCGGCGATAGGCGGCGAGCGTGTTGAAGCTCGCGCCGCGCTCGGCCGCAAGCATTTCGAGAAACGCCTCCATCAGCGCGGCGTCGCGCGTCCCGCCGCCGCTCCGTGGCGCGCGCCCGCTCACGGCTGCAATCGATCGTTCGGGATGCGCACGCTCATTTCGCGCTGGTTCGGCTCCACCGAGATCACCAGGGCGACCATGCGCGCCGTAAACGACCGCAGCAATGAGCCCGAGAACAACCAATAGTCGAATAAGGCTAGGCATCGATCCGCATCTTCGCCGATCCGGTCTAGCCCGTCCGGCGCGCTGATAGCAAGGCAAGTCGCAAGGCCAGCGCGGCCGTCTTGACCGCCGGGCGAGCGGCGGAGCACCACGGCTCGGCGGAGGTTTCGCACATGGACGCGCGCCACGCCGTCGTCGGCGGCGAGCAGATCGATCGCGTCGTCGCGCGGCTCGGCAAGCGCTGCGATCGTGCTCGTCGGCATGATGGGCGCCGGCAAGACCTCGATCGGGCGGCGGCTCGCCAATCTCCTGCACCTGCCCTTCCTCGACGCCGACTTCGGAGATCGAGAAGGCGGCGAACCTGACGATCCCGGAGATCTTCGAGCACTACGGCGAGGCGCATTTCCGCGAGGGCGAGGAGCGCGTCCTGGCGCGGCTCCTGGCGAGCGGCCCGGCGGTGCGTGGCGACCGGCGGCGGCGCCTTCATGAGCGAGGAGACGCGCGAGCGCTGCCGCGAAAGCGGCGTCACGATCTGGCTCAAGGCGGACGTGCCGGTGCTGCTTGAGCGCGTGCGCAAGAAGGGCAACCGCCCGCTCCTCGACCGACGCCGATCCGGACACGGTGCTGCGGCGGCTCCTCGCCGAGCGCGAGCCGATCTACGCGCTCAGGCCGACATCGTGATCGCCTCGCGCGAGGGGCCGCATCAGGCGGTCGTCGCCGAGATCGTCGCCGCGCTCGACGCGCTGCTTCGCCAGAGAGGCCGCGACCGTGAAGCGCGGAGACGCGTCCGCGTCGAGCTCGGCGAGCGCAGCTACGACGTCGTGATCGGCCCGGGGCTGATCGCCGAGGCCGGCGCGCGCATCGCCGCGCTGATGCCCGGCCGCAACGTCGCGATCGTCACCGACGAGAACGTGGCGAAGCGGCACCTGCCGGCGCTCCGCGATGCGCTGAAGGCGAGCCGGGATCGCCGCCGCCGAGATCGTCGTGCCGCCCGGCGAAGGCGTCGAAGAGCTTCGAGCGCCTGCAAGCGGTCGTCGAGGCGATCCTCGAAGCGCGGCTTGAGCGCGGCGACGCGGTCGTGGCGCTCGGCGGCGGCGTGGTCGGCGACCTCGCCGGCTTCGCCGCGGCGATCACGCGGCGCGGCATGCACCTCGTGCAGATGCCGACCACGCTCCTGGCGCAGGTCGATTCCAGCGTCGGCGGCAAGACCGGCATCAATGCGCGCCAGGGCAAGAACCTCGTCGGCGCCTTCATGCAGCCCGACCTCGTGCTCGCCGACACCGACGCGCTCGACACGCTGCCGGAGCGCGAGTTCCGCGCCGGCTACGCCGAGATGGCGAAGGCGGGGCTGATCGGCGACGCAAGGTTCTTCGCGTGGCTCGAGGAGAACCGCGCCGACAGTCTTCTCCGGCGGCGCCGCGCGCATCCGTGCGATCGCCGAGAGCGTGCGCTTCAAGGCGCGGACCGTCGCCGCCGACGAGCGCGAGACGGGCGAGCGCGCGCTCCTCAATCTCGGCCACACCTTCGGCCACGCGATCGAGGCCGGCTGCGGCTTCGACGCCGAGCGCGGCTCGTGCACGGCGAGGCGGTCGCGATCGGCATCGTGCTCGCGCACGATTTCTCCGTGGCGGAAGGGCTTGCGCCTGAGGCCGACGCCGAGCGCGCGCGGAGGCACCTGAAGGAGGCCGGGCTGCCCGTGTCGCTCGCCGACGTTCCCGGCCCAGCGCTTCCGGCCGAGGAGCTGATGCGCCACATCGCGCAGGACAAGAAGGTGAAGCGCGGGCGCCTGACCTTCATCCTGACGCGCGGCATCGGCAAAGCCTTCATCGCCGACGACGTGCCGCCGGAGAAGGTGAAGGCGTTTCTGGAGAGGCAGGTGACGAGCTGAGCGAAGCCCTTCGGCGCCTCTTGCCGAAGCGCCGTCAGAGCACCGAAATAACGCTCAGCGCCTGCCGCCTCCCCCGGCGCGCTCGGATGTGACGGCGAGGGCGTGGACGGGGCCGGCAAGTTCTTCCGAAAGCACCTGGTTCACCATCCGGTGGCGCTCGACCCGGCTCTTTCCCGGCGAAGGCGGCGGAAACGAGCGCGACCCTGAAATGCGTCTCGCCTTCCGGCCGCGCTGCCGGCGTGGCCGGCATGGCAGGTGGGACTCGTCGACGATGTCGAGGCTCTCCGGCTGAAACGCCTCGGTGAGCTTTTCCTCAATCCGGGATTTGACCGACACGATGCCGCAATCCTTTTCCGATATTATCGACGCGCCTTGAGAGCGCGCGCCGACGAAGGGCATAGTTGAAGAGATGAAGCTCAACTCGGCCTATTTCAACAAGATCCGGATCGATTCCGGCAAGACCGCCGCCGCCGCCCGGAGCCGGTCCGGCGCGGCTGCGACATGACGGGCTGCGCCGAGGCCGGCACGCACAAGGCGCCGAAGGGCCGGGCGCAGGAGGGCGAGTATTTCTGGTTCTGCCTCGACCACGTCCGCCAGTACAACAAATCCTACAACTACTTCAGCGGCATGAACGACGCCGCGATCCAGGCCTTCCAGCGCGATGCGACGATCGGTCACCGACCGACCTGGCAGATGGGCGTCAACGCCGGGCCCGACCAGCCGACCCGCGCGGCCCGTCCAGCCGGGTTCACCTGGTCCGGCCGCGACGCAGGACCCGTTCCGCTTCTTCGGCGACGGCTTCCAGGCGCGCGGGCCGGACCCGGAGCGCCGCAAGGTGCACAATATGGAGGCCCGGTCGCTGGCGACGCTCGGGCTCGAGGCTTCCGCCACCGCCGCGGAAATCAAGGCGCGCTATAAGCTTCTGGTCAAACGCCACCATCCCGACGCCAATGGCGGCGACCGCTCGCTGGAGGACCGCCTGCGAGAGATCATTCAGGCTTACAGCTATCTGAAGAGCGTCGGTTTCTGCTAATTCCCTTCCGGTTCCGCCCGGATTCTCTCCGCCAGGCGCCGGACCCTTCGTCCAAGAGGATTTCTCGATGACTGCAACCGCCGAACAATTGCTCGCGGTTCCCGATATGACGGTTTCCGCCCGGCAGCTCTTCGGGATCGATTCCGATCTCGAGGTGCCCGCCTTCTCGGAGCCGAACGAGCACGTTCCCGATGTCGACGAGGACTACCTCTTCGACCGCGAGACGACGCTCGCCATTCTCGCCGGCTTCGCCCGGAACCGCCGCGTCATCGTCACCGGCTATCACGGCACCGGCAAGTCGACCCATATCGAGCAGGTGGCGGCGCGGCTCAACTGGCCGTGCGTGCGCGTCAACCTCGACAGCCACATCAGCCGTATCGATCTCGTCGGCAAGGACGCGATCGTGCTGAAGGAAGGCAAGCAGGTCACCGAGTTCCGCGACGGCATCCTGCCCTGGGCCTATCAGCACAACGTCGCGCTCTGCTTCGACGAATACGACGCCGGGCGGCCGGACGTGATGTTCGTGATCCAGCGCGTGCTGGAATCGTCCGGCCGGCTGACGCTGCTCGACCAGAGCCGCGTGATCAAGCCGCATCCGGCGTTCCGGCTGTTCGCGACGGCCAACACGATCGGGCTCGGCGACACGTCCGGCCTCTATCACGGCACGCAGCAGATCAACCAGGCGCAGATGGACCGCTGGTCGATCGTCGACGACGCTGAACTACCTGCCGCACGACAACGAGGTCGACATCGTGCTCGCCAAGGTGAAGAGCCTCAGGACGCCGAAGGGCCGCGAGCAGGCGAGCCGCATGGTGCGCGTCGCCGACCTCACGCGGAACGCCTTCATGAACGGCGACATCTCCACCGTCATGAGCCCGCGCACGGTCATCACCTGGGCGGAGAACGCGGACATCTTCGGCGATCTCGGCTTCGCCTTCCGCGTCACGTTCCTGAACAAGTGCGACGAGCTGGAGCGGCCGCTCGTGGCGGAGTTCTATCAGCGCGCGCTCGGCGTCGAGCTGCCGGAATCCTCCGCCAACGTGGTGCTGAGCTAGGACCGCGGATGGCGAGCAAGAAGCGCGAGGCGCCGACCGAGCCGTTCAAGCGCGCCGTCGCCGGCTGCGTGCGCGCGGTCGCGGGCAAGCACGACCTCGAAGTCACGTTCGCCGCCGACCGTCCGCTGCTGCTTGCCGCAGAAGGTGCGCCTTCCCGAGCCGCCGCGGCGGCTGACGCCGCACGACGCCGCCGATCACGCGCGGCATCGGCGACGCCATGGCGCTGCGGCTCGCCTGCCACGACAGCAAGGTGCATCGCCGCTTCTCGCCGGAGGGACGGCAGGCGCGCGCCATCTTCGACGCCGTCGAGCAGGCGCGCTGCGAGGCGATCGGCTCGCGCCGCATGGACGGCGTGAAGGCCAATCTCGGCGCCATGCTGGAGGACCGCTACCATCGCGCCAACCTGGAGGAGATCAGCGAGCAGTCGGAGGCGCCGATGGAGGACGCCGTCGCGCTGATGGTGCGCGAGCGGCTGACCGGCGCGCAGCCGCCGAAGGCCGCGCGCAAGGTCGTGGAGCTCTGGCGCGACACGATCGAGACGAAGGCCGGCAACGAGCTCGACCGCCTCGGGCACGATCGCAGAGGTTACCTATCTACCCGGAAATCACCTGTTGATCATGGCCCGCCTGCAACGCTGGGCTGGCGTCGGGAATATTCTGGCCGATGGTCTCGCGTGGACTGGACGCGGCAATTGCGATCGACGACCGCCGAACCACGCAGGCGATGCGTCTGCTCGCCAAGGACGGCATCGTTGCCGGCGAAACTGGTGCGGCCCGGACGGCGGGCTTGCTTGCCTGGGTCGACGGCTTCGGCGGTAACGTCTCCGGCAAACGCGTGCTGGTGATCAACACGGAAGGCGCGACTGATCCGAAAAGCTATGCCCGGATCGTGGGAGCGTAGCGGGCAGCAACGACGCCGTAAGCGGTCAGCCGTATGAACGGCAGACTGGGGTTTCGTCTGGCGCCGGGCTGAAGCCCAGCGCTCACAAGCCGAAACCTCTACGAGGCTGAGTCAGGTGGGTGGCCTCATGCGACAGGTTGTTCCACCTGCTCACTGCTTGTCACGCCTGCCGGCGGTTCAGTCGCAACAGGAGCAGGCCATAGAAGAGGATTCCCCAGCCGAGCATAATGGCGAAGTAGAGGACGTTGTTCGGGAAGAGGGTGACATCGGAGATGCTGTTCAGCAGGACCTTTGTCCCCGCACCGGTGGGGAAAGCGGTGGCGAGTTTTTCGAGCCAATTGGAACTGCAGCCCAACGATGAATGCCGGGATGATGAAGGGGAAGGATGAAGTCCTACTCAAGGTGTTGAGCTGGGCTGTGCTTTCGAACAGTCCTGCCATCAGCAATCTGCGCCGATCAACGATGACGCCATCACGAAGAGTCCAAGCACCATCAACGCCGGTTTGACCGATGTCGAGACTTGTGATCTGTAGCAGGATCGTGGCACTGACTGCGACCATCACAATGCCCAACAACGCTTTGGCGATGATCACTTCAGCGTAAGAAGCGATCATCACCAGAGCGTCGAGCGTTTTCTTTTCCGATTCTTCAGCTAGCACCATTGGCACGGTCAACAATGCGGTCATGACGCACCGAAAGCGCGAGCGAGCCGACGACTGCCCATGACCGCAAACCGACGACATCGATCAGTTGCTGATCGGCGGGGTTCGGGTCCGCTGTTACAATCTGGACCTGCGCGGGCGGCGCCTGTCCGGCCTCGCTTCGCAGTACGGAATCCATCAAGCTTGCAAGTAAGCTGCCGGCGAGTGATGGGTCGGATGGCAAAATGACCGTCAGCTCAGGGTTTTGTCCCGCTTGAACGGCCTCATCAAATTCAGCAGGGATGACCAGGCCGATATCGGCGTCTTGTTTGTCGATGACGATCGTCTGAACTGCCGCCTCGTCCGGTTCTTGCTTGATCTTCAACATCTGCCGCTGCACCGACGGCTTGCTGAAGTTGGGAGGGCAACTCGGACGGACCTCCGGAGTAGGCGATGGTTGCCGTCTGGGTGGTGTCATCCTTGAACGTGTAGTTGTAGACCACGCCGATCACAAGCGGCATGATGATCGCCACCAGAATGCGCGAATCCCGGGTGACATCTTTCAGATCCTTGAGCAGAATCGTCTTGATCCGCTTGATACTCAGCAACAAATCCCTCGCAATCGGATATTCACGAGAACCTGCTCATTTCTCACAGCTTTCGTCCCGCAAGTGCGATGAAGACATCCTCCAGGGTTCCCTCTTGCGAGTGCATGGTGAGCACCTCGCCATCATTCATCCAGCTTTCGAGGCGGCGAGCATCGTCAGGATCATCGAGCCGGATTTCGTATTCTTCACGCTTCTTGAGCAACACCTTCGCCTGGCGCTGTAGCGCAGCTTCAGTGGCGCGGCTCATCGAGCGCGACCAGCTTCCCCTCGCTCATGAAACCGACGCGCTGGCAGAGATCGTCCGCCTCTTCCATGCAATGCGTGGTGAGGAGGATCGTCGCTCCTTCACGGGCGAGATTGCGGATGATCTCGCGGAGATCGTGGGCCGATGCTGGATCGAGTCCCCGCGTCGGCTCATCGAGAAAGAGCACGGACGGATTGTTGATCAAGGCTCTGGCGATGAGCAGCCGCTGCTTCATGCCGGTGGAGTAGGTTTTGACCTTGCGCTTGCGAGCGGCGGCATCGACAATTGACCAGATCGAAGAGCTCGATCGACCCGGCTTCGTGGTGCTCCGGACAGATTGGTGAAGACCGGCCGTGGCACCATTCTTGAGCCCCGTCAATCGCTCGTAGAGGTTTTGATCTTCGAACACGAGATTGATGATCGGTTTGATTTGCTCGCCGGTGACGATGTCGAATCCCGCCACCTGCGCATCTCCGCCTGTCGGTTTCGTGCGGCCGGTGAGCATGCGAACGGTCGTCGTTTTGCCAGCGCCGTTATGCCCCAGCAAACCAAAATCTCGCCACGGTCGACCGAAAACGAAATTCCATCGACAGCGCGCACGTCGCCGTACCGCTTTTCGAGATTATCTGCGACGACCATGCCGGTGCGAACCATGAATTTTCCTTACGAAGCCTGAGCCCGATAGCTCTGGTTAAGGGTAATCGAAACGGTTCGGACGGACCCAGACGGGCAGGCATGCAGGGTAGGTCGACGGCTTCGAGACTTTCCGGTAGTCTATAGAAGTTCGTAGGGATTGATTCGCAGCGCCTTGGGGCGCCGTGCGATGAGTGTTGGAGGAAGGCATGATCGCTCGGCTGCTTGCTGCGCTCTGGATTCTCAGCTTCGGGTGTTGGTCTCACCGTGTACGGTATGGCGACATCCATGTCGACTCTTAACTTATAGCATTACGTATTGGGCTAACAAATACGTCGTTTGCTGGCCGCAGAACGTATTGCTTGATATTCAATCCGCTTTAGACCGTGTGCGCTATTACCAAGAACGTAACTTCATCGCGTATCGTTCACACCGCAAGAAAAAGATGGCTCCATTAGAGCTTTTCACTCGCAACCTTGCGCTGTAATGCTATAAAGGCAACATCTGATTTTACAGTTAAAGGTGGACAACTTGGTTTCTGAGAATAATTGGATAGCAGTTTCTAATACTATTTCTCCGGAAGATGCTGTGGTAAATGTTCAAAACGAATTTTGGCTCCCCCCAAATTGTGGAAATGGTTGCTCATATGCGACAATTGCAATTTTTGCAAACGAGATTCTCCAAACCGATTTCCGAATTGATAATCCTAATCCTTGATGATTACAGAAGGCACATTATGCCTTCTGTAATCATTGGTTTACTTCCCTAACCTCGCCCGTTCCTCTTCCACCACACTCTCCTCCAACTTCTTGAACAGCGGACCCGGCTGATTCAACTTCTGTCCCGGCTTCAATTCGCTGGGCTTCCATTGCGCTTCGACTGCGGTTTTCGTCTCGCTCTGCTCGCTGAGACCTCCGCTCAGCGCGACGGGCGGGCGATATTTCAATCCATTATGCGTGCCGAGCGAGTTTTTTATCTCTTCGATGTATTGCTCGCCGAACAGCGGAGTCTCATAGCCGAAGAAGGTATGCAGTTTCTCGGATGTGAACGGCAGGAAGGGGGAGAACATCACCTTGAGCGAGTCGATGGCTTTGAGCGCGGTGTAGACCGTCAGCGCGGCGGAGTCTTTGTCCGTTTTGATGGCTGTCCATGGCGCGTTGACATCCAGATACACGTTGACCGCGGTGGCGAGTTTCATCGCTTCGCCCAATGCTGAACGCAGGCGCACGGCTTCGAGTTCCGCGCCCACAGTGTTGAATCCGTTTTCGATGGTGGCGAGCAGGTCAAGGTCCGCGGGACGAAGGGACGTCGGTTTCACGTCGTACATCCAGGCACAAATCCCTCCCAATTCTTATAACAGAACGCCAGCACACGGTTCGCAAGGTTGCCCCACGTCGCCACCAGTTCATTGTTATTGCGCGCCACAAACTCAGCCCAATCCCAATCGCTGTCCTTCGCTTCGGGCATATTCACCGTCAGATAATAGCGCAGCGCATCGGCGTCATAACGTGTCAGCGCGTCGCGTCCCCACACCGCCCAATTGCGCGAGCCGCTGATCTTCTGCCCTTCAAGATTCATGAACTGATTGGCAGGCACATCATACGGCAGTGTCAATGGGACTGCCTTGCCCGAAAAGATCTCTGCAAATTGTGCACCTGCGCCCATGAATTCGGCGGGCCACTGCGACGTGTGGAAGAAGATGTTGTCCTTGCCGATGAAATGGAATTGCTTCGCATCGGGATTCGTCCACCAATCGTGCCACGCATCATTCTGACCTGATAACTGCGCCCACTCAATGGGAGCGGAGAGGTAGCCGATAACTGCTTCGAACCACACGTAGAGCTTTTTCGTTTCCCAACCCGGCTCATCCACAGGGACAGGGATGCCCCAATCGAGGTCGCGTGTAATCGAGCGCGGCTTGAGTCCTTCGCTTTCGATCTTGCCCAGCGATTCGCCCAACACCGTATCGCGCATATGCGGAGCGCGTTCTTTCAGAAATTTCTTGACATCCGGTTCGAGTTTGGAGAGGTCAAGATAAAAATGTTCGGTCTCGCGTAATTCGAGCGAACCGTCACCGGTCTTTGCGCGTGGATTGATCAACTTCTCAGGTTCAAGTACATTTCCGCAGTTGTCACATTGATCGGAGCGTGCGCCCTCGAAACCGCAGATGTAACAGGTTCCTTCAACGTAGCGATCAGGCAGGAATTTCTTCCCGGAAGGGGAGTACCATTGCTTGCTGAACTGCTTGAACATATATCCGTTCTTCAGCAAGGCAAGGAAGATGGCTTGTGAGACTTTGAAATGATTCTCGGTGTGCGTTGTGGTAAAGAGATCGTACGTGATGCCAAAGCCCTTGAACAATTCAAGGAATCCGTCATGATATTTCTTGTACACTTCCTCAACGGATTTCCCTTCCTTATCCGCCGCGATGACAACAGGCGTCCCGTGCGAATCCGTGCCGCTGATCATGAGAACATTGTTCCCTTTCAAGCGATGGTAGCGTGCGACAATATCACCGGGCAGGTGAGAGCCGGTGATGTTTCCTACATGGATTTCTGCATTGGCATAGGGCCAGGCAATGGCGATCAAAATATTTTCAGGCATTCGTGCCTCCTTCGGAGAGCTTTCAGCTATCAGCGCTTAGCTTTTAGCAATTGGATTTTGAGTTTGGCTGATAGCTAACTGCTAAAGGCTAACAGCTAAATAAAACAAAAAGGCTGTCCTCAGCATGGACAGCCCGTTACCTTTGGCAGGTACAACAACCTAACGCACTATCCAACCGCGACATAACATCTCCATTCGCATGGAGGGCATCAACATGGTCATTGTCACCATTGTTTCAGGTCGTGTAATCATGCTTGCTATTTTAGGCTGAGGGCGGGGGTTTGTCAATGGAAGAAAAGAATAGGGGAGTACCCTACCTCCATGGGAGTTATTAAGCTGTAAGATATTTGTCGCTCAATCGATGTTAAGCTGTAGCGAAGACTTGTATTGATTGCAGAGCGCCTGCCGAGAATGGAGTGTTAGAATGAAATCAGGCGCGGTGAAACTCTCGGCGCAGCAATAAACTTGATCAAGGGGCAATTTGATTATGCCGTTGCCGACCTCCCTCACGATTTCAGCGAGTCGGCGTTACCGGCGCTTGATGCGGCAGATATGATCCTGATGGTTGCAACTCCCGATATGGCATCCATCCGTGCAGTTACGGCGGCTTGGGATACCTATGAAAAACTTGGATACAAGAAGGAAAAGGTCAGGCTGGTATTGAACGCCATCTTCCCGCGCTCAAGCCTCTCGAAAGACAAGATCGAATCGGCGCTGGGTTTAACGGCTGTGGCGATGATCCCCTATGTGCAGGATACTTTTGTCGATGCCATTAATCTTGGACAGCCGCCGATCTATCATAGACCGAACGAGTCGGTTTCTGCATTGTTAGAGGATTTTTCCCTCTTTATGAGCAAGGATGACCACCGGAAATCAAAGCCTGAAAATCCCACCGAGGCGGGGAAGAGAGTGTATAAAAGATATCAGGATAGAAAGAAGTAGCGGCTACAGCAATTTTCTTAATACCGCGAATGGCGAATCGTTATTGTCCTGGCTATGACCACAATCCTCTTCGTTTAAATCCTGTCCGCATTCGATGCACAGACCTTTGCAGTCGGGGTCATGCAACGGCTTGATCGGCAATTCAAGTAAAGCATACTCACGCAAAAGGGGCGCAAGATCGATTTGCGCACTGTCTGGAATGATCAACTCTGATTCGCTGACAGCTTCTTTGTTGAACGCATATAGTTCGGTAAACTCCCACGTAAGGGGGAAACTGAATTCTTTCAGGCAGCGTACACATTCGAGTGTGGTCTCGCCTGAAAAATTCCCTTGAATGAACAATCCCTGTGGCGTGCGGTCGATCTTCACAGCCCCCTTAAAATTGACCAGCTCAAGATCGTCACCAAGGACTGCCCGATCCAGCTCAAATGGAATCTCATGGCTGTAGCCTACTTCTTCATGAACGATAAAGCCAACATTTATACGAAAAGGTTTACGGGGGTTTGCCATGCTATATTCTCCTGAAATTTCATCAGCATGCTGACGGACTCCAGAATTTAGATTTTCCTGTCAACGATGAACTTTGCCAGATTTTCCAACGCCTCTCTCTCCGGGGAGGCCGGTGCTTCTTCCAACGCGCCAAGCGCGCGGCTGACGGATGCGCGCGCCTCTTCCATCGCTTTCTGTATCGCTGCGTTCTTGCGGATGCCATCCACGAGGCGCTGCACGCGTTCGGTATCCTTCCAACCGCCGCCAGGCAGGGATAGTATATCTTCGTTCTGCGGGTGTTCTTCAGCAAAGAAAATGGCGGGCAAAGTCACCAGTCCATTTAATAGATCCGATCCGATGGGTTTCCCCACCGCGGTTTGGTCACCTGTGAAATCAAGGATGTCGTCCACGATCTGGAATGCCATGCCCACTTCATAGCCGAAGACCCTCATTGATTCGCGCATACTTTCATCGTCTGTTCCAACCATCGCCGCGGCAAGTGCGGACATTTCAAATAGCGAGGCGGTCTTTGCGTAGATGCGATCATAGTAGTTGCCTCGTTCGATCACGCCGCGGGCGGAGAACATCTGGGTTAATTCGCCGTTGACGATGGTGGCGAGCGTTTCGGAGAATAATTTCATGAGCGGCAGGTAATCGGTCTCTGCGGCGAGCTTGGCGGCGCGCGCAAAGAGGAAGTCGCCGGTGAGGACGGTTGCGGCGGGAGACCAGCGTGCGTTCAGTGTGGGCATGCCGCGACGAAGCAGTGCACCGTCGATCAGGTCGTCATGAACCAACGTGGCAGTGTGGAGTAACTCCACGGACGCGCCAAGGGTGATGAGTTTTTCCTCGGGCGCGCCCAGCATATTTCCAACGAGCAGCCCGAGGGTTGGCCTGATCCGTTTTCCTCCCGCAGTCAGAAGATGCTCGAGCGCGGAGCGAAGATCGGGATGATGTTCCTCCCCCGCCTGCTCCCGAATCCGTTGTTCTACAAATTGAAGTTGATCCTGTACCGATGTGAAAAAAGTGACCGTGCTCAAACGTTAGCCTCCCCAACCGAACAGGCGGTTGGCATTTTGGGTGGTGATTTCGGCGACCTGTTCGCGGGTTGTCATATGGATTTCTGCAATTTTATCAGCAATATGCGCCACGAATGCAGGCTCGTTACGCTCCCCACGATGGGGGATTGGGGTCAGGAAAGGCGCATCGGTTTCGATGAGCAGACGTTCGAGTGGCAATTGGCGAATGACCTGACGTTTCTCTTCCGCTTTTTTGTACGTGACAGGTCCTGTGACACCGATGTAGAAATTATGCTCGATCGCTTTTTGTGCAGTTTCGAGTGTTCCGTTGAAGGAGTGTAACACGCCCGGCTTTTCTGCCAGCGGGTGATTCTGTGACTTCAATCCATTGTGCCATTCAGTTAGAATTTCAAGCAGGTCAATGGATGCCGGCCCGAACCACACGTCATTCTCCTCACGCATGTGGATGACAACAGGCAGGTTCACATCCTGCGCAAGTTCGAATTGTTGTTTCAATACATCGCGTTGTTGGGCTTGTTGATCAGCTTCTTTAACCCAATAGTAGTCGAGTCCGATCTCGCCGATGGCAACAATTTTGCCATTCTGAGGGAGCTGCTTTTCGGCGACCGAAGAATCTCTCTCACTTTGTCCGAGACCCTTCACCGCTTCGCGGTTCAGGGTGACATGACTGGCGGTAATTAGTGACTTTAATTCATTTATTGAGTTTTCGTTCCATTCATCTAAATCAGTAGGATGAAAGCCTACTGCCGCGAAGATATTCGGATGCGAATTCGCCAATTGGATCACAGCCTTGCTGGATGCCAACTCAAGCGCTGGAATCAATATTCGTTCAACACCCGCATCGCTGGCGCGTTGGATAACTGCATTGCGGTCTTCGTCGAATTTGTTAAGGTCAAGGTGACAGTGTGTATCAGTAAGCATCATTCCTCAAGTTTCGGGAATTATAACTGTGGACTTCTTCAAAGTCTCATGACCAAACTCATACAGAACAGGTATGACTTGTCCTGCAATAAATAGTCCTGCCACTTGAGGCAGGACTGAGTTTTTATCTGACCTGGCTGTAGGGAACTAATTGATTCCAGCAATCTTCAACCCGTCTTTTAGAATAGCCTGTACCTTATCCTTGTGCATGGTCTCGCAATACACACGCATAATGGGTTCAGTGCCGCTGAAACGGATCAACAGCCAGCCCCCGTCTTCGAGTTTGAATTGGAAACCGTCCACGGTGACGAGTTCGGTTACCTTCAAACCACCGATCGTTTTGGGGTTTGCGTTGAGTATGGTTTCCTCGCGATTTTTGCGGTTGCCGCTGAAAGGGGTATCTATACGGTCATAGAAATATTCGCCGTCAAGTTTATCAAAGAGCATCTTGAGCAATTCGGTTGGCTTCTTGCCTGTTTGAACCATAAAATCAAGGAAGTACAAGCCTGCGAGAATCCCGTCACGCTCAGGGACGTTGTTGCGGAAGGCGTACCCGCCGCTTTCCTCTCCTCCGATCATGGCATTCGTTTCCATCATCTTCGGTGCGACATATTTAAAGCCCACACCCGTTTCATGCACCGGCACATCATAAATTTTGCCGAGTTTGTTAAGCATCGTGGTTGTGGAAAGTGTCTTCACAATATCGCCGCGCTCCCCTCGAATTTCAAGCAGATAAAATGCCAGCAATGCATATACGCGCAACTGATTGATAAATTCACCGTTCTCGTCGCCAATCCCACAACGGTCTGCATCACCATCCGTAATGAGGAGTACATCGGCATTGTTTTCCACTGTGGCTTTGAGTCCCACGTCAATATTCGGGCGGATGGGTTCCGGTCGCTTCATTTCCGGGAAGGATGGGTTGCGGGTGTTATGGATTTCGATCACCCTGGTTTTGCCGCCTTCAAGCAAGCGTGTGAACCAGCCTGCGCCGTTACCCCACATGGCATCCATCATTACGGTGAAGCCCGCATCTTTGATCTTTTGAAGGTTCACCAATTTTTGGATATTTGCAATATAGGCTTCGGATGCATCGAAGTAAATGACCTTTTTATCGCGCCTTGCATTGCTAAGGGGAATACGCTTCACCTCTTCGACCGAGTTCTGGAATCAGCGTCTCGATTCTGACCAATCCTTCGGGGTCTATCGCTCCGCCATGTTCATCACGGACTTTGAATCCGTTGTCCGTGGGTGGGTTGTGAGAGGCGGTGATATTGACCGCGCCGCAAGCCTTTTTGTCCACGACCGCGTAAGCGATGACAGGGGTAGGCGTGGCTCCGTCAGTGAGATAAACATTCAAACCGTTTGCAGCCAGCACTTCGGAGACCGCCGCGGCGAAATTCTCTGAATGGAAGCGCTTGTCATATCCAACAATAACCCATTCTCCCTGTTTCCCTTGTTCCAAAAGATAGGATGCAAATCCCTGCGCCGCGCGGCGGACATTATCGAAGGTGTAATCCTCCGCGATCTCACCACGCCAGCCATCTGTACCGAATACGATTTTTTGTGCCATGAGTACGTCTCCCGTTGATAATTGGTTGATTGATGAGATGATTATAACATTCTAAAAAATAACTCCGGGGTTTTTGTAACCTTCCGGAGCTTCCTACCCTGATTTGCCATTGTCCATGGTGCGCGGCTCGAAAAAGATAAAAGTAATTCGGAGCGAAGCAGACCAATGATCGGGGGGAGAAACGAGATGTTATGAGCGCCTCACAATTATTTCCGGAGGAGTCTCGACAAATTTGTTTTGCTCGCCTATACTAAATATACATCCTATAAATGAGGCGCAAATGACCAAGCATCTTGTCGTGGTAGCAGGGAATATCGGGGTCGGGAAAACGTCGTTGACCGAACAGATCGGGGGACGCTTAGGGTGGTGGACCGGTTACGAGTCTGTGACAGACAATCCGTATCTTTCCGACTTTTATTCCGATATGCGAGCCTGGTCCTTCCATTTGCAGGTTTTTTTTCTTGGGCATCGCGCCGATCAATATCTGGAAGCGGCGCGCGACCCTCGTTCTGCAATCCTGGACCGGAGCATTTACGAGGATTTTTACATCTTTGCGCGTGCCCTGCATCATATGGGCGACCTGGGTGAACGAGATTATCTTGCCTACCGGCGTCTATTCGAGCTGATCGTGGATAGTACTCCGCGTCCGCATTTGCTGATCTATCTAAAGGCGCCCGTCAATGTGCTCATGGATCGTATTCGCCGCCGTGCCCGGAATATGGAAACAGGCATTACGCCCGAATATTTGTCCCTGCTCGATTCTTACTATGACGAGTGGCTGGGTGCGTTCGACCTTTGTCCTGTTCTCACGATCCGGACGGACGATCTTGATTATGTTCATCAGTCAAAGCATTTGGATACGGTGGTGGAACGCATTCAGGATAAACTTGCGGGTAAGGAAATTGTTGAATTTTAGGAGAAAGTTTTTATGGATATCGCGAATCAGGGTGGGGCGTTCAACATGTGGGTCGCATAGAATGGTTGTATTTCGTGTAAAATATATTTATAAGTTTGTAGAAAAGATTTATTTTTCCCATGTCTGCTAATCTTCTTGCCCGAATTCCCTTGTTCGCCGATCTCCCGCCCGAGGAACTTGATCGCCTTATGGCTGCATTGGATGTGGTCAAGTTGAAGCCCGGTGACATCCTCTTCCATGAGGGGGATGTGGGCGAAAGTATGTACGTCATGGTTAATGGCGAACTGGAAATCTTTATGGGTTCTGACGCTGAGGAGAAATTGGTACTCAATATCCTTAAGGAAGGCGAGTATCTCGGCGAAATGAGCATGATCATGGCGGGAGGTCGCCGTACGGCAGGTGCTCGCGCTCGAGGGGAGGTTGTTCTCTTGAGCATGAGCCGTATGCAATTCACAGACCTCGTGCAAAGACATCCCGAGTTGGCTAATGCGATGGTCAGTGTGCTTAGTCAACGGTTGGATAGTACAAATGTAGCCACCTTCCGTGATCTGACCGAAAAGAACCATCAATTACAGGAAGCCTACGACGAGCTCAAAGCCGCGCAGGAACAGCTGATCGAAAAGGAGCGCCTCGAACGGGAGCTTCAAGTTGCCGCCGAAATCCAAATGTCCATTTTGCCGGATATTTTGCCCGTGCCCCCTGGCTATGATTTTGGCGGGCGGATTCTTCCTGCACGTCAGGTGGGAGGGGACTTTTATGATGTGTTCGATCTGGGCGGTAATAAATTTGGTATCCTGATCGGTGATGTTGCCGATAAAGGTGTCCCCTCTGCGATTTTCATGGCAAGAGCACACGCCCTTATCATCGCAGAGGCAGATGACGCCATTACACCCGGCGAAGTTTTGCGTATGACAAACAAGCATATCACCCGCCTTGAAAAATCGACACAATTTGTCACAGCCTTGTATGGGGTGTTGGATACAACTACAGGTGAATTCTCATACGCCCGTGCGGGACATGAACCGCCTCTCCTCCTGGAAAAGGGAGAAGTTCATCGTTTGCCTCATAAACCTGGCATGGCGCTGGGTTTGTGGGAAAATATTACCCTGGATGAATATAGTATTTTCCTGCCGAAAGGTTCGTTGCTGGTTATGTTCACAGACGGCTTGACGGATTGCCGCAATCCCAAAGGTGAGCCGTTTGGGCTGGAGCGTATCAAGAACACTATGGCTAACTTAAAGGATAATTCTGCACAGGGAGGATGTAATCAACTGTTTGACACGCTGATGAAATATCAGGATGGCTCCAAGCAGGATGACGATGTGACGTTGGTAGCAGTCCATGCGAGATAACAAAGAGACCGAAGCAAAACTCGGTCTCTTGCCTTAAGGGCTGAATCGGTTTGGGGGCAGGGAATTTGTTCCCGTTGTTTCAACCAGCAAGCTGGTGGACTCTAAAGCTAATCTAAAGCTTGTTTCAAGTCATCCATTAAATCTTCTTTGTTTTCAATCCCTACAGATAACCGGATAAGCGCTGGATCTACATCCAATTGCGAGCCAGCCACGGAGAGATGGGTCATCGCGGCAGGGACTTCGATCAATGATTCTACCCCGCCAAGCGACTCAGCCAGTATAAATATCCTTGTCGCCTCTACAACTTTGATCGCCGCATCCTTGCCGCCTTTGATGAGGAACGAGATCATGCCGCCGCCGTTTTTCATTTGCTGTCTGGCGATCTTGTATTGTGGATGACTCTCATGAAATGGATAGATCACCTTCTCAATTTTGGAATGCTTTTCTAAAAACTCAACGATCGCCAGTGCATTCTCATAGTGCCTATCCATACGGAGAGGCAGAGTCTTGATGCCGCGTAATACAAGAAATGAATCCATCGGTCCGATCACGGCGCCGACGGCATTTTGTAGGAAGTAAAGTTTCTCTGCAAGTTCCCTGTCTTTGACGATGACCGCGCCGCCGACCACATCCGAATGACCGCCAAGATATTTGGTCATGGAGTGGACAACGATGTCCGCTCCCAATTCCAGCGGGCGTTGAAGATAGGGCGTGGCAAAAGTGTTGTCTACAACGAGTAGAGGGTTATTAGGATGAGCATGGACGATCTCGGCAACCGCGCGAATATCTGTAATACGAAGCATGGGATTGGTTGGCGTCTCCAGCCATACGAGGCGCGTTGCCTGGGTCAAAGCCTCAGCCACAAATTCCGGATCGGTGGTGTCGGCAAACGTAAAGTCCAGTTTGAAGCGGCGAAGCACTTTGTCAAATAAGCGGAATGTGCCGCCGTACACATCATTGCCTGCCAGCACATGCGAGTCCGAATCCAATAAGCGTAAAACCGTATCTGTCGCCGCAAGCCCGGATGCGAAAGCCAGTCCAAAATTTCCGCCTTCGAGCGTGGCGAGGCAATCCTGCAATGCCTTGCGTGTGGGATTCATCGTGCGCGAATATTCATAGCCCTGGCGCGGTTTTCCAACTCCATCCTGCATGTAGGTGGATGTGAGGTAAACGGGCATCATGACTGCGCCGTTGTTGGGGTTGGGCTCCTGCCCGGCGTGAATGGCGAGCGTTTCAAATTTCATTCGATCTCCTTTTCTGGCGAGTGTGAGCGAAATCATACAGGAAGAATTTAGTTTGGGCAATGTATTTATGATTTCTTGGATGTTCCACCCTTTGGTCTTATAATGCGGGAAACTCCACAGGAGGCGCTTTATGTCGAACGAAATCTTTGAGGCTCTTCGTCCTTACCTGAATGCAATATTGATAGGCTTTGCCGGATTTTTAATTGCCTTTATTCTTTCACAGGTCGTCAGCCGCATATTGGCTCGTTCGTTGGGACCGGTCTGGAGCAGGTTCATTGGGAGCTTGTTGGCGCTGGCTGTTGGGGCTTGGACGATCAAAGTGATATTGGACTCGACCGGTGCGGCGGGCTTGCTGGTTGTGATTGTTACGGCAATCACCGGCGCGTTTGCCATCGGGTCTGAACGGATCGTTGGGGACCTTTTGGCGGGTATTGGCATCTTTGTCGGGCGCACCTACGGAGAAGGGGATTATGTAGTGATTGCCGGGGAGGAAGGCCGGGTTGCGAATGTTTCACTCTTGCTGACCACACTGGAAACCGTGAACGGCGATGAAATCTATATCCGCAATGCAGAGGCGACCAGCGGAACGATCATCAATTATTCTGCACATCCCGGCCACTTGATCTCTGTGAAGGTGCCTCTTCCCGTCAGCCAGGACTTAAACTCAGCGGTTGCGGCAATTCAGAGCGGAGTGAAAGACTTCGCGCCCGAACTCTTGGGGAAACCCTTTCATGAGCCAACTGTCGTTGTGGAGACGGCAGAAGAAGGGTATTTCATCATCGAAGTACGGGCATACATGACCGAGAGACTGGATTTGGGACCCGAAAAGACGCGCTTGTTCCTGCTGGCTGTGAACGCGATCAAGGAAGCCGGGTTGAGTCTGGCTTCTGAAGAATAAGGAACTGATGTGACTCAGCATCGGTCTCTGCGTCCTTCTCCCCGGCGCGTGAGGCGTCACTCTGCATTTCGTTTCTTAACAACTGTTTTGCTCACTACCACAATGGTGGCAACTGGAGGATTTGGCGCGCTCCCGGATAATCCCATTACACAGGCGTTTCAGCAAGAGATTGGTCAGAATTTCCCTGAAGCTCTTTTGAATCCGATCAATTCCTACCTGGGGCAACTTTCTGCTCCGACAATTCAACCTCAATTTGATTCAACGCCAAGGTCATCGATTGATTTGGTTGGTTTATTTTTAGGTGATAGAGCGATAGAGACCCTTACTGGTACTAATACGCCCTCGATGACTTACACTCCTACTACTACGTTTACTGCAACATCCACATTGACTACAACACCTATCACCAGCACCGCTACTGGGACGCCCTCGCCAACCTCAACGGTTACTCCCACCTTTACTGCGACACCTGTCTGTTCCCGTCCATCATCGACGCCAGCGACCACCACATTCTTCAATAGTTCAGCGCAAACCATAGATGTTTATATGGTCGATTCGGCTTGCAAACTCACCCTTCGTGCTACGCTTGGACCTGAACAATCCACTCTTCAAGAAACCTTCGTTGGACAACTTTGGTGGTTTATTGATTCTTCTACTCAGCATTTGATCGCTGATTATGTCGTCTCATCCCCGAATGAGAGCGTGGATGTATCTAAGGGTTTGATCATTATCGCAACCACCACGCCCATGACTGTTACGCCTATCCCCTTTGTCGGTTTCACTGTGAGTAACGTGGATCTTTCAGATGACCTTACTCAATTTGGTACTTCCATTACGCTCTCCCCAGGGCAGGCATTTTATGTTTCTTATAATTATCAGATCTTCAACGATCCCTGTCCGGGATGTATCACACAATTGGTCACAGGTTTGGGTACTCCCGATACTCATGGAGAAGCCTGTGCCTACGATGGCATTCCCAGTGTGTCTCCCGGGGTATCCGGCTTCGAAGGTGTCACGCTTTTTGCTCCCTCGAGACCTGGTACGTATACTGTTGTTGTCGAATACCATTGGCAATTTTCCTGTGCCGACGCGCTGACACAATATGGCACGGGCGGAGCGGTCTCTTCGCACGTTATAGGCCGAATCACTGTTCAATGATATTTTGAGATGAGGTAACATATTAATCCTGACAGGCGTCTAAAACCCCGTCAGGATTATTTATTTGAGGAGAATATACGATATGACCGACTCTAAAACGATTCTTGCTGTGCTTGCCCATCCCGATGATGAGACGTTCGGTTTGGGAGGCACGCTTGCCCTCTATGCGCGCAAGGGATATGATGTTTATTACGTCTGTGCCACACGCGGTGAGGTGGGCGCGGCGGATGCTGAATTTATGAAAAATTTCAAGGATACCGCTGAAATGCGGACGGATGAACTGATGCGTGCAACAAAAATTTTAGGACTAAAAAACGTATTTTTTCTTGGGTATCGTGATTCAGGTATGCCAGGATCTGAGGATAACAAACATCCCAATGCCCAGGTGGCTCATTCAATCGATGAAGTGGCTGGGAAGGTTGTCAAATATATCCGTGAACTGAAACCCGATATTGTTTTGACTTTCGATCCCATTGGCGGATATAGACACCCCGACCATATCCATATTCAACGTGCAACGACGCTCGCCTTTGAAAAAGCAAACGACGCCTCCTTCCACCCCGAAGCTGGCGCGCCTTTCAAGCCGCGTGCTCTTTACTATCAAGTGTTCCCGCGTTGGTTCCTGAAGTGGGCGACACGTCTTATGCCATTATTTGGTAAAGACCCAACCAAATTTGGGCGCAACGGTGACATTGACCTGACCGATCTGATCGTGGACTTCCCGATCCATGTGCGCCTGGATATTCGTTCGGTTTCAGAGATCAAGCGACATGCCAGTGAACAGCATGCGTCACAGGGCGGAGGCGGTCAAATGCGGCGCGGCTTAATGGGCTTGATACACGAATATTTTCGGTCAAAGAGAAGATTACATGCAGGTATATCCGCCGGTGAATGGACAGTTCCGCAGGAAACACGATTTGTTTGACGGGATATAAGATCACAGGTCACGGTTGCAACCGTGACCTGTTTTATTTCCTCAACTGCCAATTTAATCGCATTATCCATGGATAGGGCGCGGCCCTTTGCCCAAATCCATTCGAGGGTTGGGGATTCCATTTTATCGTGCAGGCTTTTCATTTGCTCGTCGAAGTAAACTTTCTCCTCAGGTCTCATGGGTGTGCCGGCCTGTTCGCGAAGAGCGTGTGCGGCTGCTAATAATTGTATGGCTTGTGCATTTTGATTCAGGGCGATCGCAATAAACCCGAAACATTCAAGTTGATGTGAGACTGCACCGGTCTGTCCGATGTCGCGAAAGGACAGGATGGTTTCGCGATAAAGTTCCAGCGCGTTCGTGTAGTTGCCCGTCTGGCGCTCCAGGTGCGCCAGATTGCTTTTTTCGAGGATCACATTGAATGATGCGCCAACTTCCTCATAGACCCTTGCAGAATCCATGAAATATAAGCGGGCTTCAGCGTAATCCCTTGTGTCGGTTGCAATGAAACCCAGGATTTCCAATGACTGTGCCTCCTGATAACGTAGTCCATTTTCCCTTGCGAGACGATGCGCCTCTTCAACGTAGCGTTTCGATGATTCTAGGTCATGATGCAATTGAATAGTGACGCGCGCCAGAATATTCAATGACCGGCAAAGTACGTAAACATATCCTTCAGCCCGGGCAATCGAAGCGCTTTCCTGTAACACCGCTTCGGCTTGAATACGCTCTCCCAGAAATTCCAGCGGATAGGCAAGGATCGCGAGTGCAAAAGCCAGACCACGCTTGTCGCTGCTCCGACGATACAAGGCAACACTTTCTTCAGCGACGCGCTTTGCGTTGACATTATCTCCCAGCGATAAATACAACCTGGTCAGTCCGCGCAGAGCCTTTGCACGCGCCACGAGTCTCTGTTCGTCAGAGAGTCCGTTTTGAGGCTGAGAATCCCCAGCCTGCTCCAGGGCTTTCTGCGTCCAGCGGAAACCTTCAGCGGAGTAGCCTCCCGCTGTCCAGAAGAGATTGGAAGCCCCGGCGATGCGCAGGGCGTTATGTGGATTCTTGCTCAGACCCCATTCCATTGCGGCGCGCAGGTTATCCTGCTCTTCTGCCATAAGATTCTGCCAGAGGACCTGATCCCTCCTTTGCAGGTTTTCATCGACTCTCTCGGCAAATCGTACAAAGAAATTAAGATGCCAGTTGCGAATTGATTCGACTTCATTGGTCTCGATGAATTTTTCATGCGAATATTGGCGAATGGTTTCAAGGCGATGATAGCGAGTCTCGCCCATGACTTCTTCCGTTGTCACCAGTGATTTATCTACGAGGCGCGTCAATAGGTCGAGGATGTCGTGAGGCAGGATGCCGTCCGGCTCTACGTCCGCGCAGACTGATTCAGCGGCTTCAAGCGTCCAGCCACCGACGAAGACTGCCAGCCTGCGGAACAATGTTTTCTCCTGTTCGGTGAGCAGACTGTAACTCCAGTCAATCATGGCGCGCAGGGTTTGTTGTCGCGGCAGGGCAGTGCGCGATCCGCCTGTCAACAGGTGGAAGCGGTCATCGAGCCGCCCGGCGATTTGTTCAGGAGTTAGAACCCTTACGCGAGTGGCAGCCAACTCAATCGCCAGAGGAATACCATCCAAGCGGGAGCAGGTTTGGGCGACGAAGGAAGCGTTGTCCTTCGTCAATTCAAAATCAGGTTTGACAGTCTTGCCACGTTCAAGGAAAAGGCGGATCGATTCCACTTCCAAAAGATTTTCCAGCGGCGGCAGATGATGCGGATCGGGGGTTGCAAGCGATGGCACGTGATAAGGCACTTCGCCTGCGATACCCAGCGCCTCACGACTGCTCGCCAGGATCTTAATGTTTGGACAGGCGTGTAACAGGGTTTCGCTGATCTGCGCGCAGACTTCGATCAGGTGCTCGCAATTATCAAGTATCAGCAGCAGTGACTTTGAGCGCAGATAATTGGTGAGAACTGCGAGCGGCTTGCGATGGGCATCCTCACGCAGGTTGAAAATTGATAACAGGGTTTGCGGTACAAGCTCGGAGTCTGTGACCGGCGCCAATTCCACGAACCACACGCCATTGGTAAATTGCCCCAAACTTTCCCCTCCCACTTGCAGGCTGAGACGGGTCTTTCCTGCGCCGCCAGAGCCAGTCAGCGTAACAATACGATGCGAAGCAACCAGCTTTGTGATTTCATCCAGTTCCTTTTGGCGGCCGATGAATGAGGTAAGTTGTGCAGGTAGATTATGGTTGAACGATTCCAGCGTTTTGAGCGGCGCAAATTCGGAGGGCAGGTCTGGGACGATCAATTGAAAGATGCGTTCAGGCTGCAGGATGTTCTTCAATCGACGTTCTCCCATGTCGCGCAATTGAGCCTTGTTTGGCAATGCAGCCTGTACCAGGTCGTGGGCGCTTTGCGAAAGAAGAATTTGACCGCCATGCCCGGCAGACATGATGCGTTGGGTCAGCGCCAGGGTGGCATATCCTGAATAACTGCCCTCTCTTGCATCACGCTCGCGTAGTTGAGCCGGGCCGGTGTGAATGCCCATCCGTACTTTGAGCGGCGCTGGGGACCAGTTTTCGTTAAGCAGGGCTCGCTGTGCGTCCAATGCGGCATCCAATGCATCCCTGGCGGAATGGAATGCCGCACAAAATGCATCTCCGACGATTTGAAAGACAAATCCGTTGTTGTTTTGAATGGTCTGGTTTAAGATTTCATTGTGTCTTGCAAAAAGTGCAGGAGTTTCATTTGGAAACTCCTGAGAAAGTTTTGTGCTGCCTTCGATGTCTGTGAAGAGAAAGGTAACAGTTCCAGAAGGGAGATCGCTCATACGTTTTCATCCAATGCAAGCTGAATTGCCTCGTCCAGCGTCAATCCACGACCCTCATTCCATTTTTTATCTGCATCGTTTTCTCCCAACATCTCGCGCAGCATCGCAACTTCTTTTTCGTATTCGACCTCTTCTGTACTTGTCCTCGGCGTATCGATCACCCTGCGGATTTCCTGCGCCGCGCTGAGCAGCAATGCCGCTCGTTCAGGCTCCTCTTTTCGCGTGAGGATATACGCGATACATTCCAGTTCATGCGCCACCGCCGCGCGATGACCGAGTTCCTTCCACTTGGGGAGCAGGTCTTTGTAAATACCCAATGGCTCAGCTAGCTCGCCATGTTCGCGCAGAACGTGGGCAAGTTCGCTTTGGCTCATATAGACGATGCGTTTATTTCCCATTCTCTCTGCAATTTCACCGCTCTCTCTAAATCCCGCGCGTGCGGCTTCAATATCTCCTTGTGCGGCAGCAGTCTGTGCCATCCCAATTGCCATGAAAGAGGATGCCCAGCGGAATCCCTCTTCCGTTGCCAGTTGGAATGCTTCATCCAGGTATGCCTTCGCCTGCGCAAGATCATTTTTCGAGAAATACTCCATCTGACTGCGTGCCGAGAGGATAAAAGCCAGTTCGCTTTTCAAACCCTGCGCGCGCGCAACCGATTCCCCTTCCTTTGCTGATCGTTGCGCAGTGGGGAAATCCCCAAGGAAAGCGGATGTCAACGCCAGAATGCCATAGGCTCGCGCTACGGTGGCTGTGTCGTTTGTTTGTTTACCTAATGAGATCGCCTGCTCCGCGGCGGCGCGCCCTGCTTTATGTTCGCCAGATGTCACATCGATCCACGCAAGCACTGAGTATACACGGGCGCGTTCCTTATCAATACCAGGCATGGATTTTGTCTTTTCGAGAATCGCCTGACACCAGGTGCGCGCTTCGCTCAGATGATCGCGTACCGTCCAGAAGCCTCCCATGGCATATGCCAATTTCAGGGCCTTCTCAGGATGGTTTGATGTCCCCCATTCGAGCGCGGCGCGCAGGTTATCGTGTTCCACTTCGATTTGGTCGAGCCACTCCTGAGTCTCCGCGCCAAACATTTGGTCACCAGTCTGCTCCGCGATCTGCAACATATAATCGAGATGCCCATCCCGCGCCTGCACGGCTTCACCCGACTCCAATAACTTCTCCATCGCATATTGGCGGATGGTTTCAAGGAAGCGATAGCGGAACTCGTGTTCCTGTTCTTCGACGTTGACCAGCGATTTGTTGACCAGTCCCATCAAGCCATCCAACGCTTCTTCCGCGCCGATAATTGATTCTGCCGCTTCGATCGTCCAGCCCCCTGAGAACACTGCTAGACGGCGCAACGTGCGTTGTTCCGATTTCGTTGAGCGATTGATAACTCCAGTCGATCAACGCGTGCAGCGTTTGTTGACGCGGTAACGCCGTGCGGGAGCCGCCTGTCAACAATTTGAAACGGTCGTCGAGACGCGCCGCGATCTGTTCGGGAGTGAACAACTTGACGCGTGCCGCCGCCAACTCTATCGCCAAAGGGATGCCGTCGAGACGGGAGCAGATTTGAGCAACGGACGAAGCGTTGTGTTCCGTCAAATGAAAACGTGAATCGGCTTTCGTCGCGCGTTCGACGAAGAGTTCGCGTGGCTTCCTCGTCCTTCAATGCTGGCACACGATAAACGGTTTCACCGTCGATGCTCAGCGCTTCGCGGCTCGATGCGATGATCTTAAGATTCGGACAGGTATGCAGGATTTGATCGACGATCTGTGCGCTGGCTTCCACGAGGTGCTCGCAGTTATCCATCACAAGCAATAACTCCTTTGCGCGCAGGTAATCGAGGAGAAGCTGAATAAGCGGAATGTTTTGCACTTCACGCACATCAAAAACAGACGCGATCTCAGCTATGATAAAAGTAGGGTCGCTGATGGGCGCCAGCTCCGCCAGCCATACGCCGTCTTTGAAGTTGGCGAGTTGTTCCGTTGCGATCTGAAGCGATAATCTCGTCTTGCCTGTTCCGCCAGGACCGATTAGTGTCAGTAATCTTGCCGATGCAAGTTTTCTTTCTGCCTCGGCAAGTTCCCGCTCGCGCCCGATAAATGACGTGAGTTGTGTGGGGAGGTTGTTCGTGGCATGGGTTAAAGATTTGAGAGGAGGGAACTCCTGTCGCAAGTCGGGCGTGGAGATTTGAAAGATTTTTTCAGCCTGCTTCAGACCTTTGAGTTGATGCTGTCCAAGGTCGAGTATAGCTATATCGGAAGATAAATGCTCCCGCGCGATCTGCAATGTTGTTTCCGAGATTAATATCTGCCCGCCATGCCCAACTGACATGATGCGTGCGGCGCGGTTCAAGGTCTGACCGAAATAATCGCCATCGCGCAATTCCGCTTCGCCGGTGTGTATTCCCATGCGCACACGAATCGAGACTTCCGAAGTTTTGGAAACTTCGGAAGTCTGAAATTCACGTTGCACCTCCAACGCCGCATGGACCGAATCAATCGCGGTCGAGAATACAGCGTGGATTCCATCTCCTGTGCTTTTGATAATATATCCGTGGTTTGATTCAACCGCTTCCTTCAAAATGGCATCATGCTTTGTCAGCGCGGCTTTCATCGCCTCGGGATACTTCTCCCAAAGCTTTGTCGAGCCTTCGATATCAGTAAATAAAAAAGTGACCGTGCCGGATGGATAGCTGCTCATGAATTATCCTTCGCTAATAAGATCATGAGGTATTTTACACCGCATCAAGTTTACTTGGTTTGTTGGGTAGGGATGTGATTCCAGGAGGAAAACGTGTATCCACGGCCAAAACAGGAACAATCCGAGTCGTTTTTTCGTTTTAAACAGGTGTATTGAAAAGTGTTAAAATCTTTGCCGTTGATATATGATATGGAGGCGCTGGAATTATCTTCTCTAAAGGATAACAAAAGGTAACTCATTTTTATGACAGAAACAAGTCCCAATAAACAATCTGGTCCCCGATTTGATTTTCCGCGCCTGTGGGCTATTTTTTTACACCCACGTCAGGTATTTACCGAAATGGCGTCCGAAACACGCTCTTCATGGTGGACTTCCATGATGGCGCTAAGTATTATGGTACTACTCTCGATTACTGTGAGCGGCTATCTGAATACCCGCGCCGCCATGCTGGGCGAGATTTCCCTGCCCCCCGACTGGCAATATTGGACGCCCGAAATGCAAAACAATTACATGCAGGCGCAACAAGCCACACAGGGACCAACATTCATGTATGTCATTCCGCTTGTTGGTTCGCTGATAAGCTTATGGGTAGGCTGGATTGTATTGGCTGGTCTGTTGCATTTAGGTTCGACCCTCCTTGGTGGACGCGGTTCAATGCAAGGCGCCTTGAATATCGCGGGCTGGGCAGGTATGCCGTTCGCGGTGCGGGATATTCTGCGTGTCGTATATATGTTGTCGGCAAGTCACACCATCACCAGTCCGGGGTTGTCTGGCTTTTCAACCAACGTGTTCCTGTCGCAGATTTTGGCGCGTACAGATATATTTCTGCTTTGGAATATGGTCTTATTAACCATTGGCTTTTCGATTGCAGATGGATTATCGCGCGGCAAGGCATTGGTTGGCGTTCTCGTTGTTCTATTGCTTCTTATCTCTGTTCAGGCGGGGCTGGGGTCTTTGATTGCTCGCGTCGGGAATGGGGCTTTTTAACATCCACTTTATATGGCCAAGCCTTTCATCAGCGTCTCTGGTTTAAAAAAGCACTACAAGATGGGTGGACAAATAGTACGCGCCTTGGACGGGGTGGACCTTGAAATTGAAGCTCATACCTTTACTGTCGTCATGGGTCCTTCGGGTTCAGGCAAAAGTAGTTTGCTGTATTTATTGGGTGGTTTGGATCGGGTAACAAGCGGTGAAATCTCAATCGATAACGCGCAGCTGACTCAAATGGACGAGAATGCGCTCGCCCTCTTTCGCCGTCGTACGATGGGTTTCATTTTTCAATCCTTCAACCTGGTGTCAAGCATGACTGCCTTGGATAACGTAGCTTTCCCCATGCAGCTTGCCGGAGTAAATTCTGCCAAACGCAGCGCGCGGGCGAGAGCTTTGCTGGGTCAAGTCGGTTTGGGCGACCGGGCTGAACACCGCCCAACGGAACTTTCCGGTGGACAACAACAACGCGTCGCAATTGCCCGGGCGCTGGTCAACGATCCAAGCCTGATCCTCGCTGACGAACCGACCGGCAACCTCGATACGTCCAGCGGCGCGGCTGTAATGCAGTTGCTTGCCGACCTCCACGCCTCGGGGCGAACCGTGCTGGTGGTGACGCACGATCCGCGTATGACACGCTTCGCGACACATAATATATTTCTGTTGGACGGGAAACTGGTCAGTGAAGCGGAATATCAATCCGCAGCGCTGGAATCCATTCAAGTAAACTAATCCGGCTTTTCAAAACTAGAGAGTACTCATGAAATTTTCAATTCACCGTTTTGTTGGAATATCGCTATTAATTGCATTATTAGCGGCAACACTCCCCGTCCCTGTATATGCAGCGGACGTTCTCTCTGTTACACCCAATAGCGCCGTCAATGATGTTGACACTACCATTACGGTGGCTGGTACGGGTTTTGATAATACAGCCGCAGTTCTTTTGGATGGAGTTGTGCTGAATACAAGTTTCCTCAATGATCAAACACTGACTGCAACAGTACCTGCCGGGCTTTCTGTAGGTACCCATACAATTACTGTTTCCATGACAGGCGGTGCAGCTAATGGTTCAGCTGCATTTACGGTCAGCGCTCCAGTTCCTACAGCTACGCCTCCTCCGCCCACAGCTACAAATGTGCCGTTGCCCTTTGTGCGTCCGCAGTTCGTGGTGCGATCATCCAAAGTGATTGGCGACGTTCAAGCGAATAAGCAGGTCACTTTAAAGCTGGCTATCGAGAATGCGGGGAATGCAACCTCTTACAGTACCCAGGCTGTTTTTTCTTCTGTTGATCTTGCCCCCACCAAAACCGGCGGCGTTGTCGCGCTTGGTAAGGTTAATGCGGATGACGAAACGAATGTAACCCAGACTTTTTATGCCACAGACTCGGTCATTGGAAAATCGCTCATTGTCGCTGATCTAACTGTCACATATTATGATGCAGATGGAGCAATGTATTCTGATAAATTTTCATTGTCGATCCCAATTAACGGTGGAGTGGTGCTGGGCGGCGTTGTCTACCCAACGTCTACACCAACAGGCGTGAAGAGTTCGCAGTTGGTGATCACAAGTTACGCGGCAAGTATCGACCCTTTACAACCCGGTGAACAATTCACTCTTACGATGACCGTGCAAAACGTGGGGAACGAAAAAGCACAACGCGTCACGATGATCGTTGGAGGCGGTACAAGCGGGACCAGCGGCGGGACTCCACAACCAGGCGGAGTCTCAGGCGGAGGCGGTGAATTCACCAACTTTGCGCCCGTAGGCGCGTCCAATGTTCAGTCGCTTGGAGATCTTCCGGCAAGTGGATCTGTGCAGGCTGCTCAGAATCTTATCGTCAATGTATCCACGAACCCGGGCGCCTACCCGATGAAAGTCTCTTTTTCTTATCTGAACGATCAGAATGAAGTGATCAATGACGAGCAAGTGATAACGCTGCTGGTCTATAGCCTGCCAAATGTGGATATCAGTTTCTATCGTACGCCTGATCCGTTCTTTGCTGGTCAACCTGGAGCATTGCCAATACAAGTTGTCAATTTGGGCAAGCGCTTGGCAGTGTTGGGCAACATCAAGGTCTCAGCGGGGAACGGGCTTATAGAAAACGGGACCAGCCTTGTCGGTTCGTTGGACGCGGGCGGTTACTTCACGCTTGATTCGGTCTTGACTCCCGATCAGCCTGGAACTTTGGAATTGACTTTTACCATTGATTACACAGATGACTTTAATCAGCCGCGCACGCTCACGCGTACGTTGAATATTGAAGTGATGGATACGTCTGAAGAGCCGACAGTTGATCCATCTCTTGGAG
This sequence comes from uncultured Chloroflexia bacterium, assembly GCA_963753655.1. Classification (GTDB taxonomy): domain Bacteria; phylum Chloroflexota; class Anaerolineae; order Anaerolineales; family Villigracilaceae; genus Defluviilinea. The sequence goes on from CAVWDB010000005.1 coordinate 43,065, forward strand.
GTGGCGGCGAAGAATCCATCATCCCGGAGGAGACAAGCCTGCATAAAATTTTCCGCTTTATCAAGGGACTGTTTGGCTTGGATAGCGCCTGGCCCGTTTGGCAGGCGCCGGACGGGTATCAACTCCCCCAGGAAATAATTCCTGCCAAGCCTGTTCCAGGAAAAGGGTAGTTGTGAAGTTCCTTGACCTGCTTCGTTTGATCGCGGGCAATCTGAGTCGTCGCAAGGCACGGGTGGCATTAACTGCCATTGGTGTAGTGATCGGTACCGCGGCAGTCATCATTCTTGTTTCGCTGGCTATCGGTTTGCAGAAGAATGCCAATGAACAGTTGTTTGGCATCGGCGACCTGACACAAATTCAAGTTAGCCCTGCGTACGGCGATGGATCAATAGTTTCGGTTCCTGTAGGTGGGGGCGGCGGGGGACTGGGTGGCGTATCACAACAAACGAAATTATTGACTAATTCTGCGTTGGACGAAATACGTGCGATCCCCGGCGTGGAGTCTGTGATCCCACGCGAATATCTCATGACAGGTGCAACCGTCAAATATCAAAAATTGGAAGCAGGCGTGAATATCATTGGCGTGGATGCCACGGATGTTTCGGTTCTGGGTGTGGAAGCCGCACAGGGGGATGCTGCCCTGGGGCGCGGTGTGGTTGTCATTGGTATCATGGTGTCCAATAATTTTTACGACCCGCGTCAACGTCCCGGACAGGAACCGCCAGCGCCGCCTGCATTGTTAGGTCAACAAATTCAAATGATCGTTTCGAAATGGGATGCAGAAGGGAATGAGACCCGGAAAAACCTCAGTTTGCGCGTCACAGGGATTCTATCGGAAACCCGCGGCGAATCAGATTGGACGGTTTACATGCCTCTTGACCAGATCAAAGCCCTTAATGAATGGTCACAGAACCGACGTATCAATTACAACAAGGAAGGCTACAGCCAGGTAATCGTCAAAGTAAGCAATGTAGACCAAGTGTTGGATATTTCCGACCAGATCACACAGCTGGGTTTTCAAGCCTTCACGCCTCAATCGTTTGTACAGGGCATCAATAATTTCTATATTGTCTTGCAGGTCATTTTTGGGGGAGTCGGCGCCATCGCGTTATTGGTTGCTGCCATCGGTATCGCCAACACCATGGCGATGTCCATCCTTGAGCGTACCCGTGAGATCGGATTGATGAAGGCAGTAGGCGCAACCAACCGCGATGTGCTTTCGATTTTTTTAGGTGAAGCGGCAGGCATTGGTTTTCTTGGCGGACTTGGCGGCATTATCATTGGCTGGCTGGCCGGGCAGGGCATCAATGTGATCGCCATTGTTTATCTGGCTGGGCAGGCTGGTCAACAAGGCGGCGTACCGCCAAGCATCGCCGTGTATACGCCGTTCTGGCTCCCAGTGTTTGCCTTGATCTTTTCAACCTTTATTGGCATGGTTTCGGGGCTTTACCCTGCTTTACGTGCCGCGACCATGATCCCAGTGCTGGCTCTCAAATATGAGTGACGCCTCTTTCCCCAGATCTTGTTCCTGTGAATTGGATATGTCCACATCTGGCTCTTGACTACTTAGAACGAGTGTTCTATAATCGTCTTATCATTATCCAATTTAGTATCAGAGGAGAATATCATGTCAAAAAGAAATATTGTCCATGTTGAGATCCCGTCGGCGAACGTGGAAGCGGCGGGCAAGTTCTATCAGGAGTTGTTCGGGTGGAAACTCCAGCATATCCCTGAGATGAATTACACCATGTGGGAAGATGGCAGCGGCTCGGGCGGCGGCTTCCCCGAAGTATCCGATGAAAACCCAGCGGGGCAGGTGTTGGTCTATATTGATAGTGATGATATTGAAGCCGACCTCAAGAATGTGGAAAAACTCGGCGGCAAGGTCATTCACCCAAAAGCAGAGATACCGGGTCAGGGTTGGTATGGTATTTTTCAAGACCCCACTGGGAATGTTCTTGCGCTTTACACAAGCAAGAATCCCGATTTCAATAAGTAAATATCTACGACGATTGTTATATAGCGGCGGGTGTCAAGCCCGCCGCTATATTTTGTTATGGACAAGCGGTACAATCAACACATGTCTCTGCATCCTGATTTCATCAAGCGAACTCCGCAAACATTTCACGGGGGATGTTCGACTCGACACTGCTTCAAAAATTTTATACAGCACCGATGCTTCGATCTATCAGATCGAGCCGCTGGGTGTCGCCATCCCAAAAACGCAGGATGATCTGCAATCCGCTGTGGAGCTTGCCGCCAAATATAAAGTTCCCATTTTGCCGCGCGGCGCGGGGTCGTCTTTGGGCGGGCAATCCATTGGCGAGGCTCTGATATTGGATTGCTCGCGCTGGCTGGATTCTATCATCGAGATCGACCCTGAATCCCAAACCGCGACTGTGGAACCAGGCGTCGTTCTTTCCACGCTCAATTCTGCTTCTGCTCGATATGGCTTGACCTTTGGTCCCGACCCCGCCTCTGCCGAACGCGCCACAATGGGCGGAGTGATCGCGAACAATGCCACAGGCGCACATTCGATTCTTTATGGCATGAGCGCGGACCATTTAATTTCAGCAGACATAATTCTTGCGGACGGAACTCTCGAAACATGGGATGAAAATAGAAAGTCAAAGCTAACCCCAATAATTCAAAGCATCCGCGAAGAATATTCTGAATCAATCAAACAGAACTACCCACAGACGTGGCGCAACTCTGCTGGCTATCGTTTGAATTATCTTTTACCGTGGAGTCCATCCACACCGCCTCAATGGATTGGCGATACCTACCCTGCCAACCCTTCGACGCGCTCAGGGCAACGCTTGAAACCTGACACTTGGAACTTGGCGCCTATACTCGCCGGCAGCGAGGGGACACTAGCTGTCATCCGCAGGGCAAAAGTAAACCTTGTCCGCAAGCCGAAGTATACGATATTAGGAGTGTTGTCGTATCGAAGTGTTGCGGAGGCGTGCGATGATGTTCCGCGCTTGCTAGGATTTAATCCAAGCGCGGTCGAGTTGATCCCGCGGATGATCTTGCAGTTGGCGACGAAGTGTCCCTGCGTACGCGCGTCAGATGGGATGGATTGTATTCGGAGACCCGGCCGCAGTGTTGGTCGTTGAATTTAGCGGGGATCAGCCGTCGGCTTTGAAAGAGGCGGCGCGTGGTCTCGATATACCTTCGGCTGACGCCTCAGCCTACTCGACCACCGACAAGCTACTTGTCATTGCCGAATCCAAAGAAGAGCAGGAGCGCGTGTGGAACGTCCGGAAAATGGGATTGGGAATTTTGGATGCGCGTCCACAAGCTGCACGCCCAATAGCCTTCATGGAAGATTGTGCGATCCCTCTTGAGCATCTCAGTGAGTTTGTGCGGGAAGTGGAAAATATCCTGGATGCTCACGATACGCAGGCGGGCATCTATGCTCATGCGTCGGCTGGCTGTTTGCACATCCGTCCGATATTGGATTTGCAACATGGCGAAGGAGTGCGTGCCATGCGAAGCATTGTTGAACAAGTTTTTTCTTTGACGATGCGACTCGGCGGCTCGATGAGCAGTGAACATGGTGATGGGATTGCTTCGGGCGAGTTTATCGAAAGAACGTATGGAAAAGAATTGACCGATGCCATGCGCATATTGAAGCGCGCGGCGGACCCCAATAATTTGTTGAACCCCAATAAATTATTCGATGCGCCGCCGATGGATACACACTTGCGCTTTGGCGAGAGTTATCAGGTGAATGCGTGGAGTTCCTCCTTGCATTTCGCTCACGAGCGCGGACTGGCTGGTGCAATAGAGCAATGTAATGGGCAAGGCGTATGTCGCAAAACAAACGGTGTCATGTGCCCGTCCTTTCAGGCGACGCGTGAGGAGCAAAATTCAACGAGAGGGAGGGCAAATTTATTACGAGCACTTATTACGAGTCACGGATCACGTAATCCGTATTCCGTAATGCGTAATGATGAATTAACCGAGTCGGTTGCTCAGGCGCTTGATCTCTGCCTGGCCTGCAAGGGCTGCAAGGCGGAATGCCCGAGCGGCGTGGATATGGCGAAGTTGAAATACGAATTCGAGAATCAATATTACAAGACTCATCGCCGTCCATTGCGCGATTATGCGTTTGGGTATTTCCATATCACTGCCGCGCTGGCTTCTTCGATTGCGCCGTTATCGAATGCAATCATGAGTGTTCCGTTATTTAGGAATATAACGGCGAAGATATTAGGAGTTACTACGAAGCGTCCGTTCCCGAAGTTTACGAGTCGAAGTGCAAAGGCGCTAACCACGGAGTCGCGAAGTCATGGAGAGAAAATAATCTTTTTGTCTGATCCGTTTGCGCGGTATATCGAACCTGCGATAGAGCAGGCGGTGTTCGAGGTGTTGTCTACATGTGGATATGATGTACAGGTGTTGCCTGTTCTCGGCGCGGGGGCGTCACTGCTCTCGAAGGGATTTGTCGAAGCGGCGAAACGTCACGCAGGGAAAGTGCTGGATGCGCTGAATCAACTCGACCCGACGTGCGAAGCGGTGGCAGTTGGTATCGAGCCGCCTGAAATTTATTGTCTCAAAAATGATTATGTTGACTTGTTGCCGAACCGCCGGAATGAGATCGCCTCGCGCTGTCGCCCGCACGTGGCTGCTGGACGAATACCTTTTGCGCTCTGAAAGATTTTTGAATTTGCGTGTAGACATAATATTGCAACAGAATGATTTGGAAAGTAAATCTTCAATAAATAATAATGAGATTGCTTCGTCGGGCTACCACCCTCCTCGCAATGACAAAATGAAAGTTAAATTCCAGCCACATTGTCATCAGCGCGCCGAGGGACTTGCGGATGACGGTTTACCCAGCGGAACGAATGCCACTACGGAGTTGCTGCGCATGTGCGGCTATGATGTGGAGGTGCTGGACACAGGCTGTTGCGGTATGGCAGGGACGTTCGGTTACGAAGCCGAGCATTATGAGCTTTCACAACAGGTGGGGGAGCGATTGTTTCGAGAAATGCAGAGAGCAGAAGACGGAATGCAGAAGTGGTTGCGGGAACGGGCGCAGCGTGCAGGATGCAGATCCGGCAGGGAGTGGGTGTGGAGGCAGTGCATCCGATTTTGTTGGTGAGGGATTCTTTGAAGTCTTTGCAATGAATTTCACCTTGTTTCCATCGGGATTTAGCTGTATTCTTGATACAATTACGTAGGGACAATAATGAACGAAGCTGATACTTGTCGAACTTATATATTGCCAAAGCTCAAATCTGCTGGATGGGAGGATGAGTATATATCCGAGCAGATGGTGTTGACGCCTGGGCGGATCGTGCCCATCGGTGACAGGCACACGCGCAAGGACGGTTTGCGACCTGATTACACCTTATTCATTCGGCAGAATATTCCGATTGCGGTAGTAGAGGCAAAAGACGAGTACGCCCACCCTGCCAAGGGAATGCAACAAGCCATTCAATATGCTGAAATGCTCAACGTGAAGTTTGCCTATTCGAGTAATGGCAAGGGAATCGTTGAGCATGATTTTATTACGGGCATGGAACGCGATGTCGATACGTTCCCATCGCCTGATGAATTATGGGGTAGGCTTAAAGGGACATTCAAGTTTAACGAGCCAAAAGATGAAGCTGATTCGCTATCTCAATATTGGGAAGAAGTAGGTGGAAAGTCGCCACGCTATTATCAACAAGTGGCAATCAATAAAGCCGTGAATGCCGTGCTGGAAGGACAAAATCGAATTTTGCTTACGATGGCAACGGGCACAGGAAAGACCTTTGTCGCGTTTCAGATTGTCTGGCGTTTGTGGAAGTCGAAGCGCAAGAAACGCATTTTGTATTTGGCTGACCGCAATGTTTTGATTGACCAAGCCAAAGACAGAACATTCTCACCAATGGGACAGGCTTTACACAAGATCAAGGGCAGGGCGACGAAAAGCCGTGAAGTGTACTTTGCTTTATATCAGGCTTTGGCAAATCCCATTACTGGCGATAACCTTTACGAGAAATATCCCAAAGACTTTTTTGATTTGATCATTATTGATGAGTGCCATCGTGGTTCAGCCAATGAAGAAGGCAGTTGGCGCAAGATATTGGATTACTTTGACTCGGCAACTCAAATCGGAATGACTGCCACACCGCGCCGTACGGACAATGTTGATACTTACGATTATTTCGGTGACCCGATTTACACGTATAGCTTGAAGCAAGGCATTGACGATGGTTTCCTTGCGCCGTATCGTGTTTACCGTGTGATTCCCGATGTGGACGCGAGCGGACTGCAAATTGACCCTGGTGTATTGGATCGTTTCGGGCGTGAGATACCACCTGATTTGTACGGCACAAAAGATTTCGAGCGGTTGGTGTCTTTGCTTTCCCGTACAGAAGTTGTGGCAAAGCATTTGACTGAATATTTGAAGCGCACAAATCGGTTTGACAAAACGATTGTATTTTGTGTGGATCAGGAACATGCGCTAGATATGCGTAAGGCGTTGAACAACTTGAACGCTGATCTATCTAAAATTCATGTGCATTATGTAGCGCGGGTTGTCAGTGATGAACACGCTGTTGGGCGTGGGCACTTGGATAATTTCCAAGACCCTGAAAAAGAAGTGCCTGTCATTCTGACTACTTCGCAAATGCTGACCACAGGCGTGGATGCGCCGACCTGCCGCAATATTGTATTATTCAAGCCGATCAACTCGATGATCGATTTCAAGCAAATTATCGGGCGTGGGACACGTGTTTCGGAAGAGCATGGCAAGTTCTGGTTCACGATCATTGATTACGTGGGTGCAACACAGTTGTTTTACGACCCTGCTTTCGATGGCGACCCTGTGCGGGTGATGAAATCTGAGATCGATGCTGAAGGCAATGAAACGAAGATTGAAGACAGTGAAGATGGCACGCTTGAGCCTGAAACCGAGACCACAGAAGAACAGACAGTTCGAGATATTCAATTGCGTTTGGGTGAATTACCACGCAAATATTATCTCGATAATGTGCAGGTGTATATCGCAGGCGAGCAAGCTTTTGAACTTGATCCCGAAGGGAATGTACTCAAGACCGTTCAGTTCACTGATTATGTAACCGAGAATATTCGTCGCTTGAATTTGACTGCTGAGCACTTGAAGCAGGGATGGTCTAAAGCCGAGCAACGGATTGAGATTTTGAACCAATTGCGTTCACGCGGCATTGACCCTGACCATCTGGCGCATGTTGTGCATCAAGAAGATGCGGATGCTCTGGATTTGCTATTGCATGTGGCATACAACGCGCCGTTGGTGACGCGCCGTGAGCGGGCAGAGAAGCTGCGCCAGAAGAAAGCTAATTTCTTCAATACGTTTACACCTGCGGCAAGAGAGATTTTAAATACTTTGCTGGAGAAATACGCGGATTATGGTGTTGGCGAATTCGACCAGTTGCCGCGTGTTTTGCAGGTTTCGCCGTTTGATCGCTATGGTTCGACGTATGAGATTTACCAGTTGTTTGGCGGGGCGGAGAAGATGTTGCAGGCGGTGGATGAGTTGCAGAAGTTTTTGTATGAGTAAGATATGTCATTGCGAGGAGCGTTCGCCGCGAAAGCAATCTCATGTTATTGGGAGATTGCTTCGCTTCGCTCGCAATGACGCGTGGGACGTGGATTATAATGACGGTGGAGGAGTTATGAACCAATTTACCGTATCACTTTCGACTCAAACGTAATGGGCGGACGCGCCTGTATTCGTGGTTTACGCCTTACGGTTTCGCTCATCCTCAATCTGGTTGCCAATAAGATGACCGCCGCTGAGATCGTCAAAGATTATCCATATCTTGAAGAGGAGATGTGACACAAGCCCTTGCAATATGCGGCCTGGCTGGCAGATGAGACTGTACAAATCCTGGAGCCTGCGAGGATGAAGTTTCTGGCGGATATGGGCATTTCGCCGCGTGTTGTTTCCGCATTGCGTGAACGCGGACACGAAGCTGTTCATTTGAAGAACAGGGGTTGGGGAAAATGCCCGACGGCGATATTTTTGCAAAAGCGCGCGCCGAAGGGCGTGTGCTTCTTACCCATGACCTTGACTTTGGGGAATTGCTGGCGGCGAGTGGCGGGGAACTTCCAAGCGTCATTATTTTTCGGCTCAAAGATATGCGTGCTGAAAATGTTAACTTCCATTTGTTCAGCATACTGGAAAAACAATCCGCCGCGCTTGAAAAGGGCGTGGTATGTTCCGTAAGTGAACGCAAGATTCGTATTCGCACATTGCCGATATAAAATTCAACGGGGAGAATAAAAGGAACATCATGCCCAAACAAAAAACAAAGACCCCCTCCGCCGCTGTCTGGACACCGCCCCCCAAAAGCGGGCGGGGCATCGAGTAGCAGAGTGTCACACAACACCAAAGCCTCCCTCTCCTCCCTCATCAAATCGTCCCGCGATATTATGCGGAAGGATGCGGGGTTGAATGGGGATTTGGATCGGTTGCCGCAGTTGTCGTGGATTTTGTTTTTGAAGTGTTATGACGATCTGGAAATTCGCCGAGAGGAGGATGCGAAGGCGACGCGGCAGAAGTATAAGCCGATCATTCCGCCGCCGTATCGCTGGCGGGATTGGGCGTCGAATGAGAATGAGGGGGCGACGGGCGAGGATTTGATCAAGTTCGTCAATGATGGCTTGCTGCCTGCGCTGCGCGGGCTTTCGGGGTCGGATGAACGCTTGAAGGTGGCGGAGGTTTTCAAGGAGACGTACAGCCGTATGCTCTCGGGCTATCTGCTGCGGGATGTGGTCAACCTGGTGGATGGAATCCACTTTCAGTCGAAGGATGAGATTTTTACGCTGGCGCATTTGTATGAGTCGATGCTGAAGGAGATGCGCGACGCGGCGGGCGATAGCGGGGAGTTTTACACACCCCGTCCCGTAGTAAAACTGATCGTAGACAGAACCAAGCCGCGGCTGGGAGAGACCGTTCTCGATCCCGCGTGCGGCACGGGCGGATTTTTAGTCGAGGCGTATGAATATCTCAAGCCGCTGGCGAAGAATTCCAAAGACCAGATCAAGTTGCAGAGCGAGACGTTGTACGGCGTGGAGAAGAAGCCGCTGCCGTATTTGCTCGGGACGATGAACCTGCTGCTGCACGGCGTCGAGAATCCGAACATCCGCCGCGATAACGCGTTGAAGAACCCGCTGAACGAGATCGGGGAGAAAGACCGCTTTGACGTGATCGTGACCAACCCGCCCTTCGGCGGCGAGGAGGAGGCGGGCATTCAGTTGAACTTCCCCGAGTTCGCTGCGCGCCAGCGAGACCGCGCTGCTGTTCATGCAGTTCGTGATGCGCTCGCTGAAACACGGCGGGCGCTGCGGCGTGGTGGTGCCCAATGGATTTTTATTCGGCGACGGCGTTTCGGCGCGGATCAAGGAACAACTGCTGCGGAACTTTGACCTGCATACGATTGTCCGCCTGCCAAACGGAGTTTCGCGCCTTATACGTCGATCCCGACCAATTTGCTTTTCTTCGCTCGCTCCCAGCCGACAACTGATATTTGGTACTATGAGCATACTCTCCCCGAAGGGCAGAAGACCTACTCCAAGACGCGCCCGATGCAGTTCGAGGAGTTTGCGCCGCTGATTGAATGGTGGGATGCGCGTGTGGAAAACGAACATGCGTGGAAGGTGCGCGTTGATGATGTTTTGAAATATGACGAGAATAAAAACCTGCTCTCGGTCAATCTCGATATCAAGAACCCAAACCGCAAAGATGATTTGGAGCACCTGCCGCCACACGAACTGGCGGAGAGCATCCTTGTCAAAGAGAAGCAGATTGCCGAGTTGATGGATGAAATCAAGAGTTTACTGGCTAAAGGGGAACATAATGGCAAACGGCTGGCAATGGAAAATTTGGTGAGATGTACTGAACGTATAGAAATGTGCAAGTTGAAGCTGATAAGGTTTATAGAAACTTGGGTGTTCAGTGGTATGCACACGGGCTTTTCGTTCGTGAAGAAAAGCCAGGTCATGAAATTCAAGCCAAAGAACTATATCGAGTTGAATTAGGTGATTTGGTCTATAACCGTTTATTTGCTTGGAAAGGCTCGTTTGCAATTGCAGATAAAGATACTGCTGGAGGATTTGTTTCTGGAGAATTCCCATGCTTTCGTGTTAACTCAAAACGAGCCGATGTAAAATATCTACATTTATATCTTTCACAAGAAAAGATTTGGGAAGAAGTTGAAAGAACAAGCACAGGTCAAACAAGTATCAGTCGTTTGAGATTAAAAGTTCCAGTGTTTCTCGGCATGGATATTCCCCTTCCACCATTGGAAGAACAACGTCGTATCGTGGAGAAGCGTCGAAGCCCTTGTCGCCCGCATCGTAAAGGCACAATCCCTGCGCGAGGAGATAGACGCAGAAACAGAATTATTACCTGCTGCTGAATTCAAGAAATTAACATGAATCATTGGACAGCAAATTTGTAAAAAACAAGATCGGAAACATCACACAAGTTACAGCAGGTGGTACGCCTTCTCGTGATAATCCTTCGTACTGGAAAGGCAAAATCCCGTGGATAAGAACTGGTGAGTTGCTTGATGGTGATATTTATTCATCGGGAGAACACATTACAGAAGAAGGAATGAAAAATAGTAGCGCAAAACTATTTCCAAAAGAAACAATTTTGATTGCGCTTTATGGGCAAGGTCAGACACGTGGCAGAACTGGACGATTGATGATTGAAGCAACAACAAATCAGGCTTGCTGTGCCATTTTGCCAACACCTGATTTGCTAGAACCGAGATTTACTCAATATTGGTTGAGAAGCCTTTATTATGAAATGCGTGAGCAAAATCATGGTGGAGCACAACCAAATTGGAATGGCGCAATGATAAAGAATATTGAAATTTCCATTCCCCCGCTCGACGAACAGCGGCGCATCGTGGCGTATCTCGATAGCGTCCAAGCGCGGCTGGCGTCGCTGCGGGAGTTACAGTCCGCGACGGGGGAGGAATTGGCCGCGTTGTTACCGTCCGTGCTGGATAGGGCGTTTAAGGGAGAGTTGTAGATGGCAAATCAAGAGCAACTGTCCATTTTGAAACAAGGCGTCAAGGTTTGGAACAAGTGGCGAACAAAAAACCGTCAAATAAAAATTGATCTTCAAAGAGCTGATCTTCGCAACACTGATCTAAGGCGAGTTAATCTCAGTGATGCTAATTTAACTCACCAACTTGATGGGAGCAAATCTAGGTAAAGCCAACCTAGATTTAGCTGATTTGTCCAAAGCTAATATTCGTAAAGCTGATCTTAGTGAAGCAGTTTTTTTGGTGCAAATCTTGACTTAGTAAATTTGGCAGGCAGTAATCTCGCACATGACATTTTTTAGTCAAGCATCTTTATGTGGTGCAAATTTATCAGGGGCTATACTCCATGGTAATGGTTTCACTGGAACAAATCTCCGTGGAGCCATATTCTTAGAAGCTTATTTGAAAAGAATATTATTCATCGGAACAGATCTGACAGGAGCAAAAATGGGGAAAACGACACTAGCCTATGTCGATCCTCTGATGTAACAGGGCTTGAAAGTATTATCCATCAGGGACCCTCTTTTATAAGCACATGGACAATTTCGAACTCGAGAGGGAAACTACCCGAAGTTTTTTTACCAGGCTGTGGTCTCAGCGACATCGAAATTGAATATTCAAGACTGTTATAATCCCGAACTCAGCAATGACGAAGTCAATAAGATTGTATACAAAATTTATGATGTTCGGCATACTCAAGCCCTTCAAATTTCTCCGCTTTTTATTTCATATAGCCATGGTGACAGCATGTTTGTAGACAAACTTGAAGATTATTTGAATAAGAATGGTATTCGATTTTGGCGCGATATACATGAATGAAATCAGGAAGAATGGAAAAGCAAATCGATCGAGCAATACGTCTCAACCCCATTGTTATACTAATTCTCTCAGAAAATTCTCTCCAGAGTGATTGGGTAGAACATGAAGTTCGCACGGCTCGACACTTGAAAAAGAACTAAAGAAAGATGTTTTGTGCCCTGTTGCATTAGATGATAGCTGGAAAAATAGTCCATGGGCAGAAGAGAATTATGGAGCAAATCATGGAATACAACATACTTGATTTCTCTGAATGGAAAGATGAGACCAAATTCGAGAACACTTTCAATAAACTGATTGATGGTTTGGAATTGTTTTACAAATGAGGAAACTTCTATTCCCCCGCTCGACGAACAGCGGCGCATCGTGGCGTATCTCGATAGCGTCCAAGCGCGGCTGGCGTCGCTGCGGGAGTTACAGTCCGCTACGGGGGAGGAATTGTCCGCGTTGCTGCCGTCCGTGCTGGATAGGGCGTTTAAGGGAGAGTTGTGACCCCCATCCCGTCCTTCCCCCAAGTGGGGGAAGGGGAATTGAGAGTATATATGAGACAAGAGACAATCAACACGAAAGTTCAAGCACGGCTGATATCGCTGCGGGAGTTACAGTCCGCTACGGGGGAGGAGTTGTCCGCGCTGTTACCGTCCGTGTTGGATAGGGCGTTTCGAGGTGAATTATAGAAGACCCTAAGGGTTTGCCCCGGGGGATAACTTTCGTCATGTCAAGCAGGAAAGTCTTTGTTTGCGGGAATGCCAAGTGCAGTCAAGAGGAAAACCCTTAGGGTCTTCGGATGATGATAGTAATGCCGCGGCTGGTGGGGCGGCCCGGGAGAGTCACAGTCCGCTACGGGGGAGGAATTGGGGCGGCGTTGTTTACCGTCCGGTGCTGGATAGGGCGCTCAAAGAGAGAGACTATATGAAGTCGAAAATAACATTATCCCCGAAAAGCCAAACCACAAAGAGGAAAAAAGGGACAAGCCAAAAGACCCTGCTGATGGGACAATTTCAAAAATACATAATTGAAAGAATAGCGAAAAAAATTTCAATTCCCCAATCTGACAGCGCCCGCATAAATTGATCTTATCTTCAAAACATAGTGTTCAGAAGATAAAAAAGTTGAACTTCGTCTTTGTTATTACATCATTTGGCAAATAGTGCCCCAAAATGAAAGGCAAATGGGTGTTTTTGGGTCAATATGCAACTTTTCTTCCTGCACAAAGATTTTCACAAAAAAAAATCACAAACGAGGCAAAGAAAACACAGAGGATGGATAAGAGGGGGGATATTATCCGCGAACAGCGGCGTATAAAGTGGCGTATCTACAAATATGCGTTCAAGCACGGCTGGCGTCGCTACCGGAGTTACAGTCCGCTACGGGGAGGGATTGTCCGCGTTGTTGCCGTCCGTGCTGGATAGGGCGTTTAGGGAGAGTGCGATGACCTATTGCCCGAAACTTTTCGTCATGGAGAGAAACCGTCCACGAATAAGACCACGAATTATCTCGAAGTCCAGCGGCTGGCGTCCAAGAGGGATGATATCGCTGCGGGAGTTACAGTCCGCTACGGGGGAGGAGTTGTCCGCGTTGTTACCGAGTGTTTTAGATAGGGCTTTCAAAGGTGAATTATGAAGACCCTAAGGGTTTGTCCCGATAACCTTCGTCACGTCAAGCAGGAGAGTCTTGCTGTCGGGATTGCGAGTCAGTCAAGGAAACCCTTAGGGTCTCGGATGATGATGTCCGCTGGCTGGCATCACTGCGGGAGTTGCAGTACGCTGAAGAGTAGGGGCAACTTTTCACTGCCATTGGTGGGTACGTCAAGCGAGGAGATTCTTGCTGAACGAGGCGTGAGTCAGTCCCTGGCAAGTCGCCCCTACGGTTGCGGGCTTGTACAATAGGATATGATGAAAAATACGGATGGCGTTATACTTGCCATCATGAACACCTCGAAGAAGAGCTAATCAGAAAGGTGATTTATGACACCTAAAACTCAAAAGGTTATGATCGCTGTTGTTGTCTTTGGCATTGCTGCTGCAATATCTGTGGCAGTGTTTCACTCGCAGGGTTTGGGCCTCTTTGTAGATGGGATATTGCTTTTTGGCTTGTTTTACTATCTTGCTTCTCCTGCGCGCTAAACTGGCGAACTATGATTTTATGTCATTGTGAGGCAGGAAGTCACCATCTCGCAATGACAAGGTAGAACGTACTGATGCGGTAAACTTGGGGAAAGCCTCTACCATTCGTCTGGAGTTTTCATGGCGCAAAAAGGTTATTTCATCCTCACCGATATTTCCGGCTACACCGAATTCCTGACCAAGTCCGAGTTGGATCACGCTCAGGATGCGCTTCAGAATTTGTTCGATGTGCAGCTTGCCCATATCAAACATCCGTTTGTGATCTCGGGCTTTCGGGGCGACGCCATCTTCATGTACGTCCCTGAAACGGATTTCTGCAAGCCGCAATCGTTTTTGGAATGCCTGGAAAATCTGTATTTCGTCTTTGCCGATACGCTGCGGCAGATGGTCTATAACACCACCTGCACCTGTCGCGCCTGCAAGAACATCCCCAGTCTTGATTTGAAGATGGTCATTCACTATGGGGAATATGTTATTCAAAAACTTGGAGATCGTGAGGAACTATTAGGCGCAGATGTGATCGTTCCTCACCGCATGTTGAAGAACAGCGTTATCGAACAGACCGGCATTGAGAGCTACGCCTTGTTTAGCGATGCGGCGGCGGAGGCTTCGCAATTATCACAGTTGGCGTATCCACTCGTTGCGCATTCCGAATCCTATGCACACATCGGGGAAGTCAAAATGCAGGTACTGGACCTGCACGAAGTCTGGGAGCGCGAACAGGAAAAGCGCCGCTTTATTGTCACCCCCGAAGAGTCCTGGCTTACTTTTGAATGGGATGCGCCTTATCCGCCTGCCAGGGTATGGGAGTATTTGACCACCCCTCGAACTCGAACAGGAGTGGGCAGGCTACGATTCAGTCGAACGGACGGATCCCCTCGGCGGACGCCTTCAACCCGAAGCTACTTATCATTGCGCGCATGGCGAGATCCATTTTTTCAATAAGATATTGGATTGGAAACCTTTTGAGTATGTTTCACTCGAACAAAATATTAGTGTGGGAATTAAGCTGGTTCAAACCAGAAATGTATTTGAAGCGCCAGATGGTGCAAAGATCATCTTTTACATACGCAAACCCGAGGAACCTGTTTCCGATGAGTTGAAAGATATCGTTGTTGGAGCATACAATCAGGCTGCGGCAGGGTTGGTAAAAATGCTCGAAGCGGATTCGAAGCAACAGAGAACTGATTCGCCCGACGATGACTAAAGGTTGAAGGAACATTTATGGCTGGCAAATATATTCCCCTTGAAAATTACTTGCGTGACCTGCCTGCAAGCCAAAAAGAAGTGAATCTTTCCTTTGAACAGATCGAAAGAATATTGAGCGACAAACTACCGTCGTCCGCGTACGAGGACGAAAGATGGTGGAGGCATGAGACAGAGGGTAATCACGTCAACAGACGCGCATGGTCCACTGCTGGTTGGAAGATCGCCAGTTTGAGTGTCGATGAGAAGTGGGTGACGCTGGTTCGCGTTATATAGAAGGTTCAGGAGAGATCAACAATGAGTAGCTGGTATTCAGTCAATCTGGGCGATGGGATCATGGCTGCTGCTCCCTCTGCCGAAATTGAAGAACTATTTCTGCCGTTGTTCATGACCGCGGGAAAACCACCTGACATGGCGATATTTACGCGGCTCGAATTTGAGGGACGCTTGCATTGTGAAGTCATTGCCTACTTCTCGCCTGCTGCGCGCGAGGTGGCAAATGCATTCGATGCAGAACCATGCGAAAAGCCTGAGCGGACAGGCCTGGGTCTGCTGGCTGGGGACGAACGTTCGTGGACTGTATTATTCCCTGAAAGTGTTGTATAAGCACAGGGCTCGATGGCAAGTGCTTATCCTCCCCATAAAATTCATACCCCTTCAGGTCTTCCAGACTATGCCTAACGAACAACCGAACAATCCCCTGCACGGGATAACGCTTGAAACAATTCTAAACGAACTGGTCAGAAAGTATGGTTGGAAAGAAATGGGAGAGCGTATTCCAATCAAGTGTTTCACCAGTGATCCAAGCATTAAATCCAGCTTGAAGTTCCTACGGAGAACACCCTGGGCAAGGAAAAAACTGGAGGAGCTATATCTGGAGTCTTTTACTTAAACGTCCGTCTCTCTCGAACCCTTCGCTGGTTATCTCATGGTTTTCGGAATCGGGGGTACAATGCCCTCTGAGACAGAACAGTTTTTCTGTCATAAACAAAAGGAGATTATCATGTCAAGTAGCGGTAGTAAAGATAAAGGCAACAAGGAACAAAAGAAAAAACCCAAGCATAATCTAAAGGAAAAACGTAAACTGAAAAACGAAAAGAAGCAGAAAGTCAATCCATTTAAGACCAGTTGATAAGCGTCTGTTGGGAGAGCGTCTCGAAGGAATTTCAGCCTTCGAGACGCTGACTATTTAACGCATAGGCCGCGATCCCGAACGCAATGCCCACATTGAACGACTTCTTCTCCCCGTGCATGGGAATGTAAAAGATTTCATCGCACAGATCAAGCAGTTCCGGGTCAACACCCGTCACCTCATTACCAACGATCAATACCGCCGTTCGCATTCTGCGTTCCGTATTCTGCGTTAATTCTTTTGCTCTTTCATCCTCCTCCAACGCCCAGGCCGTCCATCCCTCCTTTTTCAAGCCTTTGACAAGTTTCACCGCGTCCTTATGATAGGACCACATGACTGAATCCTCTGCACCGAGCGAGGTCTTTGTCACCGCTTCATTCTCAGGGGTGGGGGTGATTCCGCATAAATAAACGTGAGCGAAGCCGAACCCATCTGCGCTACGGAAGATCGAACCCACATTCCAGGCGGAACGAATATTATCAAGAAGCACGGCGAGTTCTCCCTGCTCGCGGTTAGAAGAGCTGGGGGTGAGGTCGGGGTCGTGTTCAAGAGTTGAACTCGCGGCTAAGAATGACGCGTGTCTCTCCCATGCAGATTGGGCAGCGTGCGCCGAAGGATTGTCCCTGCATGTGTGGATAACGGAGTCCACACGAGTTGCAGAGAAGGATTTGGTAAGTCTTCATTGTCATGCGGTCATTATACATGTACAATTTATGCGATGCATCGCGTAGTCCCTGAGCTCATTGTTGAAAATTATAAGGCGGGCCGTCTGAATGGCGAGTTCCCGGCTGTGGGAATGTTTCTCGATCTCTCCGGTTTTTCATCCATGACCGATACGCTCATGCAGCATGGGCAACATGGCGCGGAGGTGCTTGCCAGTTTGATGCACGGCGTTTTCGATCCGCTCGTGGAAAGTATTTTTGAATATGGCGGCAAGATCGTAAGTTTTGCGGGGGATGGCATCATGGCGCTCTATCCCGTTCGCGCCGATGAAAGAATGTCTGCCCTTCGGTCATTGACTTCGGCATGGATCATTCAAAAGCGTATGCTTGAAAATTCAGAGCGCCAGACCATTTATGGCAAGTTTGACTTTTCCATCAAGATCGGTCTGACATTGGGCGCCGTCTCCTGGAGGATTCTGCGTGCACAGGATGGCGGTCAGGCAACCTATTACTTCCGCGGCTCGGCGGTGGATGATTCTGCAAAAGCAGAGCACCAAGCCAGCGCGGGTGAGATCATCCTTACTGAAAACATCAACGAGTTGCTCAAGGATAGCGTGCGGACGCGTCCGCTCGGCTCTTTCCACCGCTTTGGCAGGTTTCGTGTCGAAGTGCCTGATCCCAGCGCGGATGTTTTCCCGCCCATCGACGTGGAGACTTCCCGCATCTTTATGCCTGAGGAAGTTATTGTTCATGATGTACGCGGTGAGTTTCGCCAGGTGGTCAATCTCTTTATGAGGTTTCCCGATCTCCCGGACGAAAAATTGGAAAAGTTTGCAGGCGTGATCTTTGGGTTGCGAAAAAAATACGGAGGTCTGCTCACACGTGTCGACTTCGGCGATAAGGGCTGCAATATGCTCATGCTGTGGGGTGCGCCGGTTGCCCATGAAAATGATATTGGGCGAGCCTTGAATTTTGTTCTCGAGCTGCAAGCAAGCGCGGATTTTCCTCTTACAGCGGGCGTTACTTATTACATTGCTCATGCGGGTTATCTTGGCAGTGTCATGTGTGAAGACTATACCTGTTATGGCTGGGGAGTCAATCTGGCATCCCGTTTTATGATGGGCGCTCCTGATGGCCAAGTTTGGGTGGATGAACGGATCGCACGCAGGGTCTCCATGAGATTCGCGACCGAGTATGTCGGTTCACAGTCATTTAAAGGTTTTGTTGCGGAACAAAAAGTTTATGTATTAAAAAATCGTACGGATGAAAGTGAAACGGTCTATCAGGGTGAAATGGTCGGGCGGGAGAAGGAGCTTAAAATACTGAAAGAATTTGCAGAGCCATTGTGGCAGGGCAAATTTGCAGGAATGCTGCTCGTCACCGGTGATGCGGGGATTGGAAAGGGTCGCTTGGTGCATGAGTTTCGGCTTTCCGAAGTCTTTGAATTGAAAAAGGCTCTTTGGGCCGTTTGCCAGTCTGATCAGATTCTGCGTCAGTCATTCAACCCGTTACGCCGCTGGCTGTTGCGGTATTTTGAATTTTCCGCGGATCATCTGCCTGACCAACGCAGGGAAATCTTTGATGCAAAATTGAATGCTTTGCTTCAATCAATGGAGGATACGGACTTAAAACAGGAGATTGAACGCACCCGCTCCTTTCTGGGCGCGCTCGTGGATATTTATTGGCAGGATTCTCTTTACGCCCAGTTGGATGCTGAAGGACGTTATAACAACACATTCCTTGCTCTGATCGCTCTGTTCAAAGCAGAATGTTTGCGCCAGCCTGTGGTGCTGTTTTTGGAAGACATTCAATTTACAGATGAGGATACCAAAAGCTTTTTGCCCCGCTTAAGGCGCTCCATTCTGGCCGCGAACGAGTCATATCCCATTGCTGTGATCGTTACCTCTCGCCTGCGGGAGACTTCTCTGACGGAGGATACGATAACTGCCCAGGTCAATTTACAGGGCTTGTCCTGGAAGGCGATAAAGTCATTAACTGAAAACATAGTAGGCGGGACAGTGTCGCCCGCTTTACTTAAACTCGTTGCAGAAAGATCTGAAGGTAATCCTTATTTTATCGAGCAGATCATCCACTACCTCCAGGAAGAAGGCGGAATCGAAATAAGCAAGGAAGGGTGGAACATTACCCGAAAACCCCGCGATACCATTCTGCCCGGCGATATACGCGCCGTCCTCGTTGCGCGGCTCGACCAGGTGGCCCGGGAAATACGCGAGACGATCCAGACCGCTTCTGTGCTGGGGCGCGAGTTTGATGCTCATGTGTTGGTGCAAATGCTACAGAGCGATGAAGGTATTATGCAGCACATCGATGAGGCAGAGAAGGCGGCCGTCTGGGTCAAGCTGACGGAGATGCGCTATCTTTTCTCACATGGGCTTTTGCGTGATGCGGCTTATACCATGCAGATGAGGGCAAGAAGGCATGAACTCCATACCCTGGCTGTGGCAGCCTATGAAACCTTGTTCGCGGAAGATATGAGAAAACATTTTGCCGAGCTGGCTTATCATGCCGATCACGCCGGTCTACGCGAGAAAGCCCGGCGCTATTACACACTGGCAGGACAGGAGGCTTCCCACCTGTATCAAAACAGTCTGGCAGTGGACTATTTTACTAATGCCCTGGCGTTCACCCCATTTGACGATCTTGCCGCCCAGTTCGATCTATTTGTTGAAAGGGTGGAGATATTCAGCCGTATGGGCGACCGCTCCTCACAACTTCTTGATCTTGATTCGCTGGAAAAACTGGCGAAGCAGTTGAACGACGATAGCCGGATTGCCACAGTCCTTATGCACTATGCCGGATATCACTATTTTGTTGGCAATTACCCGGAGGCAATTGAATGTGCAAAGCAGGCTGAAATGTACTCTGCCTCGCTGGGCGATACAGAACTGGTGCTTTATACGCAGGTAGTCTGGTCTATTGCACTGTTTCGTTTGGGTCGTTTGGATGAAGCCATGTCGATTGCCCAAAAGACACTGGAGCGCGATCGGCGCGCAGGCAACCGAAAAGAAACAAGCAGAATACTAAGCGCAATGGGCTGGATCGCATTGGATCAAAACCAGCCAACCGCCGCCAGGGAATATCTATCCGAGTCGCTGGAGATTGCACGTGAGGTCAAAGACCCGGGGCTCGAAGCCAGGGCGCTCAATCAGTTGGCGATGCTCGAAGGCTCCGTGAATGGCAATTATGCACTTGCCCTTGAGTATTATCAGGTTTGTTATCAACTTTCCCGTGAAGTGGGTGATCGGTTTATGGAGGTTGGCGCGCTTGCGAATATGGGGTTTGCCGCGGGTATGCAGGGTGATTTTGACTCTGCGCGTTCCTATCACATGCAGGCGCTGGGGCTTTCCCGCGAGATTGGTGATGTGAATCAGCAGATTATCACCCTGGTAAACCTTAGTGCGGTTACTAGCATTCAGAACGATGCGGTCACAGCTTTGGAACAGGCACAGCGCGCGAAGGGACTTGCGGTGACGATTTCAGAACGATCGGGTGAAGCCTGGGCAGAGTTATACAGCGGACATGCTTACCTGATGCTGAACGATCTGGGAAACGCACAAACAGCCTATCGCAGGTCGATTGAAATTCGCAACGAATTGGGACAGCCTACTCTTGCGATGGAACCTATTGCGGGGATGGTGATGTCCTACTTGCAAGTGAATGATCTTGAAAAGGCGTCTCAGGAAGCGGAGAAAATTCTTGGCTTTCTTGAAAGCGGCGCTGCTTTGGATGGCACGGATGAACCGCTACGCATTTATTATGCGTGTTATCTTTTGCTCAATGAAAAACAAGACCCGCGCTCCAGTCAGATCTTGCAAACTGCAAGGAACATGCTGGACGCGCAGGTCTCGAATTTAAAGATGAAGAAGTGCGTAAACGCTACATCGAAAATATTCCCTGGCGGCGTGCCATATACGACGCGGCTCAAGCTTCCTAAGCTAGGGCGCTCTACCCGACGCGGGATCGCCGTCTGTCATTTCAAACGTGTCATCGATGATCTCGCCCGTATAATAATAGGGATCGCCGTTACCATCGAAGATCACCAGTCTTGAATCTCCCATTTTGGAAATGCCGGGGATCGTAATTTTGTATTTTTGGTTGATGTGCTGTCCATTCTTCTTTATGGCGAAATTATTGAACCAGATGATAGGATGTCCATCGTGCATGGTGGTGGGTAAATCATCGATACTGAGTTTCTCCACCTCATAATCACCGTCCTCGTCGATCTCGATCTCAACATCAACTTCCGTATCCCTATGTTTCTTGATCTTGAACTTCTTCCTCTTTTTGCTGTCTTTTTGAACTTTACCGGGGACCACAACTTTATTTTGATTAGCCATTCTTACTCCTCTCTTTGATTTGCGTGATTATAATCCTAAAATGCGAAGCCTCCTTTTCAACAAACCCTACGACGTGTTATCGCAATTTACCGATGAAGGCACAGGTCACGCCACTCTCAAACAATTCATCAACGTGCCAGATGTCTACGCGGCTGGCAGGCTGGATCGCGACAGCGAAGGATTATTATTGCTAACCGATGATGGACAACTCATCAAGCAGTTGACTGATCCTCAACATCGCCTCGAAAAAACATATTGGGTGCTGGTCGAGGGCGATCCAACGCAGGATAAACTGACTCAGCTTGAAAACGGGATTCAGCTCAAAGGTTATCAGAACTCTACCCGCGAAAGCCCGCCTCATTCCAACCCCGAACCTGCCTGCTCGACCCAAGCCTGTCACTCCCCACGGACCCACCGCGTGGATCGAGATCAAATTGCGGGAAGGCAAGAAGCGCCAAATCCGGCATATGACTGCCGCAGTGAGCCTTCCAACTCTGCGACCTCATCCGCGTAGCGATTGGTAGTGTCACCATGGGGAATTTGAAACCAGGGGAATGGCGCGACTTAACGCCTGATGAGATCAATTTGTTGAAAAGATAAAACCAGTATGATCTTTTCATGCTTTAACTGCTTGCCATATCTTCGATGGTATCTGTCCAAAACAAATCGGTTATGGGTACGTGATCGGCATCATCGCTCTTGCCGTGCTCGGCGGTGGAGTTATTTACATGGCTGGAAACATAGATAAGAAAATTGACAAAAATTAAATGTAAAGAAAGAGTAACCTCAATGGCGGAAATAAAAAAAGAGACAACCAATTCAAAGTGGCTGTCTCTTTTTGCTTTATGTTTATCGCGTCTATCGATTACGGTAGCGTATATCTCAGAATACGATTGTTTCCTGCGTCGGTTACCCAAACAAAACCAAGCTTGTCAATGGCTACGCCTGCGGCTAAGCCGATCTCTTCCGGCGAGCTTCCAAAGTCTCCCCATGTGCGGATAAATTCTCCGTTCGACGTGAATTCAATGATGCGGTACCCCTCGGGATCTGTAATATATACGTTTTCGTTTGCGTCCACGGCGATCAACGGCTTATTGTCCAACGATTGTCCGTACCATGCGCTCACATCCCACTGCAGTGCGGGGAAGTAAAAAGTGCCGTCTTCGTTTGGCGTGAATGTTTGAATGCGCTGATTCCATGTATCGGTCACGTAGACCGTTCCACTTTTGCCAACTGCCACGCCCACAGGTTCATCAAATTGACCCGGGTCGAAGCCCGCTGTTCCAAACTCAGTGATGTAGTTTCCATCCTTGTCGAAGACAACAATACGTTTATTGCCCGTGTCCGCTACGAAGACGTGCCCTTGATCGTTGACGGCAATGCCGCGTGGTCCCCAGAACGAACTGGCGGATGCCGCGTCACCCTCTAAGGGTTGACCGTACTGTCCCCACATGGTGATCGGGTTGCCTTCACTACTGAACTTTTGGATGCGATGGTTCCATGTGTCGGAAACATATACCGAACCGTCCGGTCCGACGGCAACTCCCCACGGTTCGTTGAAAGTGCCTATCGGCGCATCGCTGGTAGCGGCATCGGCAAATGAACCCCACTCTTGCAATACGCGCCCGTCCGAAGCAAAGTGAATGATGCGATGATCGCGCGAGTCTGCCACATAGAGATCATCGTCAAGTCCGGCGGCGATGGCGCGCGGGGCATTCAGACCGGGAGGAAAACGATCGGAGCCAAGGATTTGATCTGCGGCGATGAGCACAGTGCCATTTTCGTAGGGATCGGCAACTGCGGGCGCCTCTGAAGGTCCAACTCCGTAGTTCCAAATTTTTGCTGCGACATCTTTGCGTACAAATAATTTCATGCGGTCGGCCGGCGACCAGGTGGTCAACGTCATGGATGAACTTCCGATTGCCTGCGCATATTGTGTATAGTCACGGTCAAACCAGATGTCAAAAATACCTGTACGAATAGCTGGATTGGTGATCGCATTCAATACGCGTGTTTGATCCAGGTTGAAATAATCCTGGTTGGGCCACCACATACGGATGTAATCGAATTCGTAAAACTCACTGCCCAGCGCGGCATTGATCTTGTCAAAATTCTTTTCATCCACGACCACCGCCACCGCATCGCGCAGAGAGCGTGTGGGCTTGTCAAATGAACGCAAAGCGGTGAAGTCACGCAGATACCAGACAAAGGGCCACGAAACGCCCGTATCCGGCGCACTGGCATCGTAGGCGACGATTGCGTTAAGTCCACCTGCCGTGCGTTCGGATATTTCTGAAACCTGCGACATGACCTCTTTGATGCCCGTTGCTCCGTGCGCATACACGAGATATTCGGTGGCGTCATCATAGTAAATATAACTTGCGCGGAATGCCGTTCGTCCAGTTTGGATGATGAGCAGTCCAAATACGGACAGGGCGGCGAGGCTCACAAACGCACTTCTGCGCGGCATACGCCATAAGTAAGCGATGAGGATAATGCTGGCGATCAACGCCAAAACTGCGGAACCAAATTTCAGCGCATCGGGTGTAATGGAGGTTGCCTGCGAGGCTGGGTTGGAGGTTAGTGTAAAAAGCGTCGCGCCATTGATAATGCTTGCTCCCAGCGTGATGATGGCGAGGGCAAATAGTGAAACAATTCCAATGCTCACGAAGTCGTTTTGCATCAGATAAGCAATGAGTGCGCCTGTTAGGATGGCAGTAACCAACGGCAATAGAAAGGCGGAGGTCGCTTGCAGTTGATCCAGTTCGGTGCCCTGGAACGGCGGGTTTGACCCGAACAACGCCCTGATCGTACTGAAAACTGCCAGCGCAAACACGACCGATACAAGGATGGCCAGCGATGTCTGCCAAAACTTTTCTTCCTGCAATCGCTCCATCACCGACTCGATGATCTGCCCGATGCCCCAGCCCGAAAGCAGGATCATGGGCCACGCCATGTGATAGGTCAGCCACGGCATACGTTCGCCCGCAACGGAGAATGCAACGATGGATGTGATCGACCAAAAGACCAGCAGGCTGAACATGGTCACGAAACTTGGTGTATTGGGTGTAGTCGCCCCTTCCTCTGTTGTTATTTCCGCTTCATTCTCAGGGAGGGCTGGTTCACTCCAAAATATTTTTTTCAAGCCCAAGCCGACTGCCACCAAACTGCCAATGACGGGCAGGAACTCATACATGGGTAACTGCACAAGGATGTAGTAATACTCCGGCTGACTGCCGCGCTCCACACCTTGTTGGACGAGCCAGTAGCCCAATGAACCTAACAAGCCAGTGAAGAAGCCGGGAGCGTTCGTGAAGACGGTCGTATAAAGGATGGTGAATACGCCCCAAAATAACGCCCCGTATTTCCACCAGTCGCGGTTCCACAGCAAACCAATGGCTATGGAAATGATAAAGAATACAACCACAAATGCAAGGATGATCGACATCCCGCGTGTGTCCAATGCCGCGACGGATCCTGCGTCTGTTGGGATGGCAACGTGAATTCGAGACTCCAGCAACTTGATGGGGAAGGGGATCAGCATGGGCAGAACGAACGTCATCAATAACAGAATGATATCGAAGGAGCGTTCCTTGAATAAGTTTGCCCAGCCATACCCAACAAAGAGCAGGACGACCGCCGCAGTGAACGCAACCGCCGCCAGCGCAAATAAGATCTCTGAAACAGAAACAGGTGTCGGCGCGGCGGGCAGCGCAATTCCAGTGTTGGGGTCAGCTGGGGCGGCAGTCTCGCCACTGCTGAGGGTTCCGGACTGGTGGTTTACAATTCCAAATACGAAACCACTGAATGCAAGCAAAACGACAACGGCAAGTGCGATGACAAACCAACGATACAACTGTTCTTTATCAACCCATGCTTCCCGGGTGACTCGAAAAATAAAATACACTCCCAAAAAGATCAGCGCCTGCGCCGTATAGATGAACGCAGTCTCTTTGGATGTGAAATGCAAAACCGTCGCGGCAGTGATGAAATACAAATATTTCTTCTCGCCGTTTTCGAGATACCGCAAAATGCCATACAACAGCAGAATGCCGGAAAAGCCCACAAACGATTCATTGCGGACGTATCTTCCGTAATACAACATGTAGGGCGAAATGACCATCAGGAAACCGGCGATGAGTGCTCCCCATTTGCCGAGATACCTGCGCCAATACCAAACCATCCATACGGTCCCAATGCTGAACAGTACGGATGGGATGCGGGCGGTAAAATCCGAAACGCCGAACAGGAAATAGCTCAAAGCCAGCGCATGGAACTGGAACGGTCCGTGCATCATGGGGGTGTGCTGATAACCCTGACCGCGATACAAAAGCCATGAGAAGTAGGTGTGCAGGCTTTCATCGTGACTCATCACGCGTGCGCCCAGATTGTAGAAGCGTGTAATGATCGCCAGCAGGATGATGCCCGCGAAAATGGCGACCTCATTGGTGATGGCTGGTAGGGCAGGGTGGATCGAACGTTGAAGCCAGGAGTCTGATTTATTTTCCATTCATCATCTCTATTGTTATGATTTTTATTTGCATGACTATACTTTATTCCAAATCATCTTGCAAGAAAGTTTGATTTGTATTCTGCGTGTAGGCAATATATCATAATATTCCCTTAAGAAATATATTCAATAAAGCATAAACCATCACGTCAAGCGGAGGCTTTCGTGTTCGTCGAAAGCTGTAGACGAGACGCTGTATTCAGGCAAACCTGCGCTTCGTCTCAGCGCGAACCTGACCCAGCCAACTGACCACATCCCGCGTTGATATCAATGCCTCTTCGCATCCGTATCGTGCATGGAATCCCTGCCTGCTCCAGCGTTTCTTTGAACAGGATCGCACGCTGACGGTCTGTCGCTTTGCCGTTGTAGCCCGCGGTGGGGTTGAGGGGAATGGCGTTGACATGGCACATCAGCCCTCTGAGTTTCGATGCGAGTTTCTTGGCAACTTCAGGCGTGTCGTTGACTCCAGCAGATCAGCGCCCACTCAAAAGTGACGCGGCGTCCGGTTTGGTCAACGTAATAGCGACAGGCGTCAATGACATCTTTGATCTTGTGCTTCTTGTTGACAGGCATGATCTGTAGACGTTCATCGTCATCCGCGGCGTGGAGGGAGATGGCAAGGTTGACTTGTCGTCTTTCGTCCGCAAAACGCATGATCTGCGGGACTAAACCAACCGTGGAAATAGTAAAGCGCCGCGCGCCAAAGTTATAGCCTTCGGCGTCGTTCAAGGTGTCAATCGCTTTCATGGTGTTATCGTAATTATGGAAGGGTTCGCCCATGCCCATAAAGACGATGTTCGTGACGACCTGGTTCTCTTCCTTCAACATCTGAGCGTAATACATGACCTGTGCCACGATCTCGCCGCTCGAAAGATGACGTTTGAATCCCATTTGACCCGTCGCACAGAAGACACATCCCATCGCACAACCTGCCTGCGTGGAGATGCAAAGCGTGCGGCGATTCTTTGCACCGCGCAGATTCATCGCTGGTTGAGTAGTGGCGGTACTCCGCCATCGTATCGAAATCATCCGCCGGGTCGCCATAGCGCATGAGCACGGCTTCGATCAAATTCTTATCGGGCAATTCAAATAAGCGTTTTGCGCGTAAAGCCATCGGATGAATCTTGAAAGACCTTCACTTTGAAAGGAGTGAAGGTCGTATGTTTAGCTAGTTTCTCACGCAATGATTTTGGCAGATTGGTGAATTGCTCAGGCGAGTTATATAAATGTTGATACAAACCCTGCCAGACCTGCTTGGCGCGGTAGGCGGGTTCGTTCCATTCTTTGAATAAGTTTTCGAGCGCGGGGAAATCGAGATCGTAGATGAGCATGGATGTATTATACAGTAGGGACGAAGCATTGCTTTGCCCCTACATCCTATTCAACTAGACTTGCAAGATCATTTGCTGTTATATCTATCTTTGGCTTCCATTCTCCGGCTTGTTCTTTTGTTGAAACGCCACTCAACACCAGCGCGGTGGGACATCCCACTCCCTGACCCGCGGCGATGTCCGTTTCGAGTCGGTCACCGACGACGAGGGTCTCTTCCTTCTTGGTACCAAGTTTTTCCAGCGAGAGGTACATCAAAAACGGAAAGGGTTTGCCTGCCACAATAGGTTCTACATTCGTTGCGGTAGTGATGACCGAAATCCATGCACCCGCGCCGGGGATTTCCCCGCGTGGGGTGGGGAAGGTCTTATCAGTATTCGTCGCGTAGAAGGGAACTCCGTTTCGGATGAGCAATGTCGCTTCTGCGATCTTGTTGAAGGTGACCTCACGGTCAATGCCCATCACGACTGCTTGCGCCTGCGTCGCGTTTTCAACGGAAACAACTTCAAATCCTTTTTCTTCCAACGGAACACGGAGTCCATCTTCACCGATAATAAAGACTTTTGTTCCAGGTGCAAATTTCTTTGCGACAGCGTCTGCCGCGGCTTGTGACGACGTGATGACCTGCCAGGGTTCCACGTCAACGCCGAAGCCTTTTAGTCGCTCCACGTATTGTTCGGATGTTTTGGTACTGTTATTCGTCGCGAAGACAAATTTCAGTCCACGCTCGCGGATGCGGTTGAATATCGCTGGCAGATCGCCAATTGGTGAGTCGCCTTTCCAGATGACTCCGTCCATGTCAATGATGAGAGATTTGATGTGTGAGGGCAGCATATTACTCCGGTGGTTGAGTAGTTCCGAGCGATAGCAAGGAACGTATCGAAACCACCAATTCCAAGTTTGATCTTAATTTCTTTTATGCATGATATTGCTGGTTTCGATCCGCCGCTCCGCGGCTACTCAACCAGCGAGTTATCCCTTAAACTTCTTCACCAGATAATCGAACACTGGCTTATCGATCCACTTCGCCTCTGGGTCGGCGCGTTCTTCGAAGTTTTCGTTACCGATAAACTCATTGAACGCGTCACGGAACTTATTACTTTTCTTCAGGTACTTTTCTTTTGTGAGAATACCTGTGATCTGTTTAAGCGCTTTGCCGGTCAATTCTACACGCGCTTCTTCTTTGCTCTTTCCAAAATACAGTTCGTGCATCTCAAGCAGTTCCCCCAAGCGTGGGACAGGGTCTTCGTGGTCATCTACTCGATAGTCTATCCAACGGTCAATAAAACCACCATATCCACCCTTCGGCTTGACCACATAGATCGCCGCGGATTGCCGTCCACGTTTGTCGCCGCCTGCGCGGTCACCGGCAAGTAGTGCCGCGTGAAGCCTCGCAGGCAAACTTCCTTGTGCTTTGAGAAAAGCCTTCTCCATCGCAGGGACAACCTTTGCGCTCTTGAGAATATTTCCCTGAATGGCATATCCCTTATCTGATACTCCACCAGCCCATGGGAAACATCCATGCCCGGTGAAAGTTGTCGAGCCGCCTTTCGCATCCACCAAACCAATCTGCCTGAGTTCTCGATCAGGATCGTCTTCCAACAAACGGACTAGCGTCTCATCTGCTGACAAACCCGTTGCCATCAACACCAGTCCACGCGGACCGAACGAAGTGTTTGCAAAGGATTGAGTCGCAACGGCGCCAACCCCTGCCTGTGCCCACGGGACAACCGCTCCCACTGCTGGGAATTTCGATGCCACAGCCACACCCCAAGCCTGTTCTTCAAGATCACATGCAACGATGGAAAATGTCATTTCGGTTTCCTCTCATGCTGGGTGATTATATCAAAGCGAATTCTTTAAACAATTAAGCCTGCCGATTTTTCGGCAGGCTTAATAAGATTGTATCTTAAGACTTACTCACTTACTTTTACTTTTTCAGGCACTTCCAAAACCTGGTCAACCAGTCCATACTCAACTGCGCCCTTGGCGTCAACATAGAAATCACGGTCACTATCATGTTCGACAACTTCCAATGGCTTGCCGGTATGTTTTACCATAATACCAAGTAACAACTCTTTCAGGCGCAGGATTTGCCTGGCTTGAATTTCAATATCCGTTGCCTGTCCCTGAGCGCCGCCCAACGGTTGGTGCATGTGGATGGTGGCATTCGGCAGGGCGTAGCGTCTGCCTTTTGTTCCAGCCGCCAGCAAAACGGTCCCGAAGGATGCGGTGACACCAACAGCCACAGTGCTGATCGGGTTGGGGATCATCTGCATCGTGTCATAGATCGCCAAGCCTGCATAGATCACGCCGCCAGGGGAGTTGATATACATTTTGATCTCTTTATCAGGATCTTCATAAGTCAGGTAAAGCAGTTGCGCTACAACGACATTGGCCACCTGGTCATCGATCGCGGTGCCGAGAAAAATAATACGTTCTCGCATCAAGCGGCTGAACACGCTCACTTCGCGGTCGCCATAAGGCGATGATTTGATCACACCACCGTATACATTTTTGAAATCAGGGATCATCTTGTCTCCTTTTATTTCGTCAATCATACACATTCCATGTTGGAATTTCGTTAATACTTTATCAGGGTTTGTTATTCAGATTCGTCAGATTCGGATGGAGAATCCGCTTCGCTCTCAGCCGCGCTTGCTTCTACTTCAGGAGCCTTCTCTTCACTTTGAGCGACTTCTTCTTTAGAGGCAACTTCTTCCACAGCCTTCGCCGCGGCTTCCTCTTCGAGGACCTTGTCCGCTTCTGCCTGACGCTCTTCCAACGATTTGTATTCACCCACCGCAATCGACTTCAACATATCCAGTGCGCGACGTGTGAGCACACGGTTAGCAGATTCGAGCGCAATGTTTTGCGCGACTTGTTGCTGTCCCTTTTTGCCACCGCGTATCTTGCTCAGATCTAAGCCTTGCATGGCGAGGGCGCTCAGGGTTTCGTTGAATTCTGCGTCCAATGCCTGATCGTCCACTTCGATCTTTTCACTGCGGACAATTTCATCGAGAATGAGCGAACGTTCAAAACGCTTTTTGGCAACAGGCATCGCTTCCTCTTCCAGGAACTTCTCCCGCGTAGTATCGCGAAGTTTGAAATAGGTTTCGAGATCCATGTTTTGCTGGGCAAGTCTTTGGCTCAAGTCTTCGAGCACATGCTCTGCTTCGTGTTCGAGCGAATGTTGGTGATATTTGAAAGTAGCGCCCTCTTTGATCTTCTCGATCAAGTCAACAAAGTATTTGTCGTCATATTCTGCTTTGGAGCGATTTTCGACATCCTTCTTGACGGCTTCGCGTAATTCATCCAGCGTTTCGCCCGCGCCAACCGTCTTGGCTAACTCATCATCCAGTTCAGGGAGTGTCACCGCGCGGACAGTTTTGACCGTGACTTCCATCTCGGTCTCTTTATCCTGTAATGCTTCCAGTTCAAAGTCTTTCGGGAAGGTATGTTTGATTGTCTTTGTATCGCCGGGTTTGAGTCCGATCAGTTCTTTGGCAAATCCGTTATAGGGCCATTCCGTATTACGCTCTTCCTTACGGACCAGCGCCGCGAAACCGGTGCGGTTTAATTCTTCGGTTTCTGATTTAACGTCCACGAGAACGTAATCGCCTTCCTGTACTTCACGCTCGACATTTTCCGTGGTCGCATACATTTGACGGAGGTCTTGCAGAGCGTCGTCTACTGCTTTTTCATCGGGAGCAGACCACTCGTACGGCATACGAAGCGAGTACACATCGCCCAAATCCACTTCTGGGGCGAGAGGAATGCGAAAGGTCAACTTTGGCGGTTCGAGGGAGTCGATCAACTCTAATGCGCCAGAGGCACCCGGCGTAACATCCGCCTCTTTGAGGATGTTCGAGTATTCGGCGTCGATGAAATAATCAATGGCTTGCTCGATGATGGCTTGCTCGCCATAATTTTGCACCACCATCTGGTAGGGAGCCTTTCCCGGGCGGAAGCCCGCGATCTTGCCGCGCTCGGATATCTTTCTTGCCGCGCGGCGTTTGAATTGATCCATCTTTTCGTTTTCAACTTCAACCACTAATTTCGCTTCGTGGTTTTCTTCAATGGTTTTATCGATTTTCAAGGTTGCTTTCCTTTATACTTAAATTTTTTGGCGCCATTGCGAGCCTGCGAAGCAGACGTGGCAATCTCAAGTAACCATCAATTATGAGATTGCTTCGTCGGGCTTCGCCCATCCTCGCAATGACAGATTGTAAAATGGGGACGGAGGGAGTCGAACCCTCACGCCTTGCGGCACATGATCCTAAGTCATGCTCGTCTGCCAGTTCCGACACGTCCCCGCGTTTCGATGTAATATCCGGCGAGCGCGGCGAAATTATACCGCAAGGTATGTGTTTTTTGATTTTAGAGTAGACAACTGGCGATTGACGATTCGAGATTGAAAGGTATAATCCCGCACTTGAAGTACCCCCATGTCATTGCGAGGAGCGTTCGTTGCGACGAAGCAATCCCCAAATTTTAAAGAGATTGCTTCGCCTTTCAGGCTCGCAATGACGTGGCATTTTGGAGAAACCATTGAGCCGCGTAATCAACCCCGAATCTGCTGGAAAAGACCGAACCCGATTAACGAAAGCGATTGTAATTTCAATACGCGAACTGACAAAACAGACCGATGTTACGGACGAGGCAAAAGACCTTGCCGCATTTATTGCGCTGGCGTTGAAGACCATTTCTGAAGGCATCGATGCCTCCGTTGCGGCGTGGGAGAAACGCGATTACTGGGTCAAAGCCGACAAGTTTCGCATGGAATGGATGTGGGCGGGACAATATGCCGATAAGATGAAGGTGGCAATCTTTACCAATGATTGGGGAACCATTGCCCTGCTGATGCCGCAGATCGCACAGAAATTCAACAAGATCGTGGTCTCTGACAATCACAGGCTGGGCAAGCCGTGGGTGGGGGCGTTCAGGAAGATGATGGGTGAAGAATGAAAAAAGGTCTCGAACAATCGAGACCTTTTTATTCGGCTATTTTATTGCTTCTTCCAGGCGAGTGAGGTGAACTTCGGTCTTGTTCATTAGCTCAACGATCATCTCGCGGATGTGCTTGTTGAGATAATGATGTTCCAGCGTGGAGAGCGGCAGGAAGCGTGCACCCGCAACAACGTGAATACAGTTCGATGCGCCACACAAACAGATAAAGGGCGCATCCATTTCCCATTCCGTGGAGGGATAGAAGAAGGAGAGTTCATCGCCCTTTTCTATATCCTTGCACGCGTACATTAACAAATTTTCGGTTTCCAAAATGACATTGGGATCACAGGAGTGATTCAATGCCGCCAGCTTGCCCACGTCTGTGTGTTTATCGCTGGCAATTTGTACGGTATAACGATTGGCTTTATTGACAACTTTTTCAGTTGGGATTTCGCAGATCAATTCACCCTTTTCATACGCACGCTTTGATATCAAACTTCTAAATTTATTTTCAGTCTTGATCGTTAGCGTTTCCATTGAAGCCATTTCAAATTCCTTTCATCGAATCGAAATTATTTTTATTATAAACATTTGTATCAGTATAACGATAATGAAAGGAATTTCAAGAGGGAAACAAGTCCTTTTATAAAACTTTAAGGTTGAATCCCCAATGCTGATTTTTTCATACGCATATTTTTGATGGATAAAACAATTCGTGCAACGACCAACCGCCAGCGTAAACGCTTCCATGTTTGCAGGGCAAGCTTTACATCACTCCCATTCGTTTGATGTTCCTTGAATAGAAATGTCTGATAGATGTTCGTCAAGAGCCGGACATCTCTTTGTGTGGTTGAAAATAATTTTCTGATGCGCGAGCTGTACTTTATTTCTTCAATCTTATTGTTCAATTTCTGCATGAATTCATGGGCAGTTTCTGCGTGGTTACGGTTGCCAGCCAGTGGACGCCCTAAACGATAAAGCCGTTGCTGTATCCGTTCGACGGCAGTCGTGGGAGCAAGCCGCAGATACAACCATCGTTCGATCACGGTGAAATAAAGGATAATCAGGAGACCCATCCATAAAAGAGGCAAAATCCAGGTGGAAAGTTTTTCCAGGCGGAAGCGTGTCAACAGATTGGAAGCAAGCGCGTCATTATTCTGACTCGTTGGCGCCAGCGTTGAATCTTCCAGACGATTGATCTCGGGTTGGGATGCAGTAGGTTCGAATTCCACCCAGCCAATGCCAGGAAAGTAGATCTCTGCCCAGGAATGGGCATTTAATTCGCGAACAATATATTCGGCATTTTGGGGATCATAGGTTCCAGAGGAATACCCAGATACGAAACGGGCAGGGAGTCCGCTGGCGCGCGCGAGAACGACCATGGCCGTTGCATAGTAGTCGCAATAGCCTCTCTTTAGATCAAATAAAAAATAATCTGCCACATCCTGTCCCTCGGGCGGCGCGGGGATATCGAGATCATAGGGATATGCGCGTAAATACTCTTCGATGGCTTTTGCCTTATCATATGGATTATCGATTTGAAATGTGATCGTCTCCGCGAGCCGATGTACTCGCTCAGGGACTGTGCTTGGGAGGGTAAAATAGCGCTCAAGAATATCTTCAGGGTACTCGGTGGGAGCAGAATGTAATTGTTCTATTGTTGCCTGGGGCACATATGATTCTGACTGATAGGATGTCGCGTTGGTGGTGACAGCAAACAGGTCAGCCCGGAGCAAAGCCGATTGATCAGCGAACAGGTCCGATTGAGGCTTGATGCGCCAGGTCGCGGTGAAAGGCGTGTCGGCGCTGAATAGAATCCCGCTCCAGAAGAGTTTGCCCTCCGGCTCCAACATCAGAACCTTCATATGGAGAAGTTTATATCCGGTGAGCAAGCCGGGAATGACGGGAGTATTGGAAGCATATCGTTGTGGATG
Organism: uncultured Chloroflexia bacterium; assembly: GCA_963753655.1. GTDB lineage: Bacteria > Chloroflexota > Anaerolineae > Anaerolineales > Villigracilaceae > Defluviilinea. The sequence continues at coordinate 77,130 of CAVWDB010000005.1, forward strand.
GGAGGAACTTGTCACCCAACCGGTGCTGACATACTTATCATAGACCGTACTGCGCCAATAATATTTTGGGGCGCGCTCCACAAAGGTGGCGTCTGGGACCGGAGGTAATTCACCCGTCTTGACGGTCATAACAATATTTTGCGATTGGGCAAAACCACCTGTTAGCAGATGATCACGCGGCATTGACGGTTTTGGGGTGTTAATGGGCTGAACAGAAGAAGCTGGTTGTTCCTTGATTCCCAGAACATCGGCAGTTTCGTTTCGATTCCGGTCTCTTACAAAATCACGCATATCCTGCAATGAGACAGAGGGTGTGATGAAGGAGATACTCCCAATGGCAAGCGTGAGGAATGCCACTGCCTGTGTGACGTCATACCGGATGCTGTCGGAATAATCAACGCTCTTTTTATGCCATTGTTGCGTATGGTTCTTGTAATTCCACACCCCCATCAAAACCAAAAGGGCAGTTACCATGAACCAAAGAGTTTCAACCTTATACTCACTATAAGAAATGATCAGCGCGAGTAGGAATATTGAGGGCAACAGTGAAGCGATGGCTTTTCGTTGTTGCGCAAACCAGCCCGCCCCTGCCGAGAAAAGCCACATGATCAATGCCCATACCATACTGCGGATGAGCGCATCGTTGATCGTGACCTTGCGATTAAGCCCCGTCAGCCAGGATTGCAGGCGCGCTGCCAAGGCAGATGAGGCATCGGCAACCACTTTCCAGGCATCGAATATATGACTTGTGTCAATCAATGTCATATCGATGGCTGTATGGGTTTTGATCGCTGGAACGATCTGCGGAATAATTTCCTGAATAACCTTCAGGATGGCATTCCCAAGATCAAGCAGGGGAGTGGTGAGGCTTGCACCAAGGATCCAGACACCGATACCCCCCAGCGCAACAATCCCAGCCGATGCCTGATACCACTTCAACCTGCTTTTACTCAACCCAAAACTGATCATCGCGGCGATCAGACAGATCGAGAAAAAATATCGGGTATCTGTATCAGACAATGAGGAGGAGACACCATAGGATAGAGCTTGCAGGGATAAAACCACAATGACCAATCCCACAACATCTGCTGTGAACAATTTGGCAGTCAGCATTCCACCGGCGCGTTCGATCATTCCAATCCCCGCCAGTCAGTCGCTGGAGTCTGAACAGGAATCGCTTTGCCTGTCCCTGAGATGCGCCATTCCCATTCGCCCTCGCGCCCGGGACGCGCCTGAGGCTTATCCAATAGTTCTTTTGGGATGATATGACAGGGAACTCCAAGGGCTTGAAGTGTGTTGGAGGTTTCTTTTGTATCCGCATTCCCACCAAACGAAATCCCATCAAATAAAAATACCGTCGGTAAAACACCGCGCCACATCAATGGAAGCAATGACTGTGCCCATTCGACCTCTGTGCAGGCAGTGACGATCAACAAACTGCAATGACTGCCGAATGCTCTGCCCGCTCTTTGGAGATAATCTTTCAAGGATATTTTAGCAGGAGAGGCAACGGCTAATGATTTCAACAAGGCTTGCCGCTGATACTCGTTGCGAAGCGGCACATGCCACGCAGGCTCGTTTCCATTAATGGCAAGCCCCACAGGATGTTCATCACGCAAGCCCTGGGAAACGAGAGATGATGTCAGGATGATGCCATGTTCCTCGGTCGAATCCCAGCCGGTTCCGAGTTGTGAGGCGTTGTGCAGGTCAAGCAATATCCACCAGTCACCCGCAGGGGTGCCGTCTGATTGGCGGACAAAATACTTGCCCCTGCGTGCAGTGGTCTTCCAATGGATCAAACGCATGGGATCGTTTGGTGTCATCTCGCGCGCGTGCGAGGCGTTGATCGTCTCTTCCAAAGAACGCGGATTGGTCCTGCCATTCCCTGCCCAACCGCTGGAAAGGATATTAAACCTGGGCAGAGGGACAATAGGCGGCATGACTGCCAGCGTCGACGATTTTACATCTTCAAACGTAACTGTGTATATTCCGAACGGATCCCCTGTTTCGAGCGTTGTCCCTCCTAACGTATAGACACCGCGCCGCGTGCATTGACTGAGTATTTTCCATTGCGCCTGACTATTTCCATCCACACCGGTTGCGATCGAAGCCTTATGGTCAGGGAGTGTGGAATGGTCATGCAATGTCACCCACGTGGCGGGTAATATGAACTTGTTGATTAAAGTAAAGCGCTCCTCAAGTCGGTCGCCGACCTGTGCCCAACCAAAGCGCATCTCACGTTCGAAACGAAGGGAGCGGGCAAGTCCACGCGCCCACCGCCAGCAAATCAGCCAGGCGCCGCCAATTCCGATCAACAGAATAACCCAGACACGCGAGGGATCGACGATCTGCATAATGAATGCGATTGCGGCAATGATGGGGAACAACTTTGCGTTCAGTCGCATGGTGGATGTCATGGGTTGGATTATATGCGAAATGACACCAACCGAAAGACTAGTATGCCACCTGCCTGTTCTCCCGATGTATATAAGTTTCGTATGCGATACACTGACATCACTAGGTTTAATCCAATCACCCATGATATATAAGGAGTAAATATGACAAACCCTCTTACTGATTTCTCGAACGGACTGGCCTCTGCGGTTGAAAAAGCCGGTGCGAGCACCGTCCTTGTAGATGCACGCAAGCGCTATCCGGCTAGCGGAATTGCCTACGCAGAAGATTTAATCCTTACCGCTGATCACGTTGTAACGCGTGAGGAAGATATCAAGGTCTTATTGCAAGACGGCAAATCTCTCCCTGCAACTCTTGCTGGTCGTGACCCCGGCTCTGACCTTGCCTTGTTAAAACTCGCAGAGAAAGCATTATCTCCTGCAAAGACATCTGGTGATGTGAAAGTTGGTCAACTGGTGTTGGCTTTGGGTCGTCCGAACAATAATGGAATGCAGGCTTCGTGGGGCATCGTCACCTCCATCCATGGACCTGCGCGTACCTTCCGCGGTGGTTTGCTGGATGAATATATCCAAACCGAGACAACACCCTATCCTGGCTTCTCCGGTGGTCCGCTTGTCAATACCGAAGGTGAAGTGCTTGGACTCAACACTTCGGGTCTTACACGCGGCTCATCATTGACCATCCCGGTTAAGTTTGCATGGCGGATTGCCGATGCGCTTGCCAAACATGGAACCGTCAAACGCGGTTATCTCGGAGTCCGCACGCAGCCAGTTGAAATCCCTGAAGCCTCACGCAAGGCGTTGAAACGTGAACAACAAAATGGCTTGCTTGTATTATGGCTCGAAGACGGTGGTCCCGCAGAAAAAGGCGAATTGCTTGTGGGCGATATTCTTGTTGCCATCAGTGGTCAGCCTGTGGGTGACCCCGATGACCTCTTCGCCGCATTGAGCAACGATACCGTTGGCAAATCCATCGCGGTGGAAGTACTGCGCGGCGGCAAGCCTGAAACGGTCACCGTGACGGTAGGTGAGAGGAAGTGACCCGCGTCCTGTTGGCTGTTTCGTCGCCTGCACTGCGCGCGGGGTTGCGCGCTTTGCTTGCGTCGGACAAGTCAATACGGATCGTGAACGAATCTTTGGATGAAGAATCAGAAGCCGACGTGGTTATCACGTCGGCTTCTCGCGTCTCTTTTTTGGACGATAGAGGTTGAGTCCTCCTCATCAGCCGGGATCCTCTTCCTAAGCGATGACCAACTCAACATCCAGGAAATGAGGCGTGCTTATCGAGTGTGGGGAGTTCTGCCGACGGAAGCATCCGCCGAAGAGTTGATCGCGGCAGTCCATGCCTTGTCACAGGGATTGATCGTCGGCGCGCCGACACTGTTATTTGAATCAGAAAACGAACCGTTGGAACGCGGTCCGCTCACCGAGAGGGAATCTGAAGTGTTGGGATTGTTGGCGAAAGGGTTGGCGAATAAACAAATTGCCGTGGCATTGGGGATTAGCGAGCATACGGTGAAATTTCATGTCTCTTCAATTTATACAAAATTAAACGTGACCAATCGCACCGAAGCCGTTCGCACAGGTCTGCGCGGCGGATGGATCGCGTTATAGTTATTCTGCCTTCTTCATCGTATAGTCCTTTCTTTAGGGTATCAATTTCAATGACGTAGCAGTTTCACTTTCGTTTTGCGTAGGATAGTCCCTTTGCTTTCAATGCAAAACGGAGTTGTTTAAGTGTGTTCGGTCCGAGGCCGTGCAACTCCTTGATTTCCTGCTCGCTGAATTTTGACAACTGCTTGAGATTGTGAATCCCAGCTTCTGCGAGTGCACGTTGGGCAGGGCTGGCTAGTTTGGGTAAATCACTTTTCTGAGTGTCAACTTGTTTTTTCATTTGTTTCCTCAAAACATGGTCAATTGAGTTTCTGAGCGTTTGCCGTCCAACAGTAGGAATGGCGCTGCGCGTGCCACAGCGATACCCAATTTTGCGAAGCGCGGTCAGGTCTCGAAGTTTTCCATTTCGTCGTGCGGACAAGAATCGCATCAGCACCTTTCAACCCGATGCCTGGCACACGCAACAATTCGCGTTTCTCTGCCCGATTAATTTCCAGCGGCTTCTCGGTTAAATTCATCTGTGCCCACGCCAGTTTTGGATCGGTGGGCAGGGGGAGATTGCCATTCTGTGTGAAAGGCATTTCTTCCAGATCAAATCCATAATCACGAAACAGGAACGACGCCTGATACAAGCGATGTTCACGCAGTGGATCAACTGCGGCTTTGTTTTCAAGCGGTGTATCACGAATGGGATGGAATGCAGAGAAGTACGCGCGCTTTAAGCCGCACATTCTTCATCAACCAATCGGTTGTGGTCAATAACTCCAAATCAGCTTTCATCTGAACCACCCGCCACAAATTGCGTAACCGTGGAGGGATACTTCCCATTCCAGAATTTATAGGCGGGTTGAGTGCGGCGAATCTCTTCCACCCATTTCAATGGTTGTAACAACTCTTCAAGAAAAACTTTATGTGGCGCCAGTTTGGCGAGCCTGTCAGTATTTGGCGCTTCCAAATTGATCGAGACGCGGTCGGCGAACTGCATGGCGCGCTCGACTTGTCCTTTTTCTGCGCCGGGCATGATCTTGAGATGCATATAGCCGCGAAAACCCAATCGCTTGCGGAGGATTTCCGCGGTGTCGAGAATCTTGTTCTGCGTGTTCGCACCACCTGCCGCAATGCCGGAACTGAGGAAAATGCCCTCCGCCATCTTCGCTCTGATTCAACTTCATGAACAACTCGGCAAATTCCTGCGGCTTGAACGTGGCGCGGCGGAAATCACGTCCCGCACGGAAGGGACAGTAGTAACAATCCCGTTCGCAAGCGGACGAGAGTAACGTTTTCAATAAATGGATTTGTTTGCCGTTGGGGAGTTGCGCCGGATGAACGAACGCGGCTCTTTTTCCCGTTCGTTAAACTCAGGGCGAGCCTTGGGTGTGAAACAGGCAGGTGTGGTCTCGATACGCTCCTCGTTCACACTCGGAGCTACTCGACCAACGGCTGGTGAACGCGACTCTTCCGCATGTTCCAACTCCATCTGACTGGAAAGTTCGATCAAGGTATCCAGCGCATTCATTTTTAGATTATAGAACAGATATTCTAAATTAGCAAGGAATGTTTTGTTACACAACATGGTTGCATTTACAGGTCCCTATTAAATCCAGCAATCCAATCGCGTCGAGCGGAGGGGATGCGTTTGTTGCATCCCCGTAGACGAGACGCAGTTTGCCTTGCGACCCTGTGCTTCGTCTGCGTGGCGCTTTCAGCGCCACTCCGCTCAGCGCGAGAATTGATGGCATGCCCCAGAAATATACATTTTGACCATATTTCTTTCATGGAATTGTCATTTTGGGTTTGTATACTAACAGCGTAGTAATCAAAGTATAGGAGAAGACATGAAAAAACAAGTTATGGCTTTGTTGGCAGCGCTTATCATGACCGCTTGTGTCGGTGTATCCATTTTTGCAATTGGTGGGGCGGCGTTGATCAATAAGAACGGTGTCCCTGTGGCGAATTCGGTTTCACAGGCTTCCGAGATTTCAAGCGTCAGTTCTTCACAACAGGATCAGATCGCCCAGCTACAAGATTTGGTCTCGCAATACCAGGATCGTGAACAACAATATCAACAACGCGAACAACAACTCCAGGAACAACTGTCACAGGCAAATACACAGGTACAGCAGGATCAGCAAATGCTCCAACAGGTGCAAATATTATTGTCTGCTTTGCAGCAACGCGGCATGATCAAAATCACCAATGATGGTCGCATCTTTATCAACGAATAAGGCGGTAACGACTCATGAAAATTGTTAAAGTTGGAATTCGATTTTGGATGACGCTGGTCAGTCTCTTCAGTTTTGTGGGCGGCTGGATCATGCTGGTCCACGCGCCCAAACCATTTCAAGGCAACTCTTCGCAGTCTGACAACACAACCATCCTTCCTACGCTGGAACCGCTTGCGCCACTCTCAGATTTTGGCGCCGGACAAAACAGCGAGCAGAATCAGCCGTTGTTCAATGTACAGCCTCCGGCGCGCTTCATTTCTCCCATGTTCAGGACCGGTGGCTCATGATCCGTTCGATTGAATTTCGCGCCATGAACACCACGGTCATGCTGGCGGGGGAGGGGGAGGGCGCCATTGAAGGTATGCAGGCTGCCAAAATTTTCATTGATGAATGTGAACAGCGCTTCAGTCGCTTTCTGCCTGCCAGTGAAGTCACGGCGCTCAACAAATCCGCAGGGGACTGGTTCGAAACCTCACACGAACTGATGGACATGTTGAAACTCTCGCAGAAGTATTACAAAGAGACGGGCGGACTCTTTGACCCTTCCATCCTCCCGGATTTGAAACACGCAGGGTATGACCGCAGTATGGACGATATTCGCGCCAACGGGGAAGTCCCCTCGCCTCACGCCTCAAAGCGCACCTCCCAGCCTGCGTTCAACGAAATCAGCCTGGACCTGGCTGGGAATCGTGCCCGCCTGCCGCGCGGCATGGAGATCGATCTGGGCGGCATCGCCAAAGGCTGGATCGTGGAAAAAGCCGCGCAGCTGCTCCATCGTTATGCGGCGGCTTGCGGCGTCAGCGCGGGCGGCGACATCGCTTTTATCGGTCATCCAACAGATGGAATGGATTGGGATGTGTATCTCGAAGACCCGCGCGACCCGTCGCAGATGCTGTCCCAGCTTCATCTCAGCTCGGGTGGCGTGGCAACTTCCTCGGTCATGAAACGAACGTGGAGTCAGGGTGAAAAAGTCCGCCATCATTTGATCGATCCACGGACGGGCGAATCCGCACAGACAGATTGGTTGAGCGTCACGGTTCTCGCGCCGGATGTCATCACGGCGGATGTATACGCCAAGGCGATCCTGATCGGTGGAAAGATCGAAACGCCGGGCTTGTTGAAATCGAGACCCGAGGTGACCTATATCGCCGTGGATGCGGAGGGACAGTTATCCGGCTCGCAGAACTATAAGGACTATATTTATGAATTCTCGTCAGACACCTTCTTCCCAACTGGGATCGCTTCTTAAACCGACTGCCATCATTTTGATGGTGGGCGTGATATTCCTCGGCATGTTGGCAGCCATCACGTGGGGTGATGCGCTCGTCGGCGCGTCTGCCGCGCAAAAGATGCAATCTCTGCTTGGCATGGATACGGTCCAACTTTGGTGGTACGTGACGCGTGCCGCGGGCTTGACCGGTTACTTCCTGTTATGGCTCTCGATGGTGTGGGGGCTTGCCATCCCCAGCAAGATCGCCCAACCCGTGTTGGATTCTCCGTACACGTATGACTTCCACGAGTATCTTTCGTTGTTGGGGCTTGGGTTTGTACTATTGCATGTCGTTGTATTATTGTTCGATCATTTTTTACCGTTCAACATTTTTCAGATCCTGATCCCGTTCATTGACACGTATCGTCCGTTTTGGGTGGGACTGGGCATCATCGGTTTCTACATTATGCTGTTGGTGACGGTCACGTTCTATCTGCGCCAGCAGATCGGCGTGAAGGCGTTTCGTTCCATCCATGTCTTGAGTTTGTTGGGCTATCTCGGCGCCACCCTGCACGGACTCTTCGCCGGGACCGACTCGGCGCTGCCGATCACCATGCTGCTGTATGCAGGCACATTCCTGGTGGTGATCTTCCTGACCGTTTACTGGCTGGTGATGCGCACCGGCGGCAAGGACGAGGAAAAGCCTGCGCCAACCCGCGCTGTAAAAAAGAAACAATATTCCCACCGATAAAAGCCTTGTCATTCTGAGGGAGCGCTCCTACAGTTGAATATCCCGCCTTATGGGCGGGATATTGTTTTTTACAAGTCAATTGTCACTTGCCTTTCAGGGGATTTGTCCCTACAATAAGACTAGCCCCACATCGAGCAGGGGATGTGACACAAAGATGCTTATGTATCCAGACTTTCGAGATTTCCTCTTACGATCTTAATCTTTGGATGACTTGGGGGAAGAAATTTTTCGAATATTTTGAGTGCACGTTCGAGGGCGGCTTTGGCTCCCGCATGGTCGCCCAAGTCGCTCAGCACCGCCTCCCAGATTGTTGACATCTCTGGCGACATCGGGATGGTCGGGACCGAAGGTCGCTTCGTCTATTTTCAAGGCACGTTCGTAGGCGGCTTTGGCTCCCGCATGGTCGCCCAAGTCGCTCAGCACGCCTCCCGGATTGTTGACATCTCTGGCGACATCGGGATGGTCGGGACCGAAGGTCGCTTCGTCTATTTTCAAGGCAAGTTCGTAGGCGGCTTTGGCTCCCGCATAATCTGCCAGTATGCTGATATGGTAGCCAAGGCTGTTCCAATAATTCTCCAGCAGGCTCCACCGATGCGCTTTCTGCAAAGGCAGCCATCGAACGTACATGGAGAAGAATGGCTGAATACAGTGCATAATTTCCCGTGCGGTCTTCCTCGTGATTGATCTGGTTTACCAGTTCGGCAAACGCCTTCGAAAAAGGAGTAATAACGTCACGTTCTGTATCCAGTCGGCGTGCAAACTGTGCCAATAGCGGGTGAATGGATGGTCCCTCCTTGAGCAAACCTAAACTAACCAGGCTATCAAGGCACTCATCACACGTGTGGCTTTGTTCGCCCAAAGCCGTTTCGAGAATGGGATAAGGAATTGGAGCGTTTGGAGCGCAGTATCCAAGGGCGATAAAGAGTCTTTGTGTTGTTTCGTCTGTTACCTGTTCCCAGGAGCGCGCAAAGGTCTGTAACAAGCTCAGGTCGTGTCCGGTCAGGCTTTTGCTTTCTGCCCTCCAGTTTTGCATGGACGCATGTTCGAGCGCATCTTCCAATTGAGCAAGATATCCACTGATCTTGAGGTGCGCCTGGATCTTGAGGTAGCGCCCAGCCAATTCCAATGCCAGTGGCAGGTATCCCAAATGTTCCGCCAGTTTCGCAAGTTCCTGATCACTTTCGCGCTGTTCTGAAATATAGCTCCGCAAAAACTCAACACTTTCCTGCGGACTGAATTCATCCAGGGGCAGGCGTTTCAATCCCAATGCCGTATTCCAATCCGCGCGGCGGGATGTGATCAGTAACCGCAAACCAGAATGCCGCAAGCGAGCCAGCACTTCGTTTACAGATTCGATCTCTTCAAAATTATCCAATATCAACAAGCGTGGGTTGTTTTGAAGCCATTCGCGCAATGTGGCTGTCACCTGCTCAGGCAGGGTGGGCGGCCAGCCGGGGAATCCCATTTTTGAACCGCATAATGCGATCTGTGTGTCAAATATCCCCGCCTCGCGCAAGTCCAGCCAGTGCACGCCTTGAAAGCGATGTCCGTATTCATAAGCGAATTCAACCGCCAGCTGGGTCTTGCCAATTCCGCCCATGCCGGTAATTGCCTGATTAACCACAACACCAGCTTGATGATCTTCAAGCAACGCTTCTGCCAATTTTTCCAGGTCACTCTCGCGCCCCGTGAAATGTCCATTGCGCGGAAACGGCAAATACGATCCATACGGCAGGTCACCGGCCAGGGGAGAGGACAAGCGGTGCAAGGGTTATCTTTGCTTGAAGAAGCGTAATAATCTGATCAAGTTTTTTATTTTGACCATGTTGTCCCTTTTTCAAATCCAGTACGGTCTGCAAAAGAATGGGGGAGACGAACTGCTCAAGTGAACCCACGGCGCGCAGTAGTGCATCGGTATAAAGACGTGCACCTTCCTCGTGTTGTTCAGGTCTCAAGTTTGGAATTTCACGCCTGAACGAGTCGAACAGGAGTTGTTCCAATTTGCCCGAGTCCATTGCGCCTGGGAGTTCAGCCAATGCGGTTTGGATGGAAGGCAGGTCGCCAAAGTTGATGTCACGGAACAGGTAACGCAGATCATTGTCAGGACAGATGCGTTCATCCTGTAAATAGAGCTGTGCCTGTTCAGATGCTTTGAGCAGTTTCTTTGCGGTTTCGTCCGAGACCAGCCAGTCATCGAGTCTCTTTTGCAGGTCTTCGTCAATGAAGGTCTCCGCCGCGATTCCCACTGTCTCTTCGCCAAGCCATAATTTCGCCTGGTGCTTCAACAAAGCGCTGATCAATTTGATGGTTGTTTTTGGAAGTTCAGGCGACATCACCCCTCGAAATGAATCGTATTTATTTTTGTGACGGTTTCCCTGAGTATAGGCGCAAGGAAATGAAAAGGCAAGTGAAAATGTATATCATTTTAGGCATAGCCGTGATAGGGCAGGGGAGCAAAAATGAAGAATGATGAAGGCGGAAGGATGAATAGGAATTGTATAAACTTCAGTTCTCCAAGCGAATTGCTCTGTGTAAATTCATCCTTCCAGTTTCCTACGTCATCATTTCAAAGTCGGGGAGAGATTGCTTCGGGCTTCGCCCTCGCAGTGACGAAGGCTCTTGACTTTCTTCCTATCATTCGATATAATTAGTATTATATACTATGAAAGATAACACGATACAAGAGCAAATAAACCGCTTTCTGGACACCCTTGATCTTTCGCATAACACGATAAAGGCATATCGTTATGGGCTTCAGCGCTTTATGCAAATCGTTGGCGAAGATGCCCCGCTCGATGTGAAGACTTTTGAAACCTTTCTCTCGGCAATCAAGGACTTTTCGCCATCTACAAAGCAAATCTGGCGCTCGGCTGTGCTGGGGCTTTACACCTTTTGCAAGTCGGATGATCTGGCGGAAATTCAGGGCGTCATCCGGCATTACACGCGCAGACAGGGCAAACGGATGGTCAACTTTAACCGTGAAGCTGTGGAACGAGTGATCGAGTATTGCAGTCATCTCAGCGGCGCTCTGCCTGCTTTGCGCGACCGTGCCTTCGTGTTAACCCTTGCAGATACGGGTTTGCGAATCTCTGAAGCATGTGCCTTGAAACGCGGCGATATTGATTGGCTGGAGTCCCGTGCTGTAATTATTGGCAAAGGCAACAAACAGTCTGTAATTCGTTTCTCCAACCGTTCCCTGCAGGCGTTACGCGAATATCACGCCGCCTGTGCGTCTATCGAACCGAACACCCGCCTGCCATTGAAATCCCAGCCGGTGTTTGCCCGGCATGACATACGGGCAAGCAAGAAAATAAAACCCATCAGTGCCAGCGGCATGTGGACAGCGATCAAAGGCGATCCCAGGCAGGGTATCAAAGGCAGGATCGAAGAGGCTGGAGTGGACCGTAGTCTTGTTCGTATTCATGACCTCCGTCATTATTTTGTGACGATGACCTATCTTGCCAAGAGAGATATAAAGTTATCGCAGGAACTGGCGCGGCACAGCAGTATTGACACAACGAACCGCTACACGCACTTTGGAGGCGAAGCCGATATTGCGTACGATGAAATTTTCAACAAGAAGGCTCAATGAGAAAGACAAGGACGATTGAGCAAAGACTGCTAGCGCAAAACCAAAGAGCCAAACAGGCAGGCGCCAGACATGATTTGACCATGGAACAATGGCTGGAAACGCTGGAATATTTTGGTTATAAATGCGCCTATTGTGGCGAAGATGGATATGAAGTAATAGAACACTATCTGCCCGTGTCTGTCGCAGGGACAACGGCGAGCAATTGCGTCCCCGCCTGTTTGCAGTGCAATGTTATGAAGATAGGCAAGGGCACGATTAACCTATTATCAAAATGAACGCGTGTTGAGGTTTATTGAAAGCAAGGGCATACATATATCCTTTCATGTCCACGAATACGTGGCGATAAGAAAGCAGCATATGATCTTGCATTGCAATGGTTGCGGATTAAATCTCGACGTGCCGGGATTGTCTCCTGAAGAGGCCGAGGAATACATTGATCAATATTTTACAAATACTGGTTACGCCTCACGAAGCCCCGATGCTTTTTCGGAGTGCGATGAAACTACTCCACCACAAAATTGAATATCGCCAGATAATAATCGCCGCGATCTTCCAATTGGACAGTCAAACCATCCACGGGTTGATCGGGGAAATAGAGTTGCGTGGTCAGCACTGCCCCGCTTGGCGATGTCACTTTGACGTGGATATGCCGTATCGGGCGTGACTCATAAATTCCCGGGTAAATCGTTTCGAGATAATAACGTCCCTTGTTGTCTGAAAGTTGATGTCCGCGTAAGGTATAGCCTTCGTTGTCGTATTCGCCATTGGCGTCTGCCTGCCAGAACTCGATCATCACACGTGGAATGGGAAGACAATCTGGGTTGAGAATTTGCCCCGCGAGAATCAACTTCTTGCCCTGCATTCCCTCTGTGAACAAGTTTGTAGTCTCCGGCGAACCCGCCTTGAAATACGGACCTTCTTGATCAGCGGGCGTCAAACCCTTGGAGCAATCCACGGCGGGAAGATTTGCCAAAATGTCCACGTTGGATTGGACATCATTTGCGGATTCCATGGAAGTTGGCACAACAGTCGTTGATGGAGCCGCTGGTGTACAGGCAGTAAGGACCAACAAGGATAAGATCAATAATCTTTTCATCTTCTCTCCTCTTTTGAACAATTAAATTCGTTCGGCTTTTTGAATTACATAGTTGTTATAGGCAGACGATAACTCCTTCGTCAATGCACCCGGACTCCCCTCCCCCACTACTGTGCCATCAATTTGAATCACCGGCACAATGCCGCGTGAACTTGACGTAATGAACGCTTCGTCAATGTTCGATATTTGATTCACGTTCAACGCTTGATATTTCACGTCCACTCCCCTGCCCCACGCGGCGCGGATCACGTTTTTGCGCGTCACGCCGAGCAGGATGTCGCGTTGGGCGGTGTACAGGTCGCGCTTCGTCTGCGCTCGCTGCAACGAACGCTCCTCGCTCCGCTCAGCGCGAAGAGCATAGAAGAAATTGCTCGTCATCCCCTCTAAAATTCTTCCATTCTTTACCAACAACGCTTCAAAGACTCCTGCCTGGGCAATATGCTTGCGTTCTTCGTCGCTTGCAGCGATAAAGGCGGTTGATTTTAGGCGTGGGCTTTCGCGCCGAATCTCTGTTGTTTCCACGCGCACGCCTTTTTCATAGACTTCACGCGGTAAGGTCTTGAGCGGCTCGATGGAGATGTACAGTTCTCCCTGCTTTGTCTCCATCAGGCGGACGCGCGCTTCATTAGAGCGAAAAGGCTTGAGCAACTGTGCCAATTGTCGGCGCAGCAAGGAAGCGTCCAGGTTGGGCAGGCGTTGCAAATGGGCGGAGAGTCCCAGCACGCGCCTGCATCCATCATATGTCCGAAAGGTCGAATAATACCCATCAGGTAGTTGGCGGGTAATGGCATCCAGCGAAGATTGGTCGGGAAAGTTGATCTCATCAAGTTGTCTTTTTATGATTTTCCATGTTCGTATCATGAGTTTGATTATAAGCGAAGCAATCCCGTGGATAAGCGAAGCAATCCTGTGGATAAGCGAATCAAATTTATGCATAAGCCTTGACACATCTTATTTCGATGGTGTAAACTCGAAGCGTTCGAAAATTCCACGAAAGGAGCGCACCGCATGAGCACGTTTGTTTACAGCACCACCCTACTCTTCAGCCCAGATATCGCTGGGATCTTGCCTTCTCGCAGTGCGCCTACTGACCTTCCATAGGTCGATCTAGTTCTTGTTTACAAGCTACGGTGCACTCACCGTAGCTTTTTTGTTTAACCCTGTTGTCCCCTCTCCCAACGGGAGAGGGCTAGGGTGAGGGATTTCACCCTCATCCCCAGCCCTTCTCCCTCATGGAGAAGGGGGAAAAGAGAATTGCCATGACTACAGCACAACCCGCTTACGAGCCTGCCCTGACATTTGACTTCCGCAAAACCGTCGAAGAGAACCGTTTGAAGGGTCTCTGGAAGATGATGGTGGACTATCGCCTGCCCTATATCGGAGCAACCGCCGCGCTGGGTTTCTCCACGCTGGCAAAAACCTGCACGTATTTGCTTCTGCGTTACTTTGTCGATGACGTGTTGACACAAGGTAAATATATCGGGGACAGCCTGACCGGAACCTTCATCTGGATCGCGGTTGGGTTTGTAGGATTAGCCGCATTCGAAGGCGGATTCTCGTATCTTTCCGGACGTTTGGCTGCATTCACCGCCGAAGGCGTGACGCGGCGTCTGAGAGATTTCCTCTTCGACCACATTCAGCGACTTGAGCTTCTCCTACCACGCCACCACGCCGACGGGTGACCTGATCGAGCGCGTCACTTCGGACGTGGATGCGTTGCGCCGCTTCTTCAGCGAACAAGGCATCGGTATGGGACGCATCATCATGCTCTTCATCGTCAACTTCGTTGCCATATTGAACTTGAATGTGAAGTTGGGGCTGGTCTCGGTTGTTGTCATTCCGTTCATGTTGCTGGTGTCGCTGTGGTTCTTCAAAAAAGTGACCAAGGCATATGAGGTCTATCAGGCACAGGAAGCCGTGCTCTCTACCACCCTGCAGGAGAATTTAACGGGCGTGCGTGTGGTCAAGGCTTTTGCACAGCAGGAACATGAGAAGAAGAAATTTGAAAAAGATAATTGGGGCAAATACCTGAAAGGCAAGATACTGCTCCTGATGCACTCCCTGTTCTGGCCGCTCTCAGATATTGTGCTTGGCTTCCAAATGCTGTTTGGGTTTGTGTATGCCGCGAATATGACGATCCGTGGAGAGCTTACGGTGGGTATGTACATTGCCTATGTGGGACTGGTCGTTTGGCTGGTCTGGCCCATCCGCAACCTCGGACGAATCATCGTCTCGGCCTCGACCGGCATGGTCTCCTATGGTCGTCTGATGGAAGTGGCGCGACAGGTGCGCGAACCGCTCCTTGATGGAAAGGTTCAGCCTGAGAGTCCGGTACGAGGCGATATCGTCTTTGAGAATGTCTCGTTCATGTATTCGGATGGCGAGAAGGATGCGTTAAAGAATATCTCGTTCCATGTGAAGCCGGGGCAGGCCATCGCGCTGTTAGGCTCAACCGGTTCAGGGAAAACGTCGCTCGTGAACCTCCTGCCGAGATTCCATGAATACACTGGTGGGCGCATCCTCCTGGATGGCGTTGAATTGAAGGATTATTCACGGTCTTATCTGCGCAGGCAGATCGGTATCGTGGAGCAGGAACCGTTCCTGTTCAGCCGCACGATCAAGGAGAATATCTCCTATGGTCTGGGGCGCGAAGTTTCACAGGAAGAGATCGAACGCGCCGCCAAAGCCGCCGCCGTGCATGATGTGATCCAGACCTTCCCGGATGGATATAACACGCTGGTTGGTGAGAAGGGTGTCACGCTCTCCGGCGGGCAGAAGCAACGTGTAACGATCGCTCGAACGTTGTTGAAGAACCCGCGCATCCTGATCCTTGATGACTCAACTTCGTCCGTGGATATGGAGACCGAAGCCGAAATTCGTCAGGCGCTGAACGAGTTGATGGAGAACCGCACGACCTTTATCATTGCGCATCGCATTCAATCCGTGATGGTCGCAGACCTGATCGCCGTATTGGATAAAGGCGAGATCATTCAAATGGGAACACACGAGGACTTGGTTTCCCAGATGGATGGCATGTATCGCAGGATCTATGACATCCAGACACGGATCGATGAAGAATTGGAAATGGAAATTTCGAGAGTCAATTAACAACTATATCCTGTTGGTTGAGTAGCCGCGAAGCGGCATATCGAAACCAACAAGTAACATACAAACGAAAGATTTCATAATAACGTAGTGAATGTGGTTTCGATATGGGCTGGGAAAACCGCCCAGCCCTACTCAACCACCACTTGTTATGGAGAATGAACCATGAGTGACGAACTTATCGAACTCGAAGAAGAAGAATATACATCGCAACTGACCGCGCCGGTCTTCAAACGGATTTTGGGATTGCTCAAACCGCATTGGAAGTGGGTGCTCGGCTTTCTCATCACCATCGCGCTGACCTCCTCGACGGATGCCTACTTTACATACCTGAATAAAGAGATCGTGGACACAGGCATCAACTTGAAGAATGCCGCCGCAGTGACGCGCATCGCCTGGGTGTATGGCTCGATCATCCTATTCCAGGCAGTGACCGTCTTCACATTCATCTACCTGGCAGGTGTGCTGGGCGAGCGTGTGCAATATGACCTGCGCAAGCTGTTGTTCAATCACTTGCAGGACCTGTCGCTTTCATACTATGCACAGAACGCGGTGGGACGCCTGATCGCACGCGTTACTTCCGACACTGGTCGCGTTGCCGACCTGCTGACCTGGGGCGTGGTGGATACGACCTGGGCGGTGATGAATATCATCACGTCGGTCACGTTCATGGCGATCATCAATTGGAGGCTGGCGTTGATCGTGTTCACCATCATCCCGGTAATGCTCTATATTGCCGTGCAGTTCCGTAAACGGATATTGGTGGAATACCGCGTCTCACGCCGCATGAACTCCAAGATCACGGGCGCGTACAACGAGAACTTTCAGGGTGTGCGCGTGGTGAAGGCGTTACTGCGAGAGGACGAGAACACCAAAGAATTCCAGGGACTCACATCGCAGATGTATAAGGCATCCTATCGCGCAGCGTGGCTCTCGGCGCTCTTCCTCCCCACCGTGCAGATCATTGCAGCGGTGGCCCTGGGACTGATCGTTGGCTATGGTGGTACGCAGATCATCGCTGGGCGTGATGACCATCGGTGGTATTCAAGCCTTCGTCTCGTATCTCACGTTCATGATGTGGCCCGTACAGGACCTGGCACGTGTCTATGCCGAAATGCAGCACTCCATCGCGTCAGCAGAAAGGATATTCAAGTTGGCGGATACCCCGGCTGAGGTCCATGATAGAGCCGATGCCTTCGAAGCAAAAACGTTGATGGGCGAGATCGAATTCGATCACGTGGATTTCTATTACGAGGAGCGCAAACCCGTCCTCACCGATTTTTCGCTGAAGGTCAAGCCAGGTGAGATGATTGCCTTGGTTGGACCAACCGGTGGAGGCAAATCCACGATCGTGAATCTGCTGTGCCGATTTTATGAACCGCGTTCAGGCGTGATCCGCATCAACGGACACGATTACATGGATTACAAACTCGCTTCGATTCACAGCCGGATCGGGATCGTCCTTCAGACACCTCATCTATTCTCAGGCAGTGTGCGGGACAACATCCGCTACGGACGGCTGAACGCCAGCGATGAGGAAGTGATCGAAGCCGCGAAAGTTGCCGGCGCGCACGATTTCATCGTGACGCTCGAAAAGGGATACGAGCATAACGTGGGCGAAAGCGGCAATTTGCTGTCCGTTGGGCAGAAGCAGTTGATCAGTCTCGCCGCGCCGTGCTGGCTCGACCGGAACTTTTCATTATGGACGAAGCCACCTCCTCGGTGGACACGTTGACCGAAGCATTGATCCAGCGCGGTATGGAAGCCTTGATGAAGGGACGTACATCGTTCGTGATCGCACATCGTCTGTCAACGATACGACGGGCGAACCGGATCATCGTGATCGAGAATGGAAAGATCGCCGAGCAAGGCACACACGCCGAGTTGCTGAAAATGCACGGACATTACTATCGCCTGTACACACAACAGTTCAGGCATGAACTGGAAACACAATACGGACTCGTCGAGGCTGTAGGCTCAGAAGCAGAGAAAGACGCGCCCGAGGCAATGGCGGCTGATTAACTATATGTCACTCTGAGGGAGCGTTTCTTGCGACCGTAGAGTCTCGCTTTGCACAAGTAGAGACTCTTCGCCACGCTCAGAGTGACATACCTTGCGGTAGAGAAAATGAAAACTGAATATGTACCATTTACTGAAAAAATGATCCCTGAGGCGGGGAGACTTTTGGCAGAGCGGCACGCGCGCAACCGCAAAAGTTTGCCGTTATTACCCGCGCGATTTGAAGATCCACAGGTCGCGACCAAAGCGGTTGAAACACTCTGGCAGAAAAAACTAAAGAGTGGATACGCCGCAATGCACACTGGAAAGATGAGCGCGTATCTTATCGGTGAGACGATGACCTTATCCTGGGGGCGAAGCGGATACGTCTATCTGCCAGGGTACGCGCTGACTGACGGCGAAAGCCCGGCGGTTATGCAAGACCTATACGCCCTGCTCGGCGATGACTGGGTAAAGACGGGCAACTTCAACCATTATCTGTATGTTTCCGTGGCAGATAAGCACATCCTGGATTCCCTGTTCGATCTTGGTTTTGGCAAAGAGCGCGTGGATGCATTGATGGATTTCGGCGCGTTGGAGATTCCCGATGTGAAGGAGCCAGCGGGCGTGACCATCCGCAAGGCAGGCATGGGAGATAACGCATACATTGGGAGTCTCTCGAACGTGATCTCTCTGGCGTTGGCAAAGGCGCCTTATTGGCACCCGACCGTCCCGGAGGATTGGGATGAGTTGCAGGAAGGCTGGGCTGAACTGGCTGATGACAAAGAGTGGACCGTCTGGCTGGCGCTCGATAAGGATAAAGAGGAAGCGCTCGGCACGGTTGGGTTCTGCGTTGAGGAAGAGGCAGATACACAAATGCTCGCCTCCCCACGGACTACATATCTCAGCGTGGCGGCGACCAGACCCCGGGCGCGCGGACGCGGCATCAGCACCATGCTCACGTGGCACGGATTGGAGCAGGCGCGCAAGGATGGTTATAACGTCTGTTATACCAATTGGATCAGCCCGAACCTGCTGGCTTCCCGTTTCTGGCCCCGCTTTGGTTTCCAGGATGTGGCGTATCGCGTGGCAAAGAAAGTCAGCCCAATGATCGCATGGGCGAAGGATGAATAAGAATAGCTCTCGTCCTGAGCGGAGCGAAGCGCAGACGAAGGACATATTTGCAATGGCGCTTCGTCTTCGCCTACGGCTCCGCTCTGGGCGAGGAAATATAGGTAATATCATGAACAAGAATAGTTTACTTACAACCTACGATAAAGACCTGCGGATGCGGATCATGTATCCTGAAGCGCGCAGGGAGATCACCGGTGATGTGGTGCGGTTCATCCGCCAGGCGCCGGGGATGAACGTTGTCTCTTTTACGTTTGCGGACGAGCCCCATCTGGAGCGCGTGATCGAGCGCGAGTTGGAATATTTTGCGCCGATGAATCAGCCCTTCACGTGGAAGGTCTACGACCATGACCTGCTGCCGAGTTTGGAAACAAAGTTGATGGAACGTAACTTCATCAGCGATGATGAACCGGCAACGGTAATGGTACTCGACGTCAGCCGCGCGCCGGCTTATTTGTTTGAACCAACCTCAACGGACGTCCGACGCGTGACGACTCGGGAAGGACTAAAGATGTCATCCACGTATTGAACGGCGCCTATGGCGGTCATAATTCCTGGGTCAATGAGCGGATGGGCGGACATTTGCAAATCCCCGGCTATTTGAGTGTTTACGCGGCATACATGGACGATGAGCCTGTCTCTACCGCATGGACCTATTTCCCCCGTGGGCATTTTGCCACGCTGTTCGGCGGCACGACATTAGCAAGGTATCGCAAGCGTGGACTGTATACCAGCCTACTTTCCGTACGTCTCGAGGAGATCCGCCAGCGCGGCTATCCGTTTGCCGTGGTGGAGACGGGCGAGATGAGCCGACCCATCGTACTCAAGCACGGCTTTCAACACCTGACCACTGTGTGGGATTACGAGTGGGCAAGGAATTGATTTTTGCAGGGGCAAGTCTGAGACTTGCCCCTGCGCATCCTTATTTTCTGTTATAGGGTCGAAAATATTCGACGGCATATTTGCCAACCAGCCATGCCAACCCGGCAAAGATTGAGGCTGCGATCCATTTGATAAGTGCGAACATAGGTTGCTCCTGAGTTCGTATCATGACGAACGTATTCTGCCTACATGACGGGAATTTTGAAAAAAGTATCAGGAGGGAGCTTACAAAAAGGTAACATATCCAAAACGCAATTGTTGCAGTACCTGCAACATACCTCCCTTACAGTGGGATAAATCCACAACCTGGAGTTTGATTCTCCTGGTCGCTCCCTTCATTAGGAGTGTGGATTGAAACGCCGCTGTACTTGCGAAACCAGCAACGTCATTAACTCCATACGCCATTCAACGTATTCGGCGATACAATAGTTCCATCTGTGAAATGAAAGTTTTGAGGAGAATCAAAATGTCTGAGATCAAATATGAGCTCATCAAAAATGTGGGCATACTTTCCAAGTCTGGTTCCGGTTGGACGAAGGAACTCAACCTGATCAGTTGGAATGACAGGGATGCAAAATACGATCTGCGCGACTGGTCACCGGACCGTGAAAAGATGGGCAAAGGGGTGACCTTATCGAAAGAAGAGCTATCCGCATTACGGGAGTTGCTAAATGGCATTGAACTTTAAAGGCGCCTCGATGGAGGGCAAGTATGATCCGCTCGAAAAATACCTGCGTTCCCTGCCCCTCAGTCAGGAGGAGGTTACACTGACTTTTGAGTTTATCGAGCGGATATTGAACGATCGGCTTCCCGCCGAGGCATACGAAGAGCGCGCCTGGTGGAGCAACCAGAAACAGGGTACCCGGGTCGAAGCCATCCCCTGGATGAATGCAGGCTGGATGGTGGACACGGTTGAGTTCAATGAGAAACGGGTTCACTTCGTGCGGCAATAGAGCGGGGTTGAGAAACGAAAACTATGAGATAATACCCGTATTCCAGTCCTGTCAAAGCGAACATCGCAGCCATCTCCGCAGATCGTTTTTTGAGGTAGTAGAGAGGAGCGCGCCGGGAGTGAAAGCAAAGGACTACATTGTGTTCGTGGTGATCATTATGGTCTGCGTGCTTGGGTTTGGTCTGCCGTTCGCTTTAAACAACTCAGCCAGACAAAACATTCACGCCTCAGACCCTCTCATACCAAATACCGGGGGAAGTTTATCCACGCCCACCACCAGCGCAGAAATACTGATGACCCGCGCTGAATTTGCCAGGCTTTTCTTTACTGCCACGAACTCACCTACGGTGACCGCCAGTTCTTCTCCCACGATCAGTCCCACGTTTACCATCACCCAATCTCTTACTCCCACAACAACCGCTTCACAAACGTTCACTCCGTCCCCGACCAACACCCGCATCGGACCCTCCAGTACCAGCCGCTTTGACCATACAGGAAATCCGACTTCCACTACGACCCACCTCCCCACCAAGACATCAACGCCGACAGCCATCCCGACACAAACTGCGACTCAAATCCCCACCCCCACCAGGACTTCGACGCCGCTGCCCACGCGGACATCCGTTTCGCCTACGCCCACATCGCTGCCTTCACCTACACCGATGCCTTCCCTCAACGACACCCACCAAGCAGCCTACTGAGCGGCCGACTGACCAACCTACAGAGCGTCCTACAGACGGCCTACAGAACAGCCTACAGAGCATCCTACAGAACCACGCCTACAGAGCGTCCGCCGCCGCCTACAGAGACACCGCCTACACCGGACTCATCCTCCAACAGTATGCCCCCATCCTTTTCAGGCACGGTGCATAAACGGCTAATTGATTTCCAAAACCGCGTTGATCTGCTCTACCACGATTTTTTGAAAATCACCATCGCCGTGATAGTAGGTGTGCGATAAGGGCGTTTCTGAGAATGGTAATAAAC
This sequence comes from uncultured Chloroflexia bacterium, assembly GCA_963753655.1. Lineage (GTDB taxonomy): Bacteria > Chloroflexota > Anaerolineae > Anaerolineales > Villigracilaceae > Defluviilinea. The sequence goes on from CAVWDB010000005.1 coordinate 99,087, forward strand.
CGGCATTGATCAGAACATCCTTGATGACCGTTCCGTTTCTCTGGGTCCAGATCGTGTTCAATGGATATCCCAGTACATCATCGGGGTCATAGATGTTGATCCACTGGGCGGCTTTAGCATAAGCTTCCGGGAGATCCCTGGATGGGAACCGAATGCAGACGATCTGATCGCGTGGCGGGAGGAACAATGGGATATTCGACCCGTAGGTAATAAAACTCGTCAGCGTCTCTGTTCTCTCAAAGGGAGTCTTGCCGATCCCATTTCCCATTTGCTCGTCCCAGATGTAATTGCTGATAATGATGCTCCCCAGCGAATGAGCCAGCACCATCAAGGGCGCAGGAGAGTGGGGCTGCAACCTCGCTTCCAGGCTCGCCAGGCTGGAGCGCACATGTTCATGAATATCATCATAGGCAGAGAAACCATCCTTGAAATATCCAGCCAGATAACCAGCTGGGTCACCCAGGGAACTCACAATAAACTTGCGCAAGCGCTTGGCATCCATGCGGCCGCCTTGCAATAGACGTTCCCAGGTTTTATCCTGATACTTTTGCAGGATGGGCGACCAATAACAAGGCGTGAATTCAACCTGTTCAGCCCTTTTACCAAGCTGTTTGGATAATCTTGCGATCAGCTGATCGGCATAATCCATTTTGATATCACCCATGCCGTGAATGACCATTACACCTAATTTGCCAGTCATCATATGCCTCCTTTCAGCGCGATAAACCTCTCTGCCGCACTGCCTCGTACACGATCAACGCCGTCGAAACCGAAACATTCAATGAATTGACTTTCCCCAGCATGGGGATTTTCACCTTTACATCTGCGTTCGACATCCAGAAATCGGTCAGACCTGTGTCTTCCGTGCCAAGGGCGATGGCGGTGGGCGTACGCAGGTCTACAGCGGAATATATTTCATCAGCAGATGGCGTGGCGGCAATGATACGCATCGCTTCGACACCGCCCAGCGCGTGCTTTCCACTCTTCAGCCACTCCAACGCTGAGGCATTATCGCATTCGACGACTGCCACGCTGAAGGCCGCTCCCCGGCTGGCGCGTACCACGTTTGGATTCCACACATCCACGCGTGGGTCGCAGACAAGCAGAGCATCCACGCCCGCCGCGTCGGCTGTCCGCAGGATGGCGCCGAGATTGCCGGGCTTCTCAATGGACTCGGCGATGATGACCAGTGGGGTTTCAGACAGCTTTAGTTCATTGAGCGATGTATGGGGGATGCGGAAGACCGCCAGCCAGCCATCCGGGTTGTCGCGGTAGGACATCTTCTCGAAGACCGCGCGTGAGACGGTGATGTTTTCAGATGCGATCGTATCCATTTGCCGGGAAACAATTTCCGGCGCAGAGAGAAGCGTCTGTGGTTGATGTCCGGCAGAGCGCGCAAACTGGATCTCGTCGAATCCCTCCACAAGCATAATCCCTTCGTCTTTGCGAGTCTTTTTATCCTCGCGCAGTTTAACGATATGTTTTACACGCGGGTTTTGGGGGCTGGTGATGTCCATTATGCTGATACAAGCACGCACGCCGCCTGATGCGTATCAGAGACTTTCACAAGGCGCGGGTCAGTTTGTTTGCAAATGTCCATCGCCATTGGACAACGCGGATGGAAACGACAGCCCGAGGGAAGATCAATGGGATTGGGCGTTTCACCCTGGAGAATAATGCGCTTCTTGCGCAAACGCGGGTTCGGCACGGGAATGACCGAAAGCAGCGCTTGTGTGTATGGATGCTGCGGATTCTTCAATATCTCGCTCATCGAACCGATCTCGACGATGCGTCCGAGATACATCACCGCCACACGATCGGCAAAATAACCAACCGTTCCAAGGTCGTGCGTAATGAAAATGACCGATATATTGCGCGACTTTCGCAAATCTGCCAGCAGGTTGATGATCTCGGCGCGGATGGAAACATCCAGCATGGATACGGGTTCGTCCGCCAGCAAAAGATGCGGCTCAAGCACCAGCGCGCCTGCGATCACCACACGCTGACGCTGCCCGCCGGAGAGTTGATGCGGAAAGCGATCCATATAACTTTCAGCCGGTTTCAATCCCAAATCTTCGAGCGCCCGAATGACACGCTCCTTGCGTTCATCGGCATTCGCACCCAATCCATGCACGATCAATGGCTCAGTGACGATCTCCTCGATGGACTGTGTGGGGTTCAACGATTCATATGGGTCTTGAAAAACCATCTGGATGTTTTGACGGATCGCCTTTTTTTCCTGGTTATTGACATGCGTAATATCCTTCCCATTGAAAAATATGCTCCCCTCCGTGGCTTCTTCGAGAAGCATAAGTGTCAGCGAGAGCGTGGACTTGCCGCAGCCGCTTTCGCCCACCAGGGCGATCACCTCGCCGCGCTTGAGCTGCAGGTCCACATCATCCACCGCATGGACGTAGGAGTCTTTACGCGAAAACCAGCCAGGTCTCCCAGCTAGAAAATATTTCTTCAAGTTCTTTACTTCGAGAATAATGTCTTCAGTCATAAAACTCCAATGCAAGCAACTGTCAACTTTCCATCTCCACCAAAAAACAACTTGCGATATGACCATCCTCAAGTTCATAGAGTTTTGGTAATTCAACTGAACATCGCTCGAATGCCAGCGGGCAACGCGGTGCAAAACGGCACCCCGCCGGTAACGCATCCAGTTTGGGAGGATAACCTGGAATCGAAACCAGTCGTTTTTCAGGATTCGAAAGATCAGGGAACGCCTTGAGCAGTTCCTGCGTGTATGGATGCCGCGGCTCGTTATAGATCGTATCCACGCTGGCATATTCGGCGGTCACACCGCCATACATCACGAGCACCGTGTCGCACATCTCTGCCACCACGCCCAGATCATGCGTTACGAAGATGATCGCAAGGCCCAGTTTTTTGCGCAAGTCATCCAGCAATTCCAATATCTGCGCCTGTATCATCACGTCCAACGCAGTGGTGGGTTCATCTGCGATCACAACTTGCGGATTGCATGAAAGCGCCATCGCGATCATGGCGCGTTGACGCATCCCGCCTGAGTATTGGTGTGGATAATGATCCTTGTGCTCTGCGGCAATCCCAACCAGGTCGAGCAGTTCAATGACCCTGTCATTCAACGTCCCGGGCGGATAGTTGGGAATATGCTTGATGATGGCTTCCTTGATCTGGTCTCCTACAGTACGAACAGGGTTCAACGCATTCATCGCCCCCTGAAAGATCACCGAGATACCGCTCCAGCGCACATCTGCCATTTCCTCTTCGCTGAGCGCGGCAAGATCTTTACCTCCATAATACACATGTCCGCTGGATATTTCGCCCGCTGCCGGCAGCAAGCGCGTTAACGCCATCATCAACGTAGTCTTACCGCATCCGCTCTCCCCCACCAGCCCAATCAATTCGCCTTCATGTAACTGAAAACTGACGTTATGTACTGCCTTTGCAACCGCGTCATCGCTTACATAGTTGACGGAAAGGTTTTGGACATCCAACAAAACGGGAGCAGTCTGCCGCTTGTCTTTTTTTTCGGAGTATTCAACCGCTTCACTCTGGACCGTGGGCCTGCCCGGCATTAAATGATGGGCTTCCAGCCTCGGGTTTAATACCTGCTCAAGCCCATGCCCGAGCAAGGTCAACCCAAGCACGACCCATACAATGCCCATGCCCGGCACAAACAAAGCCCACCATGCTCCCGCGCTCATTGCGCCGCGCCCAAATGCAAAGTTGAGCATCTGTCCCCACGAGATGGCGGTCGGGTCGCCCAGCCCAAGGAAAGACAGGGTCAATTCGTTCAAGATCGCCAGCGATATAACAAGGATCGCATTCACAACCAACAACGGCATTACCAACGGCAAGATATGATTGACGACGATGTGCCAGTTCCCCGCGCCAATGGCGCGCGCACGTAAAACAAATTTGCGCGACTTCACCGCCAGAGTCTGCGAACGGACAATTCTCGCAGTGGTCGTCCAGCCAAGGAGACCAATAACGAAGATGATGTTCCACAGGCTGGGTCTTGTCAGCGCAACGATCACAACGATCAGCGGCAGGTCAGGGATGACCAGCATCGTGTCCGTAAAGCTCATCAGAAACGTTTCGACGCGTCCGCCATAAAACCCCGCCACGATGCCGATTAATCCACCAATGACAATGGAAATGAAGGCCGCAAAGAAACCGACGATCAACGAAATACGCGCGCCAAACATAAAGGAGGAAAGCACATCCTTGCCTGCATCGTCCGTGCCAAACCAATGTTCCGCGCTCGGAGGGTTGTAAATATGAGTTGATTCAATGCCCTCAAAAGATCTGGGGTTATACGGCGCAAGACTGGTCGCAAAAACAGCCAAAACGATCATCACGATCAACATCACCAGCCCGATCACGCCCATGCGGTTTTTTTGAAAAGTACTCCAAAACCCAACCAACGGGGATGTTGGGATGGAGGGCTTTAGTTCTGCGGTTTGAACAGCCATAATGAGGTTACCCTGTCTATACTCGCGGATCGAGATAGGAATATGTAAGGTCGGCGATCAAGTTGGCAATGATGACGGTGATGGCGATCAAAAGGAAGGCTCCCTGCAGAACAGGATAGTCCCTGCGAACAACCGCCTCGAAGATCGCGCCTCCCAGCCCGGGCCAGGAAAAGACTGCTTCGATCTGTATTGCGCCAGCAACCGTAAAGCCAAGGTTGATGGCAATGATCGTCACAATGGGAAGCATGGCATTCTTGAGCGCGTGATCCTTCAATACCTGGAATGTGCTTAAGCCCTTTGCCTTGGCGGTCAGAATGTAATCCTCAGCTAATACATCCATAAGACTTGACCTCATCACCAGCATGTATTCACCCATGAACACGATGGTATAGGTGATCGTCGGCAGGATAAGATGTTTGGTAATATCGGCAAACTGATAAGTGAATGGGTACGAACTGCTTCCCGGCGTGGCTTTCCCTCCAATGGGAAAGCCATGATTACTCCCCCAAAATAATAGAATGATCCCCAGCCAGAAGGTTGGCAAACTCCACGCGACAAGACTGGTGATTAACGCTCCATAATCGATGGAGGTGCGAGCCTTCCATGCCGCGACCGTGCCAAAGAATATTCCTATAATAATGGAAAAGATTTGTCCGGCGCCGATCAACAGAATGGTGTTCCATAACCGCTCTGAAAGAATATCGGTCACAGGACGGTTCTGGTGAAAGCTGATCCCCAATTCCCCTTGAGTCAGATTGCGCAAATAAATAAAGAATTGTGTATCGAATGGGTTGATCGCGCAATCGCCAAGTTCCATTGGATTGATGGAATTGAAACAGTTGATGACCGGCTTGTCCAAACCAAAACGCACGCGGATGGCTTCGACTGCCTCTTTTTTCATGCGAGGATCTTTAACACCTGCACGCGCCGGATCACCCGGAAGAACACGGAAGAGGAAAAAATTAAGGATAAGGACAAAAAAAATAGTGAAAGCCGACCAACCGACTTTCCTGAGCAAATAGCGATAACGACTCAAGGGTCGCTCCTTATAAGCAGAGAGGGCGGTAGGTACATCACCGCCCTCCTGTATTATGGGTTGGATTATTTTACAGGCTCTACATATGAGAGCGATGTAATATCAGATAGCTCAACCTTTGGTTTATCCAAAACAAAGCCGGTGAAACGATCCTTACGATACGCCTGAACGTTCTGTGCGTAGTAGGGAATGATGTAGATCACATCGTCGTGCATGATCTGCTGCATCTGCCAGACAAGTTCTTTTCGCTTGTTCAGGTCCAGCTCGGAAGACTTGTTGTACGTAAAGCGCATCATACTCCGGGTTCGAATAACCGGTTTCACTGCTTCCTGTAGAGATCTCATCGGTTGTCATTACGCTCAAAAGCAGGTTCGGATCCGGGTCCGATCCCCAGCCCCAAAGAATGATGTCAAAATCGAATGCCGGGCAGCAGACGGATGTCAGAGCATCCGGGTCCATTGCCTGCGCCTCCAACTTGACACCGATCTGTCCCCACATTTCACTGAGCAATTCAGCGAGGCGCGGGTCGTCAATACTGTCGCTGGGCCAGTTAATGCGGAAGGTCAAAGATTGAGAGCCATCTGGCATGTCGCGAGTACCATCGCCGTCGGCATCCAAATATCCGGCATCGTCCAGAATTTGATTCGCCTGTGTCACATCATATTCATAATCCTTGATATCGGTGTTGTACCAAAGTCCCAAGCCATCAGGAAGAAGCCCCGTTCCAGGCGTTCCCAGTCCAAGCAAAACCACATCGATAATTTTCTTTTTGTCTGTCGCATATGCCAGTGCCAGGCGAACGTTTCGGTCCAGCAAGGCAGGGTGACCTGAGCATACGCCATCCTCTGGCGGGCAGTTTTCCGGCGTCACCTGATCGATAATAATATCCGTAACCCCCGGAGAAAATGGAGCGCCTGTCACTACTTCTACATTTGGATCATCCTTCAAAGTTGCTACAGCGGTGTTCGGCATTTCAGTGATCATATCCACTTGTCCTGTCTTGATCGCCTGAACAAGTGCATCTTGATTTTCGAATGTCTGGAAGATCAACTCATCGATCTTGGGCACATCACCGAAATAATCCGGGTTCTTGGCAAGATGGGCAAATTCATTTTGTTTGTACTCAACCATCTTAAAGGCACCGCTTCCGATCATGGCGGTATTCTCAAATTCAACTGCATCTTCATTTTCCCAGATATGTTTCGGCAAAACATACAGGAAGACCAACTGGGCATCGATATTCGGGATCGCTTCAGAAAGAGTGATGACCACTTCGTTATTATCGGTCGCTTCGATGCTATCGAAATAGTAGGTGTAATCACCCATCCACGGATAGCCTTCGGTATCCTGATAGAGGTGATAGGTAAACGCCACGTCTTCTGCCGTAAGAGGCTCTCCGTCGTGGAACTTGACACCGTCACGAATTTTGTAGGTATATACCAGCCCATCGTCAGAAACGTTGACGCTTTCAGCAAGGCTTAATTTGAACGAGCCATCCAATTGGAGTTGGTACATCGTATCAAATACCAAACCAAAAAGGGTATACGATTCAGCCAACACGGCCGCTCCTGGATTCAAAGTATCTGGACTACCCGCCCACCCGACTCGCATCGTAACAGGCTGTGATGGACCTACCCCCGCACAGGAAGAAAGCACCAGTGCAAGAATGGTCAGGACAAAAACGAACGTGTATCTAGCTTTCATCATTCTCCTCCGATCCATGATCGTGAACGTCGGCTTACGCCGTTTAACAAAAACTGTATCAGCGGCATTCACAGCCGCGATACAGTACGCTCCCCTGTTGATATAAGGTTGGTCTCGTACTTACTGATCAATTCAGTTCCGTACATTCACAGTCATTTTACTTTAATTTCAGGAATGGGGAAAGGAAATATGTTAAATCGGTTCTTGAGTGGCTTCTCAAATATGGATGTCAGTTTGTTGTGTTTATTTATGGTTAAATTACGAATGTATAAAGATAGTGTGATTTATTGCCTATACGAAGTTCAATAATTTAAGCAAAAGGATATAACTATGACAACACTCTTTCGATACGAAGAAATGACATGGGATGGGGTTTCTGAATTGCCGCGTGACACACCCCTTGTACTACCGCTCGGTTCAAACTACGATAACAACCTGCTTGCTGACCAATTAAGTCAGCCACCCCAAATCGGACTCTTGCCAGCCTTTCCATTTGGCTGGCGCGGCAGTGGACTCGAGATCCCCGAGCCAATCTTCTTTCAATATATCTCAAATTTACTTGATAGCTTACGCGACGATGGATTCTCGCGCGTATATTGTCTAACACCCCAGGGACTTAATCCACAATCGTTTTATACAATAGATACCGCGTCCTTCCTCACACTTCCACATGCCACGCAAAAACATGGCATACCGTTTATTCCATCAGTCTCAGAGCGCGGAAAAGTGATCTTGATTCCAATTGGACATACCGAACAACATGGCTACCACCTGCCCCTCTCGGTCGATACGATCATTATAGAAGCCATAGCAAAAGGCACTGTTGCTTTAATGCCTACACGCACATCAACTTTACCAGTCATGCCGTATGGGGTTAGCACACATCGGTCATCTTTTGCAGCGACCATGAACGCAGGTGGACGCGCCTTCGAGGATTTCTGGTTAACTGTCATCGATGTACTTGTACAACGCGGCTTTGATCGCTTTTATTTTATGAGCGGACACGGGGGGAATTCATCGTTTTTAGTGAACATCGTAAAATACGCAGGCGAACGTCACCGCAGGATATTTTGCGCGACCGCATGGCTGCATACATCAGGGAGCATTGGAGCAGAGGCGCTAAAAAAATATCGCACCTCACCAATCGGTGGTATGGGCCATGCAGGCGAATTGGAAACTTCCTACATGCTGCACCTGCGTCCCGACCTCTGTCACATGGAACGCGTCGTTGACGAAATGGATTTTGTATCCACACCGGATTACTATATGGATTGGATCGAGGGAGGCTCCCTCGTGGCGAATCCGCCCTGGGATGATGATACAACTACCGGGTCGTACGGAGCCGGAAGTCACGGGACGTCAGAAAAGGGTCATTTGTGGCTGGAAGCTGCGATCGAGGAAAAAGCGGCGCATGTTGAACAAATCCACGAACAACATGAGCGGCGCGAGAAAAGAAGAAATGAGGGATATGGGCTGTGGGGCCAGGTTTAATTGCAGATGATCTTGAACGCCATATCTGCGTGAAAATCTGGCCATGGCATCAAGGTATATTCCCCGCCAGCTAGCATGGAACGCAGCCGCGTCGCATCTTCATCTTCGACTAACTCCATCGACCTTGCTGCAATCGTTCTTCAATGGCGTCCCTGATATTTTCCAGAGAGTTATCATAGTCACTCGTAGAGAATGATCCGCCCACGATTGCGCGGATTTCAAGTTCATGCAGCAGATACAGGACGGGAGCGGCGTAGTTCTCTGAAAAGGCTTGGGATACAAATATATCGGCAACTTTATCCAGCAAATCACTTATTTGAACAAGAGGGTTTGCCATAACCATTCTCCTTGCAGGTACGCTTAACTCCCAGTATACCAAGCCCATAAAAACAATGCCCGACGGATCGGATCCGCCGGGCATTTCGCTTACCGACCAACTTTTTGCTTTTCCCATAAACATCGGTCATTCTTATCTTCTGCATCCAGGTAGAGCGGGTCGGCTTCCTTGACAACCTTGTGCCCATGCGCTGTCCACAATTCAGTTGCGAGTTTGCGGGCGTTCGTTTTAACTCCCTGCGAATGGAAATATTGACAGACACGCGTCACATCCCGCAAAAAGATATTCCATGCAGACGGATTCGCTTCGGGCGGGACAACCTGCGGAAAATCTATCAATGTGATATCGCCGTCCCAGTAAAGGATGTTGTACGCGGATAAGTCGCCGTGAATGCGCCCGTTGGACAGCAGCAGGTCAACGTTACGAATGACGCGCTCAAAGAGTGGGCGCGCCTCATCGGGGTCGAGGGTCACCGAGTTAAGGGTCGGCGCGGCGCTGTCCGAATCTCCCACGTATCCCATCAAAATGGCATTCTTCTCCATCGCGTATGGCTTGGGGACATCGGCACCGGCAGTGTGCAACATTTCCAGCGTTTGGAATTCGTAGGCGATCCATGATTGATGGCGAAGTCCTTCGCCATAATTTGTGCGTTTCTGCATGGCATGCAAATCGCCGTCATTCACGATGACATTGCCACTTGCATCGAGATCAGCCCGACCGGTACGATATTGCTGATCGTTCTTGAGATTACGCAGCATACGCGGACGGTATACTTTCGCGGCGACAAGTTCCGCATCAAACTCATCTGGAGACTGACACAGATATACAGATGCTTCTTTGCCGCCCTTCACTTTCTGCAGGACATCCGTAATCCACTTGTGTTCATAAAAGTCACCCAGCAATTCCAAGAGCCAGCCTTCCTCAAAGCGTGCGGCTTTATACGTAAAGTTGAAACCCCTGCTCGAGTCATCCTGCCCCTTGAGAAATTCTGCGCTCCGTGCACGGACAACCTTGAAATGCCTCTCAGGGAAGCGCTTGCGGCGCTGTCCTTTGTTCAGAAAATTGTCAGTTTGTTCATTATCGTCTAGATCATCAAAAAGATTGATGTACTCGTCAGTACTCATATGTTTATTACCTTACCATTTGTCACTCTGAGCGAGAGGCTCTCCTCATGATGAGGGACATCCTCCGCCGCGCAGAACGACATAACTTTTAAAGAAAAACCGCAGGGCGAGACGCGCCTGCGGTGGTAAGTCAATCAAAACGGATCAATCCGTGATTACAGTTCACCTTTGGGAGGCGCGCTCAAAACAATTTGGGTGGTCATTACGATGGCTTTCATTTGTAAGCGCCTCCTTTCAAGAGAGAATTTGATTTCGATGGCAGGAGTTTATCAGGTGAGGTTGGGAACGTCAAGGCGTTCCTTAATTTATTGCATATCAAAATTAGCCAACACAGGCAAATGATCCGAGCCACCACTATCCAATATCTTGTAAACACCAGTAGGTACCAGCGGCTCACGATACCAGATGAAGTCAATATGTTGTAAATCGGTATCCTGCCTGACGTTCACCAAGTTGGTTTTACCCAGCATCCACCCCATCTCTTGAGACGCGCTATTCATGGATGCGTCCAAAATCCGATAGGAACTCGATGTTTCATGGCTGTTGCAATCACAGCCAATAATGACAATTCCATCTTCTTTTGCAAGTGCATTCAAGAGGATTGTCACTTGTCAATTCTGGTCAGATGTTCTCTGGGCAACTGCTTCGGGAATATTCTTAACATCCACCCATTGCAACCCGTAAGCCAACAAATGAATAGCGACGAAGGTCACGTTATGTTCACCGATGTTCGTTTTTACAATCGTCGCTGGTCTGTCCGCTTGCAAATCTAAAACATGAGAATCGGCAAATGGATATTTGCTAAAAACTGCCGTCGTGCCAAAGGTATTTTCTGTGCCCATCAGAAAATAGGGATAATCGCTTGCTAAACGGTCCTTCAACGCATCCATCATTTCAACTTTGACTTCCTGCAAAGCAACCAAGTCTGGCTGGTAAGTCAAAATGACGTTCGAAACGCTATCGTAGTCCTGATTACTGAACAGGACGTTATATGTCATCACCGTTAAAGGCAAGCCATCATGGTTGGATCGTGAAGCACCTGGAAATAGGTACGAATGATATATCCATACAAAAACCAAACATGGAATAAGCAAAACAACAGTTAACCTCGATCGGCGAGAGAGAATTCCCCAAACCAGAAACAAAGGCACAGGAACAAACAAATATGGCACTACGCGGTTGATAAGAACAAGCAACCAGTTTGCATCCCCAATAGTTAACCATAAGACAAACCATGCCACAATTAAAATGACATAGATGATTACAATAATCGAAGATTTAGATGTTGGTTTTTTCACTCTTCCGGCGCTGAAAACACATTCTTGAACGAAAACGCATAAGGCGAATCTCCATGCTCTCGAAGGTATTCAAGCCTTTCTTTACCATCTTCTAGGCTTGGGACATCCCCAAGGTGAATCCACCACAAGGCATAATATGGACCATCAAATTTCTCGAACCAGCGTTTGCGGTCGCGTAAGACTCCGCTGTGTGCACTCTTATAGACGTACTCACGCAGGGTATCCACACTTTCCCAAACGGACATATTGATAATAACAAAATCATCGTCATAAATTTTTACGCTGGTTGCATCGCCCTCTTCGGTTTGAAGCCGCCATACGAAGCCAGGGCTCCTGTCCGCAAGCGCGTTAATCGGAGGCAGTTGCGCGACAAACTCCGCCATGATCGGGTCACCAATGGGAGCAAGTATCCGTCCAATATTGATCTGGGCGATGTGATATTTTAACATTTGGACTCCTCTGTATAACGTACGATGGCCATTTTTACCTCACTTCGGATGTTACCGCTTTACCAAAATGCCTTGACTCATTTCCTTCCATCGCGTAGAATACCGCCCAATATGAACAAACACGGCTTCGGTATGACCATGACCACAACTACCTCCGGTACACCCCGTGAGGCGTTTGTGCATGGACAGAAGTAACCGAATCGGTTATCTCAAAACACACAACGCCTCACGGAAACGTGGGGCGTTTTATTTTACATAGACTTCGAAAGTCTAAGGAGCGCTTATGTCAAAAACTCTCGTGATGAAATTCGGAGGCACATCTGTTGGCTCAGCAGATGCGTTGATGAAAGCAACACAGATCATAAAGGACGCGCGGGATCAATATCCACGCGTGGTCGTGATCGCCTCTGCGATGGCGGGTGTGACAAATCTTCTATTGGATTCTGCTTCGCTTGCTGCACAAGGGAAGGTTGATTTACTTTCAGACGCCGAATCCACGCTGAGACAGAGACACTTCGACGCGGCAGATGCGCTCATCAAGGACGAGAAACTCTGCGAGCAGACAAAAGCGGAGATCAACACGTTGATCCTTTCGTTTATAAATCTGTGCAAAGCAATGGCGGTGTTGGGTGAAGCCAGTCCGCGTGCGATGGACGCGGTTGCTTCCATCGGGGAGAGGATGAGCGTCCGCTTATTGGCAGCAATCGTTAACAGTGCAGGAACCATGGCGAAGGTAATTGAGTCAAGCGAATTTATTGTCACGAACGATCATTATCAGAATGCACACCCCGATTTCAAAACGACAACCCAAAAAACCAGGCAAATATTAAATCCATTGATGGATGAAGGATCGTTCCCATCACAACAGGTTTTATCGGTGCAACACCCGAAGGCGTGATCACAACATTGGGACGCGGCGGAAGCGATTACTCCGCCGCGATCATCGGCTCCGTCCTCCCTGCCGACGATGTTTGGATTTGGACAGACGTAGATGGTGTGATGACAACCGATCCGCGTATTGTGACAGAAGCAAAGACATTACCTGAGATCAGTTACGGCGAAATTGCGGAACTCGCTTATTACGGAGCAAAGGTCCTGCATCCGAAAACCATCCGTCCTGTTGTGGAAGCAGGCATCGGACTCCGAATTTGCAACACGTTCAATCCCATCCCATCCTGGCACACGTCTGACCGCAAACGGACATTCCAACGGCAAGGCGCATACCATCAAAGCAGTAACCGCCATCCGCAAACAAAGGCTGGTGACCATCGAGGGGCGCGGCATGTTGGGCGTTCCAGGCGTGGCGGCGCGCGCATTCGGTGCTGTGGCTTCCACAGGCACAAGCGTCCCGCTCATTACGCAGGCTTCTTCGGAACAGTCCATTTGTTTTGCTGTGCCGTCCGAACTCTGCAAATCAAGTATTGGACGCGCTTCAAAAGGATTTTGCCGCCGAGCTTTCCGAGACGCGATATTGACCGTGTGTGGGCATCAGACGAAGTCGCCATTATCACCGCTGTCGGTGCAGGCACCCGCAACACGCCCGGAGTTGCGGGTCAAATTTTCAGCAAGCTTGGCGAGAGGGATATCAACGTGCTTGCGATTGCACATGGTTCATCCGATGTTTCAATCAGTATGGTGGTGGAAACAAAGGATACTGAAAATGCTGTAAAGGCATTGCATGAATTGATTGTCAATTAACACGACCCGTCATTAGCAATCTTCGAGATAATGCTGGGGATTGCTTCGGGTGGAAGATCACCACCTCGCAATGACGAGAAAATATTTTAGGAGAAATCATTATGTCCCAATCCCAAATCCCTGTAGCCGTGCTCGGCGCAACGGGTTCTGTCGGTCAGCGCTTTATTTCGTTGTTGGATAATCATCCCTGGTTCAAGGTGGTTGCACTTGCTGCATCGGATCGTTCCGTGGGGCAGAAGTATTTGTCCAGCGGCGCGTTGGGTACTGGATGTTCCCATGCCGGAATACGCCGCGTGATATGGTCATCATCCCAGCCACAACAGAAGCAGTCCAGGCGAAGATCGTTTTTTCTGCATTGCACACGGAAGTTGCCAACGAACTCGAACCACAGTTTGCAAAGGCTGGCGCGGCGGTTTGCTCGAATGCGTCGTCGTATCGCCGTGGCGAGGATGTACCGTTGTTGCTTCCTGAGATCAACGCAGATCATATCCAACTTATCAAAACACAACGCCAGAACAAAGGCTGGAGTGGATGTATCGTCACGAACCCAAATTGCACGAGCACGGGCTTGACCATTGCGTTGAAGGCGCTTGATAATGCGTTCGGTGTGAAGAAGGTTTTCATGGTTTCCATGCAAGCGCTTTCGGGTGCTGGCTACCCTGGCGTTTCTTCACTCGATATTATGGACAATGTCATTCCCAATGTTGGTAATGGCGGTGAGGAAGAAAAAGTGGAGTGGGAGCCGCGCAAAATGTTAGGCACATTCAACAACGATAAAATTGACTTGGCGGATATAACATTTAGCGCACACACGAATCGAGTTGCGGTCATTGACGGACATACTGTTTGTGCAAGTGTGCAATTGAGCAACCCTGTTGAGCCTGAAGTTGCGATACAGGCATTACGTGATTATGTTGCTCCGCCCTCAGCGAGGGAACTGCCTTCGTCGCCGCGACCAGCTATCGAGGTCAGAGATGAAGCGGATCGTCCTCAGCCAAGACTCGACCGGTTGACAGGAAAAGGCATGACGACCGTAGTCGGCAGAGTGAGACGCGATCCAATTTTAGATTTGAAGTTTGTGGTCTTATCACATAACACGATCCGCGGCGCGGCAGGCGCGTCCATTTACAATGCTGAATTGCTTGTCAACGAAAATCTTTTATGATATAACCTGCCCAATTAAATATTCGCTCTTATCCAGAGAGACTGAGGGATCGGCCCTTTGAAGTCTCGGCAACCAAACAATAGTTATGGTGCCAAATCCGACAGAAGGATGACAAGTAATTGTCATTCAAACACTGGAAGATGAGAGGACGGTATAGACGTATGCCTCTTCTTTTACTTTCAGAAGAGGTAATTTTTTTAAGCGCAAAAATTTCTATCTCTTCTGACGGGCGGATAAACTTTATACAAGAGGAGTAAATTCAAATGTCCAGTATCAAAGATCGTAAGTTAGGTTTTGCCACCCGCCAGTTACACGCGGGATACGCGCCCGACCCCACCACGGGGAGCCGAGCCGTGCCGTTGTATCAGACAACGAGTTATCAATTCAAGAACACGGAACACGCCGCCAATTTGTTCGCGCTCAAAGAGTTGGGAAATATTTACACACGCATCATGAACCCAACCACCGATGTGCTCGAACAACGCATCGCCGATCTCGAAGGCGGCGTTGCAGCGCTCGCCACGAGTTCGGGTCATGCCGCACAGGCACAGGCGATCTTCACCTTGTGCAAAGCGGGTGACCATATCGTTTCATCGTCCCGTTTGTATGGCGGCACATACAACCAGTTCAAATACACACTTCCCAACCTTGGCATTGACGTGACCTTCGTTGACCCAAGCGACCCGAAGAATTTCGAAGCGGCGATCCAGCCGAACACAAAGATCCTTTATGGCGAAACATTGGGCAACCCCGACATTGCCGTGTTTCCCTTATGAAGAAGTTGCCGAGATCGCAAAGAAACATCAACTCGTTTTGATGATCGACAACACCTTCGCCACGCCGTATCTCTTCCGTCCTTTTGAATGGGGCGCACACGTCATCACCCACTCCACCACCAAGTTCATCGGCGGACATGGAACTACCATCGGCGGCATCATCGTGGATGGCGGTAATTACGATTGGAGCAACGGCAAGTTCGAGAACTTCAACACGCCCGATCCTTCGTATCATGGTTTGGTGTATTCCTCATTGACAGGCGTTGGCTTGCCTCCGTTTGCGATCAAGGCACGTGTGCAAATTCTGCGTGACATCGGAGCCTGCCAGGCGCCCTTCAACAGTTGGCAGACCATTCAAGGCATCGAGACATTGAGCATCCGCATGGATCGTCACGTGCAGAACGCGCAAGCCGTTGCCGAGTTCCTTGAGGGACATCCGAAGGTCAGTTGGGTCAAATATCCTGGACTCAAGAGTCACCCCGATTACGAACGCGCCAAGAAGTATTTCCCGAAAGGTGCGGGAGCGATCCTGGGCTTCGGCGTCAAAGGCGGCGTGGAAGCTGGCAAGAAGTTCATCGAAAGCCTGCAACTCTTCAGCCACCTCGCCAACGTCGGCGATGCGAAGAGTCTCGCCATTCACCCTGCCACGACCACACACAGCCAGTTAAGTGAAGAAGACTTGGTCTCCGCTGGCGTCAGCCCCGATTTTGTCCGCTTGAGCATTGGTATCGAAGACTTCGAAGATATCAAGTGGGATCTGGAGCAGGCGCTTTCATAAGAGGATAATCTGTTGGTTGAGTAGGTGCGAAGCAACGTATCGAAACCAACAAGTAAGCCAAAATAAGTCTGTAACAAGAGAATTACTTATGCTTACTGGTGGTCTTCGATATGGCGGCGGAAGCAAAAATCTTTGCAAAGGGTTATAACTTCCGCCGCCTACTCGACCACCGAGTATAGATAAATAGAAAAAATCATGCCCGTAAAAATTCCTTCCACACTTCCCGCACGTGAAATTCTCGAAAACGAAAATATTTTCGTGATGGGAGAGGAACGCGCCACCACGCAGGATATTCGTCCCATGCGTGTGGCGATCCTCAACCTCATGCCCACCAAGATCGCCACCGAAACGCAACTCCTGCGTTTGCTTGGCAACTCCGCTTTACAGGTGGAGATCACGCTTCTTCACACCGCCACACACGAATCCAAAAACATCGATGCCGAGCACCTGCTCACGCACTACGCCACCTTCGATGAGATCAAGGATCAAAAAGTTCGACGGTCTCATCATCACTGGTGCGCCCGTCGAGCAACTGCCTTTTGAAGAAGTGGATTACTGGGAGGAACTCAAACGCATCATGGACTGGTCTGAGGACAACGTCGAATCCAATTTCTATATTTGTTGGGGAGCGCAAGCCGCGCTCTATCATCGTTATGGGATTCCGAAATATGACCTGCCGCGCAAGATGTTCGGAGTCTTCGAGCATCGCGTCCTTTCCTCGACCGAGAAACTGCTTCGTGGATTCGACGACATTTTCCTCGCCCCTCACTCCCGTCACACGGAGATCCGTCGGGAAGATGTGGAAAGGTAAACGAGATTCAGATTCTGGCTGAGTCAGATGAAGCGGGTCTGTATCTCCTCGGCTCAAAAGATGGACGTCATATCTTCGTCACAGGTCATTCGGAATATGATCCGTTCACACTCAAAGCCGAATACGACCGCGACGTGAACAAGGGACTGCCCATCCACGTCCCGAAAAATTATTATCCCAACGACGACCCGACCAAAACGCCCCACGTCCGCTGGCGTGGACATGCCAATTTGTTGTATGTCAACTGGCTGAATTATTACGTCTATCAAGTCACAGCCCTACGACCCGAACCAAATCCCCACAGGTTCACACTCGCAGTGATTTTTGAAAAGGACGTTGGTTGAGTAGCGCCGAAGCGGCGTACGCCTGCACCCACCGCAGGTGCGGTATCGAAACCACCAATTATCAAAATAATCTTGTAACAAAAATTATTTTGCGTAACTGTTGGTTTCGACACCGGCACTTCGTGCTCGTGCAATGTACGCCCTTCGGGCTACTCAACCACCGAATACTCTTATAAAGAAAGCGTCCGCCATGACCACTCCTCGCAAATTCGGTTTCACCACCCGCCAACTCCACGAAGGCTATCACCTCCGACCCCGCCACAGGGAGCAAAGCCGTTCCCATCTATCAAACCGCCGCATATGATCTGCAAAGCACCGAGCGGGCTGTGCGACTCTTTGCCTTGCAAGAGTCGGGCAACATCTACACACGCATCTCGAACCCAACCACCAACATCTTCGAAGCAGCGCATGGCAAGCCTCGAGGGAGGAGTTGGCGCATTGGAAGTTGCGTCAGGTCACGCCGCACAAATGACCGCCATCCTCACCCTCTGTCAGGCGGGCGACCACATCGTATCCACCGCCACACTCTATGGCGGCACCGTCACACAATTCAAATACACCTTCCCACGCATCGGCATCACCGTCACACTCGTTGACCCCACCGACCCCGAAAACTTCCGCCGCGCCATCCAACCCAACACCAAGATCATCTACGGCGAAACCATCAGCAACCCGCTCGGCAACATCTTCCCGTTCGAAGAAGTCGCCGCCATCGCCAAAGAACACGGCATCCCGTTGATGATCGACAACACCTTCGCATCGCCGTATCTTTGTCGTCCCTTCGAATGGGGCGCAGACATCGTGACTCACTCCACGACAAAATTCATCGGCGGACACGGCACCTCCATCGGCGGCGTGATCGTGGACAACGGCAAATTCAACTGGACAAAAAGCGGACGCTTCCCCAACTTCACCGAGCCTGATCCTTCGTACCATGACGTTGTCTACGCTGACGATTTCGGGCACCTTGCATTCATCTCCAAAGCCCGTGCAGGGATATTGCGTGACTTCGGTCCAGCGCAACAACCCATCGCCTCCTGGTTCTTCCTGCAAGGACTTGAGACTTTATCGTTACGCATGGATGCACACGTCAAGAACGCCCAAGCCGTCGCCGAATTTTTAGAGAAACATCCCAAGGTCAATTGGGTGGCGTATGCGGGACTGCCAAGTCACACCGATTACGAACGTGGAAAGAAATACCTCCCCAAAGGGACAGGCGCCGTCGTCGGCTTCGCCGTCAAAGGCGGACGTGTGGCAGGCGCAAAATTTCATTGACAACCTGCAACTCTTCAGCCACGTCGCCAACCTCGGCGACGCCAAATCGCTCGCCATCCATCCCGCCAGCACAACCCACTCCCAACTTTCCGACGAAGAACAACTCGCCGCAGGCGTCAGCCCCGATTTCATTCGTCTGTCCATTGGCTTGGAAGATATCGAAGATATTCTCTGGGATTTGGATGAGGCGTTGAGGGCGTAACTGATCCGATGTAATGTCATTCTGAGCGGAACGAAGAATCCCTGACACTGTCATAGTGACCCTTCGCTATCGCTTAGATTGACACGCCAAGTAAGCGGGGAAATTAATGGTTGTTGCCTTTTTAGTGAGGTGGTTCTATAATTCTACTTGTAAGTGCTTAATACAGAATGGTTCCGTATAATATTCCAAGTTAATGTCTTAAGCAAAATGGTTCATTTTAAAACGTAGTTGAGCGGGTGTATGATGTAAGTGGTATTCAGTAAAGGGGGTATAGTCTCTCTGATATTTGTATCGTGTCTTCTCATCTTCCTTACAATCTCTGTAATCGCTCAAGGTTATGCTTGGTTTGTTGGTTCACACAACGCGCCAATAGTTGATGTGTGCCTTCTCGCAATTGCGGCTGGACCAGATCACGATCCATCAGACGAAGTGATAACAATTAATTCCATTCACGATTTGGAGGTTGGGCAAATCCTTACTGTACTTAGAGAAACAAACCGCGGAGTTGGATGTTTTGGAATAATAAAAGTGGATCGACGGATAAATTCTCACTCAGCTCAATATCAGTGTTCACCACTCTGGCTTGCACCAATTCACAAACGAGATTTATCTAATGATCAGGTTCAGATATCACAACTCTCAACCTCATTATTCATCAATTACAATGACTTGGTGAATTACATAGCTGGAGTTCAAAAACCATGACGTCTGCTAACCCACAATACCCAAGAGTCTTTATAAGCTATTCACATGAGGATAGGAATGTTGCTCACGAAATTGCCAACGAACTTACAAAAAACGGTATCAACCCTTGGTACGATGCATGGGAAATAAAAGCGGGAGATTCTTTAATTCAAAAGGTGTTTGAAGAAGGACTAAAAGATTGCACAGTATTCACAGTTTTACTATCCCCTACGAGCGTAAACTCTTCCTGGATCAAGAATGAGTTGGATGTAGCAATGATAAATCGTATTCGTCAAGTTTCCAAAATAATTCCAGTTGTGGTTGATGAAGCTGAAATCCCTGTTTCTTTACGTGCTTTAAAGAGACTTTATCTGAGAGAAGGTGTTGAAAATATTGTTCGGGAAATAGTAGATGTGGCTTACAACAGGTCAAGTAATAAGCCGCTGATTCGCCCTGAACCAGAACGAATCAAAAAAATGATAGCAGGCAAACATGGGTTTTCGTCAGAAACAGCAACCATTGGCGCTGCAATTGCGCGGAGCATAAGTCTATCAGAATCTTCTCCTGAGTATTTTGAAGGAAAATCCCTCCAAGCAGAACTTGGCTTAACACCTCAGCAAATAAATGATGCTGTCGATGAAATGTCTGTCCGAGGGCCGGTTAAAGTATACAAGGAACTGGGGACTGGCGAATTTGATTTTGGTTTTTTTGAACTAACTTATGCTTTTTACTACACATTCTCAGAATACTTAAGTGAGGCTTTTCAGCCTGAAAATGACACTAAACAAGTAGCTGCTACTATCGCATCACGCAACCAAGTAACTGGACAGCAGTTATCAGATGAGTTGCATATCTCACCGTTAAGAGTAAATTGTGCGGTGGATTATCTCGCTGATTATGGCGTGATCAAGCTTATTAAAACATTTGGGACAGCACCTTATAATTTTGCCGAAGCCTACGCCACTTCGGCAACTCGCAGATTTATCCGCGAATAGATCTACTCCCCCAGCTCGTGACACAACTTCTTCGAGCGTTAACGCATAAGGTGACAGTCACTTCAAAAGTGACTGTCACCTAAATCTATCTCCACTTCGTAACCCGTTCAGGGATTCGACTCTCCCCCACTTCTTCACACAACTTCTTCAAGCCTGGATAGGCTCCCTGCCATTTCAGGTCGTTGAGAGAACTCTTTCAATGGAACGTCCTTGCGGAGTGTGGACAGTTCCCTAAACAGCAGAGCATCCTTGTAATTCCCCTGTAAATTCTCAACCAAAGTTGTCGCACGTCCCAAACCCAGCGGGATTTTCTTCGGGTCTTTGGGAATGGACTCGATGTGTTTGTATTTCGCCAACACCGTCGCCGTGGATTTCGCTCCCCAACCTTGAATCCCTGGGTAGCCATCCGCTGAGTCACCGACGAGGGCGAGATAATCGGGAATTGACTCGGGGCTGACGCCAAACTTTTCGACCACACCTTTTTCATCCAAAAGGATTTCCCTGCGGCGATCCCAGCAAACGACTCGCTTGCCGTCCACCATTTGAGTCAAATCTTTGTCCACCGAACAGATGACAACCTGTTCCACAGATTTGACCTTCTTGAAACGTTCCACTGCGGTAGCAATCGCATCATCCGCTTCAAACTTCACCATGGACCAGACCACCAGTCCCAAAGCGGATACCATCTTTTCAGCCAGTGGGAATTGCGCCATGAGGAGAGGGATCCACACCTTCGCCTGTTTTATAGCCAGAATAAAGCTTGTTGCGAAACGATTCAATCACATGGTCGAAAGCGACCGCTACATGAGTCACTTCGGGGTCGGAGAGAAGCAACATCATGCTGCGAACGAGTCCAAGCGTGGCACCGATCTCTAATCCATCTGGGGATTTCTTTGGCGGTGCGCCAAAGTGACTGCGAAATAATTCGTATGTCCCGTCAACGAGGTGGATTTTCATGTGTAGTCTCCTATCATCACTTTAGTGCTTTTTGAAAACCAAATGCATTGCATCAGGAGTATTAACCTGCTCTGTAAGTTTATAACCCAGTTCCAGCAGGTTGATACCTGTATAAAGATGCTCGCCCGCCCCAAGTACGATTGGCGAAATCGGGATATGCATCTCGTCAACAAGTTTTTCCTGAAGATATTGCCGAATCACATTGACTCCGCCTCCGATTCGAATGTCTTTTCCATTGGCGGCAGTGCGGGCGTGTTCCAAAGCAACATGGATACCTTCAGTGACAAAATGAAAAGTAGTTCCGCCGTCCATGGTAATACTAGGTCTGGGGTAATGTGTTAAAACAAATACTGGACAATGATATGGTGGATTCTCTCCCCACCATCCTTTCCAACTGTCATCCACCCACTTACCACGAATGGGTCCAAACATATTTCGTCCAAGAATCCATGCGCCGATATTGCTAAAGCCGCGCTCTGTAAAATCATTGTCGATTTCTTTTGTTCCTTCTCCATCCCCATACAATTTTTGAAAAAAATCTGTCTTGACTATCCAATTGTGGAGCTCTTCACCGCCAATACCGAGAGGGGTTTCCATATTCTGATTCTGACCAGCGCCATAGCCATCGATCGAAATGCTAAAACTGTGAATTCGGACTTTAGACATGTTTAGACTCCTTGTTCATGTCACTCTCCCGAAAGACATCGGGACGATGTAAGCGGAGCGAAGAGTTCTCAAAGTTTATCTCAGAGATCCTTCGCTATCGCTCAAGATGACAGTTTTATTTCATCACGCAGGCTGATATCGCTGATACAGAACACCTGTTGGAAGAGCGGACGATTCGATCAGTTTAAGCTTGAGGTTCTTCCCATCTGGGAACAAGCATTTACCAGTTCCCAGCACAAGCGGATACACATGCAGAGCGAATTCATCCACTAGATCGTTCTCTATCAGTGTGTGCATCAGGACACTGCTTCCATCCATAACAATATTTTTGCCAGGCTGGTTCTTCAGTTTGCGAATTTCCTCGATCACATGTCCGCTGATGAGAGTTGAATCCCGCCAGGCATCTGCCGATTTCAACGTGGTGGAAACAACATACTTTTTCAAGCCACTGAACGGATCGTTGGCAGGGTCTGGTTCAAAAGCAGCGCCATGGCCTTGCCAGGTTTTTCGTCCCAGCAACAATGTGTCAGCCTCAGCAAAGATCTGACTGAAATGGGCGCCGATGTCATCGTGCCAGTAGGGAAGCGTCCAGCCGCCGTGGGTAAAACCGCCATCCGTATCTTCAGTGGGGCTGCCTGGTGCCTGAATGACGCCATCCAATGTAATGAACTCGTGAACAATAATTTTTCTCATGGTTAATCTCCTTTTGTTTATAAAGTGATAACCACATCATATTCCCAAAGAAGGATCGTGTCTTGGAAAAAAACGACATCAAGCGGAGTTCACAGACTGGACGATCTGCGCTGGTGTTTGCCCATAAAAGCGCCTCAAGGAATTGGTCAGATGTGCCTGATCGAAATATCCTGTTTGATAAGTGGTCTCTGAAATTGGAACACCGCTCTGCAAAAGTGCGGTCGCCTGTCTGGCACGTTCGATCTGTTGAATGGTTTTATATGTCAAACCTGTGACCTGAACAAAACGTCTCTGCACAGAACGCAATGAAAGATCCTGTGTTTTGCCCTGCAACACATCACCCACCACTTGATCATGTATGAGCAAGTCGTTGCGAACCAATCGGCTGACAAATACATCCACATTTTCAGAATTTGGAAATTCCCAGGTATCACCGAAAAGTTGAAAGGAGTTCTTTACCGTTTCGGGTATATGGATCTCGTTATCGACAAGTTTGGTTCCAGGCAACTGCGGCATGAACGTGCCATGCTTGAAAATGATCCCTAAAAATTCAGCATCTTCGGGAATGGGTGCTGGTGAGGCTTTTGTTTCAGGTCCACGCAGGCTCAGAGTGATCTTCCCTTTTTGTTTTGTGATGACCATCTCCCAGTTACTCGCAGCAGTGGACATGAACGACCCACCGCCTACGCTGCGAGCCTGGTAAACCGCTTGGACAAAAGGTGACTCTAAAGATTGTGTATCAAGGTCAACTATCATTAAGTTGTTCCTGTCTACTTACGGATAAATCTCTTGAATCTTACACCTTTTTCCAAACAGATGCATATTTCTTTTTGTATTTCGCATCCTTTTCCAGCTCGATCAACTCCAACGCCTTCTCTTTGATTTCGCTGGATGTGGTGGCATCATAAAGATTACGCAGGTCCTGAATAATATCAAAGCGGATTAAAGTTCCGTTCTTTTCCTTAACGCATTCCTGATACCGTTTCTCCAAGCCTTTCACCACCATGATCTGTGCATTCTTGCCGCCAGCCCCACCTTCCAAATGGACTGCAAACAATGCCGAGCGGTGACAAACTTTTCATCCTTCGTCACATCAAGCAGTTTGTCAAAATCCTTGAGCATCCTGCCTTTTGGATCACTCTTCGCAAGATTGGCAAGCAATTGCGATGAGATCGCACGGACGTGGTTATCTTTGTGCGTCAGTCCTTCGACCAATTCATCCCACGCCTCATACGCCCAATCGACTGGTTTTTCGGTCTTCTCCATTAGGAAGTAATAAGCCTTGTTTTGCAACTCCCCATCTTCCGAACGGATATTATCCAAATGCGTGCGGGTCGCTTTGTCCATTGTGCCTCCAGATGATTTCTTTGATTCGCGGAAGGATAATCCCTTTGCCTTGAGCGACTCACGAAGTATGCCAAGCGCCTTTTGTCCCATACCGTGCAACTGCAAAAGTTCTGCTTCGGTGACCTTGGTCAATTGCTCAAGCGTGGTAATTCCTGCGCTTTCCAAAGCACGCTGCGCAGGCGCTGATGTTTTGGGGAGGGCATGAATGTTCTGTCTCATTGTTTCACCTTTCAAACTGCGTCATATACCTGCTCTATTATTTCTTCTTCCCACCAACTTTGTTGAATTCCACAGCGGCGCGGATAAGTTCCTTCAAGGCAGTTTGATCGATCTTACCACCTTCGCCAATGTCAATGGCACGTGTCGCCTTGGCATCCAGACCTGAATTAAAAAGATGTTTGGGGTCTTTCAGTGAAGCGCCTTTGAAAAAATTCAGTTTGACATGATCTTTGAAAACTCCGCTGGCAACCACATTGCCTTTATACGACCATACAGGAACACCCCACTTCCATTCCTCAGTGACCTCGGGAGCGGTTTTCAGAATCAAGGCACGGAATTGTGTGATCCACTTTCCGCGCCAATCTGTGAGTTCTTTGATGAAATTATCAATTTGTTGGGATGGGGTTAAGTCTGCCATAATTTTCTCCTTAGTCCTGTAAGTATTGACTGGTGATGGAACGCTTCGCACTTAACAGTTGTTTGGGTGTGCCTTCGAAGATCACTTGCCCACCCTTACTTCCGCCCTCGGGACCCATATCAATGATCCAGTCGGCATTTTTGATAATGTGTAGATTATGCTCGATAACAATGACCGTGTTGCCCGTATCCACGAGACGGTTGATCACTTCCATAAGATGACCAATATCGGACATATGCAAGCCAGTCGTGGGTTCGTCCATGATATAAATGCTTCCCTTTTTGTGCAACTCACTGGCAAGTTTGATGCGCTGACATTCACCGCCAGATAAGGTACTCAGAGGCTGACCCAAACTCAAGTAATCCAGACCGACATCATTCATCGCCTGTAATTTACGAGTCACTTCTTTGATCTCAAAAAACTCCAAAGCTTGCCCCACATTCATTGCCAAAACATCTGAGATGGATTTCCCATTCAGTTTATATTCCAGTACTTCGTCCTTGAATCGTTTACCCCCGCAGACTTCGCAGGGTGATTTCACACTATCAAAAAATGACAAGTCGGTGTAAACCACACCCAGTCCCTGACAGTTTTCACACGCGCCCTTTGAGTTGAAACTGAACAACGAAGCGTTGACCTTGTTCGCTCTTGCAAACGCTTTGCGGACATCATCCATGATGCCTGTATAGGTCGCAGGGTTGGAGCGGCTGTTAACCCCCACTGCCGATTGATCGATCACAATCGAATCGGGGTGTTGCCGCACAAAGACTTCGTTGATCAACGAACTTTTCCCAGAACCAGCTACACCTGTAATGACCGTCAGCACACCCGGCGGAATATCCACGCTCACGTTTTGCAGGTTATTCACTTTCGCATTTTTTATCGTCAACTTGCCTGATGGTTTGCGGAACTCATTCTTAAGCGGAACGCTTTGCTGCATGTGTTGACCTGTTAACGTGTCTGCTTTTAGCAAATTTGCGTAACTGCCTTCGTAGACGATCTCGCCTCCCTGCGGACCCGCATGCGGACCCACATCAACGACATGGTCTGCCACTTTGATCACATCGGGATCATGCTCCACAACAATGACCGTATTGCCCTTATCACGCAGTTTCTGTAACAACTCATTCATACGATGCACATCGCGCGGATGCAACCCCACGCTTGGTTCATCGAAAATATAGATCACGTCGGTCAAGCTGCTGCCCAAGTGTTTGACTATTTTCACACGCTGTGATTCCCCGCCTGATAACGTATCGGTCTCACGGCTTAGACTGAGATACTCCAACCCAATATCAGCGAGGTGCCCCAAACGCTCGAGAAGCGCCTTGACGATCGGTTTGGCGGCAGGCTCTTTGATCTTTTTCACCGCTTCGATCAATTCAGGGATTTCCATGTCCGTCAGGTCGGCGATGTTGTATCCGTTGATCTTGCACTTCAAGACTTCCTGGCTCAAACGTGTCCCTTTACAAAGCTGGCATGGACCCATTGTCATAAAAGGTTCTATTTGCTTTTGAGTCCGCTCAGATTTGGTCTTTAGGTCCTGCTTGATGTACTTGTTGGTAAATCGGTTGACGATGCCTTCATAAGTCATGTTGAAGTCTTTTGCGCCAATCTTGGTCTTGACCTTGATGGGTTCGCTATATAAAAGGTCGTTGAGTTCCTTCTGCGTGTATTTGGAAATTTTCTTATCGGGGTCAAACAAACCAGTATTGATTAAATTACTCCAGCCCCATGAATCAACTGCGTATTCTGGAAACAAGATCGCACCTTCGTTCAGGGATTTGGATTTGTCCAGGAACTTATCCATGTCCACATCCAGCTTGCGCCCAAGTCCGTTGCAGTTTGGGCACATCCCCTGCGGGTCGTTGAAACCGAATACGTTGGTGTGACCTACATACGGTTGTCCGATGCGGGAAAACATCATGCGCAGGATCGTGTTGATATCAGTGATCGTGCCAACGGTCGAGTGAGAGCCGCCACCCATCCGCTTCTGATCCACCACAATGGACATGCTCAGGTTCTCGATGGAGTCCGCATCGGGCTGGGCAAACTTCGGCAGGAAGTTCCGTACGAACATGCTGAAGTTTTCATTCATCAGGCGTTGAGATTCAGTCGCGATCGTATCAAACACGATCGAAGATTTTCCTGAACCCGATACACCTGTAAAAATCGTAATTTTACGCTTGGGGATTCGTAACGAAACATTCTTCAAATTGTTTTCGCGTGCACCGTGAATTTCGATGTATTCCTGCGGCATTTCTCTCCTCTGTATTTGTGTTCAACATTAACGCAACGGGTGGGTAAAAGCAGAGTTGCTTTTACCCACCCGTTGAAAAGTGCTGACACAATTTTAGAACATTTGCTCTATGCGGTCAAGGTAAAATTGTCCGAATTAATTTCCATCATACACCTTTTACAACGAGCTCTTTATTTTGGCATGTTCAACCTTACGGCATCGAGAATGAGTGCCTTTAGCGCTGCCTCATTTACAGTATCGTCTTCATGGAAGTCGATGGCACGGACCATTTTGCTGTCCAGACGCGTATTGAAAAGCTTCTTTGGATCCTTTACCTGAGCGCCTTTGGGAAATGTCAGCCGCACGGCGTTCTTGAGCGTATCTGCTACGCATATGATTCCAGCATGAGACCAAACGGGGACTCCCGAGGGTTTGGATGGCTTTTTCCACTTCACTTCTTCGACCACGCCAGGGTCGGCTTTCTTGATCAGAGCACGCAGTTGTGATAATTTTTTGCCCCGCCAGTCACCCGGCTCCTTGGTTATGTCATCGATCTGTTGAGAGGCGGACTTCCCTTTCGAGGAAGGATTCGTACTTGTTTTCATTCTCAGTTCACCGCTTCCTTATCTCCCCTAAAAATCCACTGGACGCCGTATCTATCATAAAACTGTCCGTATATTCCAAACGGCATCTCATGTAATTCCTGTAGTCTTTCGTTATTGTCACCATCCCTGAGCTTGTCAAAAACTGTTTTTATCTCATCGTATGTGCTGCCGATCACGAATATGGCGTAGGTATTACCTTGTATAGGATCAAATTCAGGAGAAGCCATCCAGTCGGTGGCGGATATTTCAATATCGCCACTTGTTAGATGTGCGTTGATAATCCTGTTGTGCTTTTCCTTTGGAAACTGGGCTTTCATCGGAGTATCTCCGAGTTTTGTAAGCACCAACTCTCCGCCCAGGCACCGATGATAAAACGTCATCGCCTCCGCACAATTCCCGTCAAATAAAAGGAATGGGGTACAACTTAACATATCTTCACCTTCTTTCATCTCACCGTTTTCTCTCTCTAAAAACTCACTGGACTTCTTTACTTCGTTGTTAGCGATGGTTCGATGAGCACTCCATTTTTCGAGACCTCGGGTTCAGTGCATACGTTACGATTGAAGCAACAAGGTCTTCGTTCACCAGCCTTGAGCTTCGACATTGCCACCTCGACGCGCCGGCTGCGCGTTTCCCGGTTATTGGTGGAGCGTATCCAGCGGATCCAGTCCCAGCGTGCCATCGGTGTAATATCCATCCATAAGGCGTTCGCCTGCTTGTCGGATGCCAACGCCTTACTTCAAATCAGTCGGCACTTCAGGCTCCGGCCACGCTTTAGACGGCTCAATCGCTATCGTTACTTTACCGCCTGCGTCTATATCGGCGGCTTTACGCAGTTCAGAGTCAACCTTAAACCAGTGGCTTCCTTTGCCATCTGGTTCAAGCACGATCTTGGAATGGAAACCATTAACGGTTCCCTCGACCAATGTCATCCCACGCGATGGGAGCTTTGCGCTTGCTTTTTCGGGCAGCCTAAGGATGGTCCATTCGCCGACTTTACGCGGCGTAGTTTCAAAACGGATTGTTGCCATTCTCTGCTAACTGACCGCTTTCTTCACGAGAGCAACGATCTTTTTCTCGTCGGCAGGGGTCAACTTCTTCAATGCGAAGCCAGTTGGCCACATGTCGCCTTCATCGAGATTCGCAGAATCCTGGAAACCAAACGTCGCGTATCTTGAGCCAAACTTCTGCCCTGTTTGGAAGAAGCAGACGACCTTGCCATCCTCGTTGGCATAGGCGGGCATCCCATACCAGGTTTTCGCCGAGAGGCTTGGTGCGTTATCTTTGATGATCTCATGGATTCTCTTCGCCATGGAACGATCCGGTTCCGGCATCGCTTTGATCGCATCCAGCGCGGCTTTTTCCGCCTCTTCCTTGTTCGCAGCCATCTTCCTCTCTTTGATGGTTTCCTTCAAGGCGGCTTTTTCTTCTGCCGTAAGTCCCGTGGATTTGCTGGCGGTCTTTTTTGTTTCCTTATTAGGGCTCATATAAATCTCCTTATCTGATTTGGGTAGCTTTAAAGACTTGCGTCAAAACCAATTTAGTTATATAATAAAGATACTTCAAAATGAAGGTAATGTCAAGGGCATAATTATGGCAAACTCTACAAAGACAGAATTGAAGAAACGGGCACTGATGGCAGTAAGAGACTATGGTGTTAATCTGACCCAGTTCCAAAGAGCCATGAATGAATGGGCAGGACTCAACGCAACCGACATGGAATGTCTCAGGCTGTTATTCCAAAAAGGCATTGCCACGCCTTCTGAACTCGTCAGGCATACAGGTCTTACTTCGGGTGCAACGACTGCCATGCTTGATCGTCTCGAAAAGGCAGGTTTAATCGAACGCCGGCCCAATCCGGATGATCGCCGTGGGACTCTGATCGCTGCTACAAAATCGAGTTCCGAAAAGGTTGCCTCATGGTTTAAATCGGCGAGACAGGCACTAGACGAACTGATCTCCAGCTACTCTAAAAGTGAACTGGAGATCATTGCCGATACTTTTGAACGGTTTTCAAAACT